>CAZSSB010000005.1:14056-116660 GCA_964609245.1 uncultured Planctomycetales bacterium | reverse complement strand
CCAGCGTGGACGACGACGGGCTGATCGTGCGCTACGAGTGGGACTTCGATGACGACGGCGAGTTTGAGTATGACGGCGGGGCGGAGCCGACGGCGGACTTCTACTACTGGGCGCCGGGCACCTACGACGCCACGGTGCGCGTCACTGACGACGACGGCCTCAGCGACACTGCCCGCCGCGCAATTGTGGTCACCGAGGACTCAATGTGGCGGGTAACAACTATCCGGCAAGATGAGTATCTCGACACACCTCCGGCTGAATACGCGGGGTTGCTGGAGGTTAGCGGATCGCCAGCAGTGATCTTCTCACACATCACGGAAGAGGCTCAAGAGGAGCTTGCCTACACCCGAGCCCTCACAGCGCAAGCCGACGAATGGGGTGAGGCGGTGATGCTCGGCACGGCGCTAGGTGGTGGCAGTTTCATGACTGTACCGGGTTTCGAGATAATCGACGGGTATCCCGCCGTGGCCAACCGGGACTACTACTGCCGCGCCCTCGACCAGAGTGGCGGTTCTTGGCCTGAGGCCCAGGCCTTCACCGGGAATCCCCGTCGAACCGCGCAATTGCTGGAGATTCAGGGCAAACCCGCGATCGCCGACCGCTCTGCCTTTCACGTCTCGGCGGACGCCACCGGAAGCTCATGGGAAGAGGCATTCAGCTTTGGGCATTTCCACATAGACGGTGACAAACTGTGGCTGCAGCCTATCGGCGGGAAGCCAGCCATCGTCGCCGCACGCTCAAGCGATGATCGGCTGATCTACTTCGGGGCGGAAAACACAGGCGGGACTGCTTGGGGCATCCCGACGGTGGTAGCGGAAGTTGGAAATGGTGGGGGCAATGCATCGCTCATTGAAGCGGCAGGTCATCCCGCGATTGTCTACAACAGCGCGGTCTTTTCGACAATCGAATACAGGCGCGCTCTCAATCCGCAAGGCACCGCCTGGGGCGAGCCGGTAATTCTGCACGACTTCGGCCACTTCTTCCCGTCGATGACGGTCTTCGACGGGCGGCCGGCGGTTGTGTACTGCGACTTGACCACCGATAAGCTCTACTTTCGGGCGGCCAACGACAGCCTAGGGCGGAGTTGGGGCTTACCTGTGGCAGTCGATCCCGCCGCAGGAGAGGACGAAGTGGTCCACGCCCCGCTCAGGCTGACAGCAGTCAATGGTAAGCTCGCCGTAGCCTATCGTTCGAGTCTCGAGGATGGCGATCCAGGCAAACGGCTGCTTCTGAAGTACGCGGAATATCGCTAGTTCGCTGGACCGCCGCTCCCGCTAGACAGATTAGCCCCCGGCCTAGAAGCCGGGGGCTTGATGATGTCAGTCCTGCAACAAGCGGCAGCCACCAGGCTAATTGGCCGCCCAGGTGTCGGCGCCAGTGCAGACCACGTGCCGATGGTCAGCTGAGCTGATTGTGCTGTTTCCAGCCACGGAACCACCGGGCTGCGCGGCGATAGTCAGTGTTCCACCTGTTCTAGCCTCGACTCCGATGAGGATAATCCTGCCAGCGTCAGCAGCTACCGTGGTTGGCAGCGTGACAGTACGGTTAGCCGTCAAGCTGGAGTAGGTGACGAAATGCACCGTGGCACCTACTGAGTAGTCCGCATCGGCAACCCGAGCGTAGTTAACCTTCAGACCGCCGTCGACATAAACGTTGTCGCCGCCCAGAATCACGTCATCGCCATCCAGTTCAATGCCGCCGGTCGCGGTCACCGTCAGATCGTCGGTGTTGTTGTCGTGCATGATCATGCTGGCGCCGGGAGCGGCCTCGTCGCCCATCAAGATGTGGGATGTACTCTGGCTGCCCGAGACGATTTCGATGCCCGCGGGGGCGTTGGTGGATCCGCTGTTCTGCATCATGAACTGGCAGGTCGTCGCCGGGAGCGCCGGTGTGCCGCCCTCGTAGACGTACAGCTTGGTGTATCCCCCGTTGTTGCCGATATAGACGCGGTCATTGCCGGCATCCACAAACAGCAGATTGGAGTCTCCGTCACCCTCGATCCGGAAATCCGAGTCGTTGCCCTGCTCGTTGAAGATCGCCGAACCGTCGGCGTTCAGCCTGATGTCGGCGCTGGCCTCGGTGGTCGCGCCGGTAATGATGTTCTCCGCCCCGCTGAGATCGGCGGGATATAGATAGCTCCCGCCGTCCAGCCACTCACCCAGCTGCGCCCAGGCCACCCCGCCGCCGAGCGCGCAGTTGACCACTGCTCCCCCGCCGATGATGCACAGCACCGCCAGTATGATGGCCAGTGCTGAAACGAATGAAGCCTTGCCCCTGATGAACATGCCTTTCCTTCCGAATGAGTTACACCCCGGTCTGGGAGCTTGCGTCTCCCTCATCCCTGATGGGCCACGCCCGCTCGCCCCGACCGGCCCATCCCCGCAGCCGTCCACCACTACAAGTACACTATCCTCGCTTTTGAACACAAGACAAGTACAGTATTAGTACGCATGACGCTAATTCCGCGCGCATGTGTTAGATTAATTGTCAACTACAACAGAATCATGTGCATTTGCAGCAGAGTGGTGTACTGACGACGGAGCTGGGCGGCACGGCGCTGGTGTTGCCGGCAGTCCCCGTGCGCAGGGCAGCGGCGCTATACTGGGGCGGTGGAGCTGGCGGCGTTCCAGGCGCGATACACCCCGCTCATCCGCGAGGCCCTGGCCACCCATATTAAGGGCGTGACGGTGGAGCCGCTGCGCGCGGCGATGCTTCACCTGCTGGGCGGCGGCAAGCTGCTTCGGCCCCTGCTGGTGCTGGCCGGCAGCCACTCCGTCGACGGACGGGATCCCGACCGCTGGGTGCCGCTGGCCGCGGCGTTCGAACTGGTCCACGTGTTCTCGCTGATTCACGACGACCTGCCGGCGCTGGACGACGCACAGCTGCGGCGCGGGGTTCCGGCGGTCCACGTCGCCCACGGCGAGCCGCTGGCGCTGCTGGCCGGGGCTGGCCTGCTGGGGATGGCGATGGAAACACTGACGCGGGAGTCGGCCGAACTGGAGCCCGGCCTGCGGCTCAGGATCATCGAGGTCACCGCCCGCGCGGTTCAGCGCATGATCGAGGGCGAGCAGCTGGACCTTCAGGCCGAGGGCCGGTCGCTCGGGCTCGATGAGCTGCGGCGGATGCACCTGCTCAAGAGCGGCGCGCTGCTGGGCGCCTGCTGCGAGACCGGGGCGCTGCTGGGCGGCGCGGACCGGGACCTGGCCGGGCGGCTCGGCGAGCTGGGCGAGCGCCTGGGCCTGGCCTTCCAGCTGCGGGACGACCTGCTGGACGTCGAGAGCACACCTGATGCGCTGGGCAAGGTTGTCGGCGGTGACGCGGCGCATGGCAAATGCACCTGGCCGGCGCTGGTGGGCGTCGACCAGACGCGCAGCGAGCTTACGCAGATGTTGGCGGCGATCGCTGGCGAGATCGCGGAACTGCCGCTGGGCGAGCACGCGCTGCTGCTGGAGATCGCGGACTGGATCGGGGGGCGCGACAACTAGGCCCCGTCGTCCTCCGCTGCGGCCAGCGGCGGGTTGTCGCGTATGAACCTCAGCAGTTCCGCCGCCGCCGGCACCGCCGTCTCGCCCGCGCTGCCGCCGTTCTGGAAGAAGACGACGAAGGCGTACTGCGGGTCCTGATAGGGGTAGTAGCCGCAGACCCAGGCGTGGTCGTCCTCGTCCTCGATGCCCGTCTCGGCGGTGCCGGTCTTGGCGCAGACGTACATCCCGTCAAGGTCCAGCCGCTCACAGGTGCCGTCGATGACCGCCAGCCGCATCCCGCGCCGGAGTGCGCTGAGCGCGGCGTCGCTGATCGGCCGCCTGACGGGCTGCTCATCGGCCGGCAGGATTCTGGACCCGTCCGCGGCGGTCCGCAGCGTCAGGCCCCGGCGATCGACGTTCTCCACGCGGCCGGCGACCACCTTGCCCTTCAGCAGCCGCGGCGGGTACCACCAGCCGTCCGTCGCCACCAGGGTGGCCGACCACAGCACTTGCAGCGGCGTGGCGGTGACGAAGCCCTGGCCGATGACGTAGTTCAGGGTGTCGCCGTCGTACCAGAGGCGATCCACCTCGTTGGCCCAGGCGTAGTTCTGGCGCTTCCAGTCCTTGTCCGGCAGCAGGCCGCGGGCCTCACCGGGCAGGTCGATGCCCACCGGCTCGCCGTAGCCGAAGTAGCCGCCGTAGCGCTTGAGCGTCTCGGGCGCGCCGCTGCCCAGGGCCTGGCCCAGCCGGTAGAACACCACGTCGCAGGACTCGCTGATACCCTCGATGAAGGTCAGGTTGCCGTGCCCGTTGCGGTTGTGGCAGTGATAGCGCCGCTTGTTGCGCCCGACCTCGATGTAGCCGCGGCAGGTGTAGCCCGAGCCGGGGCTGGCGACACCTTCCTGGATCGCTGCGGCGGCGGTGACCAGCTTGAACGTCGAGCCCGGCGGGAAGGCGTTGCGGTAGGCGCGATTGAGCAGCGGCCGTGCCTCGTTGACAGAGCCGTCGGGCCTCTCCAGCAGCGACGTGTAATAGCCCTCCTCGGCGAAACGATTGGGATCGTAGGCCGGGCTGGAGGCCAGCGCCAGGATCTCGCCTTCGTGGCCGTCCGCCAGACAGGAAACGACGATGGCGCCCGGCCGCCCGGCCAGCAGCGCGCTGGCCCGGGCCTGCGTCTCCTTGTGGACTGTCAGGTAGATCGCGGTGCCCTTGCGCGGCGGCACCTCGTTGGCGATGCCCTCGATCACCCGCGGATCGTCCTCGCCGTCGTCCGCCGCGTTGCGCCCGCCCCGCAGTTCGATGTCGCGCTGGCCGGCGATGCCGTGCACCAGCTGCTCGTAAGTGCGCTCGATGCCCTCCTTGCCCACCTGCTCGCGCGGGCCGTAGCCGAGCGCCTGGATCGACTCCGGGTCCGAGTCGCTGAGCTGCCCGACGTAGCCCACCAGGTGCGCCGCCAGTTCGCCCAGCGGGTAGCTGCGCTTGAAGGCGAAGCGCTCGATCAGCACGCCGGGGTAGTCGGCCTGGCGCTCCTCAAGCTCGATCACCTGCTGCTGGTCCAGTTCGTCCACCAGCAGCAGCGGCTGAAAGCCGTAGGACCGCCGGCGCTCGCTCTCGACCCTCAGCATCAGCTGCTCGTAAGCTGTGCCCAGGTACTCCGCCAGCTGCTCAATCTCCGCCAGGCGCTCGCCGGTCTCCGTGGATAGGTAGCGGTGCTCCCCCCCCGATTCCTCCAGCCGGGCCCGCTGCTCCGCGTCGGGCAGGTAGTCCTCGATATCGCGCGGCGGGACGTAGAGCAAGCCGTAGACGTTGACGCTCTTGGCCAGCGG
Source organism: uncultured Planctomycetales bacterium (assembly GCA_964609245.1). GTDB lineage: Bacteria > 4484-113 > 4484-113 > 4484-113 > JAFGCY01 > JAFGCY01. The sequence goes on along the minus strand of CAZSSB010000005.1, from coordinate 111,370 downwards.
CTTGCCGGCGCGGTCGTAGATGTCGCCGCGCGGCCCGGGAATCTCCGTGCCGCGGATGATGTTGCCCAGGCTGGCCAGGCGGTGCTCGCTGCCGCCCAGTACCTGCAGCCACAGCAGCCGCGCGATCAGCGCGATGAACGCCACGGCGATGAGCGCCAGATACCAGCGCATCACCGGCCAGTCGATGTCGGCGGAGGGCCCGAACTTAGTGCCCATCGCTTCGCACCTTGGTCGGCAGTGGGAACTGGCGCACCAGCCACGGCCAGGCGCAGTAAACCGCCAGCGCGATCACCACCAGCGGCCAGTAGTCGAGATGGAAGAGGTAGGCCACGGAGTCCAGCCGTCCACTGATGAGCAGCACCAGCAGCTGGGCCACGATCTTGCCGACGATCAGCAGCACTGCGGCGATCGCGCCCAGCAGGCGGAATTCCGTCAGCATGTGCGCTCTGAGCTGGGAGCCGATCAGCACCGGCAGCAGGTAGTACAGGCAGTGAAAGGCCAGGAAGGCGCCGCCGTAGAGGTCCATCAGCACGCCGCCGGCCAGCGCCAGCGTGCCGCCGAGCAGCGTACCGGTCGAGGCGGTGGCCAGCAGCAGGAACAGCGGGTAGAGATCGACGGCCGCGCGCAACTCGGGAAACGCCAGGTACCAGGACAGCTGCAGGAACACCAGCAGCAGGCCCAGCGCGGCCAGCCTGAATGGCTCGGTCCGTCTCATCGCGTGTACACCACCACGTTGCCCAGCCGGCTGGCGTTGGCGGCGGGTTCCACCGTGATGCGCAGGAAACCGCTGCGGTCCTCTTCCCGCCGGATGATCATGCCAATGTAGGCCCCGCGCGGCCGGTTGCCGTCGCCGTCCGGCTGGGCCTCATTGCCCAGCGTAAACACCTTCTCTCCCACGTCCACTTGCGAGCCCGCCGGCACCAGGTCCAGCTTGAGGTAGCGGGCATCGACGCCGGCGATCACCCCTTCGACGCCGTTGTCCATCGTCAGCGCGCCGAGCCGGAACTCGGGTGAGCTGATCAGCGTCACGCGGCTGTAGTGCGCCTGGGCCTGTTCCACAATGCCGACGACGCCGGAATCGTTGGCCACCAGATTGCCAGGGCGTACGCCGCGTGACGTCCCGACGCTGATCAGCGCCGATTCCAGCCACAGGTCGTAGGGTCGTGCAATTACGCGGGCGGGCACCGAGTTGAAGCCCGGCGGTGGGTCCAGCGCCAGCAGGGCGTGCAGACGCTCGGTGTCGGCCTGGCTGAACTGCAACTCGGCGGTGCGGCGCTCCAGCAGCTCGTTCTCGGCGGACAGATCCGCGTTTTCCCTCAGCAGGGCGGGGATGCGGAAGATGTGTCGCAGGCTGGCGATACCCTCCCCGATGTTCTTGATCACCGCCACGACCGGCGTTGTGACGGTGGTCAGGGCGATGTCCAGCGGATTGGGCCGGCCGGTGAGCGCGGTGCAGGTCTTGGCTCCGCCGATCAGCAGCGCCACGATCAGGAACAGCACCAGCCACCGGCGCCAATGCCGGCGCGGGTCGGCACGCAGGCTGATCCTTCCGCGATCGCGCGACATCTCCACTAGTGTACATCGCTGCCGGGAGCGGCAATCACAAACGCGGGCGGCGGGCGCGGCTATTCCCAGCGGCGGAAGCGTTCGGCCTCCTCGCGCAGCTTGATGTAGCTGCGCAGCCGCTCGCCGCTCAGCTTGCCGTCCGCAACCGCGGCGCGCACGGCGCAGTCGGGCTCGACCGTGTGCGTGCAGTCGCGGAACGCGCAGCGCTGGGAGTAGTCCGCGATGCCGGCGAAGTAGTCGTGGACGTCCAGCCACGTCATGTGGATCAGACCGAATTCGCGGATGCCGGGCGTGTCGACGACGCAGCCCCCCTCCGGTAGCTTGTACAGCCTGGCGGAGGTGGTGGTCTGCCGGCCCTTGAGCGACTTGGGCTTGACCTCGGCGGTCCTGATGGTGACACCCGCCAGCGCGCTCAGGATGGTGCTTTTGCCCACCCCGCTGTGGCCGCAGAACGCCGTGAATGATCCCGCGATGTGCTCTCCCAGTTCGGTCAGCCCGTCGCCGGAGGTGGCCTGGGTGAAGAACACCCGGTAGCCGAGTTCGCGGTAGTTGCGCAGCGTCAGATCGTCGGTGAGCGTCGGATCGAGATCGATCTTGTTGACCACCACCAGGGGCTGAAGCCCGCCCTGGATCGCGGCCAGGAAGTAGCGGTCGATCACGTTCGGCCGGATCACCGGATTGGGCGCCATCACGACGGCCAGCCGGTCGGCATTGGCGACGACGCACTGCGGCTTGCGCTGGTAGCGCTGGGAACCCTTCCTCAGCAGCCACGTCTCGCGTTCGAGGATCTCGTCGACGACGAAGTGATCGGGCTGTGGCTCGCTGACAGCCACGCGGTCGCCGACCGCCACCTGCCGGGCGACGATGCGCTCGTACTCCGCGTCCTCCTCGGCGATTCGCGCCCGCTCAGCCTCCGCCAGTTCCACGCGCCCGCGGGGCGTGGCCAGCACTTCGCGGCCGTCCTCGTCCAAAGCGACCCAGCAGTACTCGCGGCTGTATTGCACGACCGTGCCCAGCGGCATAGGCCGATTCTAGCGTGCGCGGAGGCTAGGCTGTCCCCGGGGCTGGCTCATCGCCGGCCGGCGGCTCCGGTTCCTCGGGCTCGGGAGCGGGCACGGAGAGGTCCTGCAGGAAGTCACGGGCGTGGCGCGCGTCCCGCGGATAGATGCACTGCGCCCCGACTTTCTCGCCCTCGGGCACGCCGGGGCACTGGATCTCGGGCATCGTCGGATCCATGTCGTAGAAGCTGGCCATCGTCGTAGTCTGGATGCAGTCCGGCGAGTATTCGTCGATATGCTGGGCCAGCGCCAGCAGCTGGTCCGGCGTCAGGTTGGTGGTGACCGCGGAGTAGAGGATGCCGGCCAGTTCCGGCAGGCGCGTCAGGTGCCGGGCCTGCATGATCTCCTGGAGCAGCAGCCGGACCACTTTCTGCTGCCGCGGCATCCGGCCCAGGTCGGCCAGCTTCGGATCGCGGTAGCGGGCGTACTGCATCACCTGCTCGCCGCTCAGATGCTGCAACCCCTGCTTGAGATGGATGTGCAGGTTGCCGGCGTTATCGTCGCGGTCCATGTCCATCTCAACGTCGACTTCCAGGCCGCCCAGGGCGTCGACCAGCTCCACCAGCCCCTCGAACTCGATGATGACGTAGAAGTCGATCGGCATCCCCAGCAGGCGGGAGACCGACTCGTGGGTGCGGTTCAGGCCCGCCAGCGGATCGCTGAGATCGCGCTCCTGGCCGAGGCTGTAAGTGTTGCCCAGCCGCTCGTAGCCGAAGTTGCGGCCGTCCTGCCAATGCTGGACCCAGCCGTCCCGGGGGATACTGACCACCCGGATCTGCTTGGTGTCGAAGCTGGTGGTGGTGACCATCACGCTGTCACAGCGCCGGATAATCCCGGGGTCGCCCGGCGTCGGCGGGATGTGGTCCAGCCCGACCAGCAGCACCGAGACCTGCCGGCGTCCGGAGAACGCTACGTCGAGCGACTGCTTGGGGTTGACGATGCCGTGCAGGGCGCGGGTTGCCCGCGTGCCGTAGTTCTCGATCTCGCCGGTCAGCGTATTGGTGACCGGAATGTGCCACCAGCAGAAGGCCGCGACCGCCAGCGCGCTGGCCAGAAACACGCACGGGAAGACGATCCGCTTGCGCAAATACCAGGGAAGCGACGCCCGTGGCCGCCCGCTCCGCGGGGTGCGGCTGCTCCTGATCTGCCCGCGCACCGCCCGGCGGGGCGGCCGGGATCTTGCCTCAGTCTTCATCAGCCGCCACCCGCGCCAGCAGATCGTTGTAGACAGCCACCGTCTGTGGCTCGACGTGTCTCTCCTTGTGAATGGCCCATCTCAACTTGTTGCCCGCCACGACCTGTGCGGCCCTGACCAGATCCTCCTTTGCCAGTTCGCGAAGCTCTACGACTCCTTCGAACCGACGGTCCGCGGCGATCTGGTCGGCCACGAACAGAATCAGACTGAGCAGCCCCATCCCGACGCGCCCGGTGACGTGATCAGCCACCGCCTGCGCCACGTCCTGGTCGGCGACGCCGAAGCGCGCGTCCAGCATTGCCGCCCCGACCTTGCCGTGGAGCAGGCCGGGCATGATGCGCTCACCCGGCGTAATGTCAATATCGTGACGCTCCGCCGCGGCGATTAACTCGGCGTCGTTCAGCGCCTTGGCGTTGTCGTGCAGCAGGCCCGCCAGCTCGGCGCGCGCGGACAGCTCGGGGGCGAAGCGCGCCGCCAGCGCGCGCGCGGTCTCGGCGACGCTCTGCGAGTGCTCGAACCGCCTGCGTCCGAGCAGCTTGCGGAGCGTCTCCAGTTGCTCTGCGGTTGGCTGCCGCGGTGTTTCCACCCGCGCATTATAGCCCGGCTGGGTGTCTGACGGGCAGCTGCGCCGCCGCGAGATGTATCCAGAACTTAACCTGCGTCCACTGGGTCTCGCGGCGCACTTGCGCTAACATAAATCGTTGAAATTCCGCACGAATCTGGTGCGGAGAAGCCGTAGGTCATTAGCGCAAGGGGACGCAGCCGTGGTGGGCTGTGGCGATCTACGGACGCAGGGGCATTCAGCGGGAGACTGATCGCAGGGGTGTAGCATGAGCCGACCACCACAAGGCGCGGCGGACTCAGCCAGTTCGCACGCCACCTGGCTTGCCGGCAGTGGACACTACAGCCTGGCCGACGTCGCGGATCTGACGCACCTTGAACAGCTCTGCGGCAGCTTTGCCCGGGCCAGAGGTGTTGCCGTTGAGCTGGTGGACGAGGATGATGGGGCCCTGCTGGTCAGCACCGGGTTCTGCAGGGCCTGTGAGGGGTTCCACCGCGCGAACCCGGCGCTTTGCGAGCGGTGCGAGGAGAGCAGGCGGCAGCTGCGGGCGCAGCTGGACGAAGGCAATGGACCGGTGACGGTCGAGTGCGCGAATGGGCTGCTGGAGGGAGCGGTCACCATTGCGATCAACGGACACCCCCTGGGAAGGCTGTTCTGCGGCCAGGTGCTCGCCGCGCCCCCCAGTCGGCAGCGTTTCGCCGCGCAGGCCAGTGATGCCGGCCTGGACGTCGACGCCTATCTTGAGGCCATCGATACGGTTGGCATTGTCACCGCGGATGAACTGCGCGCCAGCCTGCAGCATCTCGCTGAGCTGTGCGCGAGCCTGATCGGGCTGGGACTCAGGTGTCGCCAGCAACAGCTGAGTGAGGATCGCTTCAGACTGCTGGCCGAGAACGTGCCCGGAGCAATCTACCTGTGCAGGAATGACGAGCGCTACACGATGCTCTACCTCAACGACGAGGTCGAGCAACTGACCGGCTACTCCAAGGAGGACTTCCTGGCGGATCGCGTCAGTTTCGTGGAGCTGTATCACCCGGAAGACGCCGAGATGGTCTACCGTGAGGTGGACCAGGCGCTGGCCGAGCGTCGGCGATTCCACCTGGTCTACCGCATCAAGCACCGCTCCGGTGAGTGGCGGTGGATCGACGAGCAGGGCCGGGGCATCTTCGCCAACGATGAGCTGCTGATGCTGGAGGGCTACCTGCAGGATGTGACGGAGGTCAGTCAGGCACAGGAAACGCTGGCGAGGGAGCGCCATCTGCTCAACACGCTGATGGACACCGTGCCGGACACCGTCTACTTCAAGGACCGCGATTCGCGGTTCATCCGCGTCAACCAGGCGCAGGCGCGCGTGCTGGGACTGGCCAGTGCGGAGGATGCGGTCGGGCACAGCGATCAGGAGTATTTCACAGCAGAACACGCGGCCTCGGCGCTGGCTGACGAGCAGCGGATCATTGAGTCCGGCATGGTGATCGCCGACAAACTGGAGCACGTGCGCCGGGCGGATGGGCAATGGCGCTGGCTGTCGACCACCAAGGTGCCCCTCTACGGCAGCGATGGTGAGGCGGTGGGCACCTGCGGGATATCCCGCGACATCAGCGAGCGGTTCGAGGCCGAGCAGTCGATGCGCGAAAGCGAGCAGAAGTTCCGGATGCTCGCCGAGCAGTCGATGATGGGCGTCGCCATAATCCAGGAATCGCAGGTGAAGTACGCCAACCAGGCGATGGCGGAGCTGTATGGCTTCGAGCTGGAGGAGTTGCTCGCGATGTCCGCCGATGAACTGCTCCGCAGCACGCATCCGGACGATACCGCCATCCTGGCGGAGGCGGTCGCCATCATCTCTCAAGGCGAGTCCGACGCCGTCGAGCGGCTCAGCTATCGGATGGCTGGCAAGCATGGAGAGGAGCGCTGGGCTGAATCCTACCTGCGCAACGTGATGCTCGGCGGCCGACCGGCGCTGATGCTGACGACGATCGAGACGACCGAGCGCGTGCTGGCCGAGCAGAAGACGAAGGCACAGCGCGATATGGGCATGGCGCTGAGCAGCGCCCGCAATCTGGATGACGCCCTGGCCTGCTGCCTGGATGCCGCGCTGCGAATCGGCGAGCTGGACGCCGGCCGGTTCTTCCTGTTGGACGACGCGACGGGAGCGTTGGTGGAATGCTGCCGCCGGGGCACGGCGGCGGTTCCCGAGGGCCTGAAGTCATCCTTTGACACCGACTCCGACTTCGCGCGCCTGGCGGCCAGCGGCAAGCCGCTGTACTCGGACACCGAATCGTTGGCCGCCACGCTAGGGTACGCGCCCGGCCGCGCCGAAGCCCGCGCCCTGGCGGTCATACCGATCGTGCATGACGACCGGGCCATCGGCTGCGCGTGCCTGTTCTCCGCCGAGGCGCGGGAGGTGCTGCGCAGCGCGCGGATCGGTTTGCAGGCGGTGGGCCAGATTGTGGGAGGCGCGATCGCGCGCGTCAGAGCCGAGGAAGCACTGCGCGCCAGTGAGGAGCGCCACCGGCGCCTGATGGATGAGAGCCCGGTTCCGTGGGTCGTCGTCCGCGAAGGATTCCTGGTCTATGCCAACCGCGCACTCAGCAAGCTGGTGGGCTATGAAGACGCTGAACAGGCTATCGGTGCACCGATGCTTGAACACATTCACCCGGACGATCACGCGCTGGTCACGGACAGGCACCGGCGCCGTTTGGCCGGGGAGGACCTGCCCTCGCCCTACGACATCCGCATCATGCGCCAGGACGGTGCGCTGCTCTGGGTGGAACTCCATGCGGAGCGCTGCGAGTTCAAGGGCCAGCCTGCGATCCAGGTTGCGTTGGTGGACATCACGCAGCCCAAACGGCTTGAACGGCTGAGGCGAATCCAGCGCGAACTGGGCGTGGCGCTCGGCGGTGGCCTGACACTGCCCCATGCCGTGGAGTTAGTCTTGAGAGCGGCGGCCGAGGCCGTCGAGACAGGCTCGGGCGCGCTGTATCTGGCGAACGAGCTTGACGGAGCGCTGCAGTTGGCCACGCAGCTCACCGGCGGGGGCGGCTATCCACCGACGCTCTCCGTGGCTCACAGCGATCCGGCGGTCTCGCGGGGAGTCGCCGGCGGCGACCTGGTGTACGTTAGGTCCGCCGAGCTGCAGGCCAGCGGCCGCGACGGCGGTGAGTCTGACGCCGCCGGCCTGGTCGCCGTCGTGCCGGTGACTCATGCCGGCAGCGTCATCGCCTGTCTGCTGGTCGAGACCGGCGGCGCGAGCGAGCTGCCGGCGGAGGTCCAGGCGGCGCTGGAAAACATCGCCGGCCAGGCGGGCAGCGCCATCACTCGTCTGCGGGCGGAGGCGGCGCTCAGGAACAGTGAAGAACGCTACCGGCGGCTGATGAATGACAGCCCGGTGCCGCTGGTCGTGATCCAGGACGGCAAGTACGTGTTTGCCAACCCGGCCTACGTCGATCTGCTCAAACTGGACTCCGTGGACGATGTGGTCGGCCAGCCGCTTCCCGTGCGCATCCATCCCGACGATCAGCGGCGGGTGCTCGCCGTGCACGAGGATCGGATGGCGGGTGGCGACGCGCCCCAGCAGTACGTGATCCGCATGCTGCGGCCGGAGGGGGAGGTGGTCTGGGTCGAGGTGCACGCCCAGTTCCGCGAGTTCGCGGGGCGTCCGGCAACGCTCGCCGCCCTGGTTGACATCACCGAGCGCCAGCAGGCCGAACGGGCGCTCAGGGAGTCCCAGCAGATGCTGCGGCTCGTGGTCGACAACGTGCCGCAGTTCATCTTCTGGAAGGACGTCGACTCGGTTTACACGGGCTGCAACCGCAACTTCGCGCGCGCGGCGGGGGTGCGCAGCCCGGCGGAGATCGTCGGCAAGACTGACTACGACCTGCCCTGGGAAGCGGACCAGGCCGAGATGTTCCGCCAGTGGGACCGGCGCGTGATGGAGGCCGGGTCTCCCGAATACCACATCATCGAACCGCAGCTGCAGGCGGACGGCAAGCACGCCTGGCTGGACACCAGCAAAATCCCGCTGCGCGATGCCGATGGCAAAGTGGTGGGCATCCTCGGCAGCTACGAGGACATCACCGAGCGCAAACAGGCCGAGTGGCAGATGCAGCAGATGAACGAGCGGCTCAATGCGGCCAACGAGGAGCTTAGGGCCGCCAACGAGGAGCTCAACGCCGCCAACGAGGAACTCGCCAGATCCCAGGCAGAACTGCTCGCCAGCGAGGAGCGGTTCCGGACTCTGGCCGAAGCACCGCATACCGGCATTTTGTTCCTTGAGGACGGGCGGATCGCGGACGTCAATCGCGGCGCAGAGGAGATGTTCGGCTACACCCGCGAGGAAGTCCTGGGCCGGCCGGCACTGGAATTCGTCGCGGAGGAGGCGCAGGAGCTGGTGAGTTCCCGCATGGATGATCCAAGCGGGAGTCCTTACGAAGCTGCCTGCCAGTGCAAGGACGGTTCTGAGATCATCGTCGAGATTCGGGCCCGACCGCTGTCGGTGGATGGCCGCGCTGTGCGTGTAGTGTCACTGCACGACGTCACCCAGCGGAAGCGAACCGAAGTCGTGCGGCAGGTGCTGCTTCAGATCGCCGAGGCTACCAGCGCCACGGAGAACCTGGAGGCGCTGCTCAAGAACATGCGGGGAGAACTGGGACGCCTGCTGGACACCAGGAACATGTTCGTGGCGCTCTATGACGAGAGCAGCGGGCTGTATTCATTCCCTTACGCGGAGGACGAACAGGACGCCAACTTCGCGGCGCAACAGCTGACGGGTTCACTCACCGATCACGTGCGCTCCGCGGGCTCGGCGTTGCTGTGGAATGCCGGTGATCCCAGGCCGGACGGCGTTGACGAGCGGCGGCCCCACGGTCCGGCTACCCAGAGCTGGCTGGGCGTACCGCTGCGCACGGTGCGCGGCGTGATCGGCGTGCTGGCCGTTCAGAGCTACGACAGCTCGCTGACCTACACCGAACAGGACGAGCAGATGCTCACGCTGGTGTCGGGCAGCATCGCCATGGCGATCGAGCGCAAACGGACGCTGGAGGAGATGCGCGCCAGCGAAGAGCGCTACCGGGCGTTCGTGGAGCAGAGCAGCGAGGCGATCTGGTGCGTGGAACTCGATGTGCCGCTGCCCATTAGCGGTCCGCTGGACCAGCAGCTTGACCACGTCTATGAGAACGCGTACATCGCCGAGTGCAATGACGCAATGGCCCGCATGTACGGATTTGATTCCGCCGACGAGTTGGTGGGCACCCGGCTGGGGGAATTGATGGTGCGCTCCGATCCCGCCAACGTGGAGTATCTGCAGAGCATTCTGCAAAGCGGCTTCCGGATCACCGACGCCGAGAGCCACGAGCGTGACCGGCACGGCGCGGACAAGGTCTATCTCAATAACGTTGTCGGCGTCGTTGAAGACGGGTACGTGGTGCGCGCCTGGGGCACGCAGCGTGACATCACCAAACGACGTCGGGCCGAGGAGGCTCTGCTGCACAGCGAGCAGCAGTATCGCACCACGCTGGACTCGATGGGCGACGCGATCCACGTCATCGACCGCGACTTCCGGGTGCTGCTGCACAACAACGCGCTGGCCCAGTGGCATCGGATGTTCGGCCTGGCCAGCGAGATCGAGGGGCAATCGATCAAGGAGCTCTACGCCCATTTGTCAGATCAGGTCTGGGAGGAGTACCGCCGGGTGATGGATAGCGGGCAGGTTGTGGTGACCGAGGAGCTCAGCCGACTGGCCGGCCGCACGGTGGCCACGGAGTCGCGCAAGATCCCGGTCGTCGAGGACGGCAAGGTCGTCCGCGTGATCACCATTCTGCGCGATATCAGCAAGCGCAAGCAGGCCGAGGCCGCGCTCCGCGGCAGCGAGGAGCGTCACCGGCGCTTCGTGGAGGGCACCATCGACCTGGTGCTCCAGCTCGACGGCGAGGGATGCCTGACCTACGTCAATCCGACGGCGGCCCAGATGCTGGAGATCGATCCCCGGGAGTGCCTCGGCCGCTCGATCTGGGACTTCGTGCATCCCGATGAGCGCCAGCGCAGCGTGCTGGCCATCTCGCGGATGATCCACCAGCGGCAGCCGAGCGCCAGCTACGAGAGCCGGATCGTCAGCACCGGAGGCCAGATCGTCGATGTGCTCTGGACCGTCGACATGGAGTACGCGGCCGACGGCGAGCTGTCCGGCATCAACGCGATCCTGCACGACATCACCGAGCACAAACGTCTGACCCAGCAGCTGATCCGCGAACAGAAGGAAGAGAGCATGCTGACGCTCGCCGGAGGCATCGCTCACGACTTCAACAACATCCTAATGGGCGTGCTGGGCTCCGCGACGCTGCTCAGGGACTCGCAGGTCTTCGACAGCGAAGGCAAGGACCTTTGCTCGGCGATCGTGACTTCCTCCGAGCGGATGGTGGACCTGACCAGCAAGCTGCTGGCCTACGCCCGGGGCGGCCGCCGCCAGCCGCAGCCCGTCGACGTCAACGACGCGATCAACGACACGCTCAGCATGCTGCGCGGTAGCATCCCGGGCAGCGTCGATGTTGTGCTGAAGCTGTGCGAGGATCTGTGGCCGGTCGAAGCCGATCCCGGCCAACTGCACCAGGTGTTCCTCAATCTGATCCTCAACGCCGCCGAGGCGATGCGCGGCGGCGGCCAAATCACCGTCGCTACGGGCAATACGAGGCGCGAGCGGGACTGGACCTGCTCCGCCCATCAGCGCCACGTCGCCGGCGAGTACGCGTTCATCGAGGTTGCCGACAACGGGCACGGCATGGACCTGAACACACTGGCGCGGATCTTCGAGCCGTTCTTCAGCACCAAGTTCCAGGGCCGCGGGCTGGGACTCGCCGCGGCCAAGGGCATTGTAGTGGCCCACGGCGGCTGTATTCACGCGCACAGTCAGCCCGGCCGGGGCTCGCGATTCCACGTCTACCTGCCACGCACTGACAAGTCGCTTCAGCAGCTGGCGGTCGAGCCGTTTGTCTCCGTGCCCTGCGATGAGACCGTCCTGATCATCGATGACGAAGAGATCGTGCGGCGCACCGCTCAGCGAATGCTGGAACGTCAGGGCTTCACCGTCTTCGATGCCTCGAGTGGCGCCGAAGGTCTGGAGCTGTTCCGGCAGCACCGCGCGGAGATCGACCTGGTGATGTTCGACATGAGCATGCCCCAGATGTCCGGCGCGGAGTTTTACAGCTGCCTGCGCCAGCTCGACCGTGAGGTCAAGACGATCGCCGTCAGTGGCTACAGCGAGGCGGTGGCGTTGTCCGAGATCGATAGGGGCGGGCTGGGCGCGTTCGTGCAGAAGCCGTTCGCTTTCAAGACGCTGGTCAGCAAGTTGCGCGAGGTCCTGGACGGCTGATCAGCCCAGCCAGAGCGCCAGGATCACCACGATCACCAGTGCGGGCAGCAGGTTGGCGACCCGCAGCTTGCGCAGTTCCAGCAGGTTGATGCCGAGGCCGAGGATCAGCACGCCGCCGACCGCCGTCAACTGGTTGATCACAACCTCGTTGAACACCGACTGCGCGCCGACGCCGAGCAGGGTGATGCCGTACTGGAAGATGAACAGGGGGATGATCGAGAACAGCACGCCGAGGCCGAAGGTGCTGGCCAGCGCCGCGGACATGAAGCAGTCCAGGATCGACTTGGCGTAGAGCAGGTTGTGATCGGCGCGGATGCCCTCGTCGAGCGCCCCGACCACCGTCATCGGCCCGATGCAGAAGATCAGAAACGCCGTTACCAGCCCCTCGGTGAACCGCGCGCCGCTGCCGCGCACCCGTGACTTCAGCCAGTCACCGAGCCGCTCCAGCCACGCCTCGATCCTGAGCCACTCGCCAATGAGCCCGCCGATCAGCACGCTGAAGATCACCTGCATCAGGTGCCTGCCGACGGCGCCCTCGTCGGGCACGGGCTGGGCGACGGCCAGGGCGTTGAGCATCCCGATGATGAACGTCACCAGTCCGATGCCCTGGAAGATGATCTCGCGCAGCCGGTCGGGCAGCCCGCGGTGCAGCGCCAGGCCGACGCCGCTGCCGATGATGACGGCGATCACGTTCACCACTGAGCCCCACGGTACGAGCAAGCCCGGCGCCTCCTGAGATGCGTGGACACGAGTATAGCCGTTGCGAGCGCGGGGCCCGCCGGCGGCCGTAGTATGATTGGGGCCAGGGTATCCGGAGGCAGACATGAACGCTGAACAGATCATGCTGGTGCAGAGCAGCTGGGAGGAAGTCGAGCCGCTGGCGGGCAAGCTGGGCGAGCTGTTCTACAAGCGCGTCTTCGAGCTCGATCCGAGCATCAAGGAGCTGTTCCCCGACGATCCGCGGCTGCAGGGCGAGATTCTGATGTCGATGTTCGGCGGCGCCGTCGAGATGCTGTTCAACCTGGACACCCTGGAGCCCAGCGTGCGCGATCTGGGGCGCCGCCACCGCGCCTACGGCAGCAAGCCGGAGCACTATCAGACCTTCCGCACCGCGCTGCTGTGGACGCTGGAGCGCGTGCTGGGGGAGGCCTTCACGCCCGAAGTGCGCCAGGCCTGGGAGGCGGTCTACGATTATCTGGCTCGGACGATGCTGGAGGCCCAGCTGTCGGGCTGAGCGCCTAGTCCCGGCTGGAGTCCCCGCGCTCGGACCCATCGCCATCGACCGAAGCTGTGTCGATTCCCACCAGTTCACCCCGTGCCCAGATGGCGAATGGCGGCGGATCGAGAATGTCGAACAGCGGCTTGTTGTCCTCCGCGCACTGCAGCTGCCGGAGGATAGCATCCCACAGCTCAGGTTCGGGTTTGCCCAGGGGCAACAGCGAACCGCCGAAGAGAGTGAATGATGGCGGTGTGCCGTATTCCGATGACGCAGTCTCGATCGCGTTTGCCCTCACCTGGGCAAGCGCGTGGGAGATCGCGTCGCGCTCGGCAGTCTGCTGCGGGTCAAGTATGAGGCAGTACTCCGTGATGTAGTCAATCAGGATCGTGGCGCAGGTGGCCGCGACCACCTGCCCGTCAATGCACTGGTCATGCATCTGGCCCGCGCGTCTGTAGCGCAGCAGATACTCGTCGGCAAGTTCCACGGGCATACCCAGCGCGCAGGCAACGCAGACCTCCTTGGCCTTCTCCTTCCAGGTGATGTAGTTGCCCGATCTGCGGGAGTCGCACCAGAGGACTGCTGCTGCCACCCGGCTGTCATGCGTTGTGAATTCGTCACGATGCTGGCGAAGCACATTCTGAGGAAACGGCTCAGGCACGTAGTTGCGCCTTGCAGCATTGCCTTGCCTGACGGCTTCCCTGGCGCCGTCAAGCTCGCCCAGTCCCTGCAGGATGTCGGCCTTGCGGTAGTAGAAAAAGGAATTGGCCGGATCGAGGTTGATCGCGCTCTCTACCAGTTGCAGCGCACGTTCCTCGTCCTTGCCAGCCAGGACCCGCCACGACAGGACGAAGTAGCTGTCCGTTCCGGCTGAAAGCAGCTCTAGCTTCTCAACGAACGCCTGTTGGTCAATAATGGGTGTCGGGGCCGAGTACGGAATCCCGGCCAGCGCCGGCTCGATGTTTCCGGTACGCAGCAACAGCTGCCAGTAGCGCGGGTCGTCGCCGAATTCGCTTTCCCAGCTAAGCAGCTCGGTGAGGTCGACCGCTGGTGGATACATGTTCTCATGGGGCCCCGGGTTCAGCAGCCACATCAACGCCATCCCCAGATCGCCTGCTTCCTGCTGCTTGAGCTCCTTCAGCACCCACTGCGCAGTGCGGTCAAACAGCTCGTCGCCGACGGGTTCGTAGTCGGTTGCGGCGGTGGCAGGATCCGTGGTGAGCAACGAAACCACTGCAAGCACTACAAGTACGAGTAGTAAATCAGAGAACTGCCATCCCCTCATAGGCAGAGTATAACCTCGATGCAGTTTCAGCGTCTTGGTAGTGGTGGCGGGAACCAGCGCGGCGCCAGCCGGTCTAATATCCGGTTTGGCGCAACCCGTCAGGCTGGGCTATACTCTAACCTCGGTGGAGGAATGAAAACCTACCAGTACAACCTGGCGGACGAGTTCGAGTTCGACGCCAAGATGCCGGAGGAGCTGCTGGCCAAGGCGATGTACGCGACGCGTCCGATCTTCCTCACCGATGAGTTCCTGGCCCGCGTCTCCGCCACTTCGCCCGACGACGTGGTCCGCGAACTGGTCACCGACCTGCACCGCGAAGGCGATCCGAACGAAGCCGCCGACGTGCTGCGCTGGTATTACCTGTTCATGGACTTCGAGCGCGACTTCCCGCGCCTGCTGATGATGCAGGACGCCGTGATCGAGGAGGATCCGGCCCAGTAGGCCGAAACCCGCCGGCGACTACTCCCCAAGCTGGAAACGGTGGAAGCGTGCCACCTTCACCGTGTCGCCAAGCTCCTTTTCCGCCGCCTTGATGATGTCCTTGACCTTCTGCTTGTCGTCGCGGATGTAAGGCTGCTCGATCAGGCAGACCTCGCCGAAGAACTTGTTGATCCGGCCCATCACCATCTTCTCGGCGATCTCGGGCGGCTTGCCTTCGGCCACCGCCTGCTCGGTCAGGATCTGCTTCTCGTGCTCGACGACCTTGGGGTCCAGCCCGTCACGGTCCACGGCCTCCGCCACCCGCGGCATGCCGGCCGCCACCTGCATCGCGATGTCGCGGGCCAGCTCCTGGAAGCGCTCGCTTGAGTGCGTCTCCGGCTTGCCGGTGGTCAGGCAGACCAGCACGCCGACGCGGTTGCCGTGCAGGTAGTCCTGCAGATAGTCGCCGGCGTCGTCGCTGCGTTCCAGTACAACGCCGCCCAGGCGGATGTTCTCGCCGATCTTGGCGATCGCGGCGGTGATCTCCTCGCCGATGGTGTGGTCCTTGTAGGCCATGCCCGCGATCTCGCCCTCGATGTGCTCGGGGGAGGCCGCCGCGCCGATGCACTGCGGTGGCACCTCCGCCGTCGCGAAGAACTGTGCCATCTCGGTGGCCAGCGCCTGGAAATCGTCGGTGCGGCTGACGAAGTCGGTCTCGCAGTTGATCACCAGCATCGCGCCGTGGGTATCGTCGGCCTTGTGGATGCGGATCAGCCCTTCCTTGGCGGCGCGGTCGGCCCGCTTCTCCGCCTTGGCCAGCCCCTTCTTGCGCAGCAACTCGACCGCCGCGTCGGCGTCGCCCTCCGCCTCGATCAGCGCCTTCTTGCACTCCATCATGCCCAGCCCGGTGCGCTGGCGCAACTCCATTACCATCTTCGCCGTTACATCAGCCATGTCACTCTCCCGTCCTATCCCTGTGTGTTTCACCCCTGCATCGCGCAGTACGGTGCGTGGTGTCCGTTGACTACTCCTCGCCCGCCGGCTTCTCCGGCGCGGCCTGCTCGGCGGCAGGCGCCTCCGCTGCGGGTTCCGCTACGGCCTCCGCCGGCGGGGTCGCCGCCGGGGTCTCAACCGTGGGGGCTGCGACCGGCGGCGCGGCAGCAACAGGCTCCGCGGCCGCCACCGCTTCGACGGCGGGCTCCGCGGCTGCCGGTGCCTCGGCCGGCGTGGCGGCGGCCGTGGACTCAGGAGTCGCGGCGGGCTCGACTGCCGGCGCGGTATCGGCCGCCGGGGTTTCCTCGGTGGTGTCCTCGTCAGCTGCCGCGGCGGGCTTGGCCCGCTTCTCGGCGGCGGCCTCTTCCTGGGCCTGCTCCTCGGCGGCGCGGATGAACACGCTGTCGGGCGGCAGGTAGCCGTACTTGGCCTCCATCACGCTGTCGGCGATGATCTGGCAGAACAGCCGGATGCTGCGGATCGCGTCATCGTTGCCCGGCAGCTTGTAGTCGACGTCCTCCGGATCGCAGTTGGTGTCGAGGATGCCGATGATCGGGATGCCCAGCTTCTTGGCCTCGTGGACGGCGTTGACTTCCTTCTTGACGTCCACCACGAACATCGCGTCGGGCAGTCCGTCGAGGTCCGCCACTCCGCCCAGCATCTTCTCCAGCTTCTCCAGCTCGTCCTCGAGGAACTTGCGGTCCTTCTTGGTCAGCTCGTCGAAGTAGCCCTCTTCCTTCTGGCGCCTGAGTTCGCGCAGGCGCTCGATGCGCTTGAAGATCGTCTGGCGGTTGGTCAGCAGTCCGCCGGGCCAGCGCTGGCAGATGTAGGGCATCCCGCACTTGGTGGCCTCCTCACGGATGGCGTCCTGGGCCTGTTTCTTGGTGCCGACGAACAGGATCGTCTTGCCGCTGCCGACCAGTTCCTGCACGTAGGCGTGGGCCTCGTCGATGAACCTGGTGGTCTGCTGCAGATCCAGGATGTGAATCCCGTTCCGCTTGGTGTAGATGAACGGCGACATCTTCGGGTTCCACTTGCGGGTCGGATGCCCGAAATGCACGCCGCATTCCAGCAGCTGCCTGAGGCTGATCAGTGCCACGGTTACCTCCGATGAGGGGATTAGACTCGCCGTCCCCGGCATGGCTCCGGGTTTGGCAGGCGCAGATTATAGCACAGACGGAAGAAACGCGGGCTCAGGTAGCCGGCTCCGGTTCGTACTCCTCCGCAGCCACAACGCGAAGCTCCTCGCCGCTGCGAGCCATGATGCCGTACCTGATCAGAGCCGCGATGCGGCGGTGGTGGCGCTGGCCGTGTTCGAGCTTCGTTGCGTAGACCACCGTATTGCCGTCAATACAGATGATTTGCACGTCTGCGCAACTGGCAGAGCGTGATTTCAGGGAATCGAGAACCCCGGTCAGAGCGAGGGGATGCACCGACATGAAACCCGCCTCCATCGCTTTTTGAAAGACCGCCTCCGCCTTTCTCCACGAGCGAGCTGCCGCTCAACGGGATGATACTGCGCATTTGTGAATCGATTCGGAGTGAGAATGTGAAGATCCGTGGAATGGCAGAGCGCGGCTTGACATGTCCTTCCGTCTCCGCGATGATCGGCGGCGATGGATGCACGCGCCCAGCCGATCGCGCTCCGGCCTCTGGAGATCAAGCATCTGTTCGACTTCGCGATCCGGCTGTACCGCGGCAACTTCACGGCGATGTTCCTGGCGATGGCGGTGGTGCAGCTGCCCTACGCGCTGCTGACCTTCCCGCTGCTGCTGAAGATCCTCGACTTCTCCAACGCGTTCACGGACCTGCAGGTCAGCGGTCGCTACCCGGACTCGGCCTTCTTCCTCGACCAGGTCGACTCGCTGGCCTGGGCGGGCGTGCTGATGCTGCTGGCGATGGCCTATCAGGTGCTGATCACCCCGCTGGGCAACCTGGCCTGCGCGCGGCTGGCCACCATGCAGCTGGCCGGCCGGGGCTGCGAGCTGGCGGCCGCCTTCCGCTTCGCCGCCACGCGCTACTGGCCCACGCAGGTGGCGATCGCAACGTTCGTGCTGCCGCTGCTGCTGCTGTCGATCATCGTGCTGCTGCCGGTACTGGCGGCGCAGACGGCGGGCAGCGAGGTGGGGATTCTGACGTCGTCTCTGCTGGGCGTCAACCTGATCATGCTGGCGATGCTGGCCACGCTGCTGTTCTTCCCACGGTTCTTCATGGCGCTCAACGGCATCATCCAGACCGGCGAGGAGCCGGAGGGCGAGGGCATCCTGGCCCAGGGGCTGTGGTATCTGAAGCGCTCCTTCGGCCTGTCCCAGGGCCTGTACTTCCGGTTGCTGGGGCTGCTGCTGCTGATGTTCTTCGCCGTCTACTTCATCACCCAGGGGATCAGCGACTCGGCGCAGATCATCATCCTGCTGGTGCAGGGGCTGATGAGCGGGGGCAGTTCGGGGAGCGAAATCCTCAGCGCGCTGCAGGCCCAGGACCCGCTGGCGGTCGGCCTGGGGATGGCCATCACCACGGTGTTCACGCTGCTGATCGTACCCGTCTGGCAGTGTCTGAAGGTGCTGCTGTACTACGATCTGCGCTGCCGCAAGGAAGCCTACGACCTGCTGATGCTCCTCGATGCTCAGAGGTCCGGCAGCTGATTACTCCGCGGCGGCGGGCATTGATTCCGCCGGTGCGGGGGCCTCGGAATCCAGGTAGCGTTCGATCAGCTCCGGGACATCCAGTTCGCCGACCTCGATCTCGGCCCAGACGCTGCTGACCTCTTCGGCCAGGTCGTCGCCGTCCGGGTTGTGCCGGGTGTAGAGGTCGAAGTCGGTGAAGCCGATCGCCTGCTGATCCAGGCCCACCTGGATCAGCCCGGAGTCGTCAGCCAGGTCGGACAGCTCCCGCCCGCCGAGGTGTTCATTGAGTACAAAGCGCAGCGCGGCGCCGGGGTGCTTCAGCGCGCAGCCGAGGATACGGGCGGGCCGCACCGCGCGGTAGTCGGCGTAGGCCCCGACGACGTACCCGGCCACGGGATGCTGTGACAGCGCGTGCAGAATCGAGGGCGTGGCACGGCCCAGCGCGAGGATGTAGTGGTTGCAGGCGAAGTAGGGGCCCATCTGCCGCTGCTTGGCCTCCAGCATGCGCTGGTAGGTCGCGGGGGAGAGCACGCCGGTTTCCTCGTCCACCGGCAGGAGCATCACGGCCGCGACGGCGCCGTTGGTCTGGTACTTGGCGCCGGCCCAGGCACCGTCCAGGAAATCCTGGGCGCGGGGATCGGTTTCCGCCGCCATGATGGTGAACATCCCGTTGTTGCTGGAGGCGGCCGCCACCAGTCCGCAGACGAAGGCCACCGGCCGGATGTCGTAGCTCAGCGCGTAGACGGGCACCGGCGGAGTGTCGGGCAGCTCGCCGAGGCCGTCCTCGTCCAGCACCAGGATCAGCCTGGCGCTGAATTCGCCGGCGTCGAGGCGCGCCAGGGCGGCGCTGAGCAGCAGTGGGGAGCTGAGCACCAGCCAATCGGTGTCAGTGACCCCCGCCAGCAGCTCCTCGCCCTCCGTGACCGTCATCTCACCGGGGCCGGTCAGGCCCGCGCGCGGCAGCCCGACGTCGCCGAAGCCGGCCTCGAGGGTCAGGCCGACGGGCAGCGTCCCGACCGGCAGGTAGGTCAGCCGGCCGTCAGCGGCCAGCTCGCTGAGCAGCGCATCGGCTTCCCGGACGAACTGGCCGTCGCCCAGCCCCAGATCGCTGCGCACGAGCGTGACGGTCAGGGCGGGCGCCGGGGTCGGCACGGCGGCGGAGGACGCCTGCTGGCCGGCCTGCTGGCGCGGACAGGCGCTGACGATCAGCATCACTGTAAACACAACTGCAAGTGGTCGCATGGTTGTCACCTGTGGGTTACCTCTGCTAGTCAAGACGCAGCAGGGCGGTGCTGGTTTTACCATGCGGGTCGCGCAGCACCACCAGGAAGTGGCCGGACTCGATGCCCCGCGGCGACACGTCGGGCGGCAGGATGAAGTACAGGCTGCGCAGATCATCCGTCACCCGCGCGCTGTACGTGGCCTCGGGCGGCACGTGGGCGTACACCGCCGCCACTTCCAGCCGCCGCGCCTCTTCGCCGTACTGCTCGTAGAGCCGTCGATAGAGCTGCCTCTCCTGCTCACGCCTGAGTTCGCCGATCAGCAGGTTGCGCCGCCCGATGGGCTGCGTCAGCGCCCGCCGCAGATCGCGACGGACAGCGGCCTTGCCCAGCTCCGGCTTGAGCCGTCTGATCCGCGGCTTGCCCGGCAGCGGCGCCACCGCCAGGCGCAGACCGGAGCGCGGCGTGATGCCCGGCTCCACCCGTCTCGGCTCGGCGGGGGTGATGGCGGGGCTGATTGTCCGCAGCACCACGGCCTCGCGCAGTCTGGCCAGGTCCTCGGCGGCGATCTGGTCCTCGTGCAGGCCGCTGGCGGTGCCGTCCGCGGCCTGCTCGTCGGGATGGTCCGCTTGTCCGGGGCTATCCGGCATCGTGCTGGATCACCTCCAGGGTGCGCCGGATGCGGCTGAGGGGCTCCAGCGGTTCGAAGCGCGCCGCGCACTCCGTCAGCACGGGCAGGTGCTGGTCGACCACGAAGTTGATGCGGTCGTAGATTCGCACGATATAGGGGCTGCGCACTTCGTCGAGCTGCGCCGCGAACTCCGTGTCAGTGCTCTCGCGGACGTCGCCGACGTCGCCCAGCGGCCGCTGGTTGGTGGCGGAGAGGTGCAGCAGCGGTCGTTTGCAGCGCGTGGCCAGCGCCAGCAGCTCGGCTGATCCCACGACCACCGGTGCACCGCGGGCCTGGGAGCCGTCCAGCAGCCCCTTGCCGATCACGTCGACCATCACGTATCGCCCCAGGGTTGTGCCGTAGAGGCCGATCTGGAGCTTGGAGGGGCGGATCGGCTCGCTGTAGAGGAACTCGGTGGGCAGCCCCAGCTCGTTGACGGTCAGCAGCCCCCCCATGAAGCAGTCCGCGGTCAGGGCCTCGACGTCAAGATAGGTCAGTGCGGCCATATGGTGATTATAGTGCCCCCTGGGTCGCTCGGTTCGATCTGCGCGGCTCAGAAGAAGCGATCCCGGTTTGCCGGCGGCGGAGCGGGCCGACTGTGGTACAATGACCGGCTCTTGAAGGCGGAAGCCGCCTGTCAGCGCAATGCAGGCGCAGTGTGGCGGGCTCCCGGGCAATCGTAAGGAGAGAAGGAGAACCGACGCTCGATGAAGGGACGCAAGGCGAAGCGCGCGAAAATTCGTAGGCACAAGTACAAGAAGATGCGCCGGCGCATGAGGCACAAGCGCAAGTAGCCAGCGTTCGGATCGGGCGGTCAACTCCCGCCGCCGGACCACGGATATCAAGGCCCGCGTGCATGCACACCTCGTGGATGGCGCGGGCTTTCCGCAGCTAGACGATGATGTCGATCGTCGGCCGCGTCTGCTCCTGATCCTCGTCGTCATCGTCCTCGGCAAGCTGCCGCCGCGGCTGTCTGCGGCGCGGGTCGCTGTCGCGGATCGTGCGGCCCACCACCTCGTCCTGCCTGGTCACTGAGGTGTGGTCGGCCTCCTTGGCGCGGTCGGTGTCGGATTCGTGGCGGAGGCGGGCCAGGGCGGCTTCGCGCTGGGCGGTCTGCAGCATCTCGAGAGCGGTCTGTACCTGCGAGAGAATCACCGCGCTCTCGATCGGCCGCGTCATCAGAGCTCTCCCCGCCAGTCCTCGAGCATCGCCCGCAGCCGCACCACGGCGCTGGCGTGAATCTGGCAGATCCGCGACTCGCTGAGATCGAGCACGTCGCCGATTTCCTTCAAGGACAGGCGCTTGCTGTAGTACAGGTCCAGCACCAGCTGCTCGCGTTCCGGCAGGTGCTCCACCGACTGCGCCAGGCAGCGCACGAAATCGCGCCGCTTGGTGTCGTCCTCGGGCTCCAGGCTGTCGCTGCGCAGCTGGAACTCCCCCTCGCCTTCCTCCAGGTCGCGAAACGACAGCACGTTGAGCACGCTGATGTCGGAGAGCGTGCGGCGGTAGTGCGCCAGGTCCATCCCCAGCCGGCTGGCGATCTGCTGCTCGGCCGGCGGCTCACCGAGTTCCTGCTCCAGTTCGAACTCGGCCTGGGCGATCTCCCGCGCCCGCTGGCGCAGACTGCGCGGCGCCCAGTCGAGTTTGCGCAGGTAGTCAACGATCGCGCCGCGGATGCGAATCGACGCATACGTTTCGAACTTGACCTGCTTGCCCGGATCGTAGCGGTTGATCGCGTCAATCAGGCCGATGCGAGCCTCGCTGAGCAGGTCGTCGCGATCGACGCTGGCCGGCAGGTCGATCAGCAGCCGCTGGACCTGGAAGTCGACCAGGTGGCCATAGGCCTCGATCAGCTGCGCGAGCACCGGCTCACGCTGTCCCATGCCGTATTGCTGCCAAGGCGATGCCAACTGTCAGCGCACCCCCATTACTGGCTTTCTTCTCCCGCCGGCTGCTCGGGCGGCGCAACCGGAGCAGGCCTGGCCCGGGGGGGCGAAGCACTCTTCGCGGTGGCACTGGCCTCGACCTGGTCCTTGGCCCGCTGCTCGGCCGCCTTATAGACTGCCAGCAGGCGCATGCTGACCACCTTGAACCAGATGTAGGCCAGCAGGTCGCCGGCGAAGTAGAACAGCCCGGCGGCGAGCCACGGATAGACGTGAAACGCCGGTCGTGCCTGCTGTCCCTCGAAGATCAACAGGCCGTAGGTCGCGACCAGCGCCACCGCCGCCAGGACGGCACCCGTCAGCTGCCGGCTGCGGCGCTCCAGCCATGCCAGCCCCTGCTGTGTCTGCTGATCCATTGCTAGTTCACGATTATAACCGAGTAGCAGTGACCTGGAGACGGTTGATATCACTTGTCATGATTGCCAGACGTGCTACTTGACCGAGTTGACCAGGCGTGCGAAGAAGCCCTGGTCGCGGCGCTTGGGGACCAGTCCCAGCGAGCGCAGGAAGACCCCGGCGATCCGGCGCATCTCCTGGGACGCCGGCGAGTCCGGGAATGTCACGAAAAACGGGCTGTGCTGCTTGATGCAGCGTACGATCTCCTCGTCCCGGGGCAGGCTGCCCAGCAGCTGGAGCTCCAGCCCGAGGTAGTTCTTGGCGACCGCCGCCAGCGAGCGGTGGAACTGGATGTCCTCGCCGGGCCGGCCCACCATGTTGACCAGCAGGTGCAGCCGGCCGCGCAGCTGGCCCTTCTTCAGCGCCTTGATCATGCCGTAGGAGTCCACCATCGCCGTCGGCTCCGGCATGGTGACGATGATCACGTCGTCGGCGGCCAGCGCGAAGCGCGTCACCAGCTGGCCGATCCCGGCGGCGGTGTCGATCACCAGCAGGTCGTGCTCGCTCTCCAGCAGCCGCAGCAGGCCCAGCAATCGCACGATGTCCAGCGTGTGCAGGTTGGCCAGTTCGGGCAGCCCGATGCCGCCCGGCAGGATGCGCAGCCCCAGCGGGCCCTCCATGATGATGTCGGGTAGCTGCACCTGGCGGTCGAACACGTGCTGCAGCGTGTACTTCGGATTGAGCCCCAGCAGCAAATCGACGTTGGCCAGACCCAGGTCCCCGTCCATCAGCAGCACACGGGCGCCGCCTTCGCAGAGCGCCAGGCTCAGGTTGACCGCCACGTTGGACTTGCCGACGCCGCCCTTGCCGCCCGTGACGGCCAGCACGCGGCACTGCTGCGCGCTGTCGGGCTGGCCCGTCCGGCTGTCGAGTTGCCGGCCCGCCGCCAACCGCAGGCTGTCGGCCTGATCGCCCATCAGCTGATCCGTCCCTGCTCGATCCAGGCCCGCACGAACTCCAGATTGGCCGTGCGGATGTCCTCGGGAACGCTCTGCCCCACTGTAAAGTAACTTATCGGCAGCTGGCAGTGCTTAATGAGGTTGTAGATGCAGCCGAGGCTGCGGGTTTCGTCCAGTTTGCTGACGATCACGTGATCGAAGGAGAGCGGCTCGAAGCTCTCAAGCTGCATCCGCAGGTCATCCCCCTTGGTGCTGGCCGCCACCACCAGGTGCACTTCGTCCGGCGGATGGCCGGCGAAGATCTCCCTCAGTTCGTAGACCTGCTTCGAGTTCAGCGGCGAGCGACCGGCGGTGTCGATCAGGATCAGGTCGCTGGACCGTCGCTGGGTCAGGACCTGGTCGAACTCCTCGCGGCTGAAGACGATGTCCAGCTCCAGCCCCATGATGTCCGCGTAGGTTCTGAGCTGCTCCGCCGCCGCGATACGGTAGTTGTCGAGACTCACCAGGCTGACGCGCCGGCCCTGCTGGAAGGCGTACTGCGCGGCCAGCTTGGCGATTGTGGTGGTCTTGCCCACGCCGGTCGCCCCGACCAGCGCGACGGCCTTGCCCGGCGGCGCCGGTCCCAGCTGGATGCCCTCGCTGAGCAGGATGCTGCGGCAGATTTCACGGAACACCGCCTTCAGCAGCTGCTCCTCCGTGGCGGCCGGGGCATCCGCGGTTTGCTCCAGCGCCGCATTGAGCAGTTCCAGCGCATCGTAGGGCCCGACGTTCCAGTCCAGCAGCCGATCGTAGACCCGGCGGTGGGTGTCCGGCAGCTCCGTCGAGTGGTCGAGAGCGACGGGGTCGGCGACCGTCGCCGCCGGCGGTGCTGCCGGCGGGGGAGGCGGCTCCGGCGGTTGCTCGGCCGTCGCAGCGCCCGCCGCATCGTCGGCCGCGGGTGGGGCAGTCGGCACGTCAGGCTCGGCGGCGGCCGCGGGCGGCTGTTCGGGGTGCGCCGGCGGCATCGCGCCGACATCCTGACGCTGCTGCTGGCTGGCCGCCAGCAGTTTGACCGTCTGTTTCAGCTCCGCGATCGTATCCCGCAACTCGGCGAGTTCGCCGGTGGCTTCCGGCTGATCGGCATCCGCCGGCACGCTCTCTGCACCGCGGGCGCGTGGCTCATCCTTGGCTGGCTGATCCATGGCTGGCATCGTACTCCTTAAGGGCTGTTCGGGTGGCACCGCCGGCTTCAGCGCCGCTGCTCTGGCCTCGAAGACCGCCTGCTGGCGCCGCTTCAGTTCCTCGGCCGCGGCAGCCTGGCGGACGAACTGCTCGGCATCCGTTGTGATCCGCGCCTCGGCGACGCCGGAGGCGGGCTCGATGTCGTACCGCGCCGGCTCGTCGGCGCTGAGATCCACGCGGCGGGGCTGCCCGGCCGCCGGCAGCCTCGCGCCGCTCTCCTGAGCGGGCGGTGACGGGAAGTCGACGGGTTCAGCCGGAGCCGGCCGCTCAGTCGTTCGGGGCTTCGTGCCTTCGGGTCCGGCAGCGCCGGTTGCCGCAGGCTTCGTCGTCGTTGCTCGCGGTGTGCCGATGCTCAGTTCCGTGGCGAACACCGGCCGCGGGCGGGCCTTGGCCTTGGCCTCCTCGTCGCCGCCGTCCACCTCGAGGACCGCGATCACTTCCACCATCCGCTGGCCGCCGAACAAGCCGAGGAATCGCTGCCGGCGGAACTCCCTCGTTTCCAGCTCGGCGTTGGGCCCCATCTCGGACTCGATGCGCGCCAGCAGCTGGTCAAGCTGATCCAGTCGCGCCTCGTAGCGCTTGATTCTCGTGGCCATCTCTTACGTCCTCACCATGAAGGTTCATTAACCTCCGGTCGGCGGCTGGTCCTCGCCGCGCGCCGCCTCGGGATTGGGCAGCGTGCCGAAGGTCCTGATCTCCACGTCGCCGACGATCTCGCCGTAGCTGAGCATTACCAGGCCGGGAATGATCTTATCGAGCACCTTGCGCAGATAGGGCCGGACGCGCGGACTGACCATGAAGATCGGCGTCAGCCCCTGGGTGACCATGCCCTGCACCAGCTTGGTGCACGATCCCACCAGATCGCGCAGATACTGCGGCGGCAGCACCGGAATCGTGCCCGTGGTGGTCTGCTGCAGGCTGGCGGCGATCCGCTCCTCCACCCGCGGGTCCACCGTGATGACGGTCAGCTTGCCCTCCTCGTCGGTGTAATCGGCGATGATCTGGCGGCCCAGCGCGATCCGCGCGTACTCGGCCAGCACCTCGGGGTCCTTGCTGACCGCGACGTTGTCGCCCAGCGTCTCCAGGATGACGGGCAGGTTGCGGATGCTGACCTTCTCGCGCAGCAGCAGCTGCAGGACGCGCTGGACGTCGCCCACCGCCAGCTTCTCGGGAATGACCTCCGTCACCACCGCCGGATACTTGTTCTTGACCATGTCGATCAGTTCCTGAACGGCCTGGCGGCTCAGCAGCTCGGCGGCGTGGTTGCGGATCACCTCCGTCAGATGGGTGGCCAGCACGGTCGAGGGGTCTACGACGGTGAAGCCCTCGGTCTCGGCCTGGGTCCGATCCTCGGGATTGATCCACAGCGCGTCCAGCCCGAAGGCCGGCTCCTTGACGGCCACGCCGTCGATCCTGGTTTCGGCCTGCATCGGGTTCATCGCCAGGTAGCGGTCCAGCATCAGCTCGCCGCTGGCGACAGCGCTGCCCTTGATCTTGACGTGGTACTCGCCCGGCTTGAGCACGATGTTGTCGCGGATCCGCATCGGCGGCACGATGAAGCCCAGGCCGAGGGCGACCTGCTTGCGAATGTTGTTGACGCGCTCCAGCAGGTCGCCGCCCTGGTCACGGTCCACCAGCGGGATCAGTCCATAGCCGATCTCCAGCTCCAGCTGATCGACGCTGAGCAGCTGCTCCAGGTTGCGGCGCGCCTCGTCCTCCGGGGAAGGGGGCGGCTCTCCGGGGGCGCCTTCGCCGGGCGGCCCGCGCCCCGCGGCTTCCTCCTCGGCACCTACGCCAGGCGCGGCCTGCTCCGTGCGGTACTGCGACCAGGCCAGCGCCCCCAGCGCCAGGGCGGCGCCCCAGAGGAACAGCTTGGGCATTCCGGGCACGAAGCTGATCACCACCAGCCAGGCGGCGCTGATCGCCAGCGCCCGGTACTGCGTGGTCAGCTGCCGGATCACCGACAGCCCGACGGTCTCGTCCGAGGCGGCCTTGGTGACCATGATGCCCGTCGCCGTCGAGATCAGCAGCGCCGGAATGTTGGCCACCAGGCCGTCGCCGACGGTCAGCTTGGTGAACGTTGACAGCGCATCACCGGCCGACATCCCCATCTGCAGCATACCGACCGCGAAGCCGGCGCCGATGTTGACGATGATCAGGATGATGCCCGCCATCGCGTCCCGCTGCACGAAGCGGCTGGCGCCGTCCATCGCGCCGAAGTAGTCCGCCTCGCGCTCCAGCTCCCGGCGCCGGTTGCGGGCCTGCTCCTCGTTGATGATGCCCGCGTTGAGGTCGGCATCGATGCTGATCTGCTTGCCGGGCAGGGCGTCCAGGGTGAAGCGGGCGGCGACCTCGCCGATCCGCTGCGCGCCGTAGGTGATCACGACGAAGTTGATCACCACGATGATGATGAAGATCACCAGCCCGACCACCGCGTTGCCGGCCGTCACGAAGTTGGCGAAGGTGTTGATCACCTCACCGGCGTCGGCCTGGGTCAGAATCGAGCGCGTGGTGGCGACGTTGAGGAACAGCCGGTAGAGCGTGGTGAACAGGATCACGGTGGGGAAGATCGAGAAGTCCAGCGGGGCCCGCACGTACATGGTGGTCAGGATGATCACCACGCCGGTGATCAGCGAGAAGATCACGAACAGGTCCAGGATCGCCGGTGCGAAGGGAATCACCAGCATCATCACGGCCAGCAGCACCAGCAGGGGGACCAGGCCCTCCATCTGGTCCCGGCGCAGTGTGATGCGGTCCAGCAGCCCTCGTGGCGCGTCCGCTACACGCTGTCCTTCTGCTGCCATGCGTCTTTCCGCTCGCCTTCGTCGGGTGCGCCGCACCCCCTCCAGTTCAGTATCCACCTGAGCGTACGCGCGCACAACTGTGCGCGGCTCGCCCGATCCCCATTATTGCACAGAGGGTGGACAGCTATTCACAGAATGTGGATAAGGCTGATGGACCGGACAGCGGAGGTTTACTCCTGCTGGTTGTACCAGTCGTACCAGCTCTGGTAGCGCTTGGCCTGAGGGTTGTCGAGGTAGATCTCGTAGCGCAGCAGCACCGCGGGCGGCGCCTGGGCCTGCCTGACCGCGGCGTAGGCTGCGCGCTCGCAGAGCACCTCTTCCTGCCAGCCGCCGGGGTTGAGCCCCATCTCGTGCAGCTCGATGTGGCGCAGCTCGTGGACCAGCACGCCGGCGTAGCTGTAGACGTCGCGGTCCCATGTCTCAGCCGGCCCGCTGGGAAAAGCGGTGCTGTACAGCACCAGTACCTCTTGGGTCGCGGGTTTGGCGACCGCGCCGATACCCTCCAGCGTCAACTTCCGCCCGTCCTCGGTCTCGAGGTAGGTCGGCGCCAGGTACTCGATCGATTTCACGCTGTCCTGCATCCGCCAGTAGAAGTCCGGCGCGCGCAGCTTGAGCAGCCCCAGCGCCAGCTCCGTGCGGTTCACGAACGCCTGCGGTCCCAGGATCGGGATGCCCGAGTCCGTGGCGGGCGCCAGCCCGGCGACGACGGTGGTGGTCAGCCCGTGGAACTCGTAGTAGCCGGTGTGGAGGAAGACCCCGCTGGTCAGCAGAAAGATGATCGCCGCGGTGCCCAGCAGGATCCTGAACACGCCGCCGCGCAGCACGGGCGCCTGGTAGGATGCGGTTTCGCAGTAGAACGGAAACCCGCACTGCTCGCAGACGCCGGCCGCCACGGCCGTGCGTGCTTCGCATCGCGGGCAGCTGACGACGGCCGTCTGGGCGGCCAGGTCAGCGGGGACCGGCAGGCCCGGCGGGCGCTCGGCTCGGACCGTGCCGCGCTGGCTCCGTCGAATCGACTGAAATGGTATCCGCCTCACCGCTCACCGTCAGAAGTACACGTGCTGTTTGGGCGGGGGCTCCCACTGTTCGTAGAAGTCATCATCCTCAGTACCGTCATCCCCCCCGGACTCATCTTCGCCTTCCTCGGTCGGCTCCGCCTCCTCGGGCTCATCCTCGGTGATCCAGTTGCCTTCCTCATCCTTCACCAGCAACGAGCCCGTGGTCGGTCCCGGGAAGCCGTTGAACGTGGCGCCGGCCGGTTTCTCGAACCTGACCTTCGTGTGGCGCGGCTGGTAGGTGAGCACCTCCACCGCGTCCTCGCCTTCGCCGACGGTCTCGTACTGGCAGTTGTAGATGCGGGTCATCAACTCGCGGAACACCTCGGCCGGCATGTCGCCGCCGTGCATCCGGCGCATCTGCTCATTGTAGTCGTCGTTGCCCACCCAGATCGCGCAGACCAGTTCCGGGCTGTAGCCGACGAACCAGGCATCGGCGAAGTCGTCGTTGGTTCCGGTCTTGCCGGCCATCTGAACGGACGTCTGGTCTCCATCCGGAGTGATCCTGACGTTGCGCACCCGGGCGCGCGTGCCCGTGCCGGCCTCCACGACGCGGTACATGTTCTGCACCATCATCCACGCCGTGTTCTCGGAGAACGCGCGGTTGCCCCGGCTGAGGGCGTCGCCGTCGTTCGCTTCGATCAGCACGCCCTTCTGGTCAAAGACCTTCTTGACCAGCACGCTCTCGACGTGCACGCCCATGTTGGGGAAGGTCGCAAACGCCTCGGCCATCTCGATCGGCTTGATGTCGTTGACGCCCAGCGTCAGCGACGGCACCGCCTCGAGCTTGGCGGTGATACCCATCTTGCGCGCCGTCTCGATGACCGGCTCATAGCCCGTGCAGTTGACCAGCAGATCCACCGAGGCGGCGTTGCGCGACATCTGCAGTCCGTAAAAGATGCTGATCCAGCCCAGGTAGGTGTGGTCGGCGTTGAGCGGCCAGGTGCGGCCCAGCTTCGCACTGATCTGCTTGTTCGGGCCGTCCCAGATGGTCATGGTGACGGGGAAGCCCTGCTCGTAGGCGGTCGAGTAGGTGAAGGGCTTGAAGGCGCTGCCCACCGGCCGGTCCGATAGCATCGCCCGGTTCAGCATATCTGGCTCACCGTCGGCCCGGGGTGCCTTCCACTCGTAGCCGCCCACGCAGGCCAGCACCTCACCGGTAGCCGCCTCCATCAGCACCAGCGCGGCTTGGCTGACTCTCTTCGACTCGCGGTACTCGTCCACCTTCTCCTTGACGATCTCCTCGGCCCACCGCTGGTAGAGCGGGTCCAGGGTGGTTACGGCGATGTAACCCTGGCGCAGCACCTGGGCCTCGCCATAGCGGACGTCCAGTATGTAATCGCGGACGTATTCGGTGAAGTAAGGTGCGAAGTAGGGATCATCAAGGTTCTCGGGGTCGAGTCGGGCCGCCACCACAATCGGCTCGCCGAGTGCTTCATCGATCTCCGCCGAGGTCAGGCTGAATCTGGCGAACTTGTCCGGGTCGGCCGCGGCCAGACGGTCGAAGAAGTCGCTGCGGAGTCGCGACCTCAGCAGTTCGAGTACTACGTCCCGCCGTTCTTGTGCTGCCTCCGGGTTCATCCGCGGGTTGTACTTGCTCGGCGCCTGGGGCAGGCCGGCCAGCAGCGCGCATTCAGCCAGCGTCAGCTCGTCGAGGCTCTTGTCGAAGTAGGTTCGCGCGGCGGACCGCGCACCGTAGGCGGCCGCGCCGTAGAAAATGTGGTTGCAGTAGGCCTCCAGGATCTGCTGCTTGCTGAATCGCTTCTCAATCGCGCCGGCCAGGATGATCTCCTGGACCTTGCGGTTGTAGGTTTTCTCAGTCTTGATGTAGGGCAGGAAGACGTTGCGGCTGAGCTGCTGCGTGATCGTGGACGTGCCGCGGATGTCCCGACCCTGACTGACGCCGCGCGTGATCGCGCGGGCGGTGCCGAGAATATCCACGCCCTGGTGCTCGAAGAAGCGGTGGTCCTCGGTCGACAGGATGCAGGCCAGCAGCAGCGGTGGCAGTTCGCTGTAATCGGCCTGCTGGCGGTTCTGCGTGAAGACGGAGGCCAGCAGAGTGCCGCCTCCGGCGGGATCGTAGTCCCGGGCATACACCTGGGTCGCCTGGCTGCCCTGGGGCAGCTCACGGATGTCGGCGACGATCTCGATGTTGTCGCGCACGCGGACGTAGGCGTCGTGCATCTTCTTCATGCCGACCAGCACGGTAACCAGCGCGATCAGCACCAGCAGCAGCACGACCAGCCCGAGGGCCGACACGATGCGTCCGATCATGCTGCGTCCGGTTTGCCGTTGCTTGGCCATAGCCGACCTGTCGGTCACGCCGTCGAAACGCTGTTGACCGACATGCATATTATCGCGGCTTCCTGGAGGCTGAACAAACCGGAGCCTGCGAGCCGGCCGGCCAACTGGCCGCCTTGGCCGCTATCAGGTGTAGCAGCCGGAACCCGCGCCGCCCCCGGGCAGGAGGAACGGGGTGCTGAAGATGAACCAGCACCAGGCCGCCAGCAGCAGGGCGCCGACGATCAGCGAGATCATGCCAACCACGTTCCAGACGTGCATCGCCTGCTCGTAGTCGCGGAGCGAAGTGAAGCGGCGGTTGCGCCAGGCCAGCTCGCGGCCCTTCAGGCCGATGAATGCGATATAGGCCAGCTGCAGTGGCAGGACCATGAAGAACAGCGGGAATCCCAGCGCGGTCAGCAGCAGGCCGGCTACGCCCCAGCCCTGCATCCCGTTGTAAAGGGGAAAGAGGCCGAAGGGCACCATGCCGGCGAAGGTCCAGCCCCGGGCCTCGCGTGGCAGAGGATAGGCGGCGCCCCAGCCGCTGGTGTTCTCCCGGGCGGTCGCCGCGCCGCCATAGGCTTGCGAGCCGGCCGGGTGCGCGATCGCGAACGCCTGAGGTGAAGGCACACCCGGTGAATGAGCGGCTGGCGGATCCTGCTCCGAGGCCGCCACCGGTGCGCCGCACACGATGCAGGACCGCGCCCTGGCAGGATTCTCAGCGCCGCATTTGTGGCAGTACATAGGTTCAGGCCACCTTACTGTCCCGGTCCATACGAGTATAACGAGATGTGCCGGCGGGTGCCACCCCGGGGCGGTGCACCGCTACTCGTAGGCAGCCAGCATGAACGGCAGCGTCATCGCCAGCACCACCCCCAGCGCCGTCAGCCCGCCGATCACCAGGCCGACGATCAGCCCCCAGGTGTTCCAGGCGTTCATGGTGGCAACGTACTGGTGGACGTTGTCGAAGCGGCGGCCGCGCCAAGCCAGTTCGCGGCCCTGCACGCCGATGTAGATGAAGTAGATCAGCCCGGCCAGACCGCCCACGTACGGCACCATCCCGCCGAGCACCGCGATCAGTCCCCACAGCACGCTGCCGTTGAGGAACGCGAAGAGCCCGAAGGGCACGCAGCCGCCGAAGGTCCAGCCCGAGGCCTCGGGCGGGCTCGGATAGGCGGCCCCCATCCCGCTGGTGTTGCCGTCGGGCGGCATCGCGTAGCCCGGATAGCCTGTGTAATAGCCGCCGGCCTGCGGCTGGGCCACCGGCGGCGGCGCGGCGCCCGGCGGTGGGACGGCCGGCTGTCCCGGCACGGGCGGCGGCTGCGGACCCGGTGCCGGCGGCGCGGCCGGTTGCGGCGGAGCGGCTGTCAAACCCGCGCCCGGGGCGTGGGGATCGGCCGGAGGGGTGGGAGGCGTGGGCTGGGGTGGGGCGACCGGCGGCGCCGGTGGCTCCTGCGGCGGGGGCTGGGGTGGCAGGTCGATCTGCTGGCTGAAGGTGTCAGCCTCGCGCTCGTCGCTGAGTTCCTCGGTCGGCCCGATGGGGCGGTCCAGCAGCGAAGCCAGCTGGTGGCCGCACTCGCCGCAGAAGAACGCGTCGTCAGGATTCTTCGCTCCGCACTTGGGACACTCCATCGTTTCACACCTCGTACTGCGGCCTGGCGCGAGTATAGCAAACCCAGCGACGCGCACGCCTGGAGTCAGCCCCGATACGGGTTCAGTGATGTGCCAGCAGGCCCAGCATCCGGCGGATCAGGGTCGCGGTGTCGTCGCCGTCGTAGTCGGCGCGGGCCTTGGCGAGGGCCTGCTCGGCCTGCAGCCGCGGATACCCCAGCGCCACCACGGCCTGCAGCGCGTCGTCCAGGTAGCCGGGGGCGGTCGGCGCGCCGGGGGCACCTGGCGGCACGACGCCGGCGAACTCAACGCCGACGCGCTCCCCCAGTTCGAGGATGATCTTTTTGGCCAGTTTGGGGCCGACGCCCTTGACGCTGGTCAATGCGCCCTCGTCGCCGTCGCGGATCGCCGCCACCAGGCCGGCCTCGCCGAGGTCCAGCAGCGCCAGCGCCACCTTCGGCCCCACGCCGGGGCCGGTGATCAGCGTGGCGAACAGGTCGCGGCTCAGTTCGCTGACGAAGCCGTAGAGGCGCAGGCTGTCCGAGGCCGTGGACAGCTGCAGGTGGGTGAACAGCTCGGCCTCGTCACCGGCGCGCAGCTCCGGCGCCTGGCTGGCGGGCAGCGTCAGTTCCAGCACCACCGGACCGCAGCGCAGCCGCACTTGCCCGTCCGGGCGGGCCGTGACTATCCTGCCGCTCAGCGCCGCAATCATCGAGGCGAGTATACGCGATGGGCGGCTAGTCGGCTAAGACCAGGCTGCCCGCCATCAGGAGCATGATGCCGAAGTCGTCGACGCCGTCCTCGGCGTAGATCACGGCGCAGGCCAGCGGTACATTGCGCGGGTGGTAGATGATGACCTCGAGCCAGTCGCCGACGAGACTGGTGGCGTCGCCGATCATCTCCAGCGCCGGCATGTCTTCCATCTCCTCCATGCTGCAGTAGGCGTGAACCAGGGCGAGCTGGACGCTGGCGGTGTTGGTGGCGTCCACCGGCGGCTCCCAGGAGGCCAGTTCCAGCGCCAGCGACTCGAAGCCGGGATCCAGGTCGCTGATGTGGCCCAGCATGTCCTTGAGATCGAGCGCGATGAAGCCTGTCTCGCTGCCCAGTTCGGAGAAGGCCGGCACGAACACCTCGGCGGTCAGCTCGTCGTCCGAGTAGCGGTACAGCTCGTAGGACTCCACCAGGTTGGTGGTGTAGAGCTCCACGGGCGGCTCGTAGGCGGCGAAGATGTCATCCAGCGTCTCATACTGCGCCAGGGCGGGCGCGGCGATCATCCCCGGCAGCAGCACGGTGGCGCACAGCACGGAGATCAGCGAAGCTAGCGGTCGCGGCATGGGGCACCTCACAGAAGAGATGGGTACCAGTCTAGACCATGGGGCCGGTCAGCGCAGTTCCTCCGGGATGCTGGCGCGCATCGAGTGGCAGAGGGCGACGGCGATGGCGTCCAGTTCATCGTCCAGCCGCTTGTCGCCGTCGAGACTGACGTGGCGCGCGACCATGAAGGCCACCTGCTGTTTGTCGGCTTGGCCGCTGCCGGTAAGCTGGCTCTTGACCGTCGTTGGCGTGTACTCGGCCACGGGCACGCCGGCCGCCGCGCTGCGTTCCAGCACCACGCCCCGGGCCTGGGCCACCCCGATCGCGGTCTTGACGTTTTTGGTGAAGTAGATCTCCTCGACGGCCAGCCAGTCGGGCTGCCACTCGGTCAGCAGCTGCTCCAGCTCCAGCGCCAGTGCGTGCAGGCGCACCGCCAGGGCCTCGCCGCGTTTGGTCTCGATCGTGCCGCTGCCCGTCAGCTGGACGCTGCGGCCGCTGCTTTCGATCACGGCGAACCCGCAGCGGTGATAGCCGGGATCGATCCCCAGGATGCGCACGGCCTGAGTATACAGCCTCCGGGAACCAGCAGGCGCCGAGGGCGGTCGAAGACAGTGCGGGCCGCAACTTGCCGCGGCCGGCGGCAGCGGGTAAGCTCTAGCGGAGGCTCAGGCGATGGGATTCCGATACATACTGGCCGGATTACTGGCAATCGCGCTGGTTTTCGCCGGGCTGTCGCTGTGGCCGTATGCCGCGGGGATGTTCGGCGCGTCCAGCAGCCAGGCCGCGCCGGCGACGGCGGCCGCGGCAACCTCGCCGGCACCGCTTCCGGTGGTCAGCCCACCGACGCTGCCTCCCGCCGCGCCGGGACAGCCGACCTTCGTCTTCGCCGAGGAGCGTGAGCAGCCGCCCGAGCAGCGCAGCTGGCTCTACACCCAGCAGGCGGCGATCCTGCGCGTCGAGCCCGGCGGCACCGGCCATCGGGCGCCGACGGTCAGCACGGCGCCGGTCACGATTCTGATCGGCACGCGGCTGTGGCCGCTGCGGACCGAGGCGGAGTGGGTGATGGTCCGCTCGCCGAGCGGTTTGCTGGGCTGGGTGCACACCAGCGAGGTGGACACCAGCATCCCGTACTTCAGGCGCAGATACTGAGAGCTGCAGAAGAAACGGCGCATTCCCGGCGACATGCGTGTGGTCAGGGCTATCGTTGACTGCCGTTTAAGGCACTCACAACATGACCGTTCGGTAATTCGCGCACTACAGCTCAGCGTGCCTGGCAGCGATCGCCTTGCAGATCTCCTCGACCTTGGCAAAGTCGCTGCCGCGCGGTTTGCCGCTGACGACATGCGTGCCCAGAAGCTCCAGTTTCAGCCCGCCCAGCAGTCCCGCCAGCTGGTCGGCCATCTTGCCGCCCCAGCTCTGCGAGCCGAGGATCGCCGCGTATTTGAGCTGTGGCTTGAGCGCCTTGACGACAAGAGCCGCATAGGCCGCGAGTGGATGGGCGTCGCCAAGCACGGTTGGCGAAGCGATGACGATCGTCGCCGCGTCGACCAGTTCGATTGCCAGCTGGCCCAGGTCGGTGTAGAGCAGATTGAAAGGGATCACCTCGATCTCACGCGCCGCCAGATCCTCGACCAGGTGATCGACCAGTTCGCGCGTCGAGCCGTGCATGCTGACGAAGGGCACCAGTACCTTGCTGCGGGGCTGATCTGTTGTCCATTCGCGGTAGGCTTCAACGATCACCTCCGGCTGGTCCCAGACCGGCCCATGGCTGGGTGCGATCACGGCGATATCGTAGTCTTCCAGGCGGTCCAGGTATTTGCGGATCATCCGTGCAAAGGGCATCATGATCTCGGCGTAGTAGCGCTTGGCCGGCTGTAGCACTTCGCCGCTGCCGCCCGCCAGCAGCACTGACGAAGCGTAGTGCGAGCCGAACAGGTCGCAGGGGAACAGAATGCGGTCCTCCCGCAGCCACGTTAGCATCGTCTCCGGCCAGTGGACGAACGGCGCGTGGAGAAACTCCAGCGTACGGCCACCAAGATCCAGCGTCTCGCCATCCGCGACGGTAATGAACGGATCATCCGGCAGGTGCAGCAGGTCCATCTCAAAGGCTTTGCACTTCGGCGTGCAGACGATCCTTGCCTCGGGAAACAGCTCAAGCATCGCGGGCAGCGCACCCGAGTGGTCCTGCTCGGCATGATTGGAGACAACGTAGTCGATCCTGGTGATGCCCAGACTCTCCAGGCGTCCCACCAGTACATCAAGAAAGGCCGGTTCCACCGTGTCGATCAGCGCGGTACTGCTTTGGCCCTGGACAACATAGGCGTTATAGCTGGTGCCCTCAGGAAGCGGAATCAGTGCGTCGAAAAACTGCCGGTCGGGATCAAGGGCACCGACCCAGTGAATCCCGCTGGCGATGGTTCTTGCTTGCATTGGAGTGCTCTGCCAGTGTGGTGTTTGCGCAGACTTGATGTCAGCATCTCATCTTAGCACTGCACTTGGCTCAGGAACCCTTACCAGGAGCGCGCAGGGCGCTGTTGATCACTTCGTTGAGCAACCGATCATCCTGTGTGAGAGGAATCATGCAACAGCAGGCTGGAGAGCTGCAGATGGCAGCAGGCACACTACTCCGAGTCGCGCAGACGCAAGTCGTCATGCTTGATCTTGTCCCAGTAGGCGCGCGCCTCGAACTGCGGGCTGTTGTAGCTGTCGTGACAGGTGAGGCAGGTATCGGTGGAACCGCGCGCGATCCCGGTACCGTTTGCCTCGCGTCCGAGTTGCATCAGTCCGACGTGCACGGAGGCCGGTCCATGACAGGACTCGCAGGTCACCGCGGACACCTCGTCACGGGGATCGTCCGGCAGGTAGCCGGAGGGCGTCAGCAGGCCGGCGACGTGGCATTCCAGGCAGTCCAGCGTCTCGTGCTCGGATTTCCGCATCAGGCTGATCAGCGCCAGGGCGTGGCGTGAGTCCTCCCAGATATCGCAGGCCGCGGCGTGGCAGACGCGGCAGGCCCGCGGTCCGACGTAGAGCGGCGGCGACTCAGCGTAGCGCTCGAAGCGCGCCTGCTCATCCGGCAGGTACTGCTCCGCGCTGCCCCAGTCGACGTCGCGCCAGCCTTCGAGATCCGCGGGCGGCTGCTGGCTGACCAGCTCGCGGATCAGCGTCCCTTCGGCCTTGACCATCGCCACCAC
The DNA here is from genome assembly GCA_964609245.1 of uncultured Planctomycetales bacterium. Taxonomy (GTDB): domain Bacteria; phylum 4484-113; class 4484-113; order 4484-113; family JAFGCY01; genus JAFGCY01. Next base: position 74,487 of record CAZSSB010000005.1, on the reverse strand, counting down.
CTGCTCGTCATCCGGCCAGTCCTCGGTCAGGTCGATCGCCCAGGGGAGGATGGTGGCGCGTGCCGATTCCTCGGCGGCACTGACTGACAGCAGCTTGAGCGCGACGGCCTTTTCCGGCGGCATCGGGTAGCCCGGCGCCCAGTCGTCCTGCCACTGCTTGTCGCTGGCGGAGCCATGTCCGATCAGCAGCGTGACTGGCAGCGCCGCCAGCGCCCGCGTTGTCTCGCCGGACTGGTAAGGCGCCACCAGGATCACCTGCGACCCCGCCGGCAGCCGGTCGATCACCTGCCGCGCGCTGGCAACGGGATCGTCCAGTTCCCACCAGCGCTGCTCGGGCGGCTCCTCGCTGGCCGGTGACCAGCTGGTGATCCCAACCAGGAACCACTGCGGCGCCAGCTTGATGAACGGTTCGATGGCGACGCCGGTGAGTTCGGTGCGCAGATTGCAGCTGACCAGCGGAAGCGGGCTGGCGGCCAGCGCCTCCGCCGCCAGTTCGGCAGGCAGCTGCAGCTCGGAGCTGCCCGGGACGGCGGCCGCCGCGCCGTAGGGCTTCAGGTAGGCGAGCGTCTCGAGGTGCGTGCGCGCCCGCGGCGCCGGATAGCGGGTCTGGGGGTCCGCGAAGTTGCCACACTCGATCAGCCACAGCGGCTGGGGCAGCGCCAGGTTCGCGGGCAGCTGGTAGAGCGAGCCATCCTCGGCGCCGGCCGCCTCAGGATCCTCGTCGCGCGCCAGCACGCCGTGCAGGTGCTGGATGACGGTGCCGAGCCTGAGCAGGCCGCCGCTCTGCTGGATGGCGCAGCCGCAGGGCTTCTGGAACCCGCGGAAGTTGCCGATCAAGGCGATCGTCGCCGCGCGCGGCGGAGGGCCTGTCTCCGCGGCGATGTCGGCCTCCATCGCGCTGTGGCCGTTGGGGGCCTCGGGGATATCCGTGGTTTGCGTGCGCTCTGGGCATCCGCCGGCCAGCAGCAGGGCCAGCAGGGCCAGCAAGGCGCCACTGAGTGCGGCGGGTGGACGTGGGCTTCGAACGTAGCGTGTCATCAACGGGATTATACGGCGCAGCCGCCCTCCCGACACCGGTTCGCCGCCGCTCAGGGCGGCCAGGCGAACTTCAGCGACGTGGTGCTGGAGTCGAAGTAGCTGACAGCGGGGCGCTCGTTGGTGACGATCATCGACGTGTAGCTGCCGACCGCCCCCTCGGTGTCCACGAAGCGGAGGTACCAGTCGATGGTTGTCTTGGGATGCAGGTCGGTGGCCCAGGCGACCTTGAGGTCCGAGCCGTCGAAGTCGTAGTAGCTGATAACCGGAAAACCACTGATGTCCGTCAGCGAGGTGTGCAGGCCGACCGAGCCGGCGTCATCGACCACCATGATCTCCCAGTCCTCGGTGCCGGCGGGGGTGGCGACGAGCGCGCGCGCGAACTTCAGGAACCGGTTGCTCCAGTCATGGTAGCTGACCGCCAGCCGGCCGTCGATTACCTTGAGGCTGCTGTAGGTGCCGACCACGCCCTGGTCGTCGACGGTGTGGATTGCCCAGTCCGCCGCGCTGGCGGGCAGCGCGGCCGTGGCCAGCGCCATCTTGAGGTGGGTCTCGATCTCATCGAAGTACGTCACGGCCGGCCGGCCACTGTACTCCGTGCATGAGGTGAAGCGCCCGACGTAGGTGCTGTCGTCGACAATGTGGACCTGCCAGTCGCCGGCCGAGGAAGGTGCGGGTCCGAGCGCCGTCGCGAACTTGAGGTTCATGTAGGTGTAGTCGAAGTAGCTGATCACCGGAATCGGGCCGATGGCGGCCAGCGAGCAGTACTCGCCGACCCAGCCCTCGGTGTCGATCGTGTGCGTCTGCCAGTCGGCGGTCTGCGTTGGATCAGCCACCAGGGCGCGGGCGAACTTGAGATTGCCGCCCTCGTTGTCGAAGTAGGCGATCGCGGGCTTGCCGTCGATCACGTGCAGGGAGGCCATCTCGCCGGACTTGCCCAGCTCGTCGACCAGGTGCACTGACCAGTCCTCGGTGCTCTCGGGTACGCCGACCGCGGCGTGGGCGTATTTCAGGTCGCCCTGGACGAAGTCGTAGTACGCAACCGCCGGACGATCTTCCACTATCGCGGCCGAGGTGTACATCCCGACGGCGCCGTCGGAGTCGATCACGTGGTTCTGCCAGTTGCTGCGAAAGCCCGTATCAGGTTCGCTCATCCGGCCGTGGGCGGAGTCGTAGAGACCGCGTACCCAGTAGGTGTACTGCCTGAGATTCTCGCAGCTGGCGTCCGCGTATCCGGGGAAAACACCGACGGTGGCGATCAAGTGCTCTTCCGTCTCGCCGTCGCGGTAGATCTTGTAGCCCGTGGCCTCCTCGATGCCCTCCCAGGTGATGATCACCTTGTCTTCATAGTCCCCATCCGTCGCCTGCACGTCGGTGGGTGCGGGGCCGATGATCTCGACTTCGAGCTTCAGCCTGTCTACCACGGCGCGGTCACCGTTCCAGGCGATGATCGCCACGTACATGTTTCCCTCGTTGCTGACCGTCTGCTGCCAGACCGGCAGGAACACCGAGAGGCTGGCCGGAGGGTTCTTGTACTCACGGATGGTCCAGTTGCCTCGCTCGAAGTCCGGCAGGCCGACGTAGAGCCGCTGCGGTGACAGGGGAACCCCGATGGTCAGGTCCTGCGGCACGTCACTGGACTCGAAGCCGGAGAACTGATAGACGGCCCAGGCCGTGCCGCCGAGATCCGGGTCGAACTCCATATGCCGCCAGCCGTTGTGGGGCATCGCAGTATCGCTCTTGGTGTAGTAATCGTTGCCGCGCAGTTCCCACTCGACCAGCAAGCTGCCGGTTCGCTCGGAATCGGGGCGCGGCGCGGCGCCGCCTTCGGCCGGGAAGGGGGGCAACCCGGGCAGCTGATCGGATTCCACGTTCGCCGGCGGAGCGGACTGGTCGAGGGCGGTGCCGGAAGCACCGCAGCCGCAGCCCAGAAGAACGACGGCCGCGATCGCCAGACAGCAGATCCCTCCACGCAGTGTGCTCTTGAACATCCCCCGTACCTTCAGCCCGTAATCAGCTCCACTCTCACTTATACCTGATCTAGTTGAGACAAGCAACTCACAGCCGTGTTCCACCGGCGTTATGAAGCCGCTCGGACAGGGCCGGTTCTCGCCGCGTGTGTCAGCAGCCGGATCGGGGCTATAATGGCCGCCACGCGGTAAGCCGCGGCGTGGCAAGGAGAGATGGATGGCATTGGACTACAAGGAACTGGGCAGCGGCACGACCGAAAGCCGGATTCAGAAGCTGAAGGAACTGCACGAGCAGGCGTCGTTGGGCGGGGGCCCGGAGGCGATCGATCGCCAGCACGAGCGCAAGAAACTGACGGCCCGTGAGCGCCTGTCGTTGCTGTTCGACGAGGACAGCTTCCAGGAGTTCGACAAGTTCGTCAGTTCCAGCTCCTGTCCGGTGCCGGGCGATGGCGTGATCACCGGTTTCGGCACGGTCAACGGCCGGCGGGTCGGCGTCTTCAGCCAGGATTTCACCGTGATGGGTGGCAGCCTGGGCAGCGCGCACGCCAGCAAGATCTGCAAGATCCAGGACACCTGCACCCGCGCCGGCATCCCGCTGATCGGGATCAACGACAGTGGCGGGGCGCGCATTCAGGAAGGCGTGGTCAGCCTCGGCGGCTACGCCGATATCTTCTTCCGCAACGTGAACGCCAGTGGCGTGGTCCCCCAGATCAGCGCAATCATGGGCCCCTGTGCCGGTGGCGCGGTCTACAGCCCGGCGCTGACCGACTTCATTTTTATGGTGCGCGACACCAGCTTCATGTTCCTGACCGGTCCGGACGTGATTAAGGAGGTGCTCAACGAGGAGGTCACCTTCGAGGAGTTGGGAGGGGCGCTGACGCACAACCAGCGCAGCGGCGTGGCGCACTTCCAGTCCAGGAACGAGCTGGAGTGCATCAACGACATCAAGCGGCTGATCAGCTATCTGCCGGCCAACAACATGGAGGACCCCCCCTATTACGACACCGGCGATCAGCCCGGGCGTCGCGAGGACCGCCTGGCCGAGATCGTGCCCGATGATCCCAACAAGCCCTACGACATGAAGGAGATCATCAACCTCGTCTGCGACCGCGGCACGTTCTTCGAGGTCCACTCGCTGTACGCGCCGAACATCATCGTGGGCTTCGCCCGCCTCGGCGGCCACGCCGTCGGTCTCGTGGCCAACCAGCCGCGGGATCTGGCCGGCGTGCTGGACATCAACAGCTCGCTGAAGGGCGCGCGCTTCATCCGCTTCTGCGACGCCTTCAACATCCCGCTGGTGACCTTCCAGGACGTGCCGGGCTTCCTGCCGGGCACCAACCAGGAGTGGATGGGCATCATCAAGCACGGCGCCAAGCTGCTCTACGCCTACTGCGAGGCGACGGTGCCCAAGCTGATGGTCACCACGCGCAAGAGCTACGGCGGGGCCTACTGCGTGATGAGCAGCCGGCAGGTCGGCGGCGACTGGAACCTGGCCTGGCCGACCGCCGAGGTGGCGGTGATGGGTGCCAAGGGCGCGGTCAAGATCACCAGGCGCAAGGAACTGCAGAAAGCCAAGACACCGGAGAAGATGGCGGCGCAGGCCAAGAAGTTCGAGGGCGAGTACACCGCCGAGTACCTGCACCCCTACCTGGCGGCGGAAGTGGGCTATCTGGACGAGGTGATCGATCCGCGGGACACGCGCCCGCGGCTGATCAGCGGGCTGGAGATGATCAAGAACAAGGTCGTCAGCCGGCCGCGCCGCAAGCATGGCAACATCCCGCTCTAGCGTGATGATTGCGATCGATGGGTGATCTCGGGCATTCGGCCGCGGGTGCCCGCGCGTTAAGCTCAGGTTCACAAGTTGTGGATAGCGGCGCTAGCGCTTATAATGTCCTGCATACCAGCCGGCGCGGAGCCGGCAACTTCACACCGCCGGGGAGCCCGGCGGAGAGAGGGAGGCTGGAAATGCTGCGAGCAATCGTTTTCGGGGCACTCATTGCCTGTCTGACCATGGGCGTCGCCTATGCCCAGGACGCCGCCGAGGCCGATGGCACCATCAACGCCTACGGCTACACGATGGATGACGTGGCCGTGAACCAGGGCATCGTGCTCTACTGGTACGCCCACGGCTATGCCAACTGCTATGGCTGCCCGCCGAAGTCCTTCGCGGAGATGACGGAGAAGGGTCTGCCGCTGCGCAAGTTCATGAGCCCGCACACCGGTGACGAGATCGACCCGGACGACGGCAGCCTGGACTTCAACGGCGACATGATCTACATGCCTGCGGAGTGCGGCGACGTCGGCGTGCACATTCAGACCAGCACCGGCGTGGTTGAGCTGCCGGGCTACGTCTGCGGCCACAGCGACGTCAGCGTGCAGTTCGACCCGTGCTGCTGCCTGTGGCTGTGTCCCGGCGGCGCGTGCATCTACGAGGGCTGGGAGTGCTGGGACATCTGCGGCTGCGGTGGCGACGAGTGCGCCTGCACGCTGGTGCAGTGGATGATGTGGAACAGCTTCGAGACCCACGAGGTGCTGTTCGGCATCCGGCCGGCGGACGAGCTGGCCTGGTACGCCAGCGGCCTGGCGCCCATCGACAAGAACTACAAGGAATACGCGCCGTCGATGGACATCGAGTTCATCTACAAGAGCGCGGGCTACTGCTGCTTCCTGAAGAAAGCGTACGTCCACTGCTGCGCGCCCTGCGTGCCGTGCACGCCCTGCAAGCCGGTCTGCGACCCCTGCAACCCGTGCGTGAAGAGCTGCAACAAGTGCGCGGCGCCCTGTGAGTCCAGGTGCAATCCCTGCAAGCCGAAGTGCAAGCAGAACACGTGCACCAAGCAGTGCGAGCCCAAGTGCGACCCGTGCGCGAAGCCCTGTGAGCCGAAGTGCGATCCGTGCTGCAAGCCCTGCGAGCCGAAGTGCGATCCCTGCGCCAAGCCGGTCTGCGATCCGTGCAAGCCGAAGTGCGAGCAGCGCTGCAAGCCGAAGTGCGATCCCTGCGGCTAGGGCGAAAGCGGCATCTGCCGCGGTACTAAGACGAGCGCTGAATAGCGAGGCCGGGCTCCGGGCCCGGCCTTCGCGCACTCGGGGTGGCGCGGCCGTTTACGTGCCGCCCGGGCCCGTGTAAAATCAGCGCATCATGGCTGCAACCCAAACCAAGGTGCATTTCCAGCCCGCGCACGGCCTCGACATGCGCGCGACCAGAACTATCGCCGAGGACGAGCACCCGGCGAAGCGGTGGCCGGAGGTGATCCGCGTGGTCACGCTCTACGTCGACACCGAGGGGTATGCCGCGGCGTTCGTCTGCTTCCGGCCGCCGGCGCACGGCGGGCACGTGGATCTGGTCCGCTGCTATCGGGGACGGATCGGGCCGGCGGAGCAGGTCGGCGATCCGCTGGCGGCCGTCGGGGGCTTCGAGGCGCTGGCCGACCAGGTCGAGGACCGGTTCGCTGCCAAGCTGGCGATGTTCCTCGGCCAGCCCGGCGGGTCCGAGCCCGATACCTGGCACGCCCAGTAGCGCGGCGCACTCGCCCCCAGCCGCGTGGTATGCAACAATCTCCGTGATGCAGACCGTCGCGATCGTGGTGGGCGGCACGCGGCGCGTGGGGCGCTGGGTGAGTGAGGCGCTGCTGGTACAGGGCGCGCAGGTTCACGCTGTCTACCTTGGTAACGAGCAGGCCGCCAGGCAGGCCGTCGACGAACTGGCGGCCGCTGGCCTGGAGCTGCACACCCACCGCGCCGACGCCACTGACGAGGCAGCGATTGCCGAAACCGCAAGACTGATCGCCGGGGATGCCGGCCGCATCGGCGTGCTGGTCAACTGCGCGGGTCCGGCCAGGCAGGGCACGCTGCTCGACAGCGGCGCGGCGGACATCGAATCGCTGTGGCGCGGCAACGTGCTGAGCGTCCACAACGCGGTGCGGGCGACCGTGCCGCTGATGGCGGGCGGGCCGGGGCGGATCATAAGCTTCCTCACCATCGGCGCCGACACCGCCCGCGCCTTCCGGCAGATTCCGCTCTACGGGGCGGCCAAGGCGATGCTGGCCGGCTACTCGCGCAGCCTGGCCCGCGAACTGGCGCCGGACGGGATCACCGTCAACTGCATTGCGCTGGGCGCCACCGACCTGCCCGCAGAAAACGTGCCGGCGGTTGAGGTGGCGGCGCTGCCGACGGGGGCGCACGTGAGCCAGGAGGACGTGGCGGCGGCGATCTGGTATCTGACGGGACCGGCCTCCGGTCAGGTTACCGGGACCGTGCTCAACCTCAGCGGTGGCTGGGCGCTCTAGGCGCTAGATGCCCACTTCATCGCGATCGATGCCCACCTGCTCGTAGAGCGGGAAAGCCAGCCAGAAAAGCCAGCAGGTCACCCAGGCGGCCAGCGTGCTGGCCAGCCCCGCCGACCACGCCCAGTGGTCGTTGCCGTAGACGTAGACCGCGTATGCGATGCCCAGCACCAGACACAGCCCCCCCAGGATCCAGAGCAGCCGCGCCGTGCCCAGCCCCTCCAGCGTGAACTGCCAGCGCTTGGCCTCCGTGGTGTCCATGTCCCAGTAGAGGATGCCGAGGATGATCTGATAGACGCCGCCGATGATCAGCGTCCAGGTCACCAGATAGCTGAAGCCGATCAGCCCGTGCGTGAAACCGCGGAAGATGCCGACCGCCCCGAATTCGGTCTGCTCGATCCACGGCAGCCGCGGGCCGTTGGTCAGCTCGACGACCACCATGATGATTCCGGCGATCAGATAGGCGATGCGCACGGCAATATCATAACTCCGGCGGGTGGCGGCCGGCGATGGTGCCGCTGGCGGGCCCCGGCGCCGACGGCTGGCGCGTGTCGGCCTTGGACGCGGCCCGGCCGACCTTGTTATCCTATAGCCGGGAGGCATCATGCCGCAGAAGAGCAAACGCAGCGGCCCCCGGCGGGGCAAGCAGCGCAGCCTCGCGGTCTCGACCCAGATCGTGGCCGGCGAGGTGCTGTCCGACGTCCTCGAGACCGAGAAGCCCCGCTTCGTGGTCGACCTGGACAAGTATCTGGTCCTGCTCTGGGAGGCGAATCCGCAGATTCACGCAGAGCTGCAGGCCAGCAGTTCGGTCGAGGAGGCGCGTGAGCGTCTCTATGCCCTCCTCGAGCGCGCCGAGCGCGTGATCTTCGAGCTGGACAACAGCTACCACATCCTGGAGAAGGCCACCGTCCGCGAGTGCATCCGCGTGCTCAGGAGCATCCTGGGGCCGATCAACGAGAAGCGAACGCAGTTCTCGGCGCTGAAGTGCCTGTGGCAGCTGGCCCACGGGGGCCGCGAGGGTCTGGAGCAGGAAGTCTCGGCCGGCTTTCTGATGGAGTTCATCCATCTGTTCCGCGGGGTGGCGGGCAACAGCAACATCTACCGCGAGCAGGAGGTGGTGCGCAAGGGCCTGCCCGAGTTCGTCAAGATGGAGGGCCGCCAGGCGGCGGTCAAGCGCTCGGAGATGCTGGACGACCTGGGCGGCGCGATGCACATGTATTTCCGCCGCTATCCGTCGGGTTTCGATCCCGAGGTGCGCCAGTGGCGCGAGCAGAACCGCGACCGGCTGCTGCAGTATTTCGGTGGCAGCCCCGAGGACTGGCTGGACTACCGCTGGCACATCAAGCACGTCATCACGCAGGCCCAGACCGTGCTGGACCTCGTCGATCTGGTGCCCGAGCACGAGGCGGCGATCCGCAAGGCGGAGAACGCGCGCCTGCCGTTCGGCATCACGCCCTACTACATGAGCCTGATGGACCGCAATCCCGCGATCGGCTACGACCACGCCGTGCGCGCCCAGGTGCTGCCGCCCCCCGACTATGTGGACGAGATGGTGCTGCACAAACAGGAGCGCGCGCTGACCTTCGACTTCATGGGCGAGCACGACACCTCGCCCGTCGACCACGTGACGCGCCGCTACCCGCTGATCTGCATCCTCAAGCCCTACAACACCTGCGCCCAGATCTGCGTGTACTGCCAGCGCAACTGGGAGATCGACGAAGTGCTCGATCCGCACGCGCTGGTGGCGCGCGAGGAGATCGACGCGGCGGTCCGCTGGATCGCCGAGCACCCCGCGATCGGCGACGTGCTGGTCACCGGCGGCGATCCGGCGGTGATGAACGACCGCATGGTGGACCGGGTGTTCGGCGCGCTGGCCGGCATCGAGCACATCTACCGCATCAGGCTCGGGACCAGGACGCCGGTGGTGCTGCCGTTCCGGTTCACGGACAAGCTCTGCGACATCCTGGGGGCTTACCACCAGCCGGGCCGGCGCGAAGTGGCGGTGGTGACGCACTTCGAGCACTCCTACGAGGTGACGCCGGAGGCCTGCGAAGCGGTCCAGCGGCTCAGGCGGCGCGGGATGGGCGTTTACAACCAGGAGGTCTTCACCGTCGAGAACAGCCGCCGCTTCGAGACCGCCAAGCTGCGGCGCGACCTGCGGCTGATCGGCGTGGATCCCTACTACACCTTCAACATGAAGGGCAAGAAGGAGACCAAGCGCTACATGGTGCCGATCGCGCGCATCCTGCAGGAGCGCAAGGAGGAGGCGCGGCTGCTGCCCGGTCTCGACCGTACGGACGAGCCGGTGTTCAACGTCCCGCGGCTGGGTAAGAACCACCTCCGGGCGATGCAGGACCACCGCGTGGTGATGGTGCTGGCCGACGGCTCGCGGGTCTACGAGTTCCATCCGTGGGAGAAGAACATCACGCCGATGCCGCCCTACAACTATGTGGACGTGCCGGTCTACGACTACCTGGAGGAGCTGGCGGCGCGTGGCGAGAACATCCGCGACTACCGCACGATCTGGTACTACTACTGAGCGCGCGGCCGGCCTTGTGCGCCCCGATCATCCGGCGCGCCGGTCGACGCGGAACCGCGGCGATTACGGCGCGGGCACTTCGGCCGGCTCCAGCCAGTCGTGGCTGGCCGGATCGACCGCCCAGTTGGCGAACACCTGGGTGAAGTAGCCGTAGTACTGGACGGGGTCGCCCGTGTGGTAATACACGCCGACGCCGAGGTGCGTCACGTTGGGGTTGAGGATGTTGGCCCGGTGGGGCGGGCTGTTCATCCAGCCGTCCACCGCCTCCGCCGCGGAATTCTCTACCGGCAGCGCACGGCCGGCATAGATGTTCTCGCCGGCGATGCTCTCCCCCACCGCGAACGGCGGGCGGTTGACCGCGTCCAGCCGGTCGGTCATCGCCATCCCGTAGGGATTCTGGTGGGCGAAGAACTGCTGCAGCGCCATATCGCGGGAGTGGGCCTGGGCCACCAGCTCCAGGTGCGGGTCATGCGCCAGCGGCGGCAGGCCGTTGTTGGCCCGCTGCTGGTTGGTCAGCGCCAGCACCTCGTCGGCCCAGTCCCGCAGCGCGGCGCTCTGGAACACGCGGTCGCTGTCCTGCCAGGGCGGCAGCGGCCGGTAGCAGTTGAGCAGCCAGCGCCGCGCCGGAAGGTCGCCGGGCTGGCTGAAATCGGTGTACGTCTCGACGGGTGGCTCGACGAACCCGCCGCCCCCGCCGTTGATCGAGACGCTGAGCGTATAGTCCGAGTAGCCGCTGAAGCAGCTGACGGCGACGATGAAAGCACCGCCGCCCGTGACGTTGGCCTGGATGACTTCGGTGTCCCCGCTGCCCAGGCTGTTCAGCAGTGTGTCGCCGGAGGAGTTGAGCAGGTAGAGGTCCAGGTCGCCGGTGGCGCTGTTCAGGCTCAGGGTGATGATGAGTTCGTCGCCCACCTGGGCCGTGAAGCGGAAGAGGTCGTCGTTGTCGCCGTCGTAGGCGGAGTAGCCCGCGCCGCTGCCGAGGCTGCCGGTCAGACCGGCCACGCCGCCCGCGGGCAGGACGTTGGCCTCGGCGACCGTGTCGTTGTCCTCCTGCTCGTCGTACTGAACAGGCTCGCCGCCGCCGCCCGTGGTGCTGACCCGGGCGACCACCCGGTAGCTGAGGCCCGCCGCCTGGCCGGCCAGCTGCGCGGTGAACGCCCGGAACGGCTGGCCGGCCGGAATGGTGCCCTGGCTGAAGGGCACGGTTGCCACCTCCGCCCAGCTGCCCGCATCGCCCGGTGTGGCCGTGGATTCGATGCGATAGCCCTCGACGATGCTGCCGAAGTTCTGGCCGATCGGCGTCAGGTCGGAGGCGTTCACCTCGCCGTTCGTATCGCCGTCCGCGACGCGCGCCATGTTCCAGTTGGCGCTGGCGCTGTTCCGCAGGTAGTGCATGCCGATCGGGCTGATGTCCGAGACGCCCGCCTCGCCGTTCTGGTCGTAGTCGCCGCGGTGGCGGTAGGTCCAGCTCAGCTGCACGTTGCCGCCGCCGAGGTCGGTGGCCGTCAGGTCGGTGACGTCCACGCCCATGCCGGCGCTCGCCGATCGGCCCTGGCCGGCCACCTCGCCACTTGCCAGCATGGTGGCGAAAGCGTCCTTGAGTGCGTCGAAGGCTTCCGCGTCGGCGCCGGACGGCAGCGGCAGCCGGGCCAGTTCATCAAGCGCCGCCGTCTGGTCCGCGTCCACCCGCTGGGGTGTCGCGGTGCCGCTGCCTGCTGCGCAGCCGGCCAGCGCGAGCATCAGCGCCGCGCCAGCAGCGCGCCACAACCAATCAATGAGGGAAACACGGGCCATGCCTGCCTCCGGTGGCCGCTGAGTGGTTGGTGAATTATACCGGCCGAAGCGGGTCGCCGTGTCCCCGGCTGGTAGGTTTGCCAAACGTGAAGCCCGAGCGGGGCGAGCGAATCCTCGGCTGCGGCGACATCGCGCGGCTGCCCGCGGCACACCCCGGCTCTAGATCGCCACCCAGTAGGCGCCGCTGAGCACCTGGCTGGCGGTCAGGCTGACGGGCTGGCCGTTGTCGGTGAACGCAATCTCCCACTCCACCGTGAAGCTCAGCCCGGCGTCCTCGGCGGCGGCCTGGGCCGCGGCCATGCCGAACTCGCCGGTCAGGGTCACGTCCTCGATGCCGGCCGTCAGACTGGCGATGCTCAGCGTGACGGTGGCCGTATCGGCAGCCACCGCGATCGGCCCGGCGCCGTCGGCGAAGCCGGGATCGGCGCTGCCCCGGCTGGTCGCTGCTGTGCCGGTACCGATCACCACGCCGCCCTGGATGAAGTCGAAGTCGCGGGCGATCGCGATGTCCCGGGCGGTAGACCGCGCGCCGGCGTCGTCGCCGTCAATGCCGCCGAAGTTGCTCAGCGCGCCGCCGACGAAGGCCTGCGCCCGCTGGTCGGCCACGAACCCGCTGCCCGCGCTGCAGGCCGTGATCGACCAGGCGGCAATCAGCGCCAGGCTCACTGCTGTCAGAAGCGTTCTGCGTCCCATGTTTGCCAGCATATCACCAGAGACGCAGCGGCGCCAGCGATGTTCTTGCCGCGCGGCGGCGTTATAATCCGACTCCCTGGGCGAGTGGCGGAATGGCAGACGCGCCAGATTTAGGATCTGGTACCTAACCGGTGTGGGGGTTCGAATCCCCCCTCGCCCACGAGATGCTCCAAACCCGGCCTGCGCCGACAGGATTTCTCAGGACACGGGCATGCGACGCCCGGCGCCCGCGCTACAGCTCGGTAATGTCCATCTCCTCATCGGCCTCGTAGTCGTGGAAGCCCTGCGGATTGTCGGCGTAGACGTCGAAGCTGCTGCCGCCGCCTACGGTCAGGGTGATCACCATCGCGTTACCCATGATGCCCTCGCCCGTGATGAAGCGCTCGTCGAGGAAGGGCGGATCGGCGCCGGCCAGTTCGTCCAGCCCGCCATAGCGGCCGTGGGTGGCGTAGAAGGACTGCTCGGCCGAGAGCACCACGCGGACTGACTGGCGGGCCTTCTCGTCCAGCGCGTGCCGCCGCGATGTCAGCAGCAGGGGGATGGCGACGGTCGCCAGGATCCCGATGATCGAGATCACAATCAAGAGCTCGACCATACTGAAACCGCGACGCCGTCTCACCTTAGATTCTCACACAACATCGCGGCTGCCGAAACCACTTCAACCCGCATTTAACCCACTCTCGGCACAAAGCAGCATCAGGTGTGCAGCGCCCGCAGCAGGTCCGACAGTCACGCGACTAGCGGAACAGGTCGTCCACGTCGGCGCGGTGCCCCGTGGATTCCTCGCCTTCGGCATCAGGCGCAGATTCCACTACAGCATCTTCCGCGACCTCGGCGGCCGTAGGTCCGGGCTGGGGCTCAAGCCGCGCGTACCAGCAGAGGAACGGCAGCAGCCCCAGGTTGTACTGGGCCAGTTCGAAGTCGGCCGGAAACTCGCGCACGCGCTCCAGCTGCGCGATCAGCGTCTCCAGCGCGCCGCCGTCGGCCTGGGATGCGGCCGCCGACTCCACCGGTCCCAACCGGCAGCGATCGACGATGAACAGCCCGTAGGCCACTTCATCGGGGAACGGGGACCAGCCCTGGGGCGCGGCCATCGCCGCGGGCACTCCGCCGGTCTCGAAGCACCTGGCCAGATCGATCAGCAGCGGCAGGGCTGTTTCGGGCAGGCGGGCGGCCTCCTCGACCATCGCGAAGTCCGCCAGTTCCTCCAGGCCATTCAGCTGCAGGGGCTCCAGCACCGGCCGATGGCGGGGCAGGTCGGTCCAGGCCGGCAGGCCGTCGCCGGCCACGTGATGCTCGGCCTCCTCCAGTTCCGCCAGCCGCAGCCTGATGCTCTCCAGCTCCGCGCTGGCCACGATGATCCGCGCCCGCCGCAGTCCGGACTCGAAGTCGTCGGCCCATTCCGGCGACTCGCCATGCTCCTCGCTGCCCGCGCCGCGCCGGTTATCGACCGGTGGCTCCGCGCGCATCGCGGACTCCGGAAAGCGGGCGAACGGGGACTCCGGGATGGTGGGGCCGGTGATCGCCAGCGGCGCTGCCTCGGGCGGAACCGGGGCGACCGCCGGTTCACCGGCCAGGCGCAGGTTGTCGAGGCGCGACAGATCCGTGCCGCGTTGACGGATCAGCGCCGCCTGGCGGGCGGTCCAGGCCGTCCGCAGCCGCGCGATCTGCTCTCGCGCGGTCTCGCGCACCAGATCCGCGTCGCCGAGGCTCATCAGCCCGTCGAAGTCGGGGCGCGGCAGGCGGGCCAGCGCCAGCTGCAGGTCGAACTCCGCCAGCCGCAGGTTGAGCCGCGCGGCCTGGACGTCGTAGTACAACTGCTTCAGCCGCGCGCGATGGCGGCCCAGGGCGACGAGCTCACGGCGCAGCTGCTCGGTGTCCTCCGCAGCGAGGCCCAGCACGTTTGCCCAGTCGGGGGGCAGCTGGCCGTCGAGGTCCGGGCCCAGCCAGTCCCATAGCGCCTCGCAGCCACGGCTCAGCGCGGGGGTGTCGGGGCATTCCTCGCGTGCCAGCAGCAGCATGTTCTGGTGGGCGTTGACGTCGTCCACCCCCAGCTTGATGGAGTCCAGCTGGCGGGCCAGGTACTGCTCGGCGCCGGGTGCGACGGCGATCTCCAGCACCACGACACCGTGGTCGTGGGTGGCGTAGATCACGCCCCGCGCCACGTCGGCGCTGTAGACGAAGGAGCCGTCGTCCGCGAAGTAGCCCAGGCTGGCGGGCGCCACCCGGTAGTCGGCGGCGGGCAGGTCGAGGTCCAGCACGGCTGGCGCGCGCTCGGCCAGCTGCAGGCGGGCGTAGCTGACCGGGATCGACAGCTCGTTGGACGGCCCGGCCAGAAACGGCGCCAGTGCCGTCAGCAGGCAGATTACGCAGACGACGGACCGCAGCCAGCGCAGCCGGGCCGGCCCGTGATCCTCCGGGTAGACCGGAAACGGCGCCGGGCGGAAGGGGAACGGATCGCGGCGGCCTGGCATCACTGCTGCTCCCGCACCTCCTCGCCGCTGAAGCTGCTGACCTTGGACGCCGTGATCCGCACGCGCGCGTACTGGCCCACGGCGGTGCGCGCTCCGGCCAGTTGCACCGGCTTGTTGAATGCGGTGCGCGCCACCGCGCCGTGCTCATCCGCGTGCTCGATGATCGCGTCCAGCGTCCGGCCCACGTAGCGCCGGTTGCGCGCCGCGCCGAGCTCGCGCTGGCGGGCGATCAGGTCGTTCAGGCGCGCGTGTTTCTCGCTGCGGGGCAGCGCGTCTTCGTACTTGCGGGCCGCGAGGGTCCCGGGCCGCTCGCTGTAGGCGAACATGAAGGCGTCGTCGAAGCCGATCTCCTCGACCAGCGCCAGGGTGGCCCGATAGTCGGCCTCCGTCTCGGTCGGGAAGCCGACCAGCAGATCGGTGGTCAGGTAGAGGTCCGGGCGGCAGGCGCGGGCCCTGGCCGCCATGCGCCGGTAATGGTCGACGTCGTGGCCGCGGCGCATGTCGCTGAGCACCTTGTCGCTGCCGGATTGCACGGGCAGGTGCAGCAGCGGCGTGATCCGCGGGTGGGCGATGACCTGCTCGCAGATCGCGTCGGTCAGGTCGCCGGGCAGGCTGGTCAGGAAGGTGATCCAGCGGAAGCCCGTCTCGGCTAGCAGCGTCCGCATCAGTTCGACGAAGCGCGGCGTGCGGTCGCCCGAGGTGGTGCCGTAGGCCAGCACGTTCTGGCCGAGGACGGTCAGGTCGGGCGCGCCGGCCCGCTCCAGGGCCCGGGCCTCCTGGACGATCCGGCTCAGCGGCACGTCGCGCTGGGGGCCGCGGGCGCGGGGTACCACGCAAAAGCTGCAGCCGTGGTGGCAGCCGCGGATGGCGGTGACGAAGCGCTGGGGGCAGTGCCGCGGGTCCAGCAGCGGCTCGTAGTCACTCACGTCGGCGGTGTTGGCCAGCGGGGGGAAGCGCTCGCGCAGGATGTCCATCACGCTGTCGGGGTCCGAGTAGTCAACCAGCAGATCGAGATGCGGGAAGCGGCGCTCCAGCGACTCGCGGTTGCGCGGCACGACGCAGCCCATCGCCACCAGCAGCGGCTCGCGACCGCTGCCGTTCTTCAGCCGCTTCAGCTCGCCGAAGAAGCTGTAGGCCTTTTCCTCCGCCTTGGCGCGGACGGTGCAGGTGTTGACCAGCACCAGGTCCGCGGCGGCCGGGTCGTCGACGGCACGGCCCCCGCTCAGCTCCAGGCGGGCGCGCAGATCGTCCACGTCGGCGACGTTCATCTGGCAGCCGAACACGCGGCAGCAATACGCAAAGGTATCAGCTCGGGTATCGATTCCCCATTATAACCAGCCAGTCGCCACCGGCGGATGAAACCTGATCGACGCAGGCGTAGTCAACCCACGTATGTGCCTCGCGCCGATTGGGATGGTCAAGCGCTGTGCGGATTGCACTCGTAGGGTATAATCTCGGCGTAACTCCTGACAGGCTAATTGCCAATTTGGGGGTAGGGTTGTCGCAGAGGGCGCAGGCGCCCATGCTTTATACTTTTAGAAACGAACATCATTCGAGGTACGAAGGTATGCGCAGTAAGACGGTTTTTGGCGTAATCGCGGTTTTGCTGGTCCTGTTGTGCCTGGGCTGCAGCACCAAGAACGTCGGTTTGCTGGAAGACCCCGGGCGTGATGCCTCGCGGTTCACGCTCAATGTCGATGCGGCGTCTTTCTTCGATGGGGCCAGCGCCGAGGACATCTACATCTCTACCGAGGAACTGGACACCCACATGCTGGTCAGCGTCAATGCGAGCGGCGCCAGCGGCCTGAAAGCACTCTACTTCGAGTTGGAGTATGATCCGGAGAGCTACCGGCCGATGACCGTCGCGCCGACGGAGGCGATGGGTGGTCTCAGCGACATGCTGACCCTGCAGGTGCTCCGCGACCGTGGCTCTGTCCACTATGGCCAGGTCGTTACCCACCCGGACTGGCGGGTTGGCGCCAGCGGCGACGTGACGCTGGCCACCGTCTCCTTCCGCAAGGAGCCCTGTCCGCCGGCGCGGATGGTCAGTGATGCGCCGAACAAAGAGGGCGGACGCCCGGTGCTGACCTATGATGATGTCGCCACCGACCTGAACTGGCACTTCGCCAGCCTGGGTGATTACAACCAGGACAGCGAGGTGGGCGTCAGCGACCTGACCCCGCTGGGCGTGCACTACAACGAGGAGTCCCCGGGTTTCCCCGCGCCGTTCGACTACGCGACGGCCGAGTCGGTGATTGACGGTAACTCGGATGGGCTGATCGGGCTGGCTGATATTTCCACCATCGGCCAGAACTTCGCCTTTAGCGTCCTGGGTGGCTGGAACATCTACGGCAGCGACGACGCCGAGGATGCTCCCGCCGATTTCGCCGCCGCTCAGTCCGAGCCAGGTACGCTGGTGGACAACGTGGGCTTCGCCACCGGCGCCGGTGACAAGAACGCGGATCGGCTGGCTTACACATACGATCTGCCCGATCCACCGCCGCTGGCGTGGTACTGGGTGATCCCGGTGGACAACGACGGAAACGTGGGCTATCCCAGCTTGCCGATGCCGGTTGACGTCACGGTGCAGCCGATTCTGGCGCTGACCAACCCGCCGGCCGGCGGCTCGGGCACCGCGGCTGATCCGTGGATCATGAACGATGCCGACGACTACATCTTCTCGCTGACCGACCCGGATGACGGCGACGTGTCCACCGACGTGGCGAACACCGTCTACAACGTCTCGGCCGGCGCCGGTACCATCGATACCGCGGACGCCACCCTCAACATCGAGGACGCCTTCGAAGGCGACTTCACGGTGACGGCGACTTACATGGGCAAGCCCAACCGTGCCGACACCACCCAGTACTGCCGGGTGCTGCCGATTGTCGTGGGGCTGTACATCATGCCCGATGACGCGGACACCGACTGGGACGACGTGGTCGGCAGCGGCGTGGTGGACGACGAGTACGTGATGCGCAGCGAGAATCCACCGTTCAACGTGGACTACCTGACGGAGTTCTCGCTGGTGGCCAACTCCGCCGAGGACGGCACCGGTGACGTGATCGACGTCGCCACGCTGGACTGGGACGCCTGGCCGCCGTTCGCGGTGCAGGATCCGGAGTGGACGCTGCCCGGCACCTTCCAGGCGAACGCCGACGGCTTCATGGGCGCCAACAGCTATATCCACGCCATGCAGGGAGTGGATGACAGCAACTGGCTCTACGTCACGTCGCTGGATACCCTGCCGTAACCAGCGGCTTCAAGTGAAACCCAGGGCCCCCCGCGCAACGCGGGGGGCCTATGCCATCAATGGGCGGCGGCCGCCGGCGGGTACAGTCCGTCCCGGCGCAGGGGCCCTGGTGCCCGCGCTATGATGGGCGCGTGCCGACGCCGCCGATCGAACTGCTGGGAGCCGTCCAGGACCTGTTCGCGCTCTACACGCGCCACGGCCCGCGCGGTCCTTACCGGCACAGCCTGTTCGGCGAGCAGGCCGAGGCGGCGGCGGAGTGGCCAACGCCGGTTCGCCAGCACGCCGTCGCCCTCGACGAGATGATCCGCGGGGTCAGCTGCCTGCTGGCCAACGAACTGGCGGCGGCGGCGCCTCCGCTGCTGGGCTCGCTGTGGCGCAGCGTCCGCCGGCTGGCGCGGCGACTGTCCACCGGCGCACAGCGTGAGCCCGCCTACTACCGCTTCCTGACCAGTGAGATCGGCAGCCTTGACGCGTCGGGTCCGGGGGACGTCTACCGCCTGTTCGGCGAGGTGCTGGCGGTGTACCTGGATCTGCTGCTTGCGAGCCGCCCCGAGTTGCGGCAGGACCATGGCGGGCAGGTGGCCCGGCTGCGGCGGCTGCTCGCTCAGACCGGCGTGAAGTCGTCGGCAGCCGCATCCGGCAGTTCCGCCGGCTCCTCGGCTGACTGAGCCGCCGCTTCGGTGGCGGCCGCCTCGCTGTCATCCGGCGGCTGTGCGTCCTCCGCCGCGGGCTGGTCGGCGGCCGCAGCGGGCTGCTGCTCCTCCGCCTTCTCGGGCTTGGGCTCTTCCACGGGCGCCAGGTCGTCGGGCAGTTTGTCCAGCATGATCGACAGCGCCTCGATCGACCTGCGCAGCTCGTCCTGATCCTTGAGGAACCTGGTTTCCTCTTCCTTCAGGACCGCGGGATCGAGCTCCTCGACCTCCTCGATCTCCTGGCCCATGATCCGCTGGCGCCGGCGGCGGGACAGCTGCTCGGTGTACTTGGCCCGTACCGGTGGCAGCGCCCTGAGCAGGCCGACGGCGGTCCGCCACAGCTTCTGGCCCTCCTCGGCGGCGAACAGCGCCTTGGGGTCGCCCCACTGAGGCTCGGTGGCTTCCAGCCGCTTGGCCACGTTGTGGGTGATCGATTTCAGCTGCGTCAGGGAGTCCAGGGAGTAGGTCATCCAGTAGTGCTCGGCTTCGACCTCCATCAGCAACTTGTTGCTGAGTTCCAGGAGTTCCTGCATCAGGGCGCAGGCCTGCGCCAGGATCGTTTTGAGATCGACTCCCTGTGCCATGGCATAAATCTATCACGGCGCGCAGTCCGTGACAATAAGCGCGGCTAGGCGCCCAGGTCGCCGGGGGGCGAATCCGCCAGCTGCAGCGCGTAGCGGACCGCCTCAAGCACGCGCTCGGCGGCGTGGCCGTCGCCGAAGGGGCTGGGCACGGCGGGCGGGATTTCACCGGCCAGGCAGCGCGGCAGCACCTGGGCCACCGCCTGGCGCAGGGCGCGCTCCTGGGGCGCGACGAGCTGGGCAAATCCCGCTTCGACCGCCTCGGGGCGCTCCGTCTCCGCGCGCAGCACTAGCGCGAAGCGCCTGAGCTGGCTGATCTCCTCCTGGATGCCGCCGCTGTCGGTCAGCAGCAGGTCGCAGCGCGCCGTTAGGTTGACAAAGGCGTCATAGCGCGGCGGATCGACCAGCAGCACGCGCGGGTGGCCTTCCAGCAGCGGGCCGATCGTCTCGCGCACCGCGGGGTTGGGATGCCAGCAGAAGCAGGCCAGCGCCGTGGGGTGATCGGCGAGCACGGCCAGCAGTCCGCGGCAGACCGCGGCCAGCGGCTGGCCCCAGTTCTCGCGGCGGTGCGCCGTCACCAGCAGCTTCGGCCCGTCGTGGCCCGCGAATGCCGCCAGGCGCTCGTCGGCGAAGCTGAATTCGGGATCGTGGACTAGCCGCACGGCATCCAGCGCTGTGTTGCCCGTCACGAACACCTCACCGCCGTATTCCGGGCACTGCCGCAGGTTGCGGGCCGCGCCCGGCGTGGGGCAGTAGTAGTGGGCGGCGATCAGGTCCGTGGCCCGGCGGTTGAGCTCCTCGGGGAACGGCCGCTTGACGGTCGAGGTGCGCAGTCCGGCTTCGACGTGACCGACCGGAATGCTACGGTAGAACGCCGCCAGCGCCGCGATGAAGGTGGTGGTGGTGTCGCCGTGGACCAGCACGAAGTCCGGCCGCAGTTCGTCGAGCACCCGCCCCAGGCCGGTCAGCGCCTGGGAGGCCACGTAGTCCAGGCTCTGCCGCTCCTGCATCAGATTGAGGTCGTGGTCGGCGGCGATGGCGAACAGCTCCAGTACGTCGTCCAGCAGCTCGCGGTGCTGCGCGGTGACCACCAGGCGGTGGTCGAGGTCGTCCGCCGCGGCCAGCGCGCGCACCACCGGCGCCATCTTGATCGCCTCGGGGCGCGTGCCGAAGGCCGTCACCACCTGCGGCCGGCTCATGCGCTGACCCCCACGACGATCGCGACGCCCGCGAACAGCGCGGCGAAGGTGTACAGCGCCAGCACGGCGTTGCGGTGGGCCGGATTGACGGTCAGCTCCTCGCTGAGCGCGGCGCGCTCGGACTCGGGCAGCCGCGAGCGGTAGTGCCGGCTCATCAGCGCCAGGATGCGGTGGTGGATGTGGCGGTCGTCGGGCCTGGTGATCGGCTGCCGGCGCCACAGGCGGCGCACGATCGCGAACAGCGTATCCGTGATCGGCAGCGCCAGGATGATCACCGGCAGCAGGAAGGTGATCACCGCCGCCTGCTTGAACAGGCCGGTGGTGCTGATCACCGCCAGCATGTAGCCGAGGCTGAACGCGCCGCCGTCCCCGATGAAGATCCGCGCCGGGTGGAAGTTGAACAGCAGGAAGCCCAGCAGTGCGCCGAGCAGCAGCGCGCACAGCGCGATGGTCAGTGCCGCGTTGGGCAGCGTCGGCTTGAGCAGCGCCAGCACCAGGAACGCCAGCGCGCTGATGCCGCCGATGCCGGCGCTCAGTCCGTCGAGGCCGTCGATCCAGTTGAAGGTGTTGACGATACCGGCGATCCAGAGCACGGTGACGATCACCGCCAGCCAGTCGGGCAGCAGCAACCGGCCGAACAGCGAGCCGATCCGGATCGCGCCGTCGCTTGCCAGCACCACGCCCAGCGCCACCGCCAGCTGGGCGATCAGCCGCGGCAGGGCCGGCAGGCTGCGCAGGTCGTCCCAGAAGCCGATCAGAAAGAACCCGCCGAGCCCCAGCAGGATCACTGACAGCAGCTGGAGCTGGTGCGCCGACAGCTTCAGCGCGGCCGCCACCGACGGGAACGTGGCCAGCATGATGCCGACGGCCACCGCCAGGCAGATCGCCACGCCGCCGAGGCGCGGCACGGCGCAGTTGTGCATCTTGCGCGCGCTGGGCCGGTCCAGCACCTGATAGCGGCGACAGAGGCGGATCACCAGCGGGGTGATCAGCGCGCTGATCGCCAGCGCCAACAGAGCCAGGCCGATCGCGGTGGCCGATTGCGGCATAACCACTAATCCTAGCATCTACGCGAGCTATAATCCGCGACCGTGGAACGCGGCGGCTACTTCCAGCGATTCCGGCCTTTTCGTCGTCTGACGGAGCTGCTGGCGCGCCTCAACCTGCGCGTGACCGATGCGTTCTACATGAGCCTGCTGGCCGTCGGCGCCGGCGTGCTGGTTGCGCTGTTCGTCTATCTGTTCAAGGGCTCCGTCAACTGGGTCAGCGATCTGATCCGCGGCGACGGCGGCTACTTCAGCCTGTTCGCCGCCCTGGACACGTGGCTGCGCGGTGGGGCGGGCGGTGGCCAGCTGGGGCTGTTCGCCGGGCATCGCTGGCTGATCTACCTGATGCCCCCGCTGGGCGGGTTGATCGTCGGGCTGCTGTTCCGCTTCTGGGGCCGCCACCGGCAGTTCCGTGGCGTCTCGGCGGTGATCGAGTCCGTGGCGCGGCGCGGCGGCCGGCTGTCGCTGCGCAAGGGCGGGCTGGAGCTGCTCAACAGCGGGATCTCGATTGCCAGCGGCCTGAGCGTCGGCATGGAAGGACCGATCGTGGTCGCCGGCGGAACGATCGGCTCCAACGTCGCCCGCGCGTTCAGGCTCAGCCCGACCCGGATGCGCACCCTGCTGGCCAGCGGCGCCGCGGCCGGCATCAGCGCGGTGTTCAACGCCCCGATCGCCGGTTTCTTCTTCGCGCTGGAGCTGATCCTCGGCGACTTCCGCAAGAAGGCGGTCGCGGCGATCGTGCTGGCCAGCGTCAGCGCCAACGTCACCATCCAGGCTCTGACCGGCGGCGAGCCCGTCTTCCGGCTGCCCAAGTACGAACTGGCGCAAATCAGCGAGATGGGCAACTACATCGCGCTGGGCCTGATCTGCGGCCTGGTGGCCTACGCTTTTGCCCAGCTGCTGCTCTACTGCGATGTGTGGTTCCCGCGCTGGCGCCTCTATCCACCGCTCAAGCCGATGATCGGCGGGGTGATCGTCTCGGCGCTGGCGTTCTTCTTTCCGGAGATCCTCGGCACGGGCCATCGCACCGTTGAGACGCTGATCAACGGCCACTTCCCACCGTCGGCGCACCTGCTCTCGGCGCTGAACTGGGGGATGCCGCTGATGTTTCTCTACCTGCTGGCGCTCTGCGCGGCCAAGCTGGTGGCCACCTCCGTGACGCTCGGCAGCGGCGCGGCGGGGGGCAAATTCGCCCCGTCGCTGTTCATGGGAGCCACCACCGGCGGGGTCTTCGGGTTCATCGCGGTAGCCAATGGCTGGCTCGGTGCCACCGACCCGGCCACCTATGCGCTGGTCGGGATGGCCACAATCTTCGGCTCCATCGCCCAGGCGCCGCTGACGGTGATCCTGCTGGTCTTCGAGATGACTGACAACTACACCCTGATTCTGCCGATGATGGCGGCCGGAGTGGTCAGCCAGGTCATCTTCTACTCGCTGCGCAGGGAGGGGGTCTTCACCCACAAGCTGGCGCGACTGGGGGTCCGGGTCGGCCGCGGCAAGGACCTCAGCATCCTGGAGTCCATTCCCGTCACCCGCGCGATGCACCGCGGGGTGGAGACCATCCGCTGCGACGAACCCCTCAGCGCCGTGCGCTCGCGCTTTGAGGACACGGAACACCACGGCTTTCCGGTGGTCGACGAGGACGGCAGGCTCTGCGGGATGCTGACCACCAGCGATCTGGTCAAGCACCGGCTCGATGATCCCGAGGCCACCGCCCGGGAGATCTGCACACTCAAGGTTTGCACCGTCGGCGAGACCGACGATTGCCACCGGGCGATCGCGCTGCTGGACGACTACCACATCGGGCGCGTACCGGTGATCGATGCCGACGGACGCCCGGTCGGGATCATCACGCGCACCGATATCGTCGGGGCCTACAAGCTGGCGCTGCAGCTGCGCCAGCAGGAGCTGGAGGAATCCGACTAACCGTCCGGATCGCGCGTATCCTGGTTGCTGCGGTGCCGCCTGATCCGCATCTCCCGCCGCCGCGTGGCCTTGGCCTGCTCCAGCGCCTCGTCACGGTCCAGGAACCGCCGGATGTGCTCCGCCAGATGGCGCGCGATGCCCGGCACCTCCATCAACTCCTCCGTCGTCGCCTCGCGGATGCGCCTGGCGCTGCCGAAGTGGCTGAGCAGCGCGGCGCGGCGGATCGGTCCCAACCCCGGAATAGTGTCCAGCACCCCCAGCCGTATCGCCTTGTCGCGCAGCCGCTGGTGCTGGGCGTTGCCGTAGCGGTGGGCCTCGTTGCGCAGCGCGACCAGCAGTCTCAGCCCCTCGTCGGTGTGCGGCGGTCTCAGCTCCCGCACCTCGCCGTCGTCGCTGTAGCAGTAGACCGTCTCCTCCTGCTTGGCCAAGCCGCAGAGGGTGATCGCCTCCAGCTTCTGGCGCTGGTCCGCTGAGAAGTCCGGGCTGTCCATCAGCTCGCTGACCACCTGGCGCGCGCTGCTGAGCTGGCCCTTGCCGCCGTCCACCATGATCACGTCGACGTCCGTCTCCCACTTCGGGTCGCTGAGCAGGCGGATCAACCGGCGCCGGAGCGTCTCGCGCAGCATCGCGTAGTCGTCGGGCGTCTGTTTCAGCCGGATGTTGAACAGGCGGTATTCCTGGGGCGCCTTGCGCCCGCCGACGAAGACCACCATCGCGCCCGTCGCCTGCTGGCCCTGGATGTTGGCGATGTCATAGCCCTCGACGCGGCGCGGGGGCTCGGCCAGTTCCAGCTGCTCCGCCAGCCGGCGCTGGCCGGGCGTGATCACGTAGTCGCGCGAGTCGCCCAGCAGCACGGTGTGCAGCCGCTCCTGGGCGTTGCGGCTGGCGATCGCCAGCAGCTCGCGCTTGTGGCCGCGCTGGGGATAGGTGAACGCCACGCGGCGGGTGCCATCGCCGTCGTCCGCGCCGCCGCCGTTCTGCGCGGCGAAACGCAGGCGGCCCAGCCATTGCTGCAGCAGCTCCGCGTCCTGGGGCTCGTGGGGCAGCACCAGTTCGCCCGGCACGTTGAGCGGGTTGGCGTAGTGCAGCTTGATGAAGCCGGCCAGCACGTCGCTCTCCGCGCTGTCCTCCAGGCGGTGGTTAAGCACGTACTTGCGGTCGCCGACCAGGCGGCCGTCGCGCACCGGCATGATCAGGGCGCAGGCCTTGTCCTTGCTGCGCGCCAGCCCGATCACGTCGAGGTTCTCGCCGGGCTTGCCGATCACGCGCGTGCGGGCGAAGCTGCGCTCCACGGCGGCCAGCAGATCGCGATAGCGCGCCGCGTTTTCATACTGCTGCAGCTCGCTGCACTCCTGCATCCGCCGCTTCAGCTCCGCTTCCACGCGCCCGTAGTGGCCGTTGAAGAAGTCCACGGCGTAGCTCACCAGCCGGCCGTACTCCTCGCGGCTGATGTAGTTGCTGCACGGGGCGCTGCACAGCTTGAGGTGGTAGTCCAGGCACGGCTTCTGCATGAACTGCTCGCCGTCGAGGGGCAGCTTGCAGGTGCGCAGCTGGAACAGGTTGCCGATGAAGCGCACCGCGCTGCGCACCTGGTGGACGCTGGTCAGCGGGCCCCAGTACTTGGCGCGGTCGTCCTGGTAGCGCCGCGTCAGCATCACGCGCGGGTAGGGCTCGTTGGTGGAGATCTTGATATAAGGATAGGACTTGTCGTCCTTGAGCATGGTGTTGTAGTGCGGTTTGAACTGGCGCACCAGGCTGCTTTCCAGCATCAGCGCGTCCAGCTCGGTCGGCACCACGATCCAGTCGACGTCGCGGATCAGCCGGACCAGGTGGGCGATGCGCGGGTCGTGGCGCGCGGCGTCCTGGAAGTAGGTCGGCACGCGCGCCTTGAGGCTCTTGGCCTTGCCGATGTAGATGATCCGCCCGCGGGCGTCCTTCATCTGGTAGACGCCCGGCCCGGCGGGCAGCTCGGCCAGCTTCGCGGCGATGTTGGCGGGCACACTCACCACCGCATAGTATTACCGATGCCGCCCGCCTGCGTCAGTCGGCGCGGGGGCGTTCAGCCGCAGCCGCACCTGCCGCGGCCCTGCTTCGTCCCCCCGTCCAGCGGATGGCCGATCTCCTTGTCCACCAGCACGGTGAACGGCCGTTCGCCGTAGACCCGCACGTGCCACATCTGATGCGGCACCAGCCCGCTGAGATACCGGCCGCTCTCCTCGTCCCAGAGCGGCGCCGGTATCAGCTTCACCGCGCCCTCGCCCTGCACTGGCTCGACCAGCAGGCCGCAGGGCTCCCAGACCTTCGCCGCGAAGGTGCGAAAGAACTTGCCCGTGGCGGGGTTGATGCAGCGGCAGGCGGCGGTATCCCAGATCGCGTCGCCACCAGACAGCCGGCGGAACTCCTCCAGCCCGTCCGCAGAGAACCACTTGCTCGTATAGAGGCCGAGCAGTTCGATGCCGTCCCGTGGTACGCGGCCGAAACGCTCGTGATAGTGGATGATGTAGGGGATCGACTGCGCGCAGCTGATGCGGCTGCCGCCCGGGCGGCGGAAGGTGCCGGTCAGCTTTCGCTCCGCGTCGGTGAGCGGGGCGCGCAGCAGGTCGCGGCTGCTGAAGATGCCAAGGTGATCGGGGTCGGATGCCGGCAGCAGCTCGCAGCCGTCGTAGGCCGCGTCGACCACAAGCTCCTCGTAGCCGGCGCGGACGGCGGGGTCCATTTGGTCCGCTGCGTGGCTGCTTTGCCGAACGACCGGGTAGCCCGAGACAGACAACGCCACGGCCCCCAGGAGCATCGTCAGGATCGATCGCGCTGTAGACCGGCTTAGTAGGCCCATTCCCACTTCCAAAGCACGGTATCGGGCGCTTCGCCATAGACAGTGACCGCCCACACGGAACTGGCGGATCTGTACTCACCACTGAGGTTCAGTGGATCGAGGGGCACCGTGTAGTCGGCGTAATCACGGCTGATAGTGGCGGGGTCATCGATGATCTCGATGTTGATTCCACCGGGGCACCATTCCGTGGCCTGGAATGTCCTGTAAAGCTTGCCGGTGATCGTGTTGACCATCGGGAAGCACTTGGCCAGACGGTCGGTGGTGGATACCGCCATGTATTCACTGTATCCGGAAGGTGTCAGGAGTTCCGGATAGTAGTCCGCGCCTGACTCGGGCAACTTCCCGTTTTCGATGTAGTAGCTCCTCAGGTACATCTGCATCGTGTGAACATTGACCATGCGGCCGTCGCCGGTCTCCCAGACGCCCAGGCGTTTCAGCTCAGCGGGAGTGAGATCGCGGTCCGGTATGTGACTGCCGATCGTGCCGAGTGTTGCCCGCAGATACGCCGATCCGGGCCCGTCGTACGATCCGCCGGCAACATCATCGAAGGTATAGCAGGGCCTGCTGGCGAGTTCGCTCGAGAAGTCCAGTGCCAGCAGCGCCTCGCGCTCGGCGACGCCGGCGCTCAGCTTGCCCGGTTGCTCGGCATTTGCGCGGTACGTACAGGCTTGGCTGACAAGCGTTAGTATGCTCACGATCACGAGGCCTGCTGCGATTGCAGTTCTTGAAGTCATAGCACGTCCTCCTGAAGGACAGGATACTGGACTGCGCGTGGTGTTCTCAGTCGTCGCAGTCTTCGCAAATGAATGTCGGCTTTTCATCTACTACCTGCGGTTCGAGGAAACAGCAGTATGCAGGCGTGCCATTGCAGTAGCATATGGCGTTGTAAGATGTGACCTTGAACTTGGGGCCCTCGTCCCAGTCACCGTCTTCATCATTGTCCACATTCCACAAGCCCTCTGTAGCAGTGGGCACTGTGTCGTAGTAGGTGATGTAGTACCCCGTGTAGCAGTTGGGTGCTTGGACTCCGCAACAATGGCCGTAGTCAGTGTGATCCAACTCAAGATGGTCGAACTCGAAGCTATTGTTGTAGCAGCAGCACACTTGTTCGTTGGGGGCGTACCAGCCTGGTTCGCCGATGAGTTCATCAAGGCGTTCCTGCGTGATCGGCTCCGTACCCGGGTCGACGCAGTCAGCCAGGGCGCCCGATCCGAAGCACAGCAAAGACAGGATCGATAATATCACAATAACGATTCTCGACATGCTTCCTCCCCTGTTAGTAACAATCTGGTAGGATCAATAATGCTACCGAAGTAAACCAGAGGTAGTATAACGCAAGGGGGGGGAATGCAAGGTCAGCCGCGGGATCCGTGGGAGGAAGGCGTGACGCTGACCGGCCTGGCGGCGGTCAGCAAATCCGGGGGTGATCCAGATAAAATCGGCTCTAAACACCCGTATGCCGGGAACACCTTATACACATGCTGGTCTATAGCACAGGCCATCACGGCTGGCGTGGTGGTATCAGGATGGGAGCCAGTCAGCCCACCTGCGCCGCCCCGGCAGCGGGATGCCCCGGACGCGGCGAGCCGCCGCCAAGCGGCTGGCCGGTTAAGCTCTGGTTTCATTCGGTTGGGATGGCGCCGTAATAGGGTAGAATAAATGGATAGGACCCACGCGGAAAGGATGGATAACATGGCAAGAGCAACGCGTGAAGCGCTGAGGCGCGGCGGCTTTTCGCTCGTGGAGTTGCTGGTCGTACTGCTGATCTTCGCGATCCTGATCTCGATCGCGGTGCCCAGCCTGATCGCCACGCAGCCGGAGCGTAACCTCGCCGCGGCGGGCGACACCTTCGCCAACGACTTCAACTATGCCAGGTCCAAGGCGGAGGCGACAGGTAACAACGTCTATCTCGCCTTCGAGTTCTATCCCGACGAGCGGCAGGTCGAGGGCTTCTGGGATCCCGCCAACATGGTCGACGCTGACGTGCCGACGCGCAACGGCGAGGCCTACATCAACCCCGGCAACCCGGGCATCGCCCGCGTGTCCAAGGCGTATTACATCGTCGAGGAGCGCCCCCGCTTCAAGGACGACGATTCGCCCTACACCTACCTCGACTGGCTCGACGACTACGACCGTTGGGCGTCGGTCGGTCTCGGCTATCCGGTTGAGCCGATGTTCCCCTACAGCATCGAAGATACCTACAGCTACGCGGTCAAACCGGACCCGACGGCACGGGCGTTCAACGCGCTGGCGGCGCCGCTCTCGGCGTTTCCGCAGAACATGCGGACCGGCGACGAGGACACCACCTACCTGCAGCGCTACCGCGTGCTGCCCGCCGAACTGGAGGGCGCCGACGGCTGGCGCGACGCCGAGCCCGACGACCAGCAGTTCAAGATGTTCTGCATCGCCGACGAAGCCGAGATCATCGCCTACGACCAGAACCTGGACGGGGCCGGCTACGTCACGGGCGACGATCAGCCGCGCACCTATGATCCGATTCCGGGCGGCGCGAACGGCAACTACCCCGGTTCGATGGGCGATCACCCGCGGCTGCGCGATCAGGTGGTGGACTACGTGCTGCTCAAGCGCGTCGAACTGCCCGATCACGTCTTCTTCATGAACCCCTGGAAGAACACCTGGGTGGTCGGCTGGGAGGATCTGCCCGGCGGCCGGCTCTACGACTACCAGGACATGCAGTTCCTGCAGTACCTCTGGCAGTTCAAGCCCAGCGGCGAGGTCGCGATCTCGGAGTGGGGTTACGACCCCGAGCCGTTCCCGAACGGCAGTTTCGCGGGGATGGTCCACGGCAACGTGGTCGAGCGGCCCGGCATTCCGACGGCCCACATGATGTGGATGGTGCTGGAGGAGTGCGTGGACTTCGGCAGCAGCTCACCCGTCTCCCGGGCGAGCCTGCTGGGGAACCGCAAGGCCAATCAGTCCTTCTCCGGCCGTTCGTTCTGCTTCTGGCCGCTGAACGGCAAGTACTACGTGGCGGACTACACGCCCAACGACGGTACAAGGCAGATCGACGTGGACAACCCGCTGCTGAACAAGCGCTACAACTGGGAATCGGGCGATCCCGAGACTGATGAGATGCCGCTGGTGTGGCGGGAGGTTGGCTATACGCAGAACTTCCTGGTGCCGCCCCCCGCGGTGACCAGCGGCCCGTAGCCGACTCCGTAGGCCCGGCAGCGAATCAGCTTGGACACCGTTGGACTTGTGGGTAGAATAAGTCATGAACCGAAAGCTGTTTGCCATGCTGCGCGCGCGGTGGCGTAGCCGTCTGAAGTCCGGAACACGCAGCCGCGAGGGTTTCTCGCTGCTGGAACTGCTCGTGGCGCTGACCATCCTCGCGATCGCGCTGATTCCGGTGGCCTACTTCTACAGCAAGTCGCTGCAGATGGTGGAGCAGGCCAGTATCCGTACGCGGGCGTTGATGCTGGCGCAGGAGCGGCTGGCGGAAATCCGCCAGATGCCCTACGACCGGATTCGCAGCAACGTGACGCCGTCGGAGGAGCAGCTGCATCTGCTGACCGCCGCGGGCACGATGGATACCACGGCCGACGACTGGTACGGCTACGACTTCGAACTCGGCTCCGGGCTGCACGCGGCCGACCGCTGGGCCGGGATGTTCCTGTATCCGCTGCCGCTGGACTATAACCCTTACCGCCCGCAGACTCAGGGCTACAACAACGCGCTGGGTACCCAGCACTACTTCCCCAACAGCCCGATCGCCGGCATGGCCGATCCGCATATCAACATCAACGGTGGCGGCACGGAGCTGGACTACGAGTACGAGCCGATCGGCTTCTACAGCCAAAAGGTCTTCGGGCGCAACCGGGCGCTGGCCGGCTTCGACCGCAGCGACATCCGGATGGTGGACCGCCGGACGATCGGACCGATCGAGCCGTCGCTCTCAGGCGGCTACGACCGCTTCCGCACCGGCACCCAGCAGCACGTGGACAACTACGAGATCTACGGCCGCCGCACCATCATCCTGGACGTGCTGCCCCAGCCGCGCGATCTCGACGGTGGCTCGCTGGCGAGCACAAATCCGGTCGTCGGTGCCGACGGCTTCGCGCCGGATGAGGACTACGACGGCGGTGCCTCGGCCGTCAATCCGTATCCTACTGCCAAGGGTCCGGACAACAAGTTCCAGGTGGCCAGCCGGCACGGCACGCGCGGCAAGCTGGTGATTGTACAGGTGTTCTGGTTGCCGCGGAGTGCCGACCAGACGTACATCCAGGCCGACGAGCTCAACAAGATCGAGCTCAAGACCTTCATCTCGGCGAGCAATGAAGACAGCAGTCTGGGCTCCAACGCCGGCGATATCAGCCGCAACGACTACCTGGACATCTCGCCGCCCTCCTAGCGCTAGTTTGGCAGTTGGCGTAACCTAACATATAATGTTCCGTCTTAGAACGCAGGGCGGCCCGGCGGGCCGGTGCCGCCGCGAAGTAGTACGGTCGAGTGGCGCGGACCGCGCCGTGCGGCCGGAAGCGGTTCGGTGAATGGCCCGACCGCTGCAAGGCAGCCGCTGGGCCAGGCGCCAGATGTGAGGCGAGATGAGACAGCTAACTGAGACAGCGAGGCGAGACTTCAGGATGACAGGCGGACCGTACACCATGCGCGGATTTACGCTGGTGGAGCTGCTGGTCGTCATGGGTATCATCCTGATCCTGGTATCGATCGCGATTCCGGCGGCGAACATCGCGCGCAACAAGGCTCGCGACACCGAAGTCAAAGCCGGCTGCAACCAGATCCAGGCGGCGCTCGAGCAGTTCGCGGTCACGCACACGGGTTTCTACCCCGGTGCGCACTGGGTGGA
The DNA here is from genome assembly GCA_964609245.1 of uncultured Planctomycetales bacterium. Classification (GTDB taxonomy): domain Bacteria; phylum 4484-113; class 4484-113; order 4484-113; family JAFGCY01; genus JAFGCY01. Next base: position 43,341 of record CAZSSB010000005.1, on the reverse strand, counting down.
GGACACGAGCGGCAACTTCGAGGTCGGCCCCGGCGTGATCGGCGGACTGCCGACCTACGACGCCGGCGGTGACGCGCACAAGGACTTCTACGTTGCCCGTGACTCCGGCGACGCGCGGGGTCCGAACTCCGAGTCGCCGTACTACGCCGATGGCACCCCCAATCCGAACGTGCTGGACGCACTGGTGGTCGAGGGCTACCTGCCGGACTACCCGGCGAATCCGTTCCTCAAGACCACTGACGCGGGCAAGGCCCAGATGGGCAACCTGTTTCTGTTCGACCCGATCCTGGGCGACACCACGCCGGTCGTGGGGCGCTATGACACACTGGACTGGAACCGCTACACGAACGTGATTCCCAGCGACGACGCCAGTTCGGCCAGCATCACGACGATGCGCAAAACCTACCTCGACTTCGGCCGCGGGCATTTCAGCTACATCCCGCTGAACCCGGTCAACAACACCGGGTTCGACTACGTGGCGCTGTGGACCGACCCGGCGCTCACTGACGCCGACCGCTCCGGCTACTACAAGCACTGCCGCGGCTACATCCTGGCGGGCTGGGGCTATAGCCGGCTGAACGACGCGCAGGCCAAGGGCCTGAGCGAGAAGTACTGGAATGGGACGCTCGGCGCGTTCGACTTCGACAACAGCTTGATCGCTGACCCGCTGGAACAGGTGATTTCCGCGGGTACACTGATCGAGCCGGAGATGCGGGACCGGGCCAACAGCAGCGGAGCCTTCGGCGGCACGCTGCTTGGGGGTGGCGTGGACATCGACCAGGCGTTTTACGGCGCGACATTCTTGAAAATCACCGGGAGCTAAGCAGGGCCATGCAGGACCATCTTCTGAGTAAACGGCGCTTCCAGCGAAAGGGGTTCACGCTGATCGAGCTGCTGGTGGTGATCGTGATCATTGCCATCCTGGCGCTGCTGGCGATTCCGCGGCTGCAGGACGCGCGCAACCGCGCCAAGGAAGCCGAGGTGGCGTCCAATCTGAAGGCGATCCAGACCGCGCTGGAGGCCTTTGGCACCGACAACAGCTCCAACTACCCGTTCCGTGTGCGCTGGTTCGATAACGCGACCTATCAGGATCCGAACTTCGACCCATACATCGCGACGGACACCGGTACCGGGCTGCACTCGGATTCCAGCAACTGGTTCAGCCTGGGCCTGTTCGGCGGCGTGCGCGTGGTGACGGACACCTTCCAGGACAACACCGTTACGCCGGTCGATCCGATGTTCACCGAGTGGAAGGGGATGAAGGAGCACATCGTGATCCAGCCGAGCGGCTGGACCTATGGCTTCTATCGCATCTTCAACCAGTACAGCGACCCGCTGGTGGCGCTGGGCTACCTCGATTCCTATCCGCCCAATCCGTTCCTCAAGCGCCCGATGGGCAACATCATGTGGTCCTACGGCGACGCCAACTGGGACACGGGCGGCCCGGCCGTGCTGGACAAGACCATCCCGAGCGAAGACACGGTGGTCACGCCGGGCGACTTCGTCTACACGTTCTTCTACTCCACGGACGGCGCCACGATCTTCGACCCCGAGGGCGTGGTTGAGGCCAAGAAGAGCTACCAGGCCAAGACGAACCGGACTACCCAGGACGGGATGTACTACCTGGACGTAATCGACAGCTATCACCTGTGGGCGTACGGCGTGATACCGATGAACGGGCCCACCTACATAGCGTATCCGAACAACTCACTCGGGCTGTCCGCGCGCGGGCTGACCGAGGCCAAGAAGGACTTCGACGGCAGCGGGACGAAGGACCTCTACGAGCTGGGCATGATTGCCTATTTCAAGCGGACCAATACGTCCTCGCAGGCGAGCGATGCTGGAGGAAGCCGTGTTGAGTTCTAGCAGGACCGGCTGGCACCTGGCAACAGGAGGAGATCACGAAATGCAGACAAGGAGCGGATTCACTCTGGTCGAGATGTTGGTTGTGATTGGCATCATCGGCATCCTCATCGTCGCGCTGGTGCCGCTGGTGAAGAACGCGCAGATCCGGGCCAAGGAGGCCGCGGTCAAGACGCAGTGCGCCTCGATCGAGTCGGCGCTGGCTGCTTACGCGCAGAATCACAATGGCAACTATCCTGGCGTGGCGATCGACGTGATGGCGCCGTTCGAGAATCACGCGCTGGGAGATCCGGCGATGTACGCGACCGGTGGCACGGGCAGCCTGGCCCCCAACACCGGCGAGCTGGTCAACGGCATTCTGGGCGGGTACGGGCATTACATCGCCAGCACCACCAACGTGTTCGAGATGCTGAAGAACGTCAAGGAGACGGAGCTGATCGGCAACGAGAACACGGCGCGCTACTTCGATACGCTGATCGCCGCCGACGCCATCCAGGAGTATCCGGCCAATCCGTTCATCTCCACCAACACGGGGGAGCGGGCCAGGATGCGCAATGTTTTCGTGTTTTCCTTCGACCTTACCGGTGCGTCGCCGTTTGATCCGGTCAACAACTTCTCACCAAATGAGAACGACCCGGGGAATGCCGGCTACGACTGTGCGCTATACACCGCCAGGGGCGGCCAGGCCAGTCTGGCGACGTTCACCGCCGACACCGCCTTCGACACCACGCGCGGCATGCTGCAGCAGCAGCCGATGGGGATTCCGCTGAACTCGACCTGGACGCCGCCGGCGTACTCGATCGCCTGCGAGTTCGGGACGGACGAGAACGACTACTTCGCCCCCGGTGATTTCGCCTACGTGCCGATTCTGAGCGCCAGCGGCTACCCGTTCGGCGACAGCGCGGCGACGGTGGAGAACGAAACCTACAAGTGGGGAAGCACCGTCACCGGGTATCTGCTGTTCGGCTACGGGCACAAGTCCCACAAGAACCGGGAGTTTGAGGACGCGCAACGCGAGTTCGTGAACGTGGGTCTGCCCGGCTTCGGCGCGGCGGGTGTCGACACGATTTACGAGTGCTACGTACTGCAGCTGTTCGAAGGTGCGATCTACTACAGCAAGAAGTACTAGTCATGCTTGACCGACAGCGTGCGCTGCTGGCGTCCCGGGCCCGCGTCGGGACAGCCGGCTTTCAGGAGTTGCGGCGGACGGCGGCCGGTGACGCGGTGTGGATGGCGAGCGTTGAGCAGTGGGCTTTGGGTATCATAGTCTGACACTGAAGTGTGACTAGTGGCACGGGTGGCCTTATGAGAACACGGATGACGAAGGCGGGATTCACGCTGGTGGAAGTGCTGGTCGTGGTCCTGATCGCTACGATCGTGCTGATGGTGCTGGCCAGCGTGCTGGGCAGTTCGTTCGAGATCCTACGGACCGGCGAAACCCGCGCTCAGCTGAACAGCAACGCGCGCATCGCGCTGGAGTACATGTGTGACGACCTGACGTCCGCAACCGGTATTCCGCTGTCCTCCGACCGGGATCTGAACGGCTATCCCGACGAGACGCCCTCGCCATACGGCTATGACGAGCAGGCCTACTGGCGCGTCGCGGACTGGGACACCAACAACGTCCCGGTCGTGTCCACGAGTCTGTTTATCTCCGAAGCGTGGGGCGACCGCGTGATGACCAGCCACGACAGCACGGTGGTCGTCGCGGGACAGCAGGTCACCAATCGCAGCTTCGCGCTGCCCAAGCTGCTCAGGTCGCGTCCCGACAAGCAGGTCGCCGAGTATCGCAGCCTGTTCCGTCTGGCGATTCCCGCCGCCAATGACATGCCTTACTACCTGGCCAGCGAGTGGGACCGCGACGGCGACGGCACGCTCGCGCCGGCGGACCTGCGCAACACGGGTTCGGCCAATCCGGCGGCGGCCAACGATGGCCTGGGCGAGATCCAGGGCTATCCCGAGGTGGTCCCGGTCGGTCCGTACAAGGAAACCGCGGCCGTCATCCAGGACCTGTTCGGCTATACGGACGACAACCAGGGCGTGATCCGCGTCCGCCAGATACCGATCGCGAGCAACATCACGGCGATCAAGTTCGAGTACATGCACGAGGTGCCTGTCTACATGTCGCGGGTCAGCGGCAATGACATCGAGATCGCGTACCAGGACATCACCGACGGGTCGATCTCGTTCATGCCCGCCGACTACGAACTGGGCAGCGGGATGGACAACCTGGTGCCGCTGATCAGCGGCTGGGAGCTGCGCGTCATCGACGTGGCCTACAACGGCTCCAATGATGGCTCCGGCTGGTGGGTCGATCCCGTCACCAACGCCGAGTACGGCACCATCATCTGGCAGCTCGCCGACCAGTATCCCGAGGGCTTCGATCCGAACAAGCCCGACGGTACCCACGTGACGCCCAACACGCTGAGCGGGCTGGGGGACAGCATCGGCAGCGGCTGGGGGATGACGGTGTTTTACACGCCGACCGATGCCTCGGACGAACCCGTGAACGGGCCGATCGACCGGCTGGCGTTCGTGACGACCGGAATCAGCGGCGGGCAGACGATGGAAGGCGGCGTAGCCGAAATGCGTCCCGACATGAGCGCCATCCACGGCAACAACTACTACAACTACAGCATCAACCCCACGGGGATCGGCGACTTCGGGGACGCCGACGGTATTCCGGATGGCGACGGCGTGCCGGACGACCCGGTTCCCGGCTGGTGGCTGCCCTATGTGCGGGCCGTGAGGGTCACGGTCGTGGCGACGCCGCGGCAGGTGATCGAGGAGCGCCGGGCCAGCAGCGGCCAGCGGGGCAGCGGCAACACGGTGGTCTATTACCGGCTGGACAGCCCGGTGCCCTATGCCGATGCCGACCGCCTGCAGCCGCTGCTCAACCAGAAGCAGGATTACATCGGTGCTGGCCGCGACGTGGTGCTCACCAAGACGGTCCCGGTGGACTTCGTCTACCGGACCGAGCTGATCACGGATCCCTTCAGCGCTGAGCCCGGCGACTTCCGCCGGCGGGTCGAGCACAACTACTTCGCGGGCCTTTCGATCACCTACCCCGATCCGCTCGGTCCGGATGATATGATCCGCGCCCGCACGCCGGTGGAGAAGCTGCGGGAGAAGAACCCGCTGCCCTAGCCGCACGATACCGAAGCTCTGCATACCGGCCGACGGCTGTCGGCCGCCCGAGCTGCTGGAAGCTGATCCGAAGCCGCCCCGGTTGCCCTGGCCGGGCTCGATCCCCGATACTAATAAAGTGTCCTCGTGGGTATAATACGGTGAATAAGGGCCGCTGGCCCGTTTGTTCCAGGACGCAACATGTCACAAGATAGAACTGGCCGAAAGACGTCAGGTGGGTCCCTGCGCCTCCGGAATCTCCGCATCGCCAGCCCCGGCACGCGCCGCGAAGGTGTGATCCTGCTGGCGGTGCTGGTCTTCGTGGCCCTGCTGCTGCCGCTGATCACGCTGGTGCTGACCAGCATCAACACCGAGTCGGTGGCGACGGCGGAAGCGATCAAGGGCACCAAGGCGGAGATGGCGGCGGAGAAGGCGATCAACGATGCGATCTCGTTGGTTGTCCAGGAGAAGGCCTATCCGGCGTACTACACGTCCGCGACGCAGCCCAACACCGCGATCATCGTGCTCGATCCGGTGACGGGCTACCGCCGGGATGAGGTGCCGGACCAGGGCTCACCGGGAGCCGCCGGCGCCGATGACATCCTGGGAACGTCGGACGACTACTGGGTCGGTCCGCGCTACGACCGCTCCTACATCGGCCCCGACGACGACGAGGTCAGTTCGCGGATGTACCGCTGGGACTTCCGCTTCCCGAGCATGCATGGCCCCACCTACATCGGTCAGTCCTGGAGCTTCTCGACCGACTACCTGCCCTACGCCCGCAGTCCCTTCACCGGCGGGATGGACAACTGGATCTGGCAGTTCAACCAGTACGCCGCGGTTGAAGTGGATACCGACGGCGACGGCGTTGACGATGGCTACGAACTGGCCAGCCCGTTCAACGGCAACGACGGGTTCATCTACGGCCCGGGCTACTACCCCGGCAGCGATGAGCCGCGCGAGGGCAGCGGGGTGGTCAACCGCCTGCTCGACGGCAGCAACGACGTCGAGTCCTACATGTACAACGCCAAGGTCAACATTTACCAGTCGATCTACACCGACCTTGACCGCGGCCCGATCCCGACGTCGCTGCTGAAGAGCTACGCCAACGTCTCCGACGAGGCCGGCCGGCTGAACCTCAACATCTTCTGCAAGAAGGTGCGGGTCTACATGCCGGAGTCCGCCGAGACCGACTACGACGAGACTGGCTATGGCACCAACGACTTCAACCTCAACGAGGTGGTGGACGAGGACGGCTGGAAGTGGATGGATAACCCGCTGTTCCCGGACCGCAACACCACCCACAAGTGGGATTTCGACCCGACCACCGGTGCCTTCGCCGCCAATCCTGACCGCATCGACTGGGGCCGCTTCGAGGCGTTCAACGAGCAGTTCAGCGACACCCAGGACGGCGTCGCGATGCCCGAACTCGGCGAGTCGGCGCTGCACTACTACGAAGGCGATACCGACGGCGACTTCGTCCCGCAGTCCATCGAGGCCTGCTACAACTCGCTGACCATGCTGATGTCGCTGCCGGGGGTCACCCCGCGGCTGGCGGCTGAGATCCTGACCTATCTCAATCCACCGCATGACGCCGACGCGACGGAGCCGGACCGCGACCCGTGGGGCGGCATCGGCGGCAGCTACCGCACGCTGCATGCCGACCTGAACACCACGGACGACCTGGGCTCGCTCTACAACTCGCCGCCGCTGATCACCGACCCGGCGGCCGGCTATCCGGCCCGCCGCGTGGACGCCTGCAACATGACGCCGGCGCTGATGGCGCTGGAGATCAACCAGGCGGGCGGCGTCGTCACCGATTTCCGCTGGGACTTCGCCTTCACGGACGAGGACGACATGCCGCTGCCGCCGCCGCAGCCGCTCTCCACGCTGGACGAGCTGCGCGGCCTGCCGTCGATGACCGAGCGCCAGTTCGAGCGCCTCAGCGACGTCGTCACAATCTTCAGCTACGACACCAACGTGCTGGCGAACTACATCCAGGACGTCGGCCCCAACGCCGATCTGGTGAATCCCTTCGTGCCCGGGGACCCGGAGTACAGCGGCATCGCCGTGCTGCGGGAGACGCCGGAGGAGATGCAGGACACTGACGACGTGCCGGACCTGCGCTACGACATCGGCCGCTTCGTGTTCGGTATCACGCTCGACGACTACCGCGACGCGGCCTCCGAGATGTACGCCTACGTGCGCGAGCATCTGCCGCGGACGCTGCGCTACAAGGTCACGCTGCCGCCGGTGGACCGCCTCGGCCGCGCCGGCGCTGAGGACCACCTGGTGCCCAACACCGATCCGCGCTACGATCTGACCAACACGACCAGTCCTTCGGTGCTGGCTCCGCACCGCGACCCGGACGGCAATGTCGACAGCACCGGTTTCTCCCATCCATACAACGTGGGCGGCTCCGGCCACCAGGAAGACTGGACGGCGGGCGGCAGCGACTTCCCAGGCGCGGGCTATCCGGCGCTGAACACGTCGTTCTCGCTGGAGAGCTGCCTGTCAATCCTGATGTACCGCAACGGCACGTACTTCGAGGAAGACGACTACACGTACAACCCCGACAGCGGCGCCTGGCGGCCCGCGGCCAACCGCGGCATCGGCAGTTTCTTCGGATTCGGCGCGCCGTGGTTCGTCCAGATCTTCGGACCGTTCTCCAGCCTGCTTGCAGACTGGATGCAGTCGCACAACAACCCGTACACGTTCGCCGGCGAGAACGTCGATCCGTTCGTTCGCCCCCACGGTCCGGGCAACTTCGACTACGAAAACCTGATCAACTACGGCGGCTTCGACACCGTGGCCGACCTGCTGGACGTCCCGCGCTATGAGTTCGGGCGGATGAGCGTCAGCCTGATGGCCACGCCTCCCTCGGACTTCCGCTACAACCTCGACAGCTCCAACAACAACGTGGACACCAGCATTCCCGAGGAGTTCGGGGCGGTGAACTACTACATCGCCTTCAGCGACGTCGTCGACCTCGGTTGGTACATGTCCAACATCAATCCCGATGGTCCGGACAACCGGCCCGGGACGGGCGACGAGCCCGACATGAACGCGGTGCTCTACTACCTGTACTTCACGATCGGCAACCGCCCCGGTCTCAACTGGGCGCCGGGCTCCGCCGACCTGACGGCGGTGATTCCGCTGACCCCGATGCAGCTGCAGGCTGTCGGTGCCGGTGCGGACAGTACCAGCAGCAAGGTCACGATCGTGGCGCACGACAACTTCAACAACCTGGATGTGCTCGGCTACATGTTCACCCAGGCGCCGGCCTTCAGCAGCACGCTGGGGCCGCTCGGCGGCAGCGGCGATCTGCAGCGCCGGTTCGGCTGGGACGACGTGCCGGAGCCGACCACCGCGTGGTATGAAGCGGGCACGGACGCCGACGGGCGCCCGCTGGAGAACAGCTACTGGAACACGGCGACGCTGGACGGTGAGACCGCATATCCGGGTCCGCAGTTCAGCACCGCGGCCGAGCGCGAGGCCTGGGCGTTTGACGCCGAGGGCGATCCGTATCTGACCGCCCGCGTGGAGGTTCGCCGCTGGGATCCCGTCGCCGATGCCGAGGCCCTGCCGAACGTCCGGACGGACGACGTCTCCCAGGTCTACCTGCAGTATAACCAAGAAGCCGACATCCCGTTCCGCGTGGACGTGCTGCCGGTCCGCATCGCCGGCGACCAGTTCGAGCTGCGCTCGGCCTACGGCGGCGCCGAGACGCGCGGCGGACGCTATCTGCTGTATGACTGGGACTACGGCGGCGTGCCCGACAGCTACGACGGCACCTGGCCGCCCCATGGCTGGCAGACCGGCGACCCACGGGTGATCCGCATCACTCCGGATACGCCAACCGTTACGCTGCGGCTCTACGACCTGCGCACCTTCAGTGACAGCTTCGGCGGCGTGCCTTATCTGCCGCTGCCGGCCGGCGACTACACTAATCCGGCGGCCCTGCCGCCGCCGGTGGTGCTGGGCGACGAAGTCCAGCTGCCACCCAGCTTCCCGGCTGATCCCATCTACGGCGGGGGCTATCCCGTACCGGGCACCGTGGGCTTCGCCACCGACACCGTCTCGGTTACGCTGATCGCGTCCAGCCCGATCGTCGAGGCTCAGATCGCGGCCGAGGAGCCGTCGCTGTGGTCCGACGATGCGACGGCGCGCGTGTTCGCCAGTGCCACTGGCGGCACCATGCCGTACACCTACCGCGTGCGCATCCTCGATCCGGGGCTCGGCTCCGGTGCCGGCGGGGTGAACCCCTACACCGGCCCGGACGGCGGCGTGGTGGATATCACCGGCTGGCCCGGCCTGGGCGTGCCGCCGCGTCCGTCGCGGCTGACACCGCCGGGTCTGGCCTACGACGATACCGTCGTCGGCTCGGTGATCGCTTCCCAGACGAGGGTTTCAAACGATATCGACGAGGAATTCACCTTCGATCCGGTCTCGCTGGGCATGGGCAGCGGCAACGGCTATGGCGGCGAGTACTGGGTCGAACTGCAGGTGATCGACAGCGCGGGCGCGCCGGCCAGCGATCTGGTCTACACCCAGATCGTGGTGGGCGGCGACGCCTCGCCGGGCGGCTCGGCCGGCATCCCGCCGAGCATGAACGCCAGCATCAACCTCAGGGCGCTGGAAGACAACCGCAAGGGCTTCGTCTGCTCGGCGGGTGTCGACGGTGGGGAGGGCGGCTACAGCTACCGCTGGGAGATCCACCGTCCGCGCTACGGAGACAGCTCGGCCACGCTGGACATGATCGTCGGCACGGAGATCGTCGACAGCGGCTCGCCCTACGTCAGCATCGATGCTGACAATCCGGGGGCCGCCGGCGCGTCGTCGATCGCGATGGTCAGCAACGAGCCGAATCCGACTTTCGAATTCCACACATTCGACCGTTACGACAACCGCGACGGCTCGATCGGCGGGGATGGCATTCCCGACGCCGACGGCGTGTACTTCGTGCACTGCTACGTGCTCGACCGCGCCTCGAGCAGCCCGGGCTTCGCGAGCTCGACCATCGCCCACGATGTGGCGATGGTGACGCTGTCCGACGCTGGCACGGGCGGGATGGGCACTCCGAGTACAAGCGGCATCGCCCGCACTCCGATGGCGGTGCTGCACGCCTCGCCGCCGGGCAACGGCAATGCCCCGATCGGCGACAATCCGCAGGGATCGGGCGGCGCCAATCAGCCGTTCATCGGCGCGATCGGCCTTCATCCCGACACCACCGTCAAGAGCGCCCTGGAGCCCGATGTGGCGGCCAACGGCGAGGTGATCGTGATCCGCGGCTACAACTTCGCCGCGCCGACGCCGCCCGCGCCGGGCGGAATCCCCGCGCCGCATCCTGACGGCGCCGCCTCGGACAACATCGTCACCTTCGGCGGCGGCCTGACCGCCCAGGGCCTGGCCGTCTTCGACGACGGTGAGGTGCTCAACATCGGCGGCATCCTGTACCGCCAGATGGCGCTCTACGTTCGGGTGCCGGACGGTGCGCGATCGGGCTTCCTGACGGTGACGACGCCGGACGGCACCAGCGAGCGGGTCTTCTTCCAGACTGGCTTCGACGTGACGTTCGACCTGATCGGCAAGCTGTCGGCCAACGATCCGACCTATCTCAGCTTCGATCTTGACTACCAGGGCGACGGCCACATCGACTACTCCTTCAACACGATGGCCAACCCCAGCGCGCCGGGCGAGATCCGCGGCGCACAGCAGGGGATTACCCACGACTACGCCGCCGACGGCATCGGCAACTACATGGCGACGCTGTACGTCACGGATCTGATCAGCGGCCGGCAGGCGGTCAGCCACCAGCTGATCACCGTCAAGGACCGCCGGCCGATGGACGACCGCGAGCTGGTCATCTCCACCGGTACGGTGACCGCGCTCGGCGGGGCCAACCCGCAGGCCAGCTTCACCGATGCCGGCGCCTCGTTCCTCAGCGACGGCGTGCGCGTCGGCGATCGGATCATCAACCTGACGGTGGTGCCCAATGAGTCCGCCAGCGTGCTGGAGGTCTATAGCAACGTCGAGATCCGCACCGCGCTGCTCAACGGCGGCTCGGCCTGGGCGGTCGGCGATGCCTACCGCATCGTCCGGCCGGTGTCCTTCAGCGATGACGAGGGCACTTCGGCCCTGCTGGTCAGCATCTTCCCGGAGATCGACCTGCGCAGTGAGACGTTCACCGCCGATCCCAGCACCGGCGTGTCATTCGGTTCGGCGACCGGCGGAGCCGGCACCGGCCTGGTGCGCAAGTGGCAGGTCGATTTGAACGGCTCACCGGACAGCGACGAGGGTGGCTTCCTGGTCACCCGCGGCACGGCCACCGCGACCGATCTGAGCGGCATCACGCTGGTCGACGCCAACGCCGACTTCATCAACGCCGGACGCTTCGGCGTTCGCGAGGGCGACCTGGTGCTGCTCGAGGAGCGGGACGATGACGGCATCCCGCCGCCGCCGGACGCGACGGCCGATGTCCGCTACGTCGACAGTGCCACGCAGCTGACGCTGCACGATCCCGCTGATCCGAGCTTCTCCGTTGGCCTGAACAACGGCAGCGTGGTCACGCGCATCGGCGCGGTCGACACCGTCCTGCCCGGCTTCGTGCCCGGCGCGACGTACGTCATCGAGGACAACAACTACGACTGGGTCGGAGACGGCGCCAGCCTGGCGACCGGCGTTCACATGGGCGGCGTTCTGGCGAACAATACCCCGTTCCCCGGTGACACAATCATCAACGTCACCAACGGCAACTCGCCCTGGCTGGTGCTGGATGACTACAACACCGACGCCGCGCTGGCCGCCGACCAGATCCGCGTAACGTACACCGGACCTCCGGTGGGCCAGACGCCGGCGGTGGTGACCGCCGTCAGCGGCGGGCCGCTGCCCCCGGGCGTGGACGCGCAGATCACGATCAACATCGCAGCCAATCCGGCCTGGGCCAATCCGCCGGGCACAATCCTGCACAACGACACCAGCAGCTCGATCTGGCGGATCATCGGCGTGCCGGGGCCGAGCGACCTGGAGCTCCGGCAGCTGGGCGGCAGCGGCATCATCAACGTCGGCGATCAGCTGAGGATCAATCCGGTCGGAGCCGGCGCCCCGCCGCCTGCCTGGGTGCCGGGTGACACCTGGCGCGTCAGCATGCCGGCCAACCAGCTGCGCATCGGCTTCCAGTATGGAATCTATACGGCCGACGGCTTCGGCACCGGTGCCTGGGCCGACGCAACCTACGCCGACCTGCGCGCCCCGGTCGACTTCAACGTCGAACTGACCTTCCCCTACGACCTCGACCCGACGCCGGACAACCCGACCACCGTGCTGGTGGACTGGGACGGCGACTCCGTGGTGGACGGCTCCTATGCCGTGGGCCAGACCAGCCGGCTGGACGGCGCGGTCAACGGCATCGAAATCGAGTCGGTAGAGATCACCCACGCCTTCGTAGCGGCGGAGCTGGCCGGGCCGGTCGGTAGTCCCGGCGGTGCGCCGACGGTGGCGACCTACTACGTGGTGGCGACGCCGCGGGGCGTGGCCTTCTCCAACACCTATGGACCCTATAGCCTGCCGGTCGTGACGGTGGGCGGGGACGACTACGACACCGACCTGACCACGCTGAACGTCAGCGGCTGGGACAACTCCAGCTGGCACCGCGTCTGCACGGAAGTCAGCTACTCGTTCACCACCAATCTGATGGACCGGCCGCTGGCCGGCACCACCAATCTGGTCAGCCGCACGTATTCCGCCGGCGATCAGATGCTGATCCCGCCGGGCATGGAGGACTATCCGGATACGCTGGCGACGTGGGTCAGCTACACCAAGCCGTTCGTCAACGCCAACAACGTCGGCGTGACCAGCATGCGGCACCAGGGCGTGCACGGCGCCGGTTCGGCGCTGAACTGGGTGTCCGACGCCAACGCCGATACGCGCTGGATCGCCGGTGAGAACGAGTCGCCGTTGGGCGACAATCCGGTCAACTACCACGAATTCCTGTTCCTCAACGGGCAGAATCTGATGAACGTGCCGGGCGCCGGCATCATCCAGGGCGCCAGCTTCCCGGCGGCGGTCAACGGCGTGGGGCGCACCGAAGTCTCGGGGTCGTTCAACTACTACCGCGCCGACCGCGGCGTCTACAACGGCTTCGGCTTCGTCACCGACGACCTGCCGCCTGAGGAACGCGCCTTCGCCTTCGACAGCCAGCCCTTCTTCTGGGGGGATCGCGTACAGGGCGGCGATACGGAGCAGCGCCCGCTGGTGGCGGACTTCACGGTCAGCCCGCTGGTGGGCAGTAACAGCCAGCTGGTGGAGCTGACCAGTTACGTCACGGGCGGCGCTTCGCAGTCGGCGGCCTACACCTACCGGTGGTTCGTCGAGAAATACACGGGTGCGTCGATCGGCTTCGTCGGGCTGGACGGCGCTTACGGCGCCGGGCCGAGTTCGCAGGCGCCCAGCCCGCTGCTTAGCCCGTGGCTGGATATCTCCGATGAAGCCTGGTATGGCGGCGGCGACGACGGCTCGGGCCGCTATCGGGTCTGGCTGGTGGTCAGCGACGGCGCCGGGCAGTTCACCGCCTGCCAGCGCGAGTTCAACATCGTGACGCCGACGCTCAGCGTCAGCATGATGGCCAATCCGCCCAGCTCGTCGGTGGGCAGCGAGATCCAGTACGCGGTCTTTGTCGACGGCGGGACGCCACCCTACAGCCTGAGCTTCGATCTCGACGGCGACGGCAGCACGGACGTCACGCGCACCCTCAATCAGGGCAACGAGACCGTGGTGCCGTGGAGCTTCAACCAGGCGGGCAGCTACAACAGCTCGGTGACCGTCACCGACAGCTCCGCGGGACCGGCTACCGACACCGATTCGACGACGGTCGAGATCGCCGAGACCATCCCGCTGAACGCGACGCTGCTGGTCACTCCGGCCAGCGGCGTGGCCCCGTTCATCGTCTACGTCCATTACGCGATCAGCGGCGGACGGGAAATCGGCGGCGGGCCGACCGGCGGGGCGCAGGCCTACAACGTAACCCTGCAGCTCGTCAACGTCGACGGCGAAGTGATCGGCTCCCACAACCGCAACGCTTACCGGGCGAACACCTTCGGACGCAACGGGATTCCGGACGATCCGCGGCTGCCGGTCGGTCTGGATACTGACAATCCGGCCGAGTTCGTGGTGCCGGAGGCCGGCAACTACTACGTGCAGCTGCTGGCCAGCGACAACGACGGGGCGATCGTGACCCGCACCGAGGACGTCTTCGCCAGCGGGTACCTAATGCCCAGCACCTACGGCGATTCGGCGCCGCAGGTGATGCGCGACGGCGAGGGGCGTCCGATGCACGCCGTTCGCATCTGGGTGGATCCGTTCCTCAACATCGACAGCACCGGCACTGACAACTACTCCAACGTGCCGAGCGCCGACCTCAGCGGCGGCCGCCTGATGGAGGCCGACCTGCAGGTGCTGGGCGACGTGCTGACCACCGACCCGAATCCGTCCTTCCGCAGCTACGGCCTGTACGCCACGCGCGATCCGCTGTCCCAGCCGCTGTACTACGCCAACTACACGCTCGACGCTCAGGGCGAGGACCGCATCCAGGACTTCTACGACACGTTCACCATGGGGCGCATCAACATCAACACCGCTTCCGAGGACGTGCTGACGGCGCTGTTCAGGCGCATCATCAAGGAGCGCGACTACGACTACGACGTGGACGTCGGTGACGTCGACGGTGACGGCACCGCTGACAACTTCCGCGTGGTCCGCGACGAAAGAGATGACGTTTACCTCAGCGAGGCCGAGGCCAGGGCTCTGGCGCAGAAGGTGATTCGCTACCGCACGGCCTACTACGACCTGCACAAGCCGGCGGCGCCGGATGCCAGCGATGAGTTCGGCTACACGCAGACCGGCTACACCGGCGGCTATCCCGAACTGGGCGGGGCGTTCCGCGTCGACCACCTGCCGGTGATCGGCCCCTGGGACGGCACCAACCCGCACGAATACGGGCTGGCCGACCGCAACAACGATCTCGCGGCGCCGGACAACAGCGACAGCAACGACATCAACAACGCCTGGGACCACGCGGTGGCCGGCTACTACAACATCGATCCGGACGCTTACCAGTTCTACTCGCCCAGCGACATCGCCGTCGTGCGGGATCGCTGGCAGGCTGACGTGCTGCTGACGGCCGAGATCAGTCCGGGGCAGTGGCAGACGTTCCAGGTCGACATCTACGAGCCGGTCAGCAACTACGCGAAGTACCTGAACGACCTGGTGCACAACGGTCACTGGGAGACGGATCGCGCCGGCGAGATGAGCGAGTGGTCCGGCTCCGGGCTGTATCAGGTCGGCAACGATCACTACTCGCGCTGGGCGTTCGACGCGCGCAACTACTTCACCTATCCCGGCGGGGAGTACGACGTCCAGTTGACGGTCGACAACGCGGGCAACATCACCAGCTTCACCTTCGATGCCGTGCCCGGTACATTCGGTGAACCGCAGGACGCGCGCAACGAGATCGGCATCATCGACAGCAACGACGTGACGGCCTACAGCTACATTCCCAACCCACCGTTCCGGAACCTGTTCGATCTGTACAAGGTTATTGAGGGGCCGGCCGATGCCCGGACGTTCCCGCTGGACGACACTAGCGGCAACTACTACCTGGAGCTCGACTCCGACGGCTTTACGCCTGACGATGCGGACTTCGACAGCAACCCGTCGGCGACCACCTATCAGGTCTTCAGCGGGCCGTCGGCGTTCCGCTACGCCGCGCGCTGGGACGACGAGCGCGGCGAGTTCATCCCGATCGCCAACTACCTTGATGATATCGCGCCCTATGTCACCTGCCGGAGCTACGTATACCGCGTGGAGGCCAGCGGGGCGGTGACCGCCAGTGGCGGGGCGGCCGGTGCACTGGTCGACACGGCCAAGATCAGCCGCGACCGCAGCAAGGTGGCGGTTGTCGACGTCGGCCCGCTCTGGTCGCGGCGCGACGCCGAGGTGCTGGACGATGTGCTCCAGGGCGCGGGTCTGACGTCACGGGACCGCGATCTGAGCTATCGGATCCTATGGTACAGGGATGACACCAACTGATCGGCGGCTGATGGGCTGCTGAGCCGGTTTCTGAGGTCTATTCGGGGCTCTCACCACAGTGTGGGGGCCCCTTCTGCTGCCAATCGGCACTGGGTTTCTTGATTGACATATAGGTGTGGATAACCTAGAATACCAGAATTCAAATGGTAGCTCTCTGGGCTATTGTTTGGCGCCGCACGAGATGTCGTCGCCTGCGGCCGCGGGCGGCGGAAGATATTGTTTAGGAGGATCCCTCCGTGAGGAGTATTGTGATGAAAAGGGGAGCGGTTGGGATATTAGCACTTGTATGGGCGCTCTGCCTCGTCGGAGTCGGTTGGGGAGCCGGCCCGGCGGAGGTCACACTGCTCGATCTGAACGATCGCGACGCGGTTGTCCTCAGTGTTGACGGTGAGGCGCTAATATCCGATTTCGTCGTTCACAAGCTTCGCCCAAGTCGTCTCGAGGCGCTCTACCGCTTTGAAGGAGCGGTTCCGGACGCGCCGTCGGTTGCCGGCGACCTTGTGACTGAAGTGTCGATCAGCCCACTGGCGGAAGGGTTCCTGCTGACGATGAACCTTGCGGATTCCGTGCCCAGCGACGGGGAAGCGGTCTATCGCGAGGCGGTCGTCGGCGAGGGCCGCACCGTGGTGGAGGTGTTCAGTGCCGGCAGTGCCCGGACGCCGTTCAGGACGGCCTGGCTGAGCGGTAGCGCAGGGGACGCGTTACCCGTGATCGCCGGCAGTACTGAGCCCGTTCCGGTTGTCGCCGCCGGCAGCACCGTGCTCCAGGACGTGCAGTTCGATCCCAGCGGCCGGACGTTGACGATGACCGGTCTGGCTGGATCGGAATACCAGGTGGTCCCGAGGTCTTTCCCGCCGCGGGTCGACGTGGTCATTCCCGGAGCGGTGGACACCGCGGGCCTGACCGGCATGGTCCATAAGGACCTCAAGGGCGAGGTGACCCATGTCGAGGTGGTGCCTGCGAAGAGCACCACCGGGCTGGAAGTCCGCGCGAGCCTCAGGTCCGGCATGGCGCTGGTGAATCAGCGTGAGGAGGGCGGCAACGTGGTGCTGACCTTCGGTCAGCCGGTCAGTGAGCTGGCCAGTGCGCCGGCCAAGCCGGCCGCCGGCACGTCGGCCCCCAAGCCGGCCCCGGGACCGACGGCCGTGCCCTCGATCGGGACGTCGATGAGCGCTGCCGCCGGCGGATTCGCGCCGGAGCAGATGGCCGGTCCGACAGGTTTCAGCGGTACTCCCCAGAACATCCCATCCGTTGAGCAGATCCTGACCAAGGCCCGCGCCGATGCTTACCGCTACGGCCAGAACGCCCGTGAGGGCGGCGACGCCTACGGCACATACGAACTGCCGGGCTTCCCGGGTGAGGAAGAGCAGCTCAGTGACGTGCGGGTCAACCTGGAGGCCGCGGCCGGCTTCAGCCTCTACGGGTTCCTGATGTTCCTGAGCCAGATCAGCGGTATCTCGATCATCATCGATCCCTATTGGCTGGATCCGCCGATTGGCACCTCCAGCCGCGATCCACTCGATCCGGGACAGCTACCCGGCGGGCAGGGCGGACCGGGTTTCCGCAGCGCGGGGATCTTCGATCCGCAGCTGGGCTCCGGTGGCGGCTCGATCGTGGGACGCTTTGATAACGTGCCGTTTGACCAGGCGCTCGACATCGTGCTGACGACCCACAATCTCAAGAAGGTCGTATTCCGCAACGAAGATGATCCCTACTCGAAGCCGATCATTCTGATCACCAGCAAGGAGCGACTGGAGCAGGAGATTCCCGGCCAGAACGAGATCGACCTCTACCAGATGCACTACGCCGATCCGTTCCAGCTGTACGACATTCTTGCGCAGCTCAACCTGCTGCCGTCTCTGACCGTGGGCTGGTACATCTACCGCGGCGGCGGCGGCGGCACGGGTACCGGTGGCGGCTTCGGCAGCGGCGGCGGCGGTAGCTCCGGCGGCGGCTTCAGTGGCGGCGGCGGTCAACGGAACAGCGCGACCGTCACGAGTTCCGCGATGGTCGGCAGCGCCGTCCGTGACAACTACTTCGATCCGTTGCAGATCGGCGAGCCACTGCAGGGCGTCGGCAGCGGCGCCGGCGGCGGCGGTGGCGCCGGCGGTGGCGGCGGCGGCGGTATCGGTGGAGGCGGTGCCGGCGGCGGCGGCGGTGGCGTCGGCGGTGGCGGTATTCCGCTGCCAACGGCCAAGGCCGGGCTGATCGTGATGCGCGGCACGCGCGAGACGCTGGACACCGTCCAGTCGCTGATCGCCAAGATCGACAAGCCGCCCAAACAGGTGGCGATCAAGGTCCGCGTGTATCAGGTCAGCGCCCAGCCCGAAGAGGTTTGGGGGCTGCTCTCGGCGACGGCCCAGAACGACCGGCTCAACGGCGCCTACGAGTTGGGTACGCTGTCGGTAAACGTGCTGCCGAAGGGCGGCGTAATGCTGGATGAGAACTACTCTGCGGCCTTCCAGTTCCTGCAGACGGACCGCAAGGCCAAGGTGTTGACGGAGACCGAAGTCGCGGTGATTGACGGCTTCTCAGCCTCGATTGACAGCACGCGGACGCGCGGTCAGCTGAGCGGAACGCTGGTGGTGACCGCCGATGGCCAGGTGATCAACCAGCCGCAGTTCAACTCGGTTGACGCGGGCCTGGAGTTTGAGTTCACCCCGCAGGTGGACGACCGCGGCCGGGTTACGCTGGGCATTGACATCAGCCTGTCGAACTTCGACGGTCCCGAGCAGGTTGCCTCGGCCAACGGGCAGCAGGTGACGTTCCAGCCGACGGTGGACACCGACCTGCAGACCGTGTTGCGCATGATCGACGGCCAGACGGTGCTGATCGGTGGATTGACGACCACGGACGACTCGTGGCAGTTCCAGGGGATTCCTTATCTCAGTAAGCTGCCGTTCATCGGACCGCTGTTCGGCCGGACGGAGCGCAGCAGGTCCACCAGCCACGTCTTCGTCACAATCCAGGCGAATATCATTGACGACAAGTAGTAATTGCGCCGGTGGAGGCCGTGGCCCCTGGCGGGCTTGCAGCCTCCACCGGAACATCTTCCTGGGGCAACGGGTCATGATAAGAGACGCCGTTGATGGAGGGAATGATGGCTAAACGGCCAGCAACCAAGAAGGTAGACGTCGGCCTCGACCTGACCTCCAATGAAGTCCGCTGCGTAGCTCTGCAGCGGCGGGGCAAGGAGGTCACGCTGGAGCGCTTCGCCATTGGCGAGATCCCCAGCAGTGTGTTCGCCGCCGGGCGCGTGGCGGAGCCGGCGGAGTTGGGCGCGCACATCAAGAAGGTGCTCCACGAGCAGGGCGTCAGCGCCCGCCGCGCGATCGTCTCGCTTTCGGGCAAGGCGGCGATCACGCGGATTGTGGAGCTGCCGAAGATGGGCGCGGCGCAGACCCGTCAGGCGATCAGTCTGCAGATCAACCAGTACGTGCCGTTCCCGCCCGGGGACACTGTATACGACTACCGGATTCTGCCGCCGCGCGAGGGCGGCAATCCGTCGATGCAGGAAGTACTGCTGGTGGCCACGCGCGCGACGACGGTCGAGAGCCTGATTGCGACGCTGCGGGGCGCCGGGATCGAAGCCGAGGGCATCAAGATCACCTCGCTGGCGGCGTGGAACATCATTGAGACCGGTCTGAGCGGCTATAGCCAGGCGGTCGGCATCATTGACGTCCGCGACACCGTCACCGACCTGTCGTTCTTCCTGAACGGGCAGTTCCGCCTGAGTCGCCCGGTCGAGCTCGGCTACAACACGATCATGGCCAAGGTGGCGCAGTTGCTGGGGGTCACCCCCGGCGAGGCCGAGGAGTACCTGCGCGCCGATCCGGTGGACCTGACCATCCCCGAGGATGAGATCGATCCGACGGAGGACAACCGTCTGCGCGAGGCGCTGCTGTCCGTATTCTCCGGCTTCGTCTCGGAGTTGATTCGGTCGATTCGCTACTACGAGAGCCAGGCGCAGCGGTCGGAACGCGTCGGCAAGATGTTGCTGTTCGGCAGCATCGAGATGTTCCCGAACCTGCACAAGTACCTGGAGGACCAGACCGGCCTGGAGGTCAACCTGCTCAATCTGGGCAGTCTCGTCCAGTATCGCCAGGGAGTCTACAGCCTCGAGTTCCTCAACGAGAACGCATCGCGCCTGCCGGTGGCGACCGGTCTGGCGATGGAGCACTTCAAGAAGAAGAAGGAACTCAACCTGATGCCGCCGGCCTACTACACGCGGTCGATCAACGCCACGATCGTCAAGTTCGCCGTCGTGTTGTTCATCATCCTGGGTGGGATCGGCTGGTGGTACAACGGCGAACGGCAGCAGGAGGTCGACGAGGTCAAGGCGACGCTGAGCGAGAAGGAGGCCGAGGCCAACCGCCTCAAACCCCAGGCGGATCAGTTCGATCAGCAGAAGAGCGAGATCGGCCAGCAGGTGCCGCGCTTCAACCAGGTGTTTAACCTGATTGAGAGGCAGGTCGTCTGGCCGGAAATCATGGACGAGTTGGGGCGGCGCACCAACGACCGCGTCTGGCTGGAGGAAGTCGATTTCGAGGCCAGCAGCAACTCGGTCACGATGGTCGGCGTCGCGGTCGACCGCGTTGACATGATCCAGTTCGCCATCAACCTGGACAAGTCGCCGTTCTTCACCAACACGGAGCTGACCGAGAATCCCAGCACCAGCGGCGGCGGTGGCGGTGGCGGCACAGCGCGGGCAAGCGGAGGCAGCGGTCGAGGCGTCGCCGGCCAGTCCAGCGCGGACGCACCGGGGGGGATGCGCGTATCCGTCAGCCCCATCGAGCGTCCGCTGCAGGATTACCGGCTGCCGCGCTTCGATATCCAGCCGGGTGCCTCGATCGAGGACTTCTTCCGCAACGATTTCGCAATGTTCTACGAGATCGCCTGGGAGTTCGACTGCACGACGGACTTCCAGACCGAGATCTTTGACCAGTCGGCGGCGCTCACCGACATCGTGAATATCAAAGAGGTGATCGAGGATGTCGTCAACACCTAGCGGCGAGCAGGAGCAGAAGCGGCCCGCGGGTCCACCACCCGAACGTAAGGCGGCGGCCGGCCCGGTGATCACCCCCCAGGTGCTGGCGATCGCGTTCGGCATCATCCTGGTGATCGGACTGGTCGTCTACTACCAGATGGTGATCGTCAAGTTCAACCGCGAGCTGACCGACACCACTACCGCGATCAACGCCGCCGAGCAGCGGATCCAGACTTATCAGACCAAGATCGCCAAGCTCGATCAGGCCACCGAGGTCAATCGCGCGCTGCGTGAGAAGCTGAACCTGATTGACTACCTGTTCCTCTACAACCAGGACTCGGTGCTGCCGTTCTTCCAGGACACGCTCTTCCCGATCATCGAGTCGAGCCGGATGACGCTGGTGCCGGGCACCAGCGTGGTCGAGGTGGAGCAGTACACCTTCAAGATCAACATGGCGATGCAGCCGTTCGAGACGCTGCCGCGCACGATGTGGTTCGAGGACGCCGCGGACCTGTTCCCGATTGACTACGATGGCGAGAAGAACGGCCAGCCGATCGACACGCCGCTCAACACGCAGCCGGGAACGTTCCTGGAACCCTACAACATCAATCTGATCAGCTTCTATGGTACATATGAAGACGTGCAGACCTTCATCGAGGATCTGCAGACGGCGAAGGACGACATTCTGATCACGGTGCACTGTCTGAAGAACGAGGTGGGCGAGAACGCGGGGCTGTACCGGACGACCACCGCGTGGAATATCGCGCTGACGGTGTATTTCATGAATCCTGAGGCTTCAGCCCAGGGCGACAACCCGCCGGATCCGCCGGGAGCACACACGTGCTAGGAAAGAGGTGTAGCATGAGACGAAACATGCTGATTATGACTGTTATCATCGGTGCCGCACTGGCTCTGGTCGCGGCACTGGTGTGCGGCTGCCCGCAGGAAGAGGCGGAGGATCCGGCGATGGCGCTGGTGCAGCAGGCGCAGCGCGAGACGGGTACCGCCGCCCCGCCGACCGACGAGGCCGAACCCGGCGAGCCGGCCGCTGAGGCAGATGCTGATGAGGCCCCCGCCGCCGAGACCGGCGAGGATGGCGCGGAAGCTGGCGCGGCTGAGGACGAGCCCGCGGCGGAGGGCGAGGAAGCCGAAGCCGAAGCCGAGGAGCCTGCCGCCGACGGCGAGGATGGCGAGCCTGCTGCGGAGGATGACGCGGTAGAGGAGGAGGAGCCGGCGGGCGACGAGGAAGCTGCCGCGGATGAGGAGCCGGCCGAGGATGAGGAGCCGGTCGAGGAAGAGGAACCCGCGGCGGAAGAGGACGCCGAGGCGGCGGAGCCTCAGCAGTTGCCAAGCCAGATCGGGGCCATTCCCACAGAGGCAGACGAGGATGCCGAGCCGGATGAGGAAGCGGTGGAAGAAGAAGGCGAGACGGGTGATCCAGTCGAGAACTTCAAGAACCTCGATCCGCGCGACATCATCATCAAGAAATACGAAGACCTTGAAGAGCGCAAGACCGAGCCCTGGAACGAGGAGAGCGAGGGTTACATTCCCAACACTGGGCGTGTTGACCCGCTGACCCGGGTGCGCAGCGCGGTGCCGGATGAACTCAAGCCGCCGCGGGCCGGCGAGACCGACATGAATGAGATCAACACGTATCTCATCGCGGACGTCGCCACCCAGATTGTGGACGCGGTCTCCTACCTGATGCAGTGCCACAACGTGATCCAGATCGGCCTGGTGAGGTATGCGACCTTCAGCTATCAGGGCGGCCAGCCGTTCCCGCTGGAGGAGGGTTTCAGCACCTCGCTCAACGCCGGCAGCGTCAACGGTATTCCGATCATCGTGACCATCACGCTGACGGAGGTGGACACCGATCAGGTGGTGCTCAGGATCAACGCGACCGGCCAGGGCACGTCCACCTCGGTGACCAAGAACCAGACCTACATCCCGCGCACGGCGTTTTAGCGGCCGAAAGCAAGGCAATGATCACGGCGGAGGGCTGAGCTCTCCGCCGTGTGCTATATATTGACGACGCCGATGAATCCCCTGCTGGAAACACTGTTCGTCATCTGGGGTCGCATCACCTATCTGGTAGGTCTGCCCGCGCAGGCGTTCGGGGAGTGGGCCTGGCAGCACACGGCCTACTACCTGCTCTCGCCCGAGATCTCGCTGCTGATCGGCGTGGTCATCATCTGCCTGATCCAGGTGTTCTCCAAGCGCGACAACTTCCTGCTGGTCGTCTGGATCGCGATCATCGCGGTGTTCGGCAACTTCATCATGACGATCCACATGATGTACTACACCAGCCGCTATTACACGTACGCGCTGGGCATGTGGTGGGGCGGGCTGGAGACGCTGGACCCTTACGCGCTGTTCTTCAAGCAGCTGATGGACTGGGGCGACATCCTGCTGCTGCTGGCGCTGATCGGTTATCCATTCATCAAGAAGTACAAGGTTGAGTTCGTGATCCTGCTGCTGTGCGGCACGATCGCCTTCGATCTGATGGTCGGCAGCAGCGATCTGCTGGCCGTCTACGTGATGACGGAGTTCGGCGGCATCTGCGCCTACATCATGGCGGCCTACTACAAGAAGGACCTGCGCAGCCTGGAGAGCGGCCTGAAGTACTTCATCACGGGGGCCGCTTCCAGCACGGCGCTGCTGTTCGCGATGAGCATCCTGTACGGCACGCTCAACACGACGAACTTCTATGAAATCCAGCGGCTGCTCAGCCAGGGCGGGGCGATGCTGCCGCCGGTGGTCTTTTCGATCGTGCTGATCCTGGTCGCGCTCGGCTACAAGGTCGGCCTGGCGCCGTTCCACCTCTGGGTCGCCGACGTTTATGAGGGGGCGCCCACGCCGGTGACGGCCTTCGTCAGCGTCTTTCCCAAGATGGCGGGCTACGCCGTGCTGCTCAGGCTGCTGTTCATTCCCTTCAACGATCCCTCGATCAAGGCGGTCTGGGTGCCGGTGCTGATCGTGATGTCGATCCTGTCAATGACGATCGGCAACGTAATGGCGCTCAGGCAGACCAGTTTCAAGCGCATGATGGCGTTCTCCGGCATCGGCCACATGGGCTACATCCTGATCGGCATCGTCGCCGCGGCGTACGTGACGGCCGAGGAGACCAGCTCGATCGGGTTCTACGCCTCGCTGTACTACGTGCTGATCTATTTCTTCCTCAACCTCGGCATCTTCATCACGGCGATGACGGTGGAAGCCCACGGCGGCACCGATCACATGGAGAGCTACAACGGCCTGATCCGGCGCAACGCGTTCATGACGGTGCTGATCACCATCCTGCTGGCGGCGCTGATCGGCCTGCCGCCGACCACCGGCTTCATCGCCAAGTTCCTGGTGTTCTACTCGATCACCTACTACTACACCGTGCCCTGGAATCTGGTGCTGGTCATCTTCGCGGTGGTCACCACCGTGATCGGCGCGTACTACTACATGAAGCTGGCCTACCGCATGTGGGCGCTGCCGCCGATCTTCGAGCAGGCGCGCCGCTTCGAGCCGATGCTGCTGATGCGCGTGGCGATCCTGGTGCCAACGCTGCTGATCCTGCTGCTCGGCTTCCTGTTCGTCAGTGTGCCCTTCGACTACGTGAAGAACGCCTGGTTCCTGACCTGGTACACGGAGGGCGCGGCGATCTAGTGAGCGAGCCTGCTGCGCCAACTGCGGACGAGGACTCCCCGGCCCTGAGTCTGGGAGCTACGCTGGGCCTGATCGCGCTGCTGTTCCTCCCGCTGATGGGCGGCGGTTACTCCGGCGGCGGCTACCAGGTGGGTTTCGTGCTGCTGCCGCTGGCGGCGGCGCTCTGCTGGGGCGCCAGCCGCAGCCGTCCGCGCCTGGCCCTGTGGGTGCTGCTGGTCTACGGTGTCACCATTGTGGCTCTGCCGCTGTTCGTCCAGGGCGGGCGCGAGCTGTGGTACTACGCGCTGCACATCCCGCTGGCCTGGGGGGTGGCCTGGGTGCTGCTGCGCGACATTCCCACCCGCGGGCGGCTGCTGCTGCCGGTCGTGACGCTCGGCGCGGTGCTGACCGGGCTCTATGCGTGCTACATCTGGCTCGGCGCCGGGCGGCTGGGCTATCAGCTGACGGGCACCTTCGGCCTGCACAACCCCTACGCCGGCTATCTGCTGCTTGGCTGGCCAGCGGCGCTGCTGGCGGCGGCGCAGGCCGAGAAGGCGCTCTGGCGCTGGGTCTATGCCGCGGCGGCGGTCTTTCTGCTGGCGATGCTGGTGCTGACCTACAGCCGCGCGGCCTGGCTGGTGCTGGCCCTGCAGCTGCTGGGGCTCCTCGCCTGGCTGGTCTGGCGTTACTGGCGCCAGGCGCCCGAGATTCAGCGCCGGGTTTCGGCGGCTGCCGCCGGCTTGGCGATCGTGCTGATCGCGCTGTCGCTGCTGCCGCCGGTGAGTGCCGTACTGGCCCGCATTGCCGACTTCCAGGACTACAGCGTGCTGGGGCGGCTGCGCTACTGGCGGGCGGCGCTTGAGATATTCGCCGACTTCCCGTGGCTGGGCGTCGGCCCGGGCGGCTTCGCCTTCACTTTCCCGCAGTATCAGCTGGACTACGTGTTCTACTCCGTCGATCCCCACAGCTGGCCGCTGCAGCTGCTCTGCGAGCTGGGGCTGATCGGCGCGCTGCTGCTGCTGGCGATCGTCGCCGGCCTGTGGTGGTGGACGCGCCGGCTGTGGCGAGGCGGCGGCGGTTCGCTCAGCGCGGCGCTGGTGCTGGCGGCGGTCTTCGGCAGCCTGCTGCACGCCGCGGTGGACTTCGACTACACGTTCGGTGCCACCACGGCGCTGCTGGGCGTGATGCTGGCCTGGGGCGCGCACCTGGCGACGCCCGCCGAGCGGGTTTGGCCCGCGCCGACGCGGGGCGCTAAGTGGCTGACCGGCATCGCAGTTGTGCTGCTGCTGGCGGTCGCCGGCGTCGGCGAGCTGCTGACCCTGGAGCGCTACCAGCTGGACCGGCTGCGCGAGAACCCGGGCATCTCCGTGGAGCTCAAGCTCAGCCTGCTCGATCAGGCGATCCGCTACAACCGGCTCAACCACCGTACGCACTACCAGGCGGCCTCGCTGCTCAGCAACCCGGGCCCGATGCGCGACGACGCGGCGGCCCGCCTGCACCTTGAGACCTGCCTCAGGCTCAACCCGCGCTACTCCCAGGGCTGGGCGCTGAAGGGCCTGCTGGCGGCGGACAAACGCGAGGGCGAGGGCTACCTGGAGCACGCGCTGATGCTCGACCCCTACAACCACCCGGAGCACTACTACTTCTATGCCAACCTGGCCGCGGATGACGAGGCTAAGCGCGAGCGGCTGCTGCTGGGGCTTGAGCGCGTCCCGGCGCACCACCCGATTCGCCCGGACCACGTGCGCCCCACCTGGCACGAGCTGAATCCGATGTGGGCGGAGTGGTACTTCGAACTGGCGCGGCTGACGGACGATCCGGAGGAGAAGGCGCTCTATCGCCAGCGTGGCGCGGCCTTCCAGGCCTACTGGGAGAGCGTGATGGCCGAGCGAGCGGCCGCGCAGTAGCGGTGCCGTCGGTCCGTTCGCACCGTCTACAATAGTCCGGCGAGGTTTCTATGAATATCCAGAAGATGATGCAGGAGGCCCAGAAGCTGCAGGCCGAACTGCAGGAGAAGATGGCCCGCGCCCAGGAGCAGCTGGCCGACGAGCAGCTGGAGGGCAGCGCGGGCGGCGGGCTGGTGACGGTGACGGTTAACGGCCACAAGCAGCTGGTCAGCGTGAAAATCAAGCCCGAGGCGATCGATCCCGAGGACATCGAGATGCTGGAGGACCTGGTGTTCGCCGCGCTGCAGTCGGCGCTCTCGGCGGCCGACGCGCGCTCCGCCGAGGTGATGAGCGAGGTCCAGGGCGGGCTGGGCCTGCCCGGCGGCATGGACCTCGGCGGGCTGCTGGGGCAGTAATGCTGGGTCTGCCGCAGGCGCTTTCCGACCTGATCGAGCTGCTGACGCGGCTGCCCGGCATCGGGCCCAAGGCCGCGGAGCGGCTGGGGCTGGCGCTGCTGAGGTGGGAGGCGGCGGACGTGGACAAGCTGGGACGCGCCTTCAGCGAGGCGGCCAGCCGCGTCACGGAGTGCCCCACCTGCGGCTGCCTGGCCCAGGACGGCGAGCTGTGCGCCGTCTGTGACGACGGCTCGCGCGATGAGAGCGTACTCTGCGTGGTGGAAGGCCCGCTGGACGCCGTGGCGCTGGAGCGCGGCGGGCTGTTCAATGGGCGCTATCACGTGCTGGGCGGGGCGCTGTCGCCCGTCAGCGGGGTGCTGCCGGAGGACCTGAGCATCGAGCAGCTGATGGAGCGGATCGCGGACGGCAAGGTCCGGGAAGTGATCGTGGCGACCAACGCCAGCCCGGACGGCGAGGCCACGGCGCTGTACCTCAGGCAGGAGCTGGAAGGCAGCGGGGTGAAGCTGACGCGGCTGGCCCGCGGGCTGCCCAGCGGCAGCCAGCTGGACTACGCCGACGCGGCGACGCTTGCGAGCGCGCTGGAGAACCGAACGGAGCTGTAGGGCGAGGGAGGCAGGCCATGAAGCTGGTCGAGCAGCTGATGAACGACGGGACGGAGCTGAACATCACCGGCAACGCCGGCACCCACTATAACGGGGTGAAGATCGTGGAGGTCTGGGACGACTTCATTGCCGTCGAGGTCGGTGACTCCGGGATGCGCCAGGCGGGCCAGTACCGCGGCGGCAGGGCCTATATCAACGTCTACACCATCACGCGCATCGAGCCGGCCGGCATGGAGGGCAGCGTTCAGGACAGCATCCGCCGCCGGCTGCGCTAGGGGATTCGCTTCCGCACGAGGCGCTGCACCTCGGCGTGGCGGGGGCAGCTGATGAGGTGGTCGTTGACCAACCCGGCCGCCTGCAGGTGGGCATAGACCGTCGTCGGACCGAGGAAGCGGAAGCCGCGCTGCTTCAGGTCCCTGGCTATCGTCTGCGCCAGCTCCGTCTGGCACGGAATCTGTTTCATCGCCTTCCAGCGGTTGACGATCGGCCGGCGGTCGGTAAAGCGCCAGATGTAGCGGCTGAAGCTGCCAAAGCTCCCCTGCACGGCCAGCAGCGCCCGGGCGTTGCCGATCGCCGCCTCAATCTTCTGGCGGTTGCGGATGATGCCGGCGTCGCCCAGCAGCCGCTCCACGCTGCGGCGGTTGTAGCGGGCGACGCGCGCCGGATCGAAGCCGCTGAAGGCGCGGCGGAAGTTCTCGCGCTTTCTGAGGATCGTCAGCCAGCTTAGCCCGGCCTGCATCCCCTCCAGGATCAGAAACTCGAACTGGAGTCGGTCGTCGTACAGCGGGACGCCCCATTCCGTGTCGTGATAGGCCTCCATCAGCGGATCGCCCTCGGCCCATGCACATCTGCCCATGGTGACAATCCTAGCCCGTCCAGCGGGCGCTGTCACCTGGCGAACCACAAGTGCCACAGTCTATAATCTTCCCTGTGAGGAAGGCGATCGGGGCGCTGCTGCTGCTTGCAGGGGCGGCATACTTCTATCCAGCGCAGGCGGACACCGCGCGGGATGGCGCGGTCAATCCCGCCAACGCCGCCCACCTCGGCGCCGTCGAGGCCCCGCTGACCGTCGCCGGTGACGAGCAGAACCCGGACGACGGCGGCGACCAGCCGGCTGCGGCCGGCAATCCGGCGGATTCCGGCTGCTGCGCCGGGCCCTGCGAGCACGGCGGCGGCATCCTGGAGTTCTTCGGCCCCATCGCGATCATCAACCAGCATCCGCCGACCCAGCTGTTCCTGGCGCCCGTGCCGGAAGCGGCCACCGTGCTCAGGCCGGGCGAGTCCTTCGCCCGCTTCAAGCTGGACTGGTCCAACAACATTATCCGCGAGCTGGACGACGGGGTGATCTGGGACTTCGACTTCGAGACGGTGCGCGTCGAGCTGGACTACCACCGCCACTTGGCGGGAGGCGAGCTGAGCGCGCGGCTGCCGTACTACTCACGGACGCACGGCATTCTGGACGCGATAATCGCCGACTGGCACAACTTCTTCGGCCAGCGCAACGGCCACCGAGACGACTTTCCGGATTACCTCTACCGCTACACCATCGTGACGCGCGAGGGTGTGGTGTACAACGAGGAGGGGGACACGCACGGCGTCGGCGACCTGGCGCTGGGCTGGAAGTATCCGCTGTGGCAGCGCGAGGACGGCCGCGAGGCCGCCGCGGTGCGCGCCGGCGTCAAGCTGC
>CAZSSB010000005.1:2334-13956 GCA_964609245.1 uncultured Planctomycetales bacterium | reverse complement strand
TGGCAGCGCGAGGACGGCCGCGAGGCCGCCGCGGTGCGCGCCGGCGTCAAGCTGCCGCTCGGCGACTCAGGCAAGGCGATGGGCAGCGGCAACCTGGACTGGCAGCTGGGGGCGCTCTACCAGCGGCAGTTCGGCGAGCGATTCCGCGGCTACGCCAACGTTGACTGGGTCTTCGTCGGCGAGCCCGACTGGGAGAGGATCGCCCACCAGGACATGCTGGTGACGGTGCTCGCGCTGGAATACGCCTGGCGCCCCGGCACCACGTTTGTCGCCCAGTACCGGCGGCAGGGCAACCCGCTCCGGTCCGGCAACGAGGAGGCGGACAAGGGCAGCCAGGAGCTGGCGCTGGGCTTCAACCGCCGGCTCAGCGACCATCTGATCTGGTCCGGCGGCTTCAACGAGGACGTCAACCCCGACACCGCCTCGGACTTCGTGATGATGACCCATCTGCGCTGGGAGTTCTAGCCGGCCCGCCCGGGCCGATGCCGCCCATGGTCACAAGGCGCAATGTCCCTCCCCAACTGTCACCTGAGAATGGACGACAGGTGTCGCCCCCATTGACGAGCGGGAGAGGGACAATTACATAGGGCGAATGTCTTTGGGAGAACATGATGGGTTTCTATTGGAGCAGTCCGAAGTACCATGCGCTGATGCTGCCGCTGCTGGTCTCGCTGGCGCTGATCGGCGGCTGCGGCGGTACGGATCAGCCGCCGCTTGCGGTCGGCAGTCCCGCAGGCCTGCCGGAAGCGCGGGCTGGCGTTGACTCACAGGCGCAGGTCGATCCGCGGCTCGCAGCCGAGCTGGTGGCGGAGCTGGAGCGGGTGCTCAGACTCAATCCGCCACGGACGGTGAGCACGCCGCCCGGTGGCAGCGCGTCCGCGACGGTGCTGAGCTGGGACGAGGACGAAGACAGCTTCCGGTGGGGGTACTACTCCGCCGGCGACTACGATCAGAACGGCGAGGTAGGGGTCAGTGATCTGACGCCGCTGGGTGTCCATTTCGGCAAGCAGAGCGGCGGCGGGCTGTTCGATCAGAGGACCGTCGAGTCGGTCGTCGACGGCGACCAGAACGGCGAGATCGGCGTTTCGGACGTGACGCCGATCGGTCAGAACTTCGGCGTCGTTTGCCGGGGCTGCCGGCTGTACTTCAGCACGGAGGAGGCGGACGTACCGGAGATTGCCAACCAGCCCAACGGTGCCGGAGCAGAGCTGATCGTAGAGCTGCCGCTCAGCGAGGCTACCGGCGGTCCCCAGGAGCGCAGGCAATTCACCTACGTACCGGTAGATCCGCCCGAGGGCTACTACTGGGTGCGGCCATACGACGGGCAGGAACTCGGCACGCCGAGCAACGCCTTCCGGCTCGGGGCGGAGAACCAGCTGCCGATCGCCGTGCTGCGCGCGCAACCGGTGAGCGGGCTGGTGCCGCTGACGGTGGAACTGCAGGGAGCCCTGAGCGCCGACCTCGACGGCCAGATCGTCAGCTATGAGTGGGACTTCGACGGGCCGATCGGCGGCGAGGACTGGCTGGATACCGCTGGTGTGGGGTACGTGGAGCACACCTACGAAGAGGCCGGAGACTACCTGGCGATTCTGCGGGTGACGGATGATAAGGGCGGCACCGACACCGCCGCCGAGTTGATCGCGGCGCATGTGCCGACACCACCGCAGGCCGAGCTGGATTATGCCGAAATTGGCGCGGAGTCGCCGATGCATGTGGAGTTCGACGCCTCGGCCAGCACTGACCCGGACGGGATCGTCGTCCGGTACGAGTGGGACTTCGATGGCGACGGGATCTTCGAGTACGACGGGGGCGCGGCGCGCCGGACGGACTTCTACTACTGGGAGCCCGGCAGCTTCGAGACCACGGTGCGCGTCACCGATGACGATGGTCTGAGCGATACCGCGGGCGTCTCAGTCGACGTGGAGGAGGACGCAGAGTGGTGGGTGACCACCGCGCGGGAGGACGTTTATGGCGATCATGAGGAGCCCCGGTCGGGTCTGGTCAGTTTGCTGGAAGTTGCGGGAGCACCCGCGATCCTGTACGAGCATCCGGTCGACGGGGGTTTCGATCAGCTCACCTACATCCGGGCGCTGAGTGCGGCGGCGGAAGACTGGAGCGAACCGCTGATGATCGCCGATGAAGGAGAGGGCTACTCGCCCTATCGCCCCGGGTTCGCGATCATAGCCGGCCGTCCCGCCATGGCCAGCGTTGATCGCTACTACTGCCGCGCGCTGGACAGCGAGGGCACCTCGTGGCCCGCGCCGCAGCCGTATTCGGGGAGCATGTCCGGGAGCAGGACTATTCTGGCAGTCGGGGGCTTGCCCGCCATCGTCGATTGCACTGGCTACCACGTGGCAGCCGATGCGGACGGCACGTCCTGGGAGAAGGTTTTCAGTTTCATCGACTTCCCGCTGCACAACATCAACAGGGCGGCGACGACGGTGGACGGCAAACCGGTGCTCGTCGCCCAGCTAATTACGAATCATCTGCTGGCGTATTCCAGTGCGTATGATTCGGGAGGCACTAACTGGCGCGTGCCATCGGTCGCCGCGGATATCGGCGAGCCCCCGTACGACTGGAAGGTGGCGCTGGTCGACGCCGCCGGCCACCCGGCGATCGCGTACGCCAACGAAACGTACTACACTCTCGAGTATCGCCGGGCGCTCGATCCGGAGGGCACCGCCTGGGGCGAGGCGCTGATTCTGGATCACCGCAGCAACGGATGGCTGTCGATGACGGTCTTCGACGGCCGCCCGGCGATCGTGTACTCCGGCCCTGGTGGGAACCGATTTCGCGCGGCCAATGACGACGAGGGCCGAAGCTGGGGATTCCCCATGGTCATGGATGTGCCGGTTGAGGGTGTGAACCACGATCATCCGCTGGTACTGGCCGTGGTTGACGGGCGGCTGGCTGTCGCCTGGCGTCCGCTGCTCCCGGAGGGCGAATCCGACACTCGCTGGCCGGTCATGTACGCGGAGTATCGCTAGGTCTGCTCAGGCGCCGCATCCTGCTCACTCGGCACCTGCTGCCGCTCGTCGGGCAGGCCGTGGCATCCAGGCGTCCCCGCGGCGCGGCTGCTAAAATCGGCGGGTTGCGATGAACAGCAGGCAGGCCAGCAGTCGTCCCTTTATGTATGGAGATGACTCTCGCATCGGGAGCGGCATTGACGCGTGAACGCCAGGGCGCTGAGGCGGCGATCGACCTGAGCGAGGAAGCCCTCGTCCATCAGGCCGCCGCGGGAGACGAACAGGCCTATGGGGTGCTGGTCAAACGCTACTACAACCGGCTGTTCAACTTCGTCCGCTCGATGGTCCGCAACGAGGAGCTGGCGGAGGACATCACCCAGGAATCGCTGGTCAAGGCCTACTTCTCGCTGAAGAAACTGCAGAACCCCGGCAGCTTCAAGAGCTGGCTGTTCCGCATCGCCAACAACAACACGCTGGACTGGCTGCGGCGCAAGCGGCTGCCGCAGATCGACGTGGATGAACAGCTGCGCGAGAGTTACGTCGATAAACGTAGCAGTCCCGAGGACAGCGTGATGGACGACGCGCGCAATGCCCACATCCATGCGGCGCTGGACCAGCTGAAGCCGGACCAGAAGGCGATCCTGGTGATGTGCGACCTCCAGGGTCTGAGCTATCAGGAGATCGCGGAGGCGCTGAAGATTCCGTTCGGCACGGTGCAGAGCAGGATCTTCTATGCGCGGCGGAAGTTGAAGGACTATCTGGACACGAGTATTATCTTTGGAGGAGAGTCGTAATGGGGCGGCGTGAAGAACTGGTTGAGC
This sequence comes from uncultured Planctomycetales bacterium, assembly GCA_964609245.1. Lineage (GTDB taxonomy): Bacteria > 4484-113 > 4484-113 > 4484-113 > JAFGCY01 > JAFGCY01. The sequence continues at coordinate 10,169 of CAZSSB010000005.1, read as the reverse complement.
TGGCAGCGATGCTGGACGGCGAGCTCGACGACGGCCGGGCGGAGCAGCTCTATGCCCGTATCAAGGCCGATCCCGAGCTGATGGCCGAGTTCGAGGCCCAGCGGCAGGTCAAGCTGGCGCTGGGCCGGCTGAGCGAGGTCGAGGCGCCGGGCTACATCCATGCGCGGGTAATGGGCGAGATCGGCGCGCGCCGCGGCCAGGTGGCGGCCTGGCGCTGGCGCACCGCGGCGGCGTTCGTCGGCGGGTTCGCGATCTGCCTGTTGCTGGTCGGCGGATTCCTGTATATGGGCCAGCGACCGGCAGCCAACAGACCCGGCAACCTGCTGCTCGGCTCCGGTGAGTACTACTCGCAGCCGTCGCTTGGCCGCGAGGCGCTTGGCCGCGAAGCGGTGCCTCCTGAGCCGGTGTACGGCGGCGAGCTGGGCGAGCTGGCGCTGCCGGAGGACGTGGACGAGCGGACCGCCGACTTTCTCAGGTTCGCCTACCGCGCCCACGGCTACCAGGGCATGCTCAACAGCGCCGAGGCCCTGCGGCCGGACCTGCCCGCGGCGATCCTGGTGCTGGAAGGCCACGAAATGACGAACGGCAACATCATCCTCGCGCGCGACGAGGGGGAGCGCTAGCGGTGCGACTGCTGAGCGGACTGCTGGCGGCTTTCGTGCTCGGCCTGGCCGGGCCGGTGCTGGCCGCCGAGCCGCAGGTCGGCGAACTGGTCGAGGCGGCGGTCAAGGCGCTCAGGACCACCTGCTACGAGGCGCGGATGCACTTCTTCGCCCAGTACGACGCGGGCCGGGAACACCGCGTCCGCATCTACCACGTGGCGCCGGACCTCTACCACGTCAGGCCGCTGGAAGAAGACGAGCACGGCGTCTGGACGGAGGAGGACCACTACTATCTGGAGAACGCCGAGGAGCTGCTGCTGATCACCCGGCGCCCCGGCGGCCAGGACATCATCAGCGAGCTGCCCGAGCGGTCGTTCTATCTCAACGACGCCCTGACGGGCAAGTTCCTGCGCGATCTGGCCCGCTATCCGGGCACCACAGTGCGCAGCGGCAAGGTCGGAACCTACGATATTCACGTCCTGCTGCAGACCGCCCAGCCGGAGAAGCCGTATACCATCACCGTCGGGCTGGACCGCAGCACCAGCTTCCCGCTCTATCTGCTGGTCAACGACAGCGAGGGCGTGGAACGGGTCTACTTCGAAATGGAGGCGATCGAGTATCGCTCGCCGCAGGAACTGGACCCCCGGCTGTTCACGCCGCCGGCGGTGGGCGGCAAGTACCAGCAGCGCAGCCCGCGGGTGGAGCAGCTGGCCCCGGGAGTGATTCTGGAGCTAAAGGAGGCGGAGGGCGCAGATCGGGCCAGTGTCCAGATCCAGCGCTCGGCGTCGAATGTCGACTACAGCCTGCCACCCTATCCGACCAACGTGCCGCTCGGCTATCAGCTCGAGGGCCTCCACCTGCTCGACTTTCCGATCAGTGACGCAGCCGGGGACGTGGCGCTGGTCTACCAGTTCGAGCTGTTCAGCCCCGCTTCCGGTGACACGCTGTCGATCTTCCTGACCCAGACGGATGAGCTGGATCTGGGCTCCAGCATGCCTTTCAGCACCGTTGACGGCGGTTACGTCGTGCAGCGGCTGGACGGCTGGGTGGTCGCCATCTTCGGTGGGCTGACGCCGGAGGAGCTGCAGCTGGTGGCCTCGGGGCTGACCGACGACGCCATCGGGGTCGAGAACCTGCTGGAAATGACCAAGGCCCGGGACTTGGTGCTGGAGCAGGCGCTCAACATCAGCGACTAGCTCCCTCCATCGCGTGCAGCCCCTCACTCAGTCTCTACGGCTCGCGAGACTCGGCCGGGCGAAAGTCGCGCTCCGGCAGCAGGGTGCGCCGCCACTGGAATTGACGCTCCATCAGGCGCCAGACCTTGGTGCCCGGGAAGTCGATCGGGCTGAGGGGGTCCACCAGGCAGGTCCAGATGCCGGCGCGGTTGGCCGGCCAGATGTCGGTAATCACGATGTCGCCGATCATCATCACCTGCCGGGCCTTAAGCTCCAGCTCGCGCAGGCCGCGCCGGAACGCCGCCAGCAGCGGCTTGACCACGAAGCCCCCGACCTGGGGAATGCCCGTCTGGCGCTCCACCCGGGCCCGCTTTTGGGACAGCCCGTTGCTCAGCAGCCGGCACCTGAGTCCGGCCTGGCGTATCTCGCGCAGCCAGGCCAGTTCGGCGGGCTCGACGGTCTCGCGCTCCCAGCGGGTGACGGCGTTGTCCACGTCCAGCAGCAGGCCGCCGATGCCGATCTCGCCGAGCCACTCCGGCCGGATGTCCGTCACGCGCTCGAAGCAGTAGTCGGCAAGCGGCCCACTGGACTTAGTGCCGTTTGTCATCGTTAATCTTGTGGTGGAATCCACTGGGCCGCTCCGCCGGTTCCTCCGCCGGCTGGGCCGGTTCGCCCTTGTGGCGCTGCGCCGCTTTGGCCTGCTGAACCCGTTTGCGCAGCAGGTAGTCGCGCACCTTGGGATCGTCCAGCGAGGCAGTGTCGATCTCGCCGTTGCGAATGTACCGCCAGATGCGATCTTCGGCGACCCCGGTCTGCTTGGACAGCTCCGAGACCGTGGGGTACTCGCCGCGGGTGCGCATATCGCGCAGCAGGTTCTTCAGCTGCCGCAGCTCATCCTGCTCGGAAACCGGACTCTCACCAGTTTCACGGCACTTCGAGCACTTGGTGTGCTTGCCATCGGGGTTGTGGAAGATGATGCCGCAGCTTTCGCACTTGCTGAAGTCCTGCATGGGTGCCAACCTCCCTACGATTGTATCCCAGACGCTGGGCTGAGTCTATAATCGTTCGAATGGCAAGCGGGGCTTCGCCCGACCAGTCGGCGCAGGACGAGGGCCACATGCGCGAGGCGCTGGCCGAGGCCCGGGCCGCGGCCGCCGCCGGCGAGGTGCCGGTTGGGGCGGTGGTGGTGGCCGGCCAGCAGATTGTCGGTCGCGGCCAGAACCGTACCCGCCGGCTGGGCATCGTCCATGCCCACGCCGAGCTGGAGGCGCTGGCCGCGGCGGAACGTGCGGCCGGCGATTTCCGTCTGAGCAACTGCACGATGTACGCAACCGTTGAGCCGTGTCTGATGTGCCTGGGGGCCATCCACCAGGCCCGGGTGACACGGCTGGTCTACGGCGCCCCCGAGCCCAAGTTCGGCGCGCTGGGTGGCCGCTTCGACCTGCGCGGGCACGAGGCGCTGGCCCGACTGGAGATCGTCGGCGGGCTGCTCGCGGCAGAGGCCGCGGAGCTTTTGGGTGGCTTCTTCAGGACGCTGCGGGAGGACCGGTGAACCGCATCTGGCCATTCGGCGCGCTCACGGGGCTGCTCTGCTGCCTGCTGGCCGGCGCGGTGCCCGCCCAGTCAGCGGCGCCGGGCCGCGTATACTCCTGGTCGGAGTTCCCGGATCTGGAACTGCTGCAGGGCAAGGCGCTCGGCAGCGCCGAGTACCCGCAGTGGGAGCCGGCGGCGCTGCTCCGCGCCGACTACAGCGAGACCCAGCTGGCCTGGCTGGGCCGCAAGGCGGTGCTGACCTGCGAGGCCGGCCGCGACGGCTACGTCAGCGTCATCCGCTACGGGCGCGACGGGCTCAGCCGCGTGACGCATTTCGGTCTGCCGCTGCCGCGCGGCCAGGTGTCTTCGCTGACGCTGGACGCGGCGGAGCCGTCCGCGGCGGACGTGGTGCGCCTGGTCCTGTGGCAGTCGCCGCCGACCGAGATCTGGCTGGCGCAGCTGGCCAGCCACCCCAACTGGCTGGCGGAACCGGTGCCGGACCTGGTGGCCCAGCGCTGGTTTCAGCGCGCCAGGAAGCTGGACCGGGGCTCGCCGCCCTGGGTGGACGACCTGCGGCCGGTGGAGGCGCCGGTCAGCCTGACCGGCTGGACGGAGTGGCCGCTGTGCCGGGCCACGCTGACGACGAACGGCGTGGTGCACGGCAAGGACTGCGCGGTGGTGTTCGACGGTGTGACGGCGCTGGGAATCGACGACTATGGGAGCTACGGGCAGTGGGTGCTGGACTGGAGCAGCCGCTTCGAGCTCAGCTTTGAGCTGCCCGGCGTCCGCGACTGGGGCCAGGCCGAGCTGCAGCTCTACGGCGGGCAGCGGGCGCTCTATCAGCTGGCGCCCGGCCCCGGCCCGGAAGTGACCGTCAACGGCTGGCCGGTGTCCACGTTGGGCGTGACGGCCTACGGTGCGGACACGCAACCAATCGCGCTGCCCGTGAGTCAGTATCTCGAGGAGGGCGGCAACCAGATCGTGCTGCGGATGGGTTCGCTGGCCGGCACGGAGTGGTTGCTGGATGGCATCGAGCTGTGGGCATACTGACCGAGGTGGGATTATGAGACTGAGTCACCTGGCGCTGCCGATCTGTCTGGCATTGGGCCTTGTTTGCCCGCATGGCGCCGCCGCGGCGGAGATCGTCGTCGATCTGCCGGAACTGGTGGTCACGCGCGGCGGTGCCAGTGAGACCTGCGCGCTGCCCGGCACCGGCTACCGGGACCTCACGATCGACGAGCAGTCCGCTACGCTGACGGTGACGGGCTACGAGCTGCCGGCCGGACACAAGCGGGTGGCGGGCCACGGCGTCCGGCGCGTCAGCTGGCAGCCGCTGGAGGGCGAGACCGCCGTCACGATCGAGTTCGCCCAGCCGCCGGCCTACAGCGTGGTCAACGCCGTCGCGGGCACCGAGCACCGGCGGCAGACGCCGCAGGTGATCGTCGGCTTCGGCTTCGACAGCGTGCCGGGCGACCGCCATACCTCGCCGGTGCTGGGTTCGCGCCGGCCGGGTCAGCAGGTGGAGTCGGGCGACGAGTACGGGTCCTACGACTTGCCGGACTTCCCGCCGGTGCGCTACAGCGATGCGCTGGTAACGCTTAGGGTGGAAAACGTCGACTTTCGGGACGTGCTGTGGCTGATGAGCGAGATCGGCGGCGTCAGCATCGTGCTCGACCCGTACTGGGCCGACGAGCCGACCGGCGGGCCGCGGACGCCCGGCGGCGGGGCCGATCCGGGCAGTGGGGGCGGCGGAGACGTCGATCCCGGCTTCAGGCCGGGTGGCGGATTCCTGCCCGGCGTGCCGCGCTCCGGCACCGGCGATCTGACGCTCAATTTCGACAACGTGCCCTTCGACCTGGCCCTGGACCTGATCCTGATGTCCGTCGGCCTCTACAAGATCGACGTCTACCCGGGCAGCTTCGGCTAGGACCGCTGCTCTCCCCCGGCGATTCGCGCGCGGCCCGTCGCGATGCCGCCGGTGCGGCTGTCGGGAACAAACCCCGCGCGGACGGTGTCGAAAACAGTGCAGTGTTAGCGCCAAACGAGCGCCGTGCATCCTTGCCGTCCGGTGAGGCGGCGGCAAGAAAAGTTGTGGGAGTGAGGATCGATGGGGTGGCAACTGACCAATTTCGAGCTGGATCCCTCCGGCCGGTTGGCTAGCACGTTCCACTTCGAAATCGTCTTCACCGGCAGCCGCCAGCAGCCCGAGTGCCTGGTGCGCGGGGACGGAGTCCTGCTGCGCTCGGGACGGGTGCGCTTCAACCGTGAGGACGATCTGCGAAGTGCCGTGGAGGGCGTGGGGGTGGAACCCCACGGCTTCATCAGCCACTTGGCCGACTGGGTCGTCCAGCAATCGATGCCGCGCGTGCCTCAGCCGGCCTGACCGGTGCGGGGTGCCCGGCTTGAGCGCCAGTGGTGGCGCGCGGCAGCCCACGGGCGCCGCGGTCCGGCGCATTCCGGAATCTTCACGGACAAACCACCGTGACTTCTCGCCGCGGCGCAACAAATAGGGTGCTGGCAGCGTCGTAATGAGAGCGGGGTGGTGATGGGCCACCCGGGAAAGGCACTGCTCTGACCGGCAGGCTGACGACGAAGTCAGGAGGTACATACTGATGGGTTGGGAAATCAAGGATCTGGAACTGGACGTGGGCGGACAGCTGGCCAACGCCTTCAACTTCGAGCTGCAAGTCACCACTGACGCCGGCGTGCTGGCCGGAGCCCTGCGGGGCGACGGCATCGTGCTGCGCAGCGGCCGGGTGCGCTTCAACCGCGAGGATGAACTCAGACGCCGCATGGAGGCGCAGGGTCTCGATGCCGCCGTGGTGATCGCCCAGGTCTCGGACCACGCCGCGCGCCAGTCGCGGTTCTCCACGCCCGTGGCGTCCTAGCCCTCGGGCGCGGGCTCCAGCAGCTGGTCTGCCTCGTCCTGGCTCAGTCCCATACCGATGAGCCGGCGGCGCGCGTTCGAACTGCCGCCGGCCGCGCCCGAAACCTGGCGGTGGAACAGGACCAGCGCCCGCGCGTAGCCCTGGGGGTCCGTCCGGTCGACGGCCCAGCGGTCGGCGCGGGCCTCGGACTTCAGCCGCATCCAGTGCGCCAGGCGCAGCCACAGCAGCGCGTGCAGCAGCGCGGCCGCGACGATCAGCAGCGGCAGCGGGCTGAGCAGCACCGCCAGCGGGTAGGCGATCAGCCACAACACGTCGTACCAGGCGCAGCCGCAGGTGCGCGGGCCGGTTGCCAGATGGCCGCGCTCGTGGGCGATTAGATAGGCCAGCGTGCGCTCGTCCAAGCTGCGCAGCGTGTGGGTGCTGATCCACAGCTGATTCGGCGTGAAGCCGCCCACGGAGAGGAAGGGCACGTCGCCCAGCTTCAGCAGCACCGGCTGCAGCGCGAGATGGTGGCCGCCCGGGGCCGGAGGGGGCTCGGACTCACCAGACTCGCTGGCCGCGGCGGGAGCGTCACCCAGCACGGCGTGGAGCTTCACTCGATCGGCCGCCGACGGCTCAACCTGGGCGCGGGGTACGCCGATCAGCCAGAAGCCCAGCGCGCCGAGCAGCCGGCTGATGCCGATGAAAACCAGCACCCCGCCGACGTAGAACACCGTGCCGCCCAGCAGGCCCGGCAGCGGCGAGGCGGGCGAGAACAGCCACGCCGAGCTGTAGAAGACCAGCGCCATCACGTAGGCCGGCGCGATGGCCGTCAGCAGGTAGTAGCGCGTATAGAAGCTGCGGGTGGCGGCGTTCACGCCTGTATTGTAAGCGGCGGGCAGCGCGGGTTTTGAACCGCGGGAGACAGAAACCGTCAAATCAGATATGCTGTGGGTGGCGATGCCCGACGGCGAGGAACACCAGGCGCCTGGAGAGATTCTGGAGGAGCTGGATGCCCTCGAGGCGCTGGATGCCGACGACGTGGTGGCCAAGGCGATCGCCGGTGAGCCAGCCGCCGACGGGGTCCGGGTGGACGACGCAGCCCGGCGGCGGGTCTGGCTGGGGCTTCGCCTGGCGCTGCTGATCGCGATCGGGGTGGTGCTGATCGTCGCCGCGCTGTTCCGCTACGTGGTCCCCGGCGAGCCCGCCGAGCAGCCGGCCGCGCCAGGTCCGGCCACTGAGCAGCCTCAGCCCGCCGAGCCGCCGGCGGAGGTGCCGGCTGCGCCGGAGACCGCCGAAATGCCTGCCGGTGATCCGGGGCTGGCGGAGGCCATCCAGGCCCAGGTCGGCCAGATCGTCAAGTGGCGGCTCGAGATCGACGAGGACAGCATCTCCACGCCCGCCTTCGGCCCGGACGGCTCGCTTTACGTGACGGCCCACAGCCAGGCGGACCGCAGCTTCTCCCTCTATGCGATTGACCCGTTCGGTACCGTCAGCTGGCGCCATCAGTTCGACGGCTTCATCCGGACGCGTACACCCTTGGTCGGGCTGGATGGCACGGCCTATGTCTACCATTTCAGGGGGCCGGTCTACGCGATCGACAAGCACGGAGAGCAACGCTGGGAGGTGGATCCCGGCGGCGAGCAGATGGGCATGAC
>CAZSSB010000005.1:0-2234 GCA_964609245.1 uncultured Planctomycetales bacterium | reverse complement strand
CTGTACGTCAGCAGCAGGTACGGCTCGGGCACACCATCCAGTCTGCGCGCGTACGAGCCGGACGGAGCTCTCAGGTGGCAATTCGATCTGGATGAGAAGGATTCCGCGGTATTCGCCACGGTCGCGTTCGGTCCCGGGGGCGAGGTCTACGCCGCGACGAAGACGGGATTAACCGACCGCGGTTCGCTCTACGCGCTGGACGGCGGCGGCGGCCTCCGGTGGGTGGCGGAGATCGACGTGGTCAACTACGCCTGCCCGCTGCTGATCGAGGGCGGCACGGTCTGCATCCGCTGCCGGCCCTATGAGATCAACAAGGATACTCATCAGCTACGGGCGCTGAGTCCGGCCGACGGCAGCGAGCTCTGGCACGTGCCCGGCCGCGGATCGGAGCCCGTCCTCGCCCCCGACGGCACGATCTACTACCCGAGCCACAGCGGGCTGATGGCGATCACGCCCGAGGGGACGATCCGCTGGCAGAAGGATAAACTCGGTGGCGAGCCGCTGATCGCGCCCAACGGCCGAATCTACGTTGGGGGCTATGCCATCGATGGGGATGGACGCCCGCTGTACCGGCTGCCGCTGACCGGCGGTCTGACGGTGGATCGCGCGGGCAACTTCTACAGCATTTCCCGCAAGGGCGAAATCATCGCGCTGCGGGAGTAGCAGCGGAACACTTTCGGTCTGTACTGGTCCGACGGTATACTGAGATGGGATCGCAGATGACTGAGCAGCAGAGCAGGTCGCCGGTCAATCCAGCGCACAGGGACGCTGCGGCGCGGTCGATTAGGGCCGCGGAGCGGTCGGCGGCGGCCGAGGAGCACGACTACATCCGGCGGGCCAGGCTGGCGGTGCTCCGCAACGTCGGGCTGGCGGCCGTGATCGCCCTGGGGTGCGTGCTGCTGGTGCTGCTGGTCTTCAACCGGCCGCTGGTCTACCGCATCTTCCCCTGGGCCGAGCCGCAGCCGGATGTCATCGATCCCTTCGACGTGCCGGCGCGCGACGAGGGCATCTACTGGACCGAGACCAAAGAAGGCTTCCAGATGCTGGTGGCCGATCCCACCCTGCGCCCCGACCTGTACGTGACGATCGAGTTCACCTACGCCTGCGGCTGCAAGGGCAGCTTCATTCCCGCCTACGGCGACCAGTACGAGATGCTCTATCCGGAGCGGGCCAAGGCGAAGTACGAGCAGCTGATCTGCCCCAAGTGCCGGAAGGCGCTGGAGTACCTGGAGGACAAGGAGCAGCAGGACTCGCTGCAGGATTCGGAGCAGGATTCGGAGCGGGACAGCGGCGACTGACGGGAGGGCGATGCGCGAGGAGACCGGCTACGAGGCGCTCGACGACCGGCTGGCGGAGCTGGAGGCGCTGGAGCGCACGGTGGAACTGGCGCCGGCCCGCAAACCGTCCGCGGAGGAGGCCGAACTCAGCCGCTCGCTGCGCAGGTTGCGGAACGCGCAGGCGGCATTCCTGGCGCTGATCATCGCGCTGGCCTGCCTGCTGGTGGTGCTGATCGCCCAGGGGCAGCTGAGGCTGCCGGCCTGGACGCCCGATGAGTCGCCGCCGTCTGCGGAGCCGGCCGCCCCGCCTGAGCAGCCGCCGATCAGCAGCGGCACTCCGACGGCCGAGATGTTCGAGGCGGCCCAGGCTTACACCGGCTTCGACCAGACCACGGAGCTGATGCGTACCTGTGCCCCGGCGGACTTCGAGGCCATGGTCAGGTGGAGCTACTATCTGGGCGGCGAGGTGCGCGCCGCACCGGTCTGCGCGCCCGACGGTTCAGTCTACGTGACCAGCAGCGGCACGCTGTTCGCCCTCGATCAGTCCGGCGGCCTCCGCTGGAGCTGGCGCCCGGACTCCGAGGGCTGTAGTGGCGCCGTGCTCGGACCGGGTGGCCGGGTCTACTCGACCGGCCGCGGCGCGGTGGTCTACGCGCTCAGCCAGTCCGGCGCCGTCGAATGGACCTTCGACGCCGAGGGGCTGGTCAGCGGCCTGCGGCCCGCCGAGAGCGGCGTGATCTACCTCAAGACGCGGATGCCCAACCACACCGGCAACGGCTACCTCTACGGGCTGGACCATGCCGGGCGGCAGCTGTGGCGCTTCGAGCCCCAGCATGAGTTCGACCACCGCGCCCTGGCGCTGGGGCCGGACGGCGCCGCCTACGATCTGGACTACGACGGCACGCTGCTGAAGGTTGACCGCTACGGCCGGCGTGTCTGGCAGCTGTCCTTCGGCGA
>CAZSSB010000004.1:0-129196 GCA_964609245.1 uncultured Planctomycetales bacterium | reverse complement strand
CCCGTTGGGGCTGGTTCCCTACTCGATTCCGATGCCGTGGCCCAGCTTGTAGGCCTGTCCCAATGCCGCATCTGCGGCGTAGTAGGTGCTGTCCCCGGTGCTGTAGACAAAAGGCCGCAGCCTGGCGCCAGCCAATTTGCCATCCGGGCCAAGCACACTCTCGTCACACTTGACGTCGGAGATCTCGCCGATGAACATCGTGTGTGATCCGAGGTCGATTGGTTTGACCAGCCTGCACTCCATCACCAAGGGGAAGCCCACGATACAGGGGGCGTCAACATGCTCAGCCGGCGCAACCTTCAGCCTGGCAGCGCGGAGCTTATCGAGCTTGCGACCCGAGACCGTACCGAGGTAGTCCGTGACTTCAACCTGGTTCACACCTGGGATGTTGACCGTGAACGCGCCGCTTGCCTTGACGCACTCGTAGGTGTAGCGCGACTTGCGTGCCGAGAAGTAGACGCAGGGCGGGTCTGAGCAGCAGATGCCCGTCCAGGATGCAGTCATCGCGTTCGGCCTGCCGTCCGAATCATAGGCGGCGATTACCCAGGCGGGCAGGGGCAGCGCAATCGTGCGGGCTCCTAGTGATTTCATGGTGGTCCATCCTTCTAGGTACCGCGAGCAATTGCCCTGTCGGTGCCTCGCTGGTCTCTCGCGGCGCTAGTACTACTGCCGCTTGCTCTGCTCTCGTTTCCTGGCACGCTCGACCTGACGGGATTCCCGCCGCTCGCGGCGCTCAGCGCGCGTAGCAGCGGCTTCCTTGCGCAGCCGCTCCCACCTACGCAATTGAGTCAGTCCCCACAAGGCGAGCAGGATCAGAACCGCCGCGGCTCCTTGCGAGTAGGTGAACAGCCCGTAGCCCGCGGTCTGGGGGTCAACCACCTGCCACATCAGCGGCACATCGCGGAAGGGGTCCTCAATCACGCTGCGCGCCAGGCTGTAGGTGATGACGAAGCCCAGATACGCTGAGCCGACAGGCAGCCGCTTGGTGACCCACGATTCGTTGAGCAGCACGATCGAGACCAGCAGGCAGAAGACGCCGACGAGCATGCCGTAGAGCTCGGTCGGGTGTCGAAGCACAGGCTCGGTGAGCATGCCGTAGTTGTGGTACTGATCGTGCGGAAAGTTCATCGCCCAGGGGCCATCCCACTTGTGGCCCGCAATGTCGCCGTTCATGAAATTGCCGAGCCGAACCAGGATCACCCCGACGGCGACGCCAGGCGCAAACGCGTCCATCACCTCGATGAAGGCTACGTCCTTGTTGGCGAAGTACAGGTAGGCGACCAGCAGACCGGCGATAATCCCGCCGTGAAACGACAGACCGCCGTGCCAGACCTTGAACATCTCCCATGGATCGCCCTGAGGACCGAAGAACAGGCTTAGATTCGTGGCGACGTAGGCAACGCGGGCGCCGATGACGCCGCCCGCGATAATCCACACCAGGCCGTCCCAGACCAAATCTCCGTTGCGGCCGTGCTTGCGCAGGAACGCTGACGCCACCCACGCGCCGACCAGCATCGAGAGCGCCATCATGATGCCGTACCAGCGGATGTCGAGCGGCCCGATTGAGAAGGCGATTGGATCCATGCTTGTACCCCGTGGTCATATCGATCAGTGCAGCGTCATTCTAGCATTGTCAGGCCTCGCAACGGACCGGCGACTTGGCCAGCGGCAACAAACGGTCTTTACATTAGTTTAGCATTATGGTATACTCCGATCACTGTCTGCACGGGCAGGCAGGTTTAGAGCAGTGGACAACTATTCTAAACGCTTGTAAAGCGAATCCGTAATAGCAAAGAACTTGTGACGCAGGAGAGACGCGGATGGACGCGCCATCCCAAGACGATCGAGAGCGGGCGCTGAAGATCGCCACCGACCAGATTGAGAAGCAGTTTGGGAAGGGGGCGATCATGCGCCTGGGAGACCGGGGTCGCTCGGTAGAAGGCGGTGTGGTCCCCACCGGCAGCCTGGCACTCGATGTAGCACTTGGGGTTGGCGGCATTCCGCGGGGGCGGATCGTGGAGATCTACGGTCCGGAGTCTTCAGGAAAGACGACCCTGGCGCTGCATATCATGGCTGAAGCTCAGGCCCTGGGCGGGCGTGTAGCGGTGATCGATGCCGAGCACGCGATCGACCCGGATTATGCAGGCAGGCTGGGGCTGAACATTGACGAGCTTCTGATCGCGCAGCCGGATACGGGCGAGCAGGCGCTGGAAATCGCCGAGATGCTGGTGCGGTCCCAGGCGCTGGACGTGATCACGATCGACTCTGTGGCGGCGCTCGTGCCCCGAGCTGAGATCGAAGGCGAGATGGGCGACAGCCACATGGGCCTCCAGGCCCGCCTGATGAGCCAGGCACTGCGCAAGCTGACGGGCGCGACTTCGCGCAGCCGCACGGTGCTGATCTTCATCAACCAGATACGCGAGAAGATTGGCGTTGTGTTCGGCAACCCGGAGACTACAACCGGTGGCCGAGCGCTGAAATTCTATGCGACGATGCGCATTGAAGTCCGTCGATCGGACAGCATCAAGCAGGGCACGGATCACGTTGGCAATGTAGTAACGGCTCGCGTGGTGAAGAACAAGATGGCGCCACCGTTCAAGAAGGCGCAGTTCGATATCTTGTTTGGCCGTGGCATTTCCAAAGCCGGCAACGTGTTGGATCTCGCGGTGGAAGCTAAGCTCGTTAACAAGAGCGGGTCGTGGTACACGCTCGGTGATGAGAAACTTGGGCAGGGCAAAGAGAACGCCCGCCGCTTTCTTGAAGAGAATCCCGAACTCCTGCGTTCACTGGAAAAGGAGCTGCGTCAGCAGCACGGGCTGTCCTCAGCCGAGGCTGAGGTGACCGATGCAGCTGGGGTCGCTGCGGGTGAATCCGCATCGGCTTAGCCCGGCGCGGATGGTGAACAACTAGTCAGGAGTACAACATGGAATACGCATTGGCCGCGATCACCGCCGTTCTGGTGGGCGCGGTCGCTACGCTACTAGGGATCTTCTGGGTGGTTCCGAAAGCCACAGCGCGGCAACGCGAGGAAGCCCAGGAGAAAGCCGACACGTTGGTGAAGGAGGCTCGGCGTGAGGCCGAGGACCGCGCGGCCAGCATCGTCAAGGAAGCCAAGGATGAGGCCAACAGCACTAAGCGCGAAACCGAACGGGACCTTCGCAAACGTCAGAAGGAACAGGAGCGCCGCGAGCAGAACTTCTATCGGTCGGAGGAGAAGCTCACGGACCAGTTGGAGAAGGTCGACAAACGTCGATCCGAGCTCGACCGCAGGTCCTCTAATCTGGACAAGCGTGAAGCGCGGCTCGCCAAAGAAGAGGAACACATCGCCGCGGAACTGCATCGTGTAGCCGAGTTGGCTCCCGAGGCTGCTCGCGCGGAAGTGCTGGCGAGGGTCGAGGAGGAGGCGCGCTATGAGGCTGCCCAGCTGCGAATGCAGATCGAGGAAGCGGCACGGCAGGAGGCAAATGAGACGGCCCGCCAGATCATCGTCAAGGCGGTGTTCCGCTGCGCAGTCGACCACTACTCCGACAGTCTGATCACGAGTGTCGAGCTGAAAAACGATGAGATGAAGGGCCGGATCATCGGGCGTGAGGGGCGCAACATCCGGGCCATCGAGGCGGCGACCGGTGTCGACGTGATCATCGACGATACGCCCAACGTGGTTGTGCTGTCCAGCTTCGACGGCTTCCGTCGGGAAGTGGCAAGGCAAGCGCTTGAGCGCCTGATCCAGGATGGGCGCATACACCCGGGCAAGATCGAGGAGACCGTTGAGGCCTGCCGCGACAGCGTCGGCGAGGAAGTCTGGCGCGCCGGGCAGGAGGCCACATTCCGCACGGGCATCACTGGCCTGCATCAGGAGTTGATCAGGATGCTCGGCAAGCTCAAGTACCGAACCAGCTACGGTCAGAATGTGCTTGCCCACAGCATCGAGGTCGCGATCCTCTCCGGGATCATCGCCGCCGAACTGGGGCTGAGCCCCAAGAACGCGAAGCGCGGGGGGCTCTTGCACGACATCGGGAAGGCGGCGGATGCCGAGATGGAAGGCAGTCATGCCGAGGTGGGGGCGCGGCTGCTGAAGAAGTTCGGTGAGAACGCGACAGTGGTCAACTGCGCCGAAGGTCACCATGGTGACGTGGAGCAGACGATCGAGGCCGCGATCGTGCAGGTAGCGGACGCGATCAGTGCGGTCAGGCCCGGCGCGCGAGGGGAAGCGCTTCAGGCGTACCTACAGCGGCTGCACGAACTGGAGGACCTGGGCAACAGCTTCGCCGGCGTTTCGAAGTGCTACGCCATCAGCGCTGGTCGCGAACTGCGGGTGATGGTCATGCCGGAGCAGATGGACGACGTGCTGACCTACGACCTCTGTCGTCAGATCGCCAATCGCATCGAATCCGAAATGGAGTACCCGGGCACGATCAAGGTCACTGTGATCCGCGAGACCCGCGAGATCGCCACGGCCAAGTAGGCGCCGCACGGGCAGCGGAGTCGTACCTGGGCGATACGGAGTTGATGCTAACCTAGGGATGCGGCGGGCGAGCCGCCGCGGAGGTTGGCATGCGATTCCGAGTACTGGCGGCCCTGGCGCTTGCTCTTGGCGTTCTCACTCCTCTGCATGGACTGGGGGCAGGCGATCCCTACCTGGGCATCTGGCATGAAGTCAGCGAGGAGCCGCCGGGTCTGCGTATCGAAGTTGTACCCGGTGCGCCGGCCGAGTTGGCCGGTCTGCGCAGTGGCGACGTGATTACGGAGATCAACGGCTCATCGCTGGCGACCGGTGATCAGCCGTTTGCGGAGCAGCTGCGCGATGCGTTGGCTGGCCTGGCGGTTGGCGACACATTCACGGTGAAGATCGCACGCACAACCCCGCGAGTGGTATTGACGGTCAATGGAGCAGAGGTGGATACCGATTTCCCACTGGCGGAGTTGCCGGAGGTCATCGCGTCAGCGGCGCCGGAAGAGGAGATCGTGCTCAGCGCGGTGCGGAGCGCCGAGACACTGGAGATCGTAGTGACGCTTGGAGCGAGACCAGGCACGACCGGGCCACCCTTTGCGCCGAACGACGAGCTGCGTTGCGATCTGCCCGACCTGAATCCGGAAGTACGAGAGCTGCTGAGAGCACTGAGCGCTGAGGCCCGGGTGCCGGCGGAGCAGGGCGATCCTCTGACCTGGGTCAGCGGCGGGCGTACGGTGGCTGTAGACAATGCAGACCTACGGCTTCGCCTGGATACGCGGGCGACGCCAGACGATGAGTACAAGCTCACACGAACCGTCTACCTGCTGCGTGACGGCCTCAAAGGGGAGGCCGTGATCCGGCAGGTGACGGACGAGGTGGCGCTGGCCGCGTCGGAGCGGCTGGGCGGTCTCAGGCGGCTGCAAACGCACAGCGCGGAGCTGCTGGACCTGGGGGGTGTGTACGCCGAGGCACCGGGGCTGCGTACGGGTATGAGCGCGGAGGAGCACCTCGACGTGCTGGAGCTGATCCTGAACACGGCAGCCGTTTACGTGCAGCAGGCGTTCGCCGGATTCAGCGAGGAGGAGCTGGAGTTCATCGCGGAGCAGCGGCAGCAACTCACCGACGTCTTCAGCCGGCACCACTACGTGGACACCGAGGACGATGACCCGCGACGGATTCGGGGCAATCTGGAACTGATCGCCCTGGCGAAGCGCATCGACTACCAGCAGTTGATTCTGGCCTCCCTGACGCTGGCGCAGCTGGCGGACGCGCAATACCTCCGGGGCCTTAAGGCAGATCTGCAGGCCGAGTTCGCCGGGCGGTTGGCGGAGGCTGATTTGCTTGTGCGCGAGACCGGGTTTGGCAGGCTGGTGATCAGTGGCGGCGGCCACAGCTGGCGCCAGGGCGAGGCGGCAGCGCTGCTGGTTGACCTGGGAGGGGATGACTTCTACACGACCACCGCCGGCAGCGGCGCGTCGCTGGCGCGTCCGGTGGGTGTCCTGCTGGAACTGGGTGGGGATGACGCGTACGAGTCAACCACACCCTACAGCCAGGGCAGTGGCTCAATGGGCTGTGGTCTGTTGATCGATCTGGACGGCGACGACCAATACGTAGGGCTGCAATGGGCGCAAGGCAGTGGGTACTTCGGCTGCGGAGCGCTGGTTGACGCCGCGGGAAATGACACGTATCGCGGGATCGAGTTCTGTCAGGCGGCCGCGATCTTCGGCACCGGACTGCTGCTTGATCTCAGCGGGGACGATCGGGTGGAGGGCCAGATGAAGTGTCAGGCCTTCGGCGGTGCGGGCGGGGTTGGGCTGCTGGTGGATGCTGCCGGCAACGACGAGCGGTACTGCAAGGGGAAGTACCCAACCGGGTACGGTGACGCAGGTATCTTCGATGCTTGGGGCCAGGGCTGTGCGCAGGGCTTCCGGGGGATCGCATCAGGCGGAATCGCCGGCATCGTGGACCTGGGAGGCACTGACGTCAACGAGGCCGGGAACTTCAGCCAGGGCGGTGGCTATTACTTCGGCCTGGGTTTCTTCCACGATCGCGGCTGGGAAGACGACGTGTACATCGGTAGTCGCTACAACCAGGGATTCTGCGCCCACCAGGCGGTCGGCGTGTTTCTTGAGGATGGCGGGGATGACTACTACACAACCAGGCAGGCGGTGGCGCAGGGGCTGGCCTGGGACGAGTGCTGCACGATGTTCATCGACTACGGCGGCGACGACACGTATGAGGGTGGCACTGGCTTCAGTCAGGGAGCCAGCGCACACAACGCTGTCTGCGTGATGTGGGACCGCGGCGGCCGCGACACCTACCTCTACGGTGCGGGGCAAGGCCGCGCGGGCGGCAATGACTACCACGGGGGTACGTCGCTCTCCCTGTTCATGGATGAGGGTGGAGCCGCGGACTTCTACACCAGCGAGCGCAGCGGCAATGACCGCATCACCGGCTGGCCGGAGCACGGGTTCTTCGTCGATCTGCCGGGTACTCTTGAGGCGGCGCTGCAAGCTGACGCCTGGCGGGCGCTATGGACCGATAGCGAGGGCTAGTGCGGTACCTGGCTGCGCTTTGCTATGATCAGGGCATGGATAGACGGGCCTTTGAGCACCTCTGTGAGTTGGCAAGACTGAGGCTCGGCGAGGAAGAGATTGCCGAGTTCGAACGGAAGTTCGCCCGACTGCTTGGTTTTGTGGAACAGACCCAATCGTACACACCGGTCAGTGAGAGCGCGAGGTTGGCACTCAAGGAGCGTGTGGACTTGCGGCGTGATCATCCGCGCCGCTTCGAATGGCCGGAGGATCTGAAGCACGACTACCGAGTGCCGCAAGTCATTGACTTCGAGGGGGGTGGCTAGATGCGTGAACTGCTGACGCGCTGCGGCCACGAGTTGCTGGCGGAGATCGAGAGCGGCGAGTTGAACCACGATGAACTGCAGCAGACGCAGTTCGAGTTCGCTCGGGAAGTGGACGCGCAGCTTAATGCGTTCATCACGTGGGACGAGCAAATCGAGGCGCAGGAGTGGCGACTGCCACTGATCGAGGAGGGACCACGGCGCTTCCACCGTCTGCCGTATGCGGCGAAGGACATCTACACCACGGCAGGTCTGCAATCGACGGCGGGGAGCCGAATACTAGAGGGCTATGTTCCGCCCTACGATGCCAGCTGTATCGCCGAACTGCGCGGTGCCAAGAACCACCTGATGGGCAAGACGAACCTCGACGAGTTCGCGATGGGTAGTTCCGGGGAGATGAGCGGATACGGCCCAACGCGTAATCCCTGGGATCTGGAGCGCGTGCCGGGGGGATCCAGCTCGGGCAGCGCCGTGGCGGTTGCGTCCTGCCAGTGTGTGATGGCGCTGGGCACGGACACGGGCGGCAGCGTGCGGCAGCCCGCCAGCTTCTGTGGCATCGTGGGTTACCGTCCGACGTATGGCCTGGTTAGCCGCTACGGGTTGATTGCCTACGCATCGAGCTGCGATCAGGCCGGCATCTTCGCCCGGGACACGCTGGACGTGGCGCTGACCATGAATACCATCTCGCGGCCCTGCGAGATGGACAGCATGTGCCAGGCGACGGGCGAGACGGACTTCTTTGCCGAAGCTCAGCGTGATATCCACTGGGGCAAAGTGCGGATAGGTGTGCCCAAGCCGTTCATTGACGCCAGTCGCATCGACGCGCCGGTGCTGGCGAATTTCCGTAAATCGCTGGACGTGATGAGCGACGCTGGAGCGCAGATCGTCGAGTTTGATCTACCACTCGTCGACTACTGCCTGCCGGCGTACTACATCATCGTGGCGGCGGAGTGCAGCTCCAATCTGGCGCGGTACGACGGCGTTCGCTACGGTCGGAGCTCGGCCGAGGCTGAACTGCAGGCCAGATATCGGGACGTGCGCAGCGCGGGGTTCGGGGCGGAAGTCAAGCGGCGCATCCTGCTGGGAACCTACGTGCTGTCGGCGGGATACTACGACGCCTATTACGATCGCGCGCGGCATGTGCGCCGCGATCTGCGTGACTCATTGGAGGAGATGTTCGGTAAGGTGGACGTGCTGGCTACCCCGACGTCTCCGACCCTTCCGTTCAAGCTGGGAGAGCGGCTTGACGATCCGGTCAAGATGTACATGTCTGACTTGTGCACAGTGTTCGTGAACATGACCGGCACGGGCGGCATCAGCCTGCCTAATGGCTTCGCCGAGATCGACGGCACGATGTTGCCGACGAGCATCCAGTTGGTCTGCGCCCCGTTTCGGGACAGCCTGCTGCTCAGGATCGCGCATCAGTATGAGCAGTTGACCGGCTGGCGGTACCAGCCGCCGGAGTGGATCAGTAAACAGCTGGGGGTCTGAACGACCGGTTGGGGGAGGAACGGTTAGCGTGACGTGCAGCCTGATCATCCCAGCGTATAACGAAGCGGGGCGGATTGCCGCCGTGATCAGAGCTGCCGTGGCGTGTGAACTGGTCTCAGAGGTGCTGCTGGTCGATGACGGCAGCAGCGACGAGACTGCTGCCGAGGCGGAGTCTCTTGGCGTGCGTGTGTTACGGCACGCCGCCAACCGGGGCAAGGCACGCGCGATGGAGTCCGGGCTTGCCGCGACAAGCGGCGACGTGGTCGCGTTCCTGGATGCCGACCTGACCGGCGTGACATCGGAGCACATCCGGTTGCTGGTGGAGCCGGTGGCAGGCGGGGCAAGCCCTGCCGCGCTGGCGGTGTTTCGGGGCGGTCGGGTCGCCACAACGCTGGCGCAGCGCATCACGCCGATGATCAGCGGTCAGCGCTGTCTGCGCCGTGAACTGCTGGGCAATTTCACGGGCTGGGACAGCCGCTTCGGAATCGAAACCGCGATCAACGACCATCTACGGCGGCAAGGGGTGTCCCAGATCATCGTGGAGTGGCACGGAGCCGGGCAGGTGATGAAGGAGGAGAAGCGGGGCTTCTGGGCGGGCCTGAGCGCGCGGATCAGGATGTATTGGGAAATCGTGGTTGTCTGGCTGCGATCGAAGCTCTCCCGGAGGTCAGACTAGGTGGCCGGCTCTGGAGTTTGAGTTGGCTCGGCATCGAAGCGCTGCCGGCGGGCGAAGAGCGTAATCGCGATGGCCGCGGACAGGGCAACCACCGCGGCGAGCATGAACATCACGGCGATCTGGTACTTGACTGCGGCCACGGGATCGATGCCGGCGATGATCTGACCCGTCATCATGCCGGGCAGCGCAACCAGCCCCACGGTCAGCAGTGCTGAGATGGTGGGCAGCATGGCCGCGTGCGCCGCATCCTGGCGGAGCTCCCTAACGGCGGTGTGCCAGGTGGTGCCCAGGGCTAGACGAGCGAGGACCAGCTCGCGCTGGGAACGCAGGTCGGCACGGAAGCGGTTCAACGCCAGCGCTACACCGGTCAGGGAATTGCCCAGCAGCATCCCGCCGATCGGCAGCACGAGACGGGGATCCCACCAGGGATGGTGCGCAATAACCAGGAACAACAGGACGGCGAGCACCAGCAGGTAGGCCGGCAGGAGCGAGACCAGGGCGATCAGGCGTGCGCCGGGAAGCGGGCGCTGCATTAGGCTTCCGACGGTCCAGGCAGCTGCAGCCAGCTGGAGCACCGATGCCGCGAGGACCAGCCGCCAGTCAGCACTGCCGATGATCCAGGCAAGCACGTAGCCGATCAGGATCAGCTGCACGATGGTGCGCAGGCAGCCGATCAGCAGCTGCTTCTCGAGAGCGAGGCGCTGCCACCAGGAGAGGGCCAGGGCGATGAAGACCAGCAAAGCCGTCCAGGCAAGGCCCGTCCAGGTTATGTCCGTGAAGCCGCTCTGCACTGCGCCGTTCATCCCTCGCTCTCCGCGGCCAATTATATGCGCGCGGATCCCCCGCGCAGGGCGGTCTATAATGCGGGCATGCGCATCGGCCTCTGGCAGGTGAACCTGACCGTCGGCGATTTGGCGGCTAACGCGGAGCGGATTGTCGCCGGCGGGCATGCCGCTGTGCTGCAGGGATGCGAGTTGCTGGTTACACCTGAACTGGCGGTTACGGGTTACCCGCCGCAGGATCTGCTGCTCAAAGAGCACTTCGTGACCGACCAGCTGCGGGTGCTGCACGAGAGCATCGTGCCGGGGATGCGGCTTCCGGCGCTGATCGGGTTTGTGGACCGCGACGACGCGGGTCACCGCTACAACGCGGTGGCGTGTGTGGCCGACGGTGAACTGAAGGACGTCATCCACAAGACGCTGCTGCCAACCTACGACGTGTTCGATGAACAGCGGTACTTCACGGCGGCCAGCGAAAACCACCCGGTGGAGTTGGGCGGCAAACTCCTGGGCGTCACTGTCTGTGAAGATATCTGGGACGAAGGCTACGAAAGGAAAGTGGTGCCGGAGCTTGTCGCTGAGGGTGCGGAGTACATCGTCAACCTGTCCAGTTCGCCGTTTCACGCTGGCAAGCGGCAGATCAGGCTGGGGCTCTGTAGACGCCATGCCAAGGCAACAGGCAGGCCGGTCATCTACTGCAATCTTGTTGGCGCGCAGGACGAACTGGTGTTCGACGGAGAGTCGATGGCGGTCGATGGCTCGGGGCGTCTGATCGCTCTGGGCCCGCAGTTCGCGGAGAAGCTGGTGCTAGTGGACTGTTGTCCCGAGCGTGGCGCCGCGCCGGCTGTGGTTATCCCGGAGTTCCACCGGGAGCAGGAGGTCTTCGACGCTCTGTGCCTGGGAGTATCCGACTACTTCAGCAAGTGCGGGTTCCAGTCGGCGGTGATTGGGCTGTCAGGTGGAATCGACAGTGCCCTGGTCGCCTGTCTGGCGGCGGAAGCTCTCGCTCCCGAGCGCGTCGTCTGCGTGGCGATGCCCTCGCGCTTCACCGCGGAGATGAGCAACGAGGACGCTGCCACGCTGGCAGGCAAGCTGGGTGTGGAGTACCACGTGCTGCCGATCGAGGACTCAGTACAGCTGGCGACGCGGCGGTATACGGCGGAATTCGGCGCATACGCCAGGCAAGTGACAGCGGAGAATCTGCAGGCGCGCGAGCGGGGCAAGATTCTGATGGAGATCTCCAACGATCGCAACGCACTGGTGCTGGCAACCGGCAACAAGACCGAGTATGCGCTGGGATACAGCACGCTGTACGGCGACATGTGCGGAGGCCTGGCCGTGATCGGCGATATCGCCAAGCCGGAAGTGTATGCGCTGGCACGCTATTACAACACCAGGCGCGGCGACGGGATCATTCCACGCCGGATCATCGAGCGGCCGCCCTCGGCCGAGTTGGCGGCTGACCAGGTGGATCCGTTTGATTACGAACGCATCAGTCCTGTCGCCGATGCGGTCGTCGAGGAGCACGCGTCGCGGGAGGAGCTTCTGGAGCGCGGCTACACGCCCGCAGAGGTGGACAGCGTATTCAGGCTGGTCCGGCTCAACGAGTACAAGCGGCGCCAGGCGCCACCGATACTGAGGGTGACGGAGAAGGCGTTCGGCATTGGCCGCCGCATGCCGATCGTCAACCGCTATCCGTGGTGATGCAGCGGTTCTGCTAGACTTGGCCCAAGCACAGGACGGAGGGACAGATGGTGCGTCGAGTGACTGCCACGTTTCTGACGGGACTGATGGCGCTCCTGCCATTGCTGATCACCATTGGCGTGGTGGTCTTCCTGGCGGGGAAGCTCTATGGCTGGCTGGGGCCCGGCAGTCTGTTTGGATTGGTGGCGCAGGAGGTTACTGCCGCTATTTTCGGCGAGAGCACGCCAACCAGTCGGCAGTGGGTGTTCGCCGGCATCTACGTGCTGAGCCTGGCGATGGTACTGGTCTTCATCTGGCTGGTGGGCTACTTCGCCCGACAGTTCCTCGGGCAGCGCGTGGGTGGCTGGTTCGAGTGGCTGATCGGTAGGATCCCGTTCATCAACAAGATCTACAGCAGCGCGGATCAGGTGGTGGACCTGTTCAAGAAGAAGAAACAGGACGCGGCCGCGGCGCTGTCCAACGTGGTGCTGGTGCGGTTTGCGAACACGCGGATTCTGGGCATGCTTTCGAACAGCGAGCCGATCGACATCGGGGGGGTTCCGCATTACATGGTCTATTTCCCGTCGAGCCCGGTGCCGGCCACGGGCTTCAACTACTTCGTGCCCTGCGAGGAAGTGGAGGATGTGGACGTCGCGGTAGAAGAGATGACCCGGATCATCGTCTCGCTCGGCAGCCTGGCTCCCGGCATCATGAACGCGAAGCCGCAGCTGTTCCTGCCGCGGAAGACAGGCGCGCGGGACTAGCGAAACAGCTCGGACAGCTGGACGAAGGAGTCGGGGCAAACGCGGGTTCCGCCCAGCGCCTCGGCGAACGGGACGGCCCGAATCTCGCTGGCTTGCCAGACGACCATCAGGTCGGTGGAGCCCTGCTCCAGCAGTTCGACAGCGCGGACGCCGAACATCGTCGCCAATACGCGATCGAAGGCCGACGGGACCCCCCCGCGCTGGAGGTGACCGAGCACCGTGGTGCGCGTCTCGAAGCCCGTGCGCTCCTCGATTTCCCTCGCCAGAACGTGACCGATTCCGCCCAGTCGCACGTGGCCGAAGGCGTCGACCGATTCGTCCTGGGTAACCGGACGATCCAGCATCTCGGGTTTCGCGCCCTCGGCCACGGCGAGAATGGTGAAGGACTTGCCGCGGCTGCGGCGCTCCTGCAGTCGGCTGCAGACCTCGTCCATGCGGAATGCCCGCTCGGGGATCAGCACCTCGTCCGCCCCACCCGCAAGGCCACCGAGTAGCGCCAGCCAACCAGCGTCGCGCCCCATGATCTCGCAGATCATCACGCGGTGGTGGCTCGTGGCAGTAGTGTGCAATCGGTCCAGCGCTTCAACCACAACATTGAGCGCCGAATCATAGCCGATCGAGAACTCGGTTCCCGGGATATCGTTGTCGATGGTCTGCGGTACGCCGATGCAGCGGACGATCCTCTCCTGGCAGAGGCGGTGGGCGACGCCGTTGGTGTCATCGCCCCCGATGCAGATCAGCGCATCGACTTCACGTTCGGAGAGCGTACGGCGCACCGCATCCAGCCCACCGTCGATCCTGAGTGGATTGGTGCGACTCGTGCCCAGCATGGTGCCACCGCGCGGAAGGATGCCTGACACGTCCTCAGCGGTAAGTACCGAGCCGAGGTTCTCCAGTACACCGCGCCAGCCGAGTTGAAAGGCGAACACCTGGTGCTCGCCGGCGTGTGCGCGACGGACGATGGCGCGGATTGCCCCGTTGATCGCCGGACTGTCACCGCCGCCAGTAAGCAAGCCGATCAGCATGCGCTTCTCCCTTCCAGTCGTATATGGTATACCTTGCCTGCGGGGAATTGACCTGCGGGGCGCGAGACGCCGAGCAGGAACATCGGGGCGGCGCAAGCCGTCCTGCGTTTATCCGATGTTAGAATTGAAATCGCCTGGAGGAAGGAATGCGTCCACACGTTTTCGCGATCGTCGTAGCCCTGCTGTTATACGGCGGCATTGTGCATGCGGCCAGCGCGCCCAACTTCGAACTGGAGGACCTGGAAGGCGACGAGTACAGCCTCGAGGATCTGCTGGACGAATGCGAGCTGCTGGTGATCGACTTCTGGCAGGTCGGCTGCAAGCCGTGCAACGAACTGGTCGCGCACCTGCAGGAGTACTACGACGAGTACCAGGACAGCGGTGTGGAGTTCGTGATCATCAGTCGTGACACCGCGCTGACGGTGGCGCAGGTGGAGCCGTTCTTCAGGAGCAAGAAATACACGTTCCGCGTGCTGCTTGACACGGAACTGGAAGTCAGCAAGGACTACGGGGTGAAGTCCGCGCCGGCTAGTTTCATGATCGACCCGGCAGGGGAGATTATCTGGCAGCACTACAGCTACAAGTCGGGCCAGGAGGAGGAGTACGTCGAGGTGATCGAGGCGTACCTGGCCGGCGAAGAGGTTGAATTCGACGAAGAGGCGGAGGGCGAGGAAGAGCCTGCTGGGTAGGCACTGCGTGGAATGCTGAGGCGGCAGCAAAGGGCTGACGCTGCATCTTGAGGAGGATGGTGGGCATGAAGCACCTGCTGTGCGTTGCCATTGCGGCGTTGGTGGCGGCGGCGCCTCTGCTGGCGCTGGCGGACGAGATCGTGATCGAGAGCGCCGATGATGCGTTCGACGAGTTGCGGCGCATCGCCGATCCAGAATACCGTGGGGCTACGGTGGAAGACGCCATCGCCCAGTTCTATCGGGACGGGGAGGTGGACGAGGGCACGTATCCTGCAACCGAGATGTGGGAGCGCGACTTCGATCTGACCCCGACCGATCCCGAGCGGCTGGGATACAGCGGCCGGATCTACCTGCGGTTCAGTAATGACGACATCTCCGGCGTCGAGAAGTGGGAGCACGAGTACGAGCTGTCGCTGCAGTACGGCTCCTGGGACTCATATTTGCGGTGGTCGGACGTCAACGCTTTTCCCAACACGAATGATCCATTCCGCTGGGAGAAGGCCCGGGTCAGGTATCGGGGCGACGATTTCAAGGTTACGGCTGGCTCCCTCGGAGCTCTGTTCGGTCGCGGGCTGGCGCTGAACCTCTACGAGGATCGGGTTCTCGAGCACGACAACGAGATCGAAGGCGTGAAGGCCGAAGTGGAGATCGGCGAGGGGGACCTGACCGTGCTGTGGGGCACGCGCAAGCGGCGGGATGAGCCACAGCATTCCACCGTGTCCGCAGCGCGCATCTCGGCACCGCTGACCGATGACGTGGATGTCGGCCTGCACGCCGCGCAGGTGGAGTTCCCCGCGCTCGGCGCCACGGTTGAGTCGCCCGACATGCTGGAGTACGATCTGGTGGGGGGAAACGTGCAGGTGCGATCCGGTCCGTTCAAGCTCTACGCGGAGACCGTCGGCGTGCAGCGCGACGCGGTGGAGTACGGGAATCCCGCCTGGGACTTCGAGGGCAAGGATGGCACGGGTACATACGTGAACCTGGGGCTGACCGGCGACGGTTATGCCTTCACGGGCGAGTACAAGGACTATCAGGGAATCGGTCATCCGTTCACGATCCTGCCGCCGGTGAGGCACTGGTCTGAAGCTGCCTCAGCCGACCCGTACGACGACGTGGGGTACGGGGGCAGTGTGCTCTGGGACGCGCTTGGCGATGGTTCGCTGTTCGACATCCACTACGCCCAGGACAACGCCAAGGATGGCGAGCGGGCCTACACCGAGGCCTCCCTGATCTACACCAGCCCGGCGGCTGACCGGCTGACGTGGGTCGGCGAATACTGGTACGTTCTCGAACTGGGCCAGAAGCACGATATCCAGCGGCTGTCACTGAGCCGGCCCATCGATGAAGAATGGACGGCGAGCAGCTTCCTGGAGCGTGAGGAGATCGATCCGGGGTTTATCCCGCCCTGGGAAGACTGGATTGTGGAAGGGGAGTTGACCTTCCAGAGCGTCTTCAACGTTTCCTACACCTGGGAAACCACGAACGAACCTGACGTCGAGAGCAACCATTGGGGAATCTGGGAGTTCAAGTACCGTCCGGACGAGAATCAGGAGCTGGCACTGGCGATGGGTTCCCGCCGCGAAGGACTGGTCTGCTCCGGCGGCGTCTGTCGGCTTGAGCCCGAATTTGACGGGGTGAAGGCCGACTACCTGGTCCGATTCTGAGTCGCCGGGCAAGCGGGGGGAGTTCATAGGCGTGCGCCAGGTCAGGATGCAGGTGAACGTGGCGGGGGCACATCTAGTGTCTGTAGTTTTTTATACCATACACCGTATAAGGGCCAATGCATACGGCCGTGCGGTAAGCAAAAGAGCTATCTCGCTGCGTCGTCGCACGGCGGATTAACTCAGGGCTGTCAGACCGTGCACACATAATTACACGACTGCCAGTCTGATTAGGCCATAGTCACACGATACCGTGCCATGTATGGTATAGTGTTGTAGAGCACGCATGCCGCACGGGCGGGTGCTAGGGGGTTCCCAGGGGTTTCGATGGCTGGTTTCGGCCAGCCTGTGCAATCAAACTCAGGTGGGTGTAGACATGAGGATTGCTGCATCGAGCCCTTGGCGCCATGCGTTCCTACTCGCGCTGCTGTTGACCCTTGCCGCATGTGCCACGAGCAATCGCGGGACACTGGCGGACCCGGACCGCGACGCAAGCGTCGCTTTCGCGGTGACCGCGCTGGAGGGCCGGGGAACGTACACACCGGTGCTGACGGTTTCCCATGGCGATGGCGAAACCGCGGTCGCGGTGAGTGCGGTCGACGCGGAGCAAATGCAGGAGGCCCTGCTGCACCTGGAGTACGACGGAGCAAGATACACACCGGAGCGGGTTGAGTTCGGCGGGTTCCTGGGTGGCGAGGGGCAGGTGGTTACGCTCGCGATCACGGATCTGCCAGACGTAGTCCCGCTGGGAGTAGTGCAGGTTGGGTCGGCGCAGGTGGCGCCTCGGGCCGGGGCGGGTGAGCTGGCCACGGTGTTCTTCCGGGCGACGCCGTTCGTTGGCGGTCGCCAGGCAGCGCAGGTGCCGACCGGGACGTACAACGCCGTGGACGACCTGAAGATCATCTCGCAGGATTCGGGGACGGCGACGCTGTGGTGGACGGAGAAGAACGTTGGCGACTACAACAATGACAGCCTGGTCGGCGTGGCAGACCTTACTCCGCTGGGCATCTACTACGAGCAGGAAGTGGCCACCAGCTCCGATCCGTTGCGCGTTGGCCTGGCCGATGGGAACGGCGATGGGCGGGTCACGGTCGCGGACATTACCCAGATCGGCGCTAATTTCGGGAACCAACTGACGGGTTACAAGCTTTACACCGATGCCGCGGGCGGCAGCGAGTATGGCTCGTCGATCACGGTGCTGCGCGAGGATTTCGACGATGATCCGCTGCACCCGATCGAGTACAGCTACGTGGCGAACGTGCCGGTGGGCTACACGAAGTTCACCGTGCGGCCGGTGGCGGACGGTGGTGCGGAGGTCGGGCCGGTCTCGATCGCGGCGGAGGTGGCGGACGATCCCGGCGCACCTGACCCGCCCAGCAACGTGACGGCCACGAGCGATGCTGGGACCGGGCATCAGACGGTGCGGATCACCTGGAGCCCCTCGCCGAGCGCCGACGTCTCAACCTATGTTGTCGAGCGGAGACTGGTGTCGGACGGGAGCTGGGGCGCGCCGCTGGAAGTCGGCAACGTGACCAGCTATGTGGACACGGACTCCGACTTGCTTGAGCAGCCGTATGACTACCGGGTGCACGCCAGAGACTTCGGGGGGGCGGTCAGCACCTATGCATACTCCAACGAGGTCACTCCGTACTTCGTGGCAGGTCCGCCGGCGCCGCACAGCGTGGTTGCGGACAACCAGCTGGCGACCGCCAACGCGATTGAAGTACGCTGGGAGGCGCCCGCCGACGACAGCCTGGTCTCGCAGTACAAGGTCTTACGCAAGGCGCAAGGCGAGAACGAGTTCAGTGACATCGCGACGAGGGCCAGGGGCTACCGGGACTACACGGACACCGGACTGACGCCAGGGTGGTACTACGAGTACTACGTGATCTCAGTCGGGGCGGAAGCCAGTAGCGAGCCCAGCAACGTTGCCGGCAACACGCCCAGTGTGTATGCACCGGAGATCCACATCCTGTCGCTGACTACGGATAAGACGACCCACTTGAACAGCGGCACGGAACCAGCTGCCAACCTAACGGTGACAACTGACGAGACGCCTGACAGCGTCGACTGGAGCGCCACAGCCGGGACGGTAATCGGCGCGGACAGCACCGCGACCTGGGCCCCGACTGCAGCGATGAATCCGGCCAAGGTCACCGTCACCTGCACCGTGCACAAGGGCAGTGTGCAGGATACAGCCACCCTCGACCTGTTCGTGACCGACGATGCGATCCTGACCGAGTTCGGCGACAACGGGATGTACATGACCGGCGCCCCGTCCGACGAACTGCTGGAGAAGCTCACCGACGGCGGCGACCTGATCACCGGACGACAGTTCGAGTATTACATGACTGCGGACAGGGTCACATGGCTGGGTACATTCGATACCAGTTGAGGCTACTGCAAGTTGGAGTTTCCATACTTGGACGAATGGTGTAATGACTATGGCGACGACGGCTTCCAGGTCGTAATGGACTGTGCCGACAGCTACGACAAGACCAAAGCGCTGTTTGAGGCGGGGACCAACGGAGTCGTACCAGTGGATCAGTTCGATGCGTACTGCGAACAGCGCGGAAGTTTCCAGGGGTCGAACTGGTTCAAGAGCTGGGGTGTGTCCGCCGCCCATCCCGAGTGCCTGCTGATTGACCGCGATGGATATGTGCGGAAGCACACTTACGCTTGGCCGGGCGACGCGGCCTTCCAGGCCTATGAACCCGCCATCAAGAAGCTGTTGGGAATCTATCCCTAGAACGCAACGAAGCTGATGTAGTGCCGATTGGCATCGGTGGCCCGTGAGGATGCCAGTCCGTGGCGCAACCAACAAACCGGACCACGGGTATGCCTGACAACCTGGCGGGACCATCTGGGCTGGACCTGCGCGCTTCCCTGCAACGCCGAAATGTGGTACTTTTATGTGGGAATCGTGAAGCTTGCTGCCGACCGGCAGGCAAGACTAAGAAGCGCAGGTGATGGCATGACGAGCGATGCGACTCGATGTTGCGGCTACGCGTTCTTGGTGATTCTCCTTTTTGTCCTCTCCGCATGCTCGACGAGTAATCGTGGCACTCTGACCGAGCCAGTCCGCGATGCCAGTACGTCGTTTGCGGCCGAGGCAGTGGGGGTAGCGGGGACGTACACGCCGGTTCTGTCAGTGACGGAAGGCGATGCGGGAGTGGCGGTCACGGTGCGGGCGGTTGGCGCGGAAGGGATGACGGCAGCGCTGCTGCACGTGCACTACGACGCCGGCAGATACACGCCTGAGCGAGTGGAGTTCGGCGACTACCTGGGTGGTGAGAGCCAGGTTGTCACGCTGGCGCTGACCGACCAGCCCGATATCGTGCCGATCGGCATCGTGCAGATCGGATCCGCACTGGTGGCACCTCGCAGCGGCGAGGGCGAACTAGCGACGGTGCAATTTCGGGCCGAGCCGTTCAGCGGGAGCCGCCGCGTATCCGGTGTGCCGATGGAGCCCTATAACGCGGTCGACGATCTGAAGATCATCGATCAGGAAGCCGGTACGGCCACGCTGTGGTGGACCCAGCGAAACGTCGGCGACTACAACAACGACAGCGAAGTTGGCGTGCCCGACCTGACCCCGATCGGCGTCTACTACGAGCAGGAAGTGGACAAGAGCAGCGATCCAGAACGGGTCGGGCTTGCGGACGGCAACGGGGACGGCTGGATCACTATCGGCGACATCACACAGATCGGGGCCAACTTCGGTAACCGCTGCACGGGCTACAAGCTGTACACGGACAGCGGCGGCACCGTGGAGTACAGCAGTGGGATGACGGTCGATCGCGGGGACTTCGCCGACGATCCCCAGCACCCTATCGAGTACACCTTTACGGCCAACGTGCCGGCGGGCTACACCCAGTTCACCGTGCGCGCGATGGAAGAGGAAGGTAGCCCGGTTGGACCGGTCTCGGTCGCGGCGGAAGTCGTCCATACGGAGGGCCCACCTGATCCACCGAGCAACCTGGTGGCTACCAGCAACTCGTTGACGGGCCACCAGACGGTGAATCTGACATGGACACCCTCACCCAGCGATGACGTGTCGAAGTACGTCATTGAACGGAGACTGGTGTCAGACGGCATCTGGGGCGCGCCGATTGAGGTCAGCGGGTTGACTGCGTACGTTGACACCGACGAGACATTCGTTGAGCAGCCCTACGACTACCGCGTGCACGCCCGGGACTTCAGCGGGGCTGTCAGCACCTATGCGTACTCCAACGAGGTCACCCCGTACTTCGTCGAGGGTCCGCCACCGCCGCACAGCGTGGTTGCGGACAATCAATTGATGACGCCCAACGCGATTGAAGTGCGTTGGGAGGCTCCTGGTGATGACAGCATGGTGACGCAGTACGAGGTCTTCTGCAAGGTGCAGGGGGAGTCTGAGTTCAGCAGTATCGCCGTGAAGGGCAAGGGGTATCGGGACCACATGCACACCGGGCTGACCCCGGGCTGGTACTACGAGTACTACGTGGTCTCACTCGGCGTCGAGGCAGACAGCGACCCGAGCAACGTGGCCGGCAACACGCCCAGTGTGTACGCGCCGGAGATTCACATCCTGTCGCTCACCACGGACAAGACGACCCACTGCAGCGACGCCTCGGAAGCGGCATCGAACCTGCTGGTGACCACCGACGAGACGCCCGACGAGGTGGACTGGAGCGCGACCGGCGGTGCGGTGGTCGGAGACAACAGCACCGCAACCTGGTCGGCGACAGCAGGGATGGATCCGGTGAAGGTGACTGTAACCTGCACCGTCCACAAAGGCACGGCTGAGGATACGGCCACTATCGACCTGTACGTGACGGACGCTCCGATTCTCGACCAATATGGAGAGGAGGGGCACTTCATCAACTTCACTGAGGATTGCCTGGAGGCGATCGAGCTCAGCGGCGAGGTGATCCCCGATCGGCCGTTCACGTACTACGCCGACGGTGAGCATGTGGTGGTATTCGACCGCTGGGAGAGTGGTTGAGGCAGCTGTCTTGGAGAGTTCTCCGACATGCAGGCGATGTGCGAGGCGTACACGGACGACGGTCTGCACATCGTGCTCAACAGCAGAACAACCACCAACACGTGGGCCTCGGGTCACTTCAGCACGAATGGATACACGTGGCTCCACAACTACCATGCGGACCTCAACAACGCGGTCTGGTATAACTGCGGATACCCCGGCAGCATTCCCTATAAGCTCGTGATTGACCGGGACGGCTACATTCGATACGCCGATCACTGGCTTTCGCTAGCCGAGCCGACGATTCTGGAATGCCTCGGGGTGGCTGAGTAAGCGTAATCGCTATCCGAAAGGAAAGGGGGCTTCGCCCATCAGGCGAAGCCCTCGTCGCATTCAGCCCCCGGCGCTTGTTGAGACGCAGCTATCGATAGGGCCGCGGGGTGGAATCCCTGACCAGGCGTGGTTTCACATCGGCCCGGAATGTGGTAGATTCTAGTAGGGAATCGCCAAGTAATGAGAACTACTGGCCGCGGGTCGGCTGGCATGGCCAATTCCAGGTGGTGAGATGAGTAACAAGCAAGTGCGCGTATTGACCGGCATCGCTGTTGCCGCTCTGCTGTGTATGCTGGTAGCGTGTGCGACGTCGAATCGTGGTGTTGCACCCGTTCCGGAGCGCGATGCGAGCGCGTTCAGCGTCACGGCGCTGGAGGGGCAGGGATCGTATACGCCGGTGCTGGAGGTTGCATGGGAAGGCGCTGGGGCAAGCGTGACCGTGCGTGCGACCGAGGCTCGGGCTCTGCAATCGGCGTTCTTCGAGGTGCACTTCGACGGTACCAGCTACCAGCCGGTTGGCGCTGAGATCGGAGGCTTTCTGGGCGGCGAAGGACAGATTCTGTCGTTGGCGGTGACAGACCTGGCTGATGTTGTTCCCGTCGGCATCGTCCAGATCACTGACTCTGATGCGGTGGCGGGAACCGGTGAGGGAGTCCTCGCAACAGTGCAGTTCGCCGCTGGGCCCGTGGGCATCTCCCGTAGCGTCTCGGTCTCGCCCAAGGGCACCTATAACGTGGTGACGGACCTGCAGATCGTTGAGCAGGCCGGGGATGGTTCCACCGCCACGCTGCGCTGGACGGAGAAGAACGTCGGGGATTACAACAACGACAGCGAGGTCGGCGTGGCCGACCTCACGCCACTGGGGATCTACTACGAGATGGAGGTCGCCACGCATGCCGACCCACTGCGGATCGGGCTCGCGGACGGCAACAAGGACGGCCGCATCACGGTGGCCGACATCACCCAGATCGGCGCCAACTTCGGCAGCCGGTGCAACGGCTACATCCTGTACCTGGATGAGACGGGCAGCACTGCATATGGGACCGGCATCACGGCCAACCGCACCAACTTCGACGATGACGTGACAGAGCCGATTGTGTACACCTTCGTCGCGAACCTGCCGGGCGGCAGCGTGGACTTCACCGTGCGCCCGGTGGCCTCGGACGACCTGGCCAATCCCGGACCGGTCTCCGAGCCGGCCACGATCGTCGACGTGCCGGGCCCACCGGAGGATCCGTCGGATGTGCTGGCGACGTCCACCTCCGGTACGGGTCATCAGACGGTGCAGCTGACCTGGACTGAGTCGCCGAGCGCGGATGTGGCGGGCTACGAGGTAGAGCGGAAGCTCACGGCGGACAGCACCTGGGGCGAGGCGGTGGCGGTTGGCAACACGACGACCTACACCGACAACGATCCGACGTTCGTGGAACAGGACTATGACTACCGTGTACGGGCGCGGGACTTCACCAGTCTGTACAGCGGCTACGTGCAGGCGGCGGCGATCACCCCCTATTTCGCTCCGCCGCCGGGCATCCCCCAGAACCCGGTTGCTGACAACAACATCATGGTCGACAAGGCGATCGAAGTCAGCTGGGACCCACCGATCGACGGCAGTGCGGTCGATAAGTACAACGTCTATCGCAAGCCGCAGGGGGAGGCCGAGTTCAGCTTCCTGGTGGAGAAGAACGAGACCCAGACCAGTCATCCGGATACGGGGCTGACCGCAGGGATGTACTACGAATACTACGTGACAGCCGTCAGCAATGAGGGTGTCGAGGGCGATCCTTCGGACATCGTCGGGAATACGCCCAGCGAGTACACGGCAACCATCGTGATCAACTCGCTGGCAACCGACAAGACGACGCACTACTACCTGGGTGACCCCGGCATGCCGTCGCACATCACGGTCTCAACCACCCCGGCAGCAACCAGCTACGTCTGGGAGACATCGACACCGATGAGCCCGGTTCAGGGAACGGGTCCCAGTGTCACCTGGGAGCCGCAGCCGGGGACGCCCGTGGAGCCGGTGACGGTGACGTGCACCGCCTACAACGGTGAGGCATCCGATTCTGAGTCGCTGACGCTCTATATGACCTTCGAGAACATCAAGACAACGCTGGGCGACAATGGCAGCTTCATCGATTTCAATGCCGAGTGCCTGGAAGCGCTGTCGATCAGCGGCAGCATCCTGCCCAGCCGGCCGTTCTCGTACTACGCCGACGGTGAACACGTGGTTGTAATGGAACGCTGGGAGAGCAGTTGAAGCAGCTGTATCTCGGGGTTACCGGGTTTAGAAGCAGATGCAGCAAGTTACGCAAGCCAGGGGCTGTACATCATCGGCAGCACCAGCAGTACCACCAACACGTGGGTTAAGGGCCATTTCAGTTCCAATGGTTATACGCACCTGCACAACTTCAAGGGTGCACCGTCGAGTGTGTGGTCAGCCTACGGTTTCAGTGGCTCGTTTGACTACATGATCGTGGTTGACAAGGACGGGCACATCCGCAAGACCTCCTACGGATTCGGCAACGTGGAGAACACTGTCAAGGAGTGCCTGGGCGTCAACTAGGCACCCCTGAGACATCGTGCGCCACACGGGCCCCAACGCAGGTCCGGAGTTGTGCCAGGCACTGTCCCATCGGCTGTAGTCGGGGGCTCCGGTTGCCGATATAGCTGGTGGAGCGCCGAGGCAGCATGGCTACGGATCACTATAAGCACTACCAGGCGACCGCGGTGACGCAGGCCGATCCGCTCAAGCTCGTGGAAATGATGTACGAGGGAGCGATCCGCTTCATGCGCATCGCGCAGCACTGCATCGCCCAGGGCGACATGGAGGGGGCGCACAACGGCATCCTGCGCGCCTATGCGATCGTCGCCGAGTTGATGGCGACGCTCGACTTCGAGCAGGGCGGCGAGATTGCCGCGCGGCTGGAGCAGTGCTACGACTACGTGCTCCACCTGCTGAAGGAAGCGAATATCAAGAAGGACCCGGCCCTGCTCAAGCAGGCCCAGGAGATCATCGAGCCCCTGCTGGAGTCCTGGCGGGATGCCTTCACTAACGGCGCTGGGACGGCGACACCGGCGGCGGCAAGTGCGCCTGCCGAGTCGCAGGCGGCGGTTGCGGCGCAGGCAAGCGAAGAAGACCGAGGCGCCGCTGAGGCCGAGAAGCGCTCCAAGTCACTGGACATCACAGGCTGAAAGCATGGCGCTCAGGAACGACAGCGCGCCCCTCAGCAAGCGAATCAGCCCGGAAACGCTGCTGGGGCGTATCGAGGAGATCCAGGCGGAGCTGCTGGCGGTGCTGGTCAGCGACAAGCTGGAGGATCTGGAGCCGCTGACGAACGAGCTGTCCTCGCGGCTTCGAAGTCTCGACGGACTGGACGACGAAGTGCTCAGCGATCCGGCGCACACCAGGGAGGAGCGCCTGCGTCGGATCGGGCAGGTGCAGCGGGAGCTGGCGACCTTCGCCGCCGAGCGCCTGCAGGCCATCGCCGGTGAGCTCAAACACGCCAGCAGCTCGCGGGCACTGGGGCACAAGTACACCATCGATCCGGCACGTGCCCGGGCCAGGCTCTTGAGCTGCATGGACCTTGAGGGCTAGGGCACCGCCACATGGTATAACCAAAGCCAGTTCTCGACGGGAGCCGCCAATGCACGCAGCACGGACAGCCAACACTATCGCGATACGACTCGAACCCGGCGAGGACGTCCATGCCTCGATCCTGGAGGCCTGCCGGCAACACGGCGCCCGGGGCGGGTTCGTGGCGTCGGGAATAGGTATGCTCGCCGATCCCGAGCTGGGGTTTTTCGTGGGCAAGGGCCGCTATGAATCGAAACGCTTTGAGGGTCGCTTCGAGTGTCTGACGCTGGCGGGCAACGTCGCGGAGAAGTACGGCGAGTTGATGGCGCACCTGCACGCGATGTGCGCCAATGAGGAGTATCAGGTGTTCGGCGGCCACGTGATCGCGGCCCAGGCGGGGGTGACGCTGGAGATCGCGATTGTGGTGATCGACGAGCCGGTCAGGATGTACCGCGAACTGGAGCCGGATACGGGGCTGCCCGGTCTGCTGATCGAGTAGCGCCCAAGCTGAGAGAGAAGCCAGGCCACATGGCGAAGTTCAACTTCGACAAGGTAGAAAACTATTTCCACCGGCTGGTGGTGGAGCACCTGATGGCGGAGTATGCCGATTCGGAGCTCGCCAAGATCCCCGGGGCGCTGGAGGACGTCGCCTGCCTGGCGCTGAACCAGCTGCCGCCGCGCTACGTGCGCCACAGCGTCGACGCCGCGTTCTATCTGGCCGGCGAGCCGCTGGAGACGATGAAGGAGAAGGTGCGCGACGCTGTGAAGTACGCGGCGAAGTACGTGGAGAAACACCCGCGGCGCAAGCCACCGCGCAACTCGTCCGACTAGCTGGGGCTGCGGCTAGCTGCCGAAGTTGCGTCCCACCACGAAGAGATCCAGTTCGTCGATCACGCCGTTGCGGTCGGCGTCGGCCACGGCATCATACGCGGCATCGCCGGCGGCCACTCCGAACAGCTGGCGCAGGACCTCGACATCGTCCATGTCCACGTCGCCGTCGTCGTCGGTATCACCGTCGGCCTGGCCGGCGATCCTGGTGATGATTGCCAGTACGTCCTGGTTGTTGATCACGCCGTTGCTGTCGTAGTCCGCGCCCTCGTTGTAGCTGGCGCTGCCGGAACTGACGCCGTCAAGGCCCACGACGATGGTCAGGTCGGCCTCATCGACGATCTCGTCGCCGTTGGCGTCACCGTGCTCGGGTGGCGGATTGGGAATGATCTGCCGCGCGGCCGCCAGCGCGTCGATGCGGCCGTGGCCCTGCTCGTCGGTGGTGAAACCCAGGTCCACGGCAGTGTCTCTGATGTAGCCCCGGATGTCCGCATTAGTCTTGGTGATGGTGCCATTGACCTCGATGTCGAGGCTCCAGAGCAGCGCAGCCAATCCGGCGACCAGTGGCGTGGCGGCTGAGGTGCCGGTGAACTGGTGCGCGAGATTGGAGTAGGTGGCGGACTGCCGCCCGGCGCAGAGGATGTGCGTGCCCGGTGCCACAATCTCGGTCTCCGGACCAGTCTTGCTGTAGTTCGCAATGTTCTCGTCGACCACCGGAGTCGAGCCCGTAAGGCCCTGGGATGGGAAGATACTGCTGGCGCCGATCGCCACGCAGTTGTCAAAGCCCGCCGGCAGGTCAATCAGGTCCTCGCCGCCAGACTGATTGCCCTGACCGACGTTGCCCGATGCGGCAACGATGTAGAGCCCCTCGTCCCAGGCGCGATTGATGGCATTCTCCTCCGGCGGGCCGCCGGAGGCGCCGCCGAAGCTCATGGAGATGATGTTGGCGCCGTTGGCGATGGCATAGTCAATGGCGTCGATCTCGGCGTCGACCGTGATGTCGGTGTTGGTGCCGACGCGCAGTGCCATCACCCGTACGCCGGTGCCGCTGCCGTTGCCGCCGGCCACACCGGCGAGGCCCAAGGCGTTGTCCCCGCGGGCGGCCACGATCGAGGTGGTGGCATTGCCATGGGAGATGTACTCACTGGTCGGATCGGTCGGGTCGGTATCGCGCCCCGCGCCCTCGTTGTGATGGAAGTCGTAGCCCAGGTAGTCGTCGACGTACCCGTTGAGGTCATCGTCCACGCTGTTGTCCGGTGTCTCGCCGGTGTTGGTCCAGAACGCGCCCTGCAGGTCCTCGTGATCGAAGTTGACGCCGGTGTCCAGCACCGCGACGATCACCTCCTGGCGGCCGGTAGAGTAGTCCCAGGCCTCCGGGCAGCGGGTCAGCAGCAGCGCCCACTGGTTGTTCAGCGCGTGAGGCTCGGTCAACCCCTCAGCCACGCTGGTGGCGGTGTTGAGCAGCAGCGGGTCGTTTAGCACCGTCTCGCTGACGCGTTTGATCACGTTGGGCCCGACGGTCGCCACCCGCGGATCGGCCTCCAGCGCCGCCAGCACGGCATGGTAGTCCTGGTCCGCCGGCACGCGTACCACTTCGTACGTGGCGTAGCTGAGCGGCCGCGTGCGCTGATGCACAAGGCCGGTTGCCGCACAGAAGGCGCTGACGGACTTGGCACCGCGGGACGGGTCCAGCTCGACCAGAATCTCGCGGTTGTGGACTTCGCTGAGTGGCAGGTCAGCGGTGGTGCGGGCCGGCTGCGCCGAAGCGGTGGCCAGAAATGCCGCCAGCACGGCGGTGATAATCAGTGCGGCCATTAGGCGTTGATACATAGTGGATAGTGCCATCCTGGTTGGAATAAGTGATTATACCCTTCAGACGCTGACTGGCAGGCGGTGGTTCACTCACCCGCGAGGCCTTCCGCGCGCTTGATTTCCTCCCAATTCCGGAGGACTTCCGCGCTGTCGATCACCTCGCGGTCACCGTAGACGTGGGGGTGGCGGTGGATCAGCTTGGCGATCAGCAGCTCCAGGCTGTGGCCGACGCCGGGGCGGCCCATCGCGTGCAGGATGTCGCCCTGAAACGCGGCCTGCAGCAGAAGATCGCCCAGCTCCTTGTATAGTTCCCGGTACAGCCCATCCAGCTCCCGCTGCTGCTCCGCTGTGAGTTCCGCAGGTAAGGGTGCGCCGCTGGCGGAAACGGCCGCATCGAAGTCGTCGCGATGGGGATGATGGCCGATGGTGTGGCCCTTCTTGCTCGTGCGCGCTTTGTCTTGGCCCGCGGGAGGGCTGGGATCGGCTGGCGGCTGGCCGTGGCGGTGGCGCAGCTCCTCCTCGAGCGCCAGGATGCGGTCGATGGCCTCACAGACCTCGTCGGCCTCCTCACGGACGTACTGGCGGAGGCTGGCGAGACTCTGCTCGCGATCCCAGGGGCAGCCGTCGGCGCTGCGCAGGTGGGCCATCAGCCGCAGCACATCCGTGAAAGACGCGCCGGCAGCCTCGATTTCATCCGCGCGGCCGCGCACCGCTTCCCGCCAGCGCCGCTCGATCTCAGGAGTAGGCATCGCGAGGATGTTAGCACGGGGTGGGGGGACGGCCCGGCTCAGGCGTCGGGGGAGCGCGGTGCGGGGTCGCTGGATTCGGCGAGCAGCGGAGTAAGGCGCTTGATGTACGCCTTGTAGGTAATCACGCCCTGCTGGTCATTGACATCTTGCGCCACAGCAAGTGAGGCACGCGCGGACTCCAGGGCTTTGGCGTAGTCCATCTGATAGATCAACTCCTCCAGCGCGGCGTCCTCGCGCGGCAGCAGCTTCAGCCGTTCGAGGACCTCCAGTTTGCGCTGCAGGCGGCGCTGGCCCCGGTCGCTCATCCGAAACGTGAAGCCGTGCCGGGCGGTCAGCGTGGTGCGCTCCTTCTTGTCGCGGGCCCGGCGCCGCCGCTGCTCCCTCAACTCCTCCCGCCGCTGCCGGCGCTGGCTGGCCTTCTCTTCGCGATCCAGCTTGCGCTGCTCGGCGCGCTCGCGCTTCTGTTCAGGCGTCAGAGTCTTGCGCAGCTCGCGCATGCGCGAAAGCTTGACCCACGGGCTGTAGCCCTCGCCCTCGGGCTTGCGCCAGAATGAGCTGATCTCGGCGAACAGCGGGGAGCCCTGGTTGGCGCGGTAAGCATCGTAGTCCGTCCACTCGTGCTCGCTCTCGTCGAACAGCTCGGCCTCGATGCGGTCGAACTGCACCAGCGGGCTCTGGCGATAAAGCAGGTAGAACAGCCAGCCGCCGACGGGCAGCAGCAGTGCCAGCACCGCCCAGGGAGCGCCCCGGTTGTAGCGGACCAGGGCGTCGCGATAAACCCAGTAGACGATCGTGAGGTGGGCTACCAACAGCACCAGATCGAACATCAGCAGCCAGGGGATGAACGGGTTGTCCGGATCGAGCAGCTGCCGCATCGCCAGCTCGAAGCTGGACCACCAGGTATCGCGCCCATCCATCGCTACTACTATAACCACCGGCGCAGCCCGGGTGTTCCCGCTGACCGTACCAGCCGGCGACGGGAGTACAATCGATACATGCGGCTCTATCTACCGAGGTTCTACGTTCGTGAGCTGGCAGCCAACGTGACGGCCATGCGGCGTGACGTGGCGGCGGCCGCGGAGGCCGAATGCGACTGGGTGGTGTTCCCCGAGCAGTTCCTGACCGGGTACCACGGCGAAGGCGAGGCCGCGCAGCTGCGCGAGGAGTTCGCCCGACTGTCGGCCGCCCAACCCGGGCTGCTGTGCCTGTTTGGCACCATCTCGGAGGATGGCGTGAACCGCCAGTACTGGTACCGCGCGGGCGAGGCAATCGCGCACTACGACAAGATCCACCTGTTCCTGCCCAACAACGAGGACCAGCTGTGGCAGCCGGGATCACGGTACGTCGCCCTGAAGCACGGGGAGTGGCGCATCGGCCTGGCGACCTGCAACGACGTGCGCTTTCCCGAGCAGGCGCGGGCGCTCAAGCTGAATCACGATATCAACCTGCTGGTCTACCCGGCGCTGTGGCCCTGGGGCCGAGATCATGTCTGGGCGGCGCTGCTGCGCGCCCGGGCGATCGAGAACGGCTGCTTCGTCGTGGGCAGCTGCGTAGCGGGCGTCGACAACGGTGTTGAGCGCTTCGACGGCGCCGGCAACCACGTCTTTGATCCGCTGGGGGACGAGCTACATGGCCAAGACCGCGTCTACGCGCTGGATGCCGCCCGGCTGGCGCAGGTGACGGTGGACACGCGGGCGCAGTACTGCGAGATCGAGCAGATCGAGCTGAGCGGCGGCGACGGCTAAGACGCGCGGCTACTCGATTGGCTCCTGCTCGGGCTCCTCGGGCAGATCGAGATCGGGTTCGGCCTCGCGATTGCGGTTGGCGACCACCAGCAGCACTACCGCGAGCACGATCATCAGCAGCGCGAGTACCCACCAGTAGGCGATCACGATGTAGGTCACGGCGGTGGTGATGACCGCCATGATCAGCGCGATCAGGCCGAAGATGCCGCGGGCGGCGGCGCCGATGGCCTTGATCGGGATGATGTTGAGCAGAATAAAGGCGGGACCGACGATCAGGTTGAAGCTGATCGCCCACAGGATCACCGACAGCACGATCAGCACCCAGCGCTGGGTCTCCTCCTCCTGGTGCATTGCTCCGACCAGTTCATCTTTCGTGCCGGTGGTCAGGCGATAGAAATCGGCGTCAGCGACTATCTGACCCCCGGCAAACTCGCCAGCGAGGATTACGTTGTCGCCGGCATAGATCACTTCCACCGTCTCACGGATGTCATAACCGGTGTCCGCGTCGGTGTACTTGTCGCTGAATAGCGACTTCCAGCCGAGGTTGTGTGTGCACTTCTGTAGATCGACGTTGATGCTGCCGAGCATTGCCTCAGCCCAGTCCGATTCGCTGTCGAGGGTTTCCCACTCCCAGACCTCTTCCGTGATTTCGTCCGTGTACTCGACCTCCTGGCCGCCCTCGATCTCGGTGCGGGTCTCGGTGCGCGTCTCCTCGTGGGGTTCGTAGCGCTCGAGCGCGTAGCGGTAGGCCAGAATCGAGCGCTCCGGGTCCTCGATTGGCGGCGTGATCTGCGAGGCGGCGGTCAGCTCGCCCTGCACCAGCGCCTTGCCGTCGATGGCCTGCGCCTGAGCCACGGGAATCACTTCCAGCTCGGCAACGTCCTTGCTGTCCTTCTCCGTGCGAGCGGCGCAGAAGGGCAGGGCGAACGTAACAAAGAACAGCAGCAGCCCGACGAAGAAGCCGCCGATCGAGTCGAAGCAGGTCGTCTTGCTGTCTCGTCCCCACTTGGCGATCGGATTGGCCGATCCAACAACCCGCCGCTTGACGGTACGGCGACTTACCACTCTGCGCTTAGACACATCCTACCCCCGTAGTAAAATCACTGCGCTTTGCAGTACCAACATTATAGATTAGCCATCGTGGCGCTCGCGCTGACAATGCTGCTGGTGGCCAGTGCCAGCGCCAGCGAGCCGCTGCTGGAGATCGAGGGGCTGCCCTTCACCCTGGCGGTGCACCCGTGGCTGAAGCCGCGCCTGGCGACCATGTCGGACCAGGCCGCGTTCAGCCTCGCCACGGTCCTGCCCTCGACGACGGTCGAGATGGACATCCTGGCGCTGAACTGGCCCAAGAGCGAGCTCGGCTGCTGGCTGGCGGTTGCCAATTCAACCGCGCGAGGAGCGGCCCCGGGTGGCCCGATGCTGGAACACCTGGCCTGCAAAGTCGGCGATGGTGAGCCGGCTAACGCCACATTGCCGGGCCAGACCGCAGGCGCCCGGCTGAATCGGGTCTGTATCTGGCCGACCGCCAAGAGTGTCGATGCGGATCTGGTATGTGTATGCTCGCTGGCAACGGACGAGCAGGATGCCCAGGTCGTCGGGCTGGTGATCGGCTCGGATGGGCGTGTCCGCGACCTCGACACCGCGGGTGCGCTGACGCTCTACGGCTGGTTCGACGCGCAGGATTTGGACAACGACGGGCTCTATGAGTTGATCACCAGCCGGAATCTGGACGGAACTTGGGGTGGCTTCTTCTATCATGCAGTGCGGTCATTGGATCCGGCAAGCGGACGTTACATCGCCAGTCCGGACGGATACGAGGACTACTTCGCGCAGGAGAAGGCCTGGCTGGACTGGGTCATCGAGACGCGTGAGGTTATCCAGGCGAACCCGGTGGATTATCTCAACCACAGTGGCATCGGCTACGCCTACGTGGCGGAGTACCAAGGGCGGAAGTATGGCTTTGACTCCGTCATTGAGGTCCCGCCAACGTTCACGGGCGTGGGAGACGTCGAGCAGTTCAACCGCGGCCGGCGGCAGGCATTTGAGCTCGTCAGAACCTATCGCGATGAGCTGGCCGCCTGGCTGGAAGGCGGGCCCTATCCGCCAACTTGGAAGATGGGCCGATGAGCGACATCGTCAACAGGTTGACTGCTGATCTCAGGTGGCGGCTATCGGCCGCGGGCAAGCGGCAGCGTCCCAAGCGGAAGGAGCGCGAGAGCTGGGGGGCATTCCGCATTCCGACTGCTGTGCCACTGCTGCTGTGGGTGGTGTACTTCTCTGCATTTGGGTTGTTCGGGGTGGATGTGCTGCGTCCCTACCTGCCGGAGTGGCTGCACTTCCTGATCTGCAGCTGGCCCGGCTGGATCGCCTCGTTCTTCTTACTGACCGGCCTTGCGAGGTGGGCCAACCGCCGAGCCGAGATCGGCGCTTACCAGAGACTGCTGAATCGAAATGAGCGGTTCACACTGGTGGAGTACAGCAAGTACCTGCGGCGTCAGGTCGAGCGCGCGAAGGCGGAGCCTGGTCTCGGCGGACCGGCAGAGGTGGCGCGCCTGGAGGATACGCAGCGGAAGCTGAACGAGTTGCTGCGCAGCGGGGCGGGCGCTGCGCCGGCGGTAGACAGTCCACTGTCTGCGGAAGCCGACCTGGCGGAGGCCGTGGTGCAGGCCTACGAAGAGGCCGGGTCCGACCCGCTGGAAGAGCTTGATGCACGCTTGCCGGCGGAGTTGCGGACGCGGATTGAGGAACTGGAGCGGGGCACCAGCGGCGCGCGGCCGACGGAGGAGGAGTCCTAGGGCGGCGTGACGCCGCGGAAGAAGAGATAGAGGATCAGGATCACTACCGCAACGATCACGGCGCTGAGGCAGGTCAGGAAAAGGTAGTCGCCGCGGCCGACACGATGGATCCGCCGGGCCTGTTCGGCGGCGAGTTGGTTCACGATGTCACGCTTGAGCAATGGACGCATGCAGCGCACGCAGAAGTCGCTGCTCGCGTCGTTCTTCATTCCGCAGTCCACGCAGTAGGCTGTCCCCGGTGCGATTCCGCCGCCGCCTGTCAGCGACCAGCCATTGGGGTCCGCAGCCGGTGCAGAGCCCGCATCCGGGGGAGCAACCGTCTGGCCGACATGGGGAGCAGCCAGCGGGGCGGACCCGGCGTCGGTGTCGGGGATCGCGGGGAGTGCCTCAAGGAAGGTCTGGGAGTCCTCGCGGTAGTGGAGGTCCCGTTCCAGCCGGCGTAGATCCTCGGCGAACTCATCGGCGGTCGCGTATCGCTGAGCTGGATCCTTGGCAAGGGCACGGAATGCGATCTGCTCGATCTCCGGGGGTAGCGCTGCGTTGTGAAACAGCGGAGAGGGCGGATGCACGTTGGTGACGTTGTACATGATCGCCGTCACATCAGGCGCATCGAAGGGCTTCTTGCCGGTCAGCAGTTCGTAGAGCAGCACACCCGCCGAGAAAAGGTCCGAGCGGGGATCGACATCCTCGCCGCGGATCTGCTCAGGACTCATATAGTTGGGCGTGCCGACGATGGTGCCAGCCCGCGAGAGCGTCTCATCGGTGATGATGCGCGCGATACCGAAGTCTGCCAGCTTGACGACTCCCTGCGGATCCCGAACCACATTGGCGGGCTTCACATCGCGATGCACAAGTCCGGAGCGGTGACAAGCAGCCAGACCGGCGAGCAGTTGGAGCATGAGGTCGAAGGTCTCGGCCAGCGTGAAGCGCGTGCCGAGGGCCAGGAGTTCCTTGATATTGAAGCCCTCCAGCTTCTCCATCGCAATGAATTCCAGGTCACCGGTGGCGCCGACCTCGATGACCCGCACCACGTTCTCGTGCTGGAGCTGGGCCAGCGCGCCGCCCTCCCGCTCGAACCGCTCACGCAGGACGGATGTCTCGTCGGGCGTTAGCTTGGTGTCAGGATAGAAGACCTTGATCGCGATCGGCTTGCCGCCGGCCTCCGGTACCGCCTCGTAGACGACCCCCATCGAGCCCTTGCCGAGCTCGGAGAGCACGCGATAGCCGCTGATGATATCCGGTTTCACCGTCTGGGATTATACGACCACGCTCGGGGCGCGCCGGTTGCCACCTCCACCGCTGTTGCCGGGAAGCCCGCTGTGCCTAGAAGATCGTCTCGGCGGGCTTGTCCTCGGCGGCCTCTTCTGCCAGGTCGCCAAACACGATATCGGCAGCCTTCTCCTCGATAACCGTTGCCAGGCGACCGGTGCCGACCGGGATCAGACCACCGATAATCACGTTCTCTTTGAGCCCGCGAAGGTTGTCCACCTTGCCTTCGATCGCCGCCTCGGTGAGAACACGCGTAGTCTCCTGGAAAGACGCGGCC
This sequence comes from uncultured Planctomycetales bacterium, assembly GCA_964609245.1. GTDB lineage: Bacteria > 4484-113 > 4484-113 > 4484-113 > JAFGCY01 > JAFGCY01. The sequence goes on along the minus strand of CAZSSB010000004.1, from coordinate 94,764 downwards.
GCCAGGAAGCTCTCCGTCGACAGCGAGCTCTTGGAAATGCCCTGCAGCAGGCTCTTGCCGACCGGGCACTGCTTGCCCTCTGCTTCACGGGTCTCACAGAGCTGTGTGAAGTAGGTGCGGTCAACCAGATCACCCTCGTAGAAGTCGTCTTCGTCGGCAGGATCGGTGATCTCAACGAAGCGGATCATCTGCTTGGCGACAATCTCGATGTGCTTGGAGTTGGTGTTGACGTTCTGGCTTTCGTAGATCTCCTGGATCTTGTTGGTGATGTAGAGCTGCGTGGCGAGATCGCCGAGTAGTTGGTGGTACTTGCGCAGGTCCAGATCGCCCTCGCAGAGCTGATCGCCGCGGCGAATACGCTGACCCACCACGACCAGCGGGGCGCTGTTCTCGTGGGGTGTCTCGTACTCGCTCTCCGTGCCATCCTCATGGCGGACGCGAATGCGCCAGAATGTCTTATGCGAATCGGTGAACAGCTGAGTCACCACGCCGGGGAAGTCGACGAAGATCGTCTCGGCCTCATCGAGGGGATCTTCCTTGGCCACGTGGCTGCGGAAGTGGATGCGCAGCCGCTCGTCATAAGCGTGTATGACCTCGAAGGTCTTCTCCTTCTCACCATCGAGGCTCTGAATTGTCACACGCTCGTACACCATCTCGGTGATGTCCTGCACCACGCCATCCTGCTCCGCCAGGATCGACGGGTTCTTGACACCGCGCACCTCGAACAGCGTCTCGACAAACGGCAGACCCTGGGTGATGTCGCGACCCTTGATGCCGCCCGTGTGGAAGGTACGCATCGTCAGCTGGGTGCCGGGCTCGCCGATTGACTGTGCGGCGACCACTCCGATCGGATCGCCTACTTGCGCCAACTGACCGCTGGCGAGATCCCAGCCGTAACAGTGCGCACAGACGCCGCCCAGAGTGCGGCAGGTCAGCACGCTGCGCACCTTGATCTGCTGGAGCCCGAGATTGAAAACTGCCTCGGCAGCTCGGCTGTCGATCTCGTCGCCGGCGGTGAGAACCTTCTCCCCCGACTCGTCATCGAACACGTCCTGAGCCACGGTGCGGCCCAGCAGCGCCTTCTTGACCTTCTTCATGGTGTCAGCCGCACTGAGATCGACGTCAATGCCATCGGTTGTCCCGCAATCGTGCTCCGTTACGGAGACGTCGAGGGCCACGTCAATCAGCCGGCGAGTCAAGTAGCCCGAGTCCGCGGTCTTGAGCGCGGTGTCGACCAAGCCCTTGCGTCCGCCGTGCGTGGAGATGAAGTATTCGAAGACCGACAGGCCCTCCCGGAAGTTCGACTTGATTGGGAAATCCAGGACGCGTCCGGAAGGCCCGACCAGCAAGCCCCGCATCGCCGCCAACTGACGGACCTGGTCCATCTTGCCGCGCGCACCAGAAGTAGCCATCATGTACACGCTGTTGAGCGGCGGGAAGTTGTCGCGCATCGACTTGGTCAGGTCCTTCGTCGCCTGATCCCAGATGCGCGTAACGGCCATGTCCTTCTCGGTCTCGGTAATCACCCGCTTCTTGTATTTGGACCAGATGTCGTCGGCTTCCTTCTCGGCGGTCTCCAGGATGGTGGATTTCTCCGCCGGCACGAGAATGTCGGAAGCAGAAATCGTCTGACCGGACTGCGTGGCCATTTCGAAGCCGAGGTCCTTGAGGGCATCGGCGAGCATCACAGTGAAGTTCTGCCCCCCGACCTGATAGGCCTGGCTGATGATCGACGACAACGCCCCCTTGTCGATGCTGGTATTGATGTAGGGCAGCGGGTAATCGGCGGGATCCTCGAAGCACTCGCGCATCACTTCTCGGATAGCATCGTTGAATATCATCTGCCCGGAGCAGGTCACTTGCAGACGGTCAGAAAGCTGCGGCTGCTCCGCGAAGTCGGCGGACTGGATCGCCGGATAGTCGATGATGACGCGCACGGGCTGCTGCAGGGTAATGTGACCGCTCGCGTATGCCAGCAGCGCATCGTTGATGGACTTGAACGCGGGCAGCTTCTCGGGCTCGTCTGTCTCGCCGATGATCTGCGTCATGTAGTAGACGCCGAGGACCACGTCATGGGTTGGCGAGATGATCGGTTTGCCGTCGGCAGGTAGCAGCAAGTTGTTGGCCGACAGCATCAGCAGCCTGGCCTCGGCCTGCGCCGCCGTGGACAGCGGCACGTGCACCGCCATCTGGTCGCCATCGAAGTCAGCGTTGTAGGCTGCGCAGACCAGCGGGTGCAGCTGAATCGCCTTGCCCTCGATCAGCACCGGCTCGAACGCCTGAATCGACAGCCGGTGGAGGGTCGGAGCGCGGTTGAGCAACACCGGGTGGTTGCGGGTGATTTCCTCAAGCGCATCCCAGACCCGTGGGTCTTCCGCGCGCTCCAGGGTCCGGCGCGCCTGTGCGATGTTCTGATTGGGGTCGTCGGGGTTGATCAGCTTGTTCAGGACGAATGGCTTGAACAGCTCGAGCGCCATGTACTTCGGCAAGCCGCACTGATGCAGCCGCAGCCGAGGGCCGACCACGATGACGCTTCGGCCAGAGTAGTCGACGCGCTTGCCCAGCAGGTTCTGGCGGAACCGCCCTTGCTTGCCTTTCAGCATGTCACTGAGCGACTTGAGGGCCCGATTGTTGACGTTCACTGCTGCCCGGCCCTTGCGGCCGTTGTCCACCAGAGCGTCAACCGCCTCCTGAAGCATCCGCCGCTCGTTGCGCAGAATGCTCTCAGGGGCACGAATGTCGATCAGCTTCTTGAGGCGGTTATTGCGGTTGATCACCCGTCTGTAAAGGTCGTTAAGATCCGAGCTGGCGAAGCGACCTCCCTCCAGCTCGACCATCGGCCTGAGTTCCGGCGGCAGCACGGGCAGAACCGTCAGGATCATCCATTCAGGCCGGTTGTGGCTTGTGATGAACGCGCGGACGACTTTCAAGCGCTTGATGATCTTCTGTTTCTTCTGGGCCGTAGCGCCATCCATCTCGGTAACGAGATCCTTCTCCAGTTGAGGCAGATCCAGGCCGCGCAGGGTCTGCTGGACGGCCTGGGCCCCGATACCGATGCGGAAATGCTCGTCGAGGTCGCCCATGTCCCGCATCAGGCAGAGCATGCGCAGGGCGTTGTAGTCCTCATGCTCCTGATCGCTAAGCCGATCCAGAGGCTGAATGCGCTTGACGAGGTCGAGGGCGCGAATCAATGAGCGGTTGATCTCCGCGATCTCCTCGATACGCTTGGCGGCCTCAATCTCCATCTCGACGTTCTCGACGATCAGGTCGTAGCGTCCCAGGTAGATCGCCTTGCTGAGGATCGCGAAGTTGAATCGGTCACGGGGGAGTGCCACCGCCTCGCCGGTCTCCTCGTCCACCAGTGTCTCGGCCACCATGTACGGCTTGAGCAGTTCCTGCTTAAGCAGTCCGTCCTTGAGCGCCTCGATCTTCTCGTCGTACTTGTCCTCGAAATCGCTGGGTGGATTGTCACCGAGGGCCTTTCCCAGCATCGTGATTTCGCGCTTGCGCGCGGGATCGAGATCACCGGACTTCGCCAGCTGGAAGACGTTGATCGTCTCGCGGCGCCGCAGTTCCTGCTCCTCGGTGGCCAGTGCTTCAAGCTCACCGTGAACCAGCGCTTCAAGGTCAGATTCCTTCTTGGTGCGCCAGTCCGTGTCGACCTCGATCACCAGCCAGGAAACGAAGTAGATGACCTTCTCGATCTCCTTACCGCTGATACCGAGGAGGGCGGAGAAGCGATTCGGAATCGACTTGGTGAACCAGATGTGCGCGACCGGGCTCGCCAGCCGGATATGGCCCAGGCGCTCGCGCCTGACGCGGTTGGAGGTGACTTCCACCCCGCAGCGCTCGCAGACGATTCCCTTGTACCGCTTCTTCTTGTACTTACCGCAAGCGCACTCGTAGTCCTTGACCGGTCCGAAGATGCGCTCGCAGAACAGCCCGTCTTTCTCGGGCTTGTAGGTGCGGTAGTTGAACGTCTCGGGCTTCTTGACCTCGCCGTGGCTCCACGAGATGATTTTCTCGGGGCTCGCCAGTCCGATACGCAGGCTCTGGATCGTATTAGCCGTCGGTCCGTTGTTAGTCAAGGATCTCATCTCCTGTTACAGCGAGGGCGCTCTGCTCGAGGAGCAGGGTCTGCTTGATTTCCTCACCCTTGTGGATGACAGTGACGTCAAGTCCAAGGCTTTTGAGTTCATTGACCATTACGTAGAAACTCTCCGGAATGCCCGGCTCAGGAATGATGCGGCCGTCCACGATCGCCTTGTAGGTGTTGTTGCGGCCGACCACGTCGTCGGACTTGACGGTCAGCATCTCCTTGAGCAAGTAGGCGGCCCCGTAGCCCTCCAGAGCCCACACCTCCATCTCACCGAGGCGCTGGCCGCCGAACTGGGCCTTGCCGCCGAGGGGCTGCTGGGTGATCAGCGCGTAGCTGCCGGTCGAGCGGGCGTGGATCTTGTCATCGACCAGGTGGTTGAGCTTGAGCATGTACATCATGCCGACCATGACACGCTCTTTGAAGGGCTCTCCCGTCACACCGTCGGACAGGACCGTCTTGCCGTCCAGGGGAAGCCCCAGGGTGGCGAACATCTTGCGAATCTTGTCCTCGGAGGGGCTCATGAAGACCGGGCACTTGACTCTCAGGGGGTCACGCAGGCGGGCGAAGGCGATTGTATCGCTATCGCTTTCAAGCTCCTGCTTGTGCTTTGGGTATGCCGGTATATCGCGATCGCTAGACAGCCGCGAGACCGTCTTCTGATCGGTGATGTCGACTTGACTGCAGGCCAAACCAAGATGAGTCTCGAGGACCTGGCCGATGTTCATTCGGCTCGGTACACCCAGCGGATTCAGGATGATGTCGAGTGGCGTACCGTCCGGCAGGAATGGCATGTCCTCTTCCGGCAGGATGTTGCTGACCACGCCCTTGTTGCCGTGGCGACCGGCCATCTTGTCGCCGACTTGCAGGTGGCGGCGCTTGACAACGTAGACACGAGCCATCTCAACCACGTTGTGTGGGAGTTCCTGGCCCTGCTCGCGTGAGAAGTAGCTGGTGGCAATGATGACGCCGTCCTCACCGTGCGGGACCTTGAGCGGGGTGTTCTTGAAACCCTTGCCCTTGTCGCCGAACACCGCCCGAATCAGCTTTTCCTCACCGGTCAGATCGCTTTCGCCCTTGGGGGTGATCTTGCCCACCAGCACGTCCCCGCTTTTCACCTCGGCCCCAACCCGGATGATGCCGCGGTCGTCAAGGTTGCGCTCGATGTACTCCTCGTGCAGCCCGGTGATCTCGCGGGTTATCTTCTCCGGGCCGAGTTTCGTCTGGCGGGCTTCGCACTCATGTTTCTCGATGTGAATGCTGGTGAACCTGCTGTCCTTGAGCAGGCCCTCAGACACGAGGATCGCATCCTCGTAGTTGTAACCGCGCCAGCTCATGAAGCCGATCAGGCAGTTCTGGCCGAGTCCCATTTCCCCCCGGTCAGTACTGGCACTGTCGGCCAGCAGGTCGCCCTTGACCACCGGATAGCCCTGGCGGACCACGACCCGCTGATTGATCAGCGTTCCCTGGTTACTGCGCTGGAACTTGCGCAGCCAGATGGTCTCCACATGCTCGTTGCTCTTCTTCAGCTTGCGGAATGCACGATCGGCGAACGGGAGCTTGCGGACCAGTTCCTGCTGCGCCTGCGGAGGGGAGAAGAGGTAGTCGAACTTGCTGGCATTCAGTACTTCTTCACCCTCGATCTTCTCCAGGTTCGGGAGGTCAAGGATCTCACCTGATTGCTTGTCGTAGACAACGCCCTTGCGCAGCGTAATGCGTCGGCTGTCCACGTAGGTGACCTCGCCGCAGAACGGACTGATCTCGAGACCTCCGGCATCCTCCGCCAGCTTGCGCTCGATGCCGGTACCCACGATAGGACTGTCGGGGTAGAGGAGGGGGACCGCCTGGCGCTGCATGTTGGAGCCCATCAACGCTCGGTTAGCGTCATCGTGCTCCAGGAAGGGAATCAGCGAGGTGGTCACCGAAATGAACTGATTCGGCGAGACCTCAACGTAGTCGACTTCGTCGCGGGCGACCTGCTCGAAGTTGCCTTGGCGCCGTACGAACAGCACGCCCTCCTGGATGTTCCCACGCCTGTCGCGCTGGGTGGTGGAGGGGGCGATTGCGAAGTCCAGTTCCTGATCGGCGGACAGATACACGAGTTCCTCGCCCACGCGCGCCTTGTTCACGGCGAAGTACGGGGTTTCGATGAAACCGTACTCGTTCACCCGCGCGAAGGCTGACAGTGAACTGATCAGCCCGATGTTGGGACCCTCCGGGGACTCAATCGGACAGATCCGCCCGTAGTGGCTGTGGTGGACGTCGCGGAAGTCGAAGCGAGCAGCCTCGCGGGTCAGGCCCTTGGGGCCGAGAGCGCTGAAGCGGCGCTTATGAGTCAGGCTCGTGAGTGGATTGGTGTTGTCCATGAATTGACTCATCTGGGAACTGCCGAAGAACTCCTTGATCACACCAATGATCGGTCGCGTGTTGATCAGGGTCTTGGGCGACTCCTTGTCCGCCTCCGGGAGCATCATCTTCTCGCGAACGATGCGCTCCACGCGCAGCAAGCCTTTGCGCAGCTGGCTGACCAGTTGTTCGCCCACGTGCTCGACGCGGCGGTTCTCCAGGTTGAGATGATCGATGTCATCCAGCTGACCGCGGCCCAGGTCCTGGAGATTGAATAGCTGCTTGAAGGCCTCCAGCATGTCCGCGACGGTCAGGGTGGTGCGCTCGGCGGGTACCGCAAGGCCAAGCTTCTTGTTGAGCATGTAGCGACCAACCCGCGCGAGGTCGTAGCGCTTGGTGTCGAAGAAGCGGCTGGGCAGCATGTTGACCAGCACTTCATCGCTGTACGGATCAGTGGGGTGGAGCTTGCGCCAGATTTCGATCTGGGCGTCACGCATGCCGGTACAAGTGTCGCGCTGGAGCGTGCCTTCAAGCCCCTCCTGGAACTTGAACTCCGGCTCCGGCCACATCTCCGGGGTTAGACCGTGCTCGGCCCACATCTCGTCCGCAAGGTAGATGCGCCCCTCATCACGGTCAACGACAAACCCCAGAGCCTTCAGGAAGTCCATCATCGGGATCTTCAGCACCCGCCGCGGACTGTCCATGCGTACCTGGTAGCTGGAGGTCTTGACGTCATACTCGTAGCGTAGCCAGGCACCTCGGTACGGGATCAGCTTGACCATGTGAGCGTTCTCGTTGGCCGTCCGCTTCTCGCCCTTGGTGAAGTACACACCGGGTGCGCGCACGAGCTGGTTCACCACTACGCGCTCCACGCCGTTGATGATGAACGTGCCGTTGCGAGTCAGGAACGGCAGTTCGCAGATGAACACCTCCTGCTCCTTGATCTCGCCCGTCTTGTTGTTGTGGAAACTGAAGATGCCTCGCAGCGTCGCGTTGTAGCTGGCATCCTTGTCGAAGCACTCCCGCATGGTCAGGCTGGGCAGAACGATCTCGTAGTCGTTGAAGTGCAGTTCGAAGTTCTCGTCGTTGGAGACAATCGGGAAGACTTCGTCGAAGACCTCGCGGATGCCGTCGAAGCAGAACCACTCGAATGCCCGAATCGGCACCTCGAGCAGATTGGGCAGGGGTCTGACTTCGTGTCGATCCAGAGCGTAACGGGTCTCAATTAACTGGCCCACGTTCGCTTGTCCCTCCTCAGTAATCTAGACGCCATGTGCCACCGGGGTGTACCCCGATGGCGCAATGCACTTCAAAGCTGTACGCCTTACTTTAATTCGGCAACCGCTCCCGCTTCGGTCAGCTTCTTCTGGATTTCTTCAGACTCGGCCTTGGAGATTTTCTCCTTAATGGGCTTGGGCACATCGTCGACCAGCGCCTTCGCCTCCTTGATGCCGAGCCCGGTCACCTCTCGGACGACCTTGATAACCGCCAGTTTGCTGTCACCGATCTCCTTGAGGATGACATCGAACTCGGTCTGCTCCGTTGCTGCAGCACCGGCGTCCTCGCCGGCCCCGCCAGCACCGCCCGCCACCATTACGGGTGCTCCCGCGGCACTCACATCCCAGACCTCTTCCAGATGCTTGACCAACGCATTCATGCGCACCACTGGGACCTGTTCCAGAACCGTGCGCAGGAATTCCTGCAGGTCTTCCTCAGACAGCTCAAGCGCTGCTGTCCTGAGTTCATCTACCGTCATGACTGCCTCCGTTATTCTCTCGTTTGTTTGCTCGTTGTTGAAGCGTAACAGCCTATTGTTTGATGGACGGCGGCATCGGCAGACGCCATCCCGCGGGACGCACCCGCGCCATACTACGACTCGCGCTGATCGGCGTAGTTCCTGAGTACGCTGACCATACGCTGGGCGACTCCCAAGATACGGACGAACTGCGTAATCGGCGCCAGAATCACACCAGCGAAGCTGGCACGCAGCTCCTCCGTTGACGGCATCGTCGTGAAGGTCCGGAATTCCTCCTGGGGGTAGACCTTGCCGTCGAACAGAATCGCCTTTACCGCGAGCGCAGGAAACTTGCGGCTGTGCTTCTGCAGAAGCTTCGCAGCCGGGGCGATATCATCCTGGCCGTACAGCACGACCGTAGGTCCCATGAGGTGCTCACAAACCTCACTGAGGCCATGGCGCTCAAAGACGATGCGGGCCAGCGTGTTCTTCATAACCACAGCCTTGCAGCCGGCCGCCCGCAGTTCATGCCGGAGGTGCTCGACGGCGGGTACGCTCATCGAGCCGTGCTCGGCCAGAATGGCGAAGCCGGCCTCCTGCACCACCTCGTCGTACTGCGCAACCTTTCGTTCCTTTTCAGCTCGATTCATGATTCCACCTACTTGCCGAAGCTCGCCAGATCCAGGCGCAAGCTTGGGGACTGGGTCGAAGACAGCGCCACGCTACGGACGTATTGGCCCTTGAGCGATACCGGCCGCGCCTTCATGATGGTGCCCATCAGATGCTCGATGTTCTCCCGCAAATCTTCCACGGCGAACGCCGCTCGGCCGACAGAGATGTGGAGGATGCCGGTCTTGTCGACGCGATACTCAATCTTGCCCGCCTTGCTCTCCGCAACTGCGTCCTTGATGTTCGGCGTTACCGTGCCGCTCTTGGGATTGGGCATCAGGCCCCGGGGGCCCAGGATCTTGGCGACCTTGGAAACGTCCTTCATGACGTCCGGACTGGCAATCACCATGTCGAATTCGAGCCAACCCCCGTCGATCTTCTCGAGGTACTCCTCAAGGCCGACGTAGTCCGCGCCAGCCTCCTTCGCCTCATCGTCACGGTCTGACTTGCAGAGAACCAGCACCGTGGGAGTCCTGCCGGTGCCCTTGGGCAGAATCGTGGTTCCTCTGATGTTCTGATCCGCCTTGCGCGTGTTGACGCCCAGCCGAACATCGAGATCGATGCTCTCCCACTCTTGAGCGACGCTCTTGATCAGCTCGATGGCAGTCGTAGTATCCAACTGCGATGTTCTGCCACCGAGCCTCTCCAGCTTCTCAAGGTATTTGCGACTACGTTTCATTTCGTCTCCCTTGCTGAAGGCTAGGACGGCTCTATCTCTGCGGGCATCTCGCCGGCTTCGGGCACGACCTTAACTTCCTTTTGCATCTTCTCAAGCTCGGACTCGCTGCAGACAGTGAACTCATCGTCGCGCCCTTGCGGATGCCCGTCAACGATGTAGCCCATGCTGCGCGCCGTTCCGGCGATGATGTGCGCGCCCTGCTCAAGATCATCAGTGTTAAGATCGGCCAGCTTGACCTGCGCGATCTCTTTGCACTGCTCCCAGGTTACCTTGGCGACCTTGAGGCGCTGGGGGTAGGAGGATCCCTGACTCATGCCCGCGGCCCGCATCAGCAACGTCGCCGCTGGCGGGCTCTTGACGATGAAGTCGAAGCTGCGGTCCTCGAAGACCGTGATAACCGTAGGTAGCAGTTCGCCCAGTTGGTCCTGGGTGCGGGCGTTGAACTCGCGACAGAAGTCCATGATCTGGACGCCGTGCTGCCCCAGGGCCGGACCGAGGGGAGGAGCTGGCTTCGCCTGCCCGCCCTCGATCTGAACCTTGATTATTGCTTTTACTGGCTTGGCCATGCTACTGCGCTCCTGACGGCTTGTCTTCAGGTTCAAAGGGCTCCACCTGCTCGAAGTCAAGCTCCACCTGGGTGTCGCGACCGAAGACCGATACCATTATCTTGACCTTGCGCCGGTCCAGCTCGATTTCCTTGACCTTGCCAATTGCCTCGGTGAAGGGGCCGGAGACCACCTTGACGGTGTCACCGACCGCGTAGGCAAGGTCAACCTCCGGCTCTTCCTGATCCATCCGCGTGAAGATCTGCCGAATCTCGTCATCGGTCAGGGGCTGCGGCGTGTCCGCGGCACCAACGAAGCCGATCACGCCCTGGACCTGGCGAAGCACGTGCCGATTCTCATTGGTCAAGTCCATTCTTACCAACACATAGCCCGGATACATCTTCTTCTGAACCGTGCGTTTCTTACCCTTGTGGCTCTCCAGCTTGGTCTCGTAAGGCACCAGTATCTCGGCGACCTCGTCTCCAAGCTGCCCGGCCTCCTGCATGTGCGCCAATGCCTGTGCCACCTTCTCCTCGTGGCCGCTAAGTGCGTGTAGGACATACCAGCGCATGCTGCTTCCTTTCCTTAGTCCACCGGCAGGACGAGCTTGTTGAATACAAACGACATCGCCACGTCGTAAAGCGAGATGACGGCCATCAGCAGGATCGTGAATAGAAACACGACGACCGTGGACTGTGTCAGCTCCTTCCGCGTGGGGAAGGTCACCTTCTGCCACTCGTACTTCAGGGATCTGAAGTAGTCCGCGACAGCTGCACCGGCCCCCCGGGCTCGCTGCGCGGAACTCGGTCCCTGCTCGCTTTTCTTCGTCTTCTTGCTCATGGAGGATTCCTGTATGCCAGTCCGGCCAGGTGGCTAGAACAGGCCCAGAGGGATTCGAACCCCCATTCCTGGTTTTGGAGACCAGTGTTCTGCCATTGAACTATGGGCCTTCTTGCTCAGCCTACTTGGTCTCTTTGTGGACGGTGACCTTGCGGCAGAATCGACAGAACTTCCTGAGTTCCAGCCTGCCCGGCGTGTTCAGCCGGTTGCGCGAGGTGTAGTAGTTCCTGCGCTTGCACTCGTCGCAGGCAAGGATCACCTTGATCCGCTTGTCACCTTTCTTCTTGGCCATTATCCGTTACCCGAGATCAGAACCTGAGCATTACATCTCAATGTACCGCGGCCATCAGGCCGTGGGTCACACCTACGCGATGATCTTCGTGACCAATCCCGCCCCGATTGTCCGGCCGCCTTCGCGGATGGCAAAGCGCATGCCTTCCTCCAGCGCAATCGGCTCGATCAGCGTAGCGGTCAGGTCGACCTCGTCGCCTGGCATCACCATCTCGGTGCCCTCGGGCAGCTCGATCGTCCCCGTAACATCGGTGGTCCGCATATAGAACTGTGGACGATAGCCCTTGAAGAACGGCTTGTGGCGCCCGCCCTCATCTCTCTTCAGCACGTATACGCGCGCGGTGAAGTTGGTGTGGGGGTGGATGCTGCCAGGCTTGCAGATGACCTGGCCTCGTTCAACCCCGGTACGTTCGACGCCGCGCAGCAGCAAGCCGACGTTGTCACCGGCAATGCCTTCGTCGAGGATCTTGCGGAACATCTCGACGCCGGTGCACACCGTCTTGCGCTGCTCCGGACGAATGCCCACAATCTCAACTTCCTCACCGACCTTGACCTTGCCACGCTCGATGCGGCCTGTCGCAACGGTGCCGCGACCAGTAATGGTAAACACGTCCTCGACGGGCATCAGGAATGGCTTGTCAACGTCGCGCTCGGGCTGCGGGATGTACTCGTCCAGCGCCGCAATCAACTCATGAACGCACTTGGCCTCTTCGCTGTTCGGATCATCTGTTTCCAGCGCCTTGAGTGCCGACCCGCGGATGATCGGGATTTCGTCGCCAGGGAACTCGTACTTGTTGAGCACCTCACGGATCTCCTCCTCCACGAGTTCGACGAGCTCGTCGTCATCCACCAAGTCAACCTTGTTGAGGAAGACGACGATGCAGGGCACACCGACCTGCCGCGCCAGGAGCACGTGCTCACGCGTCTGAGGCATCACGCCGTCCGATGCATCCACGACCAGAATGGCGCCGTCCATCTGCGCCGCCCCAGTGATCATGTTCTTGATGTAGTCGGCATGCCCCGGGCAGTCCACGTGCGCGTAGTGCCTGTTGTCACTCTGGTACTCGACGTGGGCAGTGGCGATGGTGATACCGCGGGCCTTCTCCTCCGGTGCCTTGTCGATCTCGTCGAAGCTCGTGAACGTCGCGAGATCCTTGGTCGCCAGCACCTTCGTCATCGCGGCGGTCAGGGTCGTCTTGCCGTGATCGACGTGACCGATTGTACCGACGTTAACGTGCGGTTTGGAGCGATCAAACTTCTCCTTTGCCATCTCGGCACTCCTCGAGTTGTTTACTCTCCCGGATTGCCCGAACCACAACGGGCACCCCCCGGTCGGGGTCGAACTGTCGCCGACAAAGCAAGCCCACAACCAGATTTGAACTGGTGACCTCGTCCTTACCAAGGACGCGCTCTAACCAACTGAGCTATGTGGGCGCGAAAGAATAGTATACCATGCTGTGTCAACTACGCGCCCAAGCAGCGCTCGAAAGCGGGAGACGGGAATCGAACCCGCGTGACCAGCTTGGAAGGCTGGGGCTCTACCATTGAGCTACTCCCGCACCCCTTGGGCTCAGAATCGATAAGTATACCATGCCCGAGGACTGGGACTCCTGTTGTCGCGTCCGGGCGGGCGACGTTTACAAACCGATGCCCGGCAGGTAGTATTAACCGCCGGACTGCACCGAAAGGAGATTCAGAATGAAGCACTGGAAGCCGTTAGTCGGCACTGCAATCGCGCTCGTATGGGCCGCGGGATGCGTCGTATCGAGTGGTACGGATACTGCCGCCACCAGCGGTACATTAGCTGCGTCGCCAGCCAAAGGCGCAGGCGCCGTGATGTCGATCAACGGCGAGGAGGTCTACGCCGCGGATCTCCTGTCATCCCCAGTGATTCGGGGTTTCCTGCGCCAGTACATCTTCTACCTGGCCGTCGAGCAGGAGGCGGTTGCGCAAGACGTAACGGTTGACCCGGCCCTCCTTGAGGAGCGCATCGAAGCTGTGAAGCAGTCGGTCTATGACAACGGTGAGGAGTGGGACCTCTACCTCGCGGAGCAGTCGATTACGGACGATGAGTTCAGGGAGAACGTTCGCAGCTCCCTGCTGTTCGACGCGCTCGTGGAAGCCCGGATCGACTTGTCCGAGGAAAAGCTGCGCCAGGTCTTTGACGAAGAGCGCACCGAGATTATCAACGAGTATATGCGTAACCACCACTACCCCGACAGCATGCGCAGCTCAGTTACGTTCGAGGATTGCCGTGAGACCGTCAAGGAAAAGATCAAGCGCCGCGACGGCTTCCCGGTCATGGACGAACTCAACAAGCGGTTGCTTCGGGACGCGAGCTTCGAGATCCTCTGCATGGAGTCTGAGGAGGACGCCGAGAAGTACGAGTACCTGATCCTGGAGATCGTGAACGACCAGTTGCGTCGCGAAGAGGAAGCCGCGGCGGAAGCAGCGGCCGCCGCATCAAGTGCATCAATGGGACAAGTGCGCCCGGGTGGCCCGGAGGACGGGGCTGTGGAGGAAGTTGAGGCCGAAACCGCCAGCGGTGAGTGAAGCCTGAAGCGGAGGCGGCCGAATCGGCGCGAGCCTGGCTGGGTTGCGGGCCATCGTCAGACCTGCCAACTCACCTGGCCCCTGGCCGAGAGCGGCCACTGGGCCACAACTGACCGCTATAATGGCGGGGGGCGATCTCACTACATGCCTAAGAGGTACCTGGATAATGGCTAAGCGGTGGTTGTACACGTTCGCTGAGGCGGACGGCACGAACAAGGGACTGCTGGGCGGCAAGGGTGCGAACCTGGCGAACATGACGCAGCTGGGACTGCCGGTTCCGCCTGGCTTCACGATCACCACCGAGGCCTGCAATGAGTACTACCGCGCGGGGCGGGACATGCCGGCCGGTCTCTGGGAACAGGTGGAGCACGCGGTGACCGAGGTGGAGGCGCAGTTGGGGCTGAAGTACGGAGGCACGACCGACCCGCTGCTCTTCTCGGTGCGCTCCGGGGCGAAGTTTTCAATGCCCGGCATGATGGATACCATTCTCAACCTGGGCCTGAACGATGAGACCTGCGCGGCGATGGCCCGCAAAACCGACAATCCGCGCTTCGCGAAGGACAGCTACCGCAGACTGATTCAGACTTTCGGCGATGTGGCGATGGGCATTGAGCTGTCGCACTTCGAAGAGCGTCTATTCGCGGTGCGGGGAGACCGTGCAGACTACGAGATCACAGCAGACGAGCTTGACGGGCTGATTGGCTCGTATAAGGAGATCTTCAAGGCTCAGGCTGGCGAAGAGTTTCCGCAGGATGTTCTCGGGCAGCTTCGCATCGCCATCAATGCTGTGTTCAGGAGCTGGATGAATCCTCGGGCGATCAGCTACCGCGGTCTGGAGGGTATCCCAGACGATCTGGGCACTGCAGTCAACATCCAGACGATGGTCTTCGGGAACATGGGCGATACGAGCTGCACGGGAGTCTGCTTCAGCCGCAACGCGGCGACTGGTGAGAAACAGATCAATGGTGAGTTCCTGGTGAACGCACAGGGCGAAGATGTGGTGGCCGGGATCCGCACCCCGCGTGATATTGCCGAACTCCACAGCCTGATGCCGGAGGTGGCCGCCCAGCTGTTCGAGACCATAGCGAGGCTCGAACAGCACTATCGGGACATGCAGGACATCGAGTTCACCGTGCAAGAAGGCCACCTGTGGATGCTGCAGACCCGCAATGGCAAGCGTACGGGTACCGCGGCCGTGAACATCGCCGTGGACATGGTCAGCGAGGGGCTGGTGGACGAAACCCGGGCGGTCAAGCTTGTCAGCACTGACCACATCGAGCAGCTTCTCCACCAGCAGATCGACCCTAAGCAGGCAAGACCCAGCAGGCTCGCCAAGGGACTGGATGCTAGCCCGGGAGCCGCCGTAGGACGAATCGTGCTGGACAGCGCGGAGGCGTCAGCGACGGTGAAGTCGGATCCGCAGGCGAAGCTGATACTGGTCCGGGAGGAGACTTCGCCGGACGACATCGACGGTATGGTAGCCGCCCAGGGAATTGTCACTGCGCGAGGAGGAAAGACCAGCCACGCGGCGGTCGTCGCACGCGGCATGGGCAAGCCGTGCGTCGCCTCGCTGGAGGATCTGGCTGTGGATGCCGGGAGTCGAAGCATCTCGATCGGCGGGCGGGTTTTCAAGGAGGGCGATACTCTGACAATCGACGGTGGAACTGGTGAGGTCTATGAGGGGGCCCTGCAGCTCAAGCAACCGGAGTGGGGCGGCAAGGTGGTCCAGCTTCTTACATGGGCAGACGAGCACCGGCGCTTGAAAGTGCGCACCAACGCTGACAATCCGCACGACAGTCGCCAAGCCGTCGAGTACGGGGCCGAGGGCATTGGGCTGACACGGACGGAGCACATGTTCTTCGAACCCGAGCGGCTGCCGCACGTGCAGGCGATGATCCTGAGTGACAGAGAGGAGGCACGACGCAGTCACCTTGCCAAGATCTTCGACTTCCAGAAGCAGGACTTCTACGGCATCTTCGAGGCGATGGACGGGAAACCGGTGACGATCCGCCTGCTCGATCCGCCGCTGCACGAGTTCCTGCCGCACGACGAAGACGAAGTCGACGCCATGATCAGCGAAGTAATGGGGGATGTGACGGCTGAGGTGCGCGCGAAGCTGAAGGACCGGATTGAGGGGATGCGCGAAGCCAATCCAATGCTGGGCTTCCGCGGTTGCCGTCTGGGGCTGATCTACCCCGAGATCAACGAAATGCAGGTTCGGGCGATTATCAGCGCGGCGATCGAAGCTACGCGCGCGGGGATCGGCGCGCAGCCGGAGATCATGGTGCCGCTGATCGGCAGCCGGCAGGAGTTGGCGCTGGTGGAAGATGTGCTGCGCCGCGTTGCTGCTGAGACCATGGCCGCGTACGGACAGCAGATCGATTACCTGTTCGGTACTATGATTGAGATTCCGCGCGCGGCGGTGACCGCCGATGAGATCGCCGAAGTAGCGGAGTTCTTCAGCTTTGGAACCAACGATCTGACTCAGATGGGGATGGGTGTCAGTCGGGATGACGCGCAGAAGTTCCTGGGTCGCTACGTGGAGATGAAGGTCTATGCCGCTGATCCATTCAACAGTCTGGACCAGGCAGGGATCGGCAAGCTTGTAGAGATGGCCTGCGACCTTGGCCGTCAGACTCGACCTGAACTGAAACTGGGAATCTGTGGGGAACACGGCGGCGATCCGGATAGCATCGGGTTCTGCCATCGCATTGGACTTGACTATGTCAGTTGCAGTCCATATCGTGTGCCTGTCGCCAGGCTTGCGGCAGCGCAAGCAGCCATCGCGGAGCGGGAAGCACGCGACGAGTTGGAGTAGATGAGGGCGAGGCCAGCACTATGATGCAACATTCGGCAGACTCTGAATCCGGCGGTGCCGCCGGGTCTCATCTCGGCAAGGCCGCGAGTTTCGATCCCGGACCGTACGACATTGAGGTGCGCCTGCGCATTGCACCGGACCTTCCCGACTCGGTGCGGCAGGTGAGAATAACGTATGCAGAGGCTGGGCGCCGCTCTGAGTTCCTGTATGACTGTACTGATGCGATGTTCGCCGGTAACCAAGAGGTGTTTCTAAGCACTGCTTTCGGCACACTGCTGTCGGAGGTGAAGTCGCGCGTCGTTGCGGGTGACCGCTTTGAGGTGTGGCACAAGACCGAGGAGGAGCGTCGTGTAACCCAGGAGCAGGTTGAGTTGGTGGCGCACGGGGATGTCAATGCCAAACGCTTCGTGAAAGCGATGCTTGCGCGATCACGTATAATCCCGCTGGAGTGAGGCGGCCTGAGTAGTCAGCTCGGCGCCGACAGATTGGGGCGTGGCCGCCGGGAGGAACACCTTGAGTATCATCGAGTTCGTCCATGCACGTGAGGTCATTGACTCGCGGGGCAATCCAACGGTCGAAGCTGAAGTCGGGCTCGCGAGCGGTGATGTGGGGCGAGCCATTGTGCCAAGCGGAGCCAGCACCGGCTCGCACGAGGCGCTCGAGCTGCGGGACGGGGACGATAGCCGTTTCGGAGGCAAGGGCGTCCTGCGAGCAGTCCAGAATATCCGCGACGTCATCGCCCCGGAGTTGATCGGGATGGATGGGCTCGATCAGCGCGCCGTGGATCTGCGGATGATCGAGCTGGACGGCTCTGAGACGAAGAGCAGCTTGGGGGCCAATGCGATTCTGGCGGTCAGTATGGCGACTGCCCAAGCGGCCGCGTCGGTCTCGGGCCTGCCTTTGTACCGATATCTGGGCGGGGCAGATGCCGTCAGTCTGCCCGTCCCCCAGCTCAACGTCATCAACGGCGGGAAGCACGGCGACAACCTGGTGGACATCCAGGAGTTCATGCTTGTCCCATTCGGCTTCGAGACGTTCCGCGATGCGCTGCGCGCCGGCTGCGAGACTTATCACGCCCTCAAGGCGGTGCTTAAGGACGCCGGCTACGTGACCAATGTCGGAGATGAGGGGGGCTTCGCGCCGGCTCTCAAAAGCGACGCGGAAGCCCTGGAGCTGCTCAGCAACGCGGTTGAGCGGGCGGGCTACAAGCCCGGCGAGCAGATCTGCTTCGCGTTGGACTGCGCCGCCAGTGAGTTCTATCACGATGGAACCTACACGATGGAAGCATCCGGTCAGTCCCTGAGTAGCGACGAGCTAATCAGCTTCTACGAACGGGTCAGGCAGCAGTTCCCGATCTTCAGCATCGAGGATCCACTTGACGAGGATGACTGGGATGCGTGGACGCGGATGACGGCGCGACTCGGCGACAAGACTCAGATCGTCGGCGATGACCTGCTGGTCACCAATCCTGTGCGGCTGCGGCGTGCGATAAGCGAGTCCGCCTGCAACAGCATCCTGATCAAGCTCAACCAGATTGGTACGGTCAGCGAGACCCTCGATACCATCCGCCTTGCCCACAAAGCTGGTTTCACCACGGTGATCAGCCATCGCAGCGGGGAAACGGAAGACACGATGATCGCGCATCTCGCCGTGGCGGTTGGGGCTGGTCAGCTGAAGTCGGGCGCGCCATGCCGCACCGACCGCCTGGCCAAATACAACGAACTGCTGCGCATCGAGGAAGAACTCGGGGGTGCCGCGGTGTTCAGCGGCAAAGATGTTGTCCGCGGATCGCTCAAGCGCTGAGCCCGCCAAGTGATGCGCGCCGCATCGACATGGGGGTAGAGCCTGGCGTGTGAACTGCCGAAAAGAAAGGGTAGCCTGGCGTGCTCAGCCGACGGTCGGATTTGAACCGACGACCTGCTGATTACGAATCAGCTGCTCTGCCTCTGAGCTACGTCGGCTGGCGCCGAGATTATACGGAGGCAGCATGGCAACGTCAACCGGTCGACGATATTGGCCCGCGATCGTGGGGGTACTCCTGGCCTTCTGGCTCGCTCCGGCACAGGTTCCGGCCGCGCAACCAGTGCTCGGCGTGCCGCCTTTGGCCTACGCTGTTCCGACGGCCGGCCATGGCCTTGCCGATCTTCTGGCCCTTTGCATCGCCGACTGCGGACCATGGCTGAGCAGGCGCATCGAAGCCCCATTGATCGCGACAGATGACGGGTGGTGGGAAGGAGCAGCGGTCGAGGGCTGTGACTACGTGCTGCAGGGGCGGATTACCGCCCTCTGCATCGCCGATCGCGATCAGGAGTCTGACCTTGCCGCTGACCTCGGAGATCTCGCCCGCGCGCTGGGGTTAGGCGGCAGTATCGCGCAAGTGTCTCTGGATTTGGAGCTATGGAGCGTGCCGCAACGGGCCCGCATCACTGCCTGGCACGTGGAGGCCGTTGAGAGCCGCAAGGGGACCCGGCTGGACCCGCTCACCACGGGCTGGCTGGCGAGTGCGGACTATGGAAGCGACGGGTTTCGACAGACGATGCTGGGGCGGGCAACCTACAAGGCGATTGGCGGAGTGCTCAACCACCTGATCGAAGTCCTCCCGCTGACCGGGCAGGTGCTGGCCGTCGGAGGCAAGACGGTGGTTGTCGATCTGGGTAGCAGCGCGTCCATAGCAGTTGGCGATGAACTGGTCGTGCTCGAGGCAGCACGAATTCGCGCTGAGGATGGGGAGATCGCCTGGTGGGGAGAGAGGCGGATTGCCGCGGCCCAGGTGCTGGAGGTCAAGGAGGACAGGTCCCTCTGCCTGCTGCTGGACGCCGACTGCGCCGTGACAGAGGGGCTGAGCGTGAGACCGGTCACGGCGAAGTATGTCCTGCCGGCGGAAGCTGACTGACCCCAGGAACGTACCCGCGTCTCATACCGGCGGAGTCTACAGGTTCTCCCCCTGGTATGTCCCGCTGTACAGCCGGTCCGCTTCCTGCTCGAGCGCTATGAGGATTAATTGCCCGATGCGCGCGTCCGGATAGAGATCAAGATCGTGATGGACGGTCAGCAGTCCCTGGCCACGGCCGCAATAGCCGGGGTCCCAAAGAGCGCTGTGCAGCGTCGCACCACAGCGCATCAGTGAGCTGCGGGGCAGTACGATCCCCGCCGCGTTGGGTGGGATCCGAATCTCCTCGTTGTAGGTAACCAGGTAGCCGCCGCGTCCGAGGCGCAAGGGTTGCGGTGTACCTTCGCCGGGGGGCTGCGGCCAGGGAAGGGCTTCCAGGTCAGGCAACTCACGCTGCTCGTTGGTCAGATCAAGTCTGCCCGCTAAGGTGAAGCGGTCGATGCTTCGCACCGTCAAATCGTAGCCAGCAGGCTGTCGCTGCAACTCATCAGCGGGGGCACCGGGGAACTCCATACCTGTGAGGAGCTTGAGCATTGGCATATCATATCCCCTGCTGCCGGCCACGCTGGCTGCACCTGCACAACGGGCGGCCAGGTGCTACCCCGCAGTTGACACGGGCAGGGTGGGTGCCCTAAGGTCTTCACACAAGTATAGGGTCCAAGCCCAAAACACTGATGCGGGAGACCAAGACATGTTTGACTTACTGAGTCCAAACAGCAACCGTGGACGCGTGGCTATGGCAACGGTCGCGATCGCTGCCGTCAGCTTCATCGGCCTCAACTCCTTGGGAATCGCTGCAGCACGGGATCCACTGCCGGTCGGGCAGGTGGAAGTATCAGTTCGCCCGCAGCAGCCGCTAAGGGGGGCCACGAAGGTCCTACCCGACTTACCACCATGGGAAGAGGTGGTGGCGGTTCTGAGTCCTACGGATTGGGTCGATACTCAACCGCAGCTGGTCGCAACCGGCGCCCAGTATTGCGACCATCTGCCGCACCAACATGCCACCAGGCAAGGCGTTGGTGTTGTGTTGGGGCGAGCTACCGCTGCCGTGATGAGCGAGGATGATCCCGGGGCCGCGGGCGCCGCAGGGCAACTGGCCTACGCGATCTATAGCTTTCGGCCTGTGGCCTTGCCAGATCACGCCACAGTGGGGATGACCTGGTTCGCCGGCAAGGCAGGCCTTGAGGCCGCCATGGCGACGCGGCCGGCGTGCTGGATCGGCTTGGGAAACCACATCTCGGGCGGGTGGGACATCTTCACTGGACCGAGCGATGATGGTGTCCTGACTGTGCCGTGGCTGGCGCCTTACGTCCGACCAGAGACCGGGGAGGTCCTCCTGATCGTGCTGGCGGATTCCGCCGTGCACGTCTACATCGAGGCGCTTGAGCTTGGAGCGCCTGAAACCAGGGGTACGGGGCTCCTACGCGAGAGCGAGGAGAGCATGGATGCTGCGCGCGACGACCAGCCACCGCGGGGCAAGGGTGGCGCCCTGCCAACCTATGTGGACCTGTCGTCGTCCTGCGCTCCCATCCGCAGTCAGGGGCAATGCTCGTCATGCACCGCGTTCGCCCTCGGGGACGGCGCGTACAACTACGAGCTGGGAGAGATCTACGGTCCAGGCCAGAGCGGAGGCCAATATGAGGGTTGGGACTTCCACGATCCCTTCAATCTGGTGAGCCCCAAGTGGCTCTACCTGAATACGCCGGGGGGGTGTCCCGATGATGGCCGGTGGCTGAGCGATGTCTGCGACTACATGGTCTCCACCGGTTGCGCCACGGAGTACAGCTGCAGGTACCAGCGCATCTGCGTGGCTGACTGCGGAGGCTCTGCGGCTAGCGACGCACGGCTGCTGAGACTCGCTGACTGGAAGTGGGTCTATTGGTGGAAGTGGGGCACCGACTTGGGGCCGATCAAGGAGCAGCTCGCGATCCATCGTCGGCCGGTTGTGATAGGAACGGAGTTCGACGAGACGTTCCGCGGGTGGGGGCCTGAGGGGGTCTGGGAGTACGAGGGACCGAGCGAGGGTGGCCACGCCATGCTGGTTGCCGGCTACAGCGATCGGAGGCAGGCGTTCCGCGTTAGGAACAGCTGGGGACTGGACTGGGGTGACAACGGGTATTGCTGGATTGGCTACTCGACATTCCAGGATCCGGCTGCGGACGTGATGGCCTGCGTCCTATGGGACAGCTACGACCAAGCCGTGCGAGAAAGGTTCGTCCATTAGGGCAAACTGCACTTGAGTTTCTGGAGCGGAGCACGGCTATTGCCCGCTAGATGGCTTTGCTAGAATCGAATGATGAAGAACATGATGGCAATCGTCATCATCGCCGTCGTTTACGCGCTGTATGTGTTGCTGGGCGTCTACAAGCAGTTCCAGATCGGTTACCTGGACTGGGTCGATCCATATCTGCACTTCGACACACTTGCCGGTAGCCAAGTCATGCAGGCACTGGCGCTGCCGTGCATCGTTTTCGCGCTGGCCGGCCTCGGGTGGTACCGGAAGGGCATGATCGGCGATCCGTAAGCTCAGCGGCGGACCTTAGTAACCGCCGCCTCGCTTGGCCGCGGGCATCGAGGTGTCCTGGTCCAGATCGACTTCGGTTTCCTCCTCGGCCAGCGCGGCCTCCAGCGCGGACCAGCCGCACATCGCGCATTTCACGCGGGCGTGTAGCTTGGATACGCCTTGCATACTCACCAGGTCGCCGAGTATCTCGCTGTCCAGGTCCTCATCCCCGTCCACGATCATCCCTCTGAACGCCGCAAGCACCGCGTCAGCCTCCGCCAGGGTGCGGCCCTTGATCGCCTGGGTCATCATGGAAGCGCTGGCCTGGCTGATCGCGCAGCCGGTGCCAAGCATGGCGACATCGACAATGGTACCGTCCACAACTTCGAGTTGCAGGGTTATCCGGTCACCGCAGGAGGGATTCTTGCAGCGCGCTTCGTGGCTTGGCTCCTGCAGGGGGCGCGAATTACGCGGTTTCTTGTAGTGATCAATGATCACTTCGCGGTAAAGAGTCTTGAGATCCATCTAGCCGAACAACTCCTGGACCGTCCCGAGTGCCTCGATCAACTGATCGACCTCGGCCTCGGTGTTGTAGAGGTAGAGGCTGGCACGTGAGGTGCTTTCCGATTTCATGATGTGGTGCAGCGGCTCCGCGCAGTGGTGCCCGGCCCTTACCGCCACTGCTTCCTCCGCCAGGAACTGCGCAACGTCGTGGGCGTGCGCGTACTCCAGATCGAAACTGGCGATGCCGGGCTTACCGGGGAAGTAGTCGCCCAAGACTCGCAGCCCCGGTACCTCCGCCAGACGCTGGTGGAGATACTTACTCAGCTCCTGCTCGCGAGCCTCGATACGATCCATACCGATGGCGGTCAGATACTCGATGGCCGCGGCGAAGCCGACGGCGTCGCCGATCGATGGGGTCCCGGCCTCGAAACGCTGCGGTGGGTCCGCGAAGGTCGTCTTTTCCAGCGTCACGGTGTGGATCATGCTGCCACCGGTCTGATAGGGCGGCATCGACTCCAGCAGGTCGTAGCGTCCCCAGAGCGCCCCGATGCCGAACGGACCTAGCAGCTTGTATCCCGAGAATGTCAAGAAGTCGCACCCGATGTCCTGGACGTCAACCGGCATATGCGGAACGCTCTGGGCGGCGTCAATCAGCACCGTCGCGCCTACGTTCTTGGCCGCCTTCGTCAGCTCCCTGACCGGGTTGATCACGCCGAGCACGTTGCTCACGTGAGCCACGCCCATCAAGGCAGTGCGGTCCGTCAACTTGGCGTGCCAGTCCTCGAGATCGAGTTGCCCGGTGGGAAGGATGCGCGCGAAGCGCAATTCGGCACCTGTCTGCTCAGCAATGATTTGCCACGGAATGAGGTTGGCGTGGTGTTCCATCTCGGTGATCAGGATCTGGTCACCGGGCTTGAGCTGCTCTCGGGCCCACGAGTAGGCCACCAGGTTGATGCTCTCCGTGGTGTTGCGAGTGAATACCAGTTCGGCAGGCTGCGCGGCATTGACAAACTCCGCAACGACCTGACGCGCGTGCTCGTAAGCGTCGGTCGCCTCCTCGCTGAGCGTGTGCATCCCGCGGTGAACATTGGCGGAGCGCTCGGCGTAGAACCGCGAAAGGGCGTCGATTACCTGACGAGGCTTGAGCGTGGCGGCGGTGTTGTCGAGATACGCAAGCGGCCGGCCGCCAATGATGCGGGAGAGGGCTGGGAAGTCCGAACGGACCTCGTCGGGGTGCAGAGACGTACAGTGGACTTCGTCACTGGCCGTAGCGGCTTCAGCTGTGTCGCTCAATACACACCACCTAGATAGTGTTGTGCCCGAATGCACGGGCAGCCTAGATATTATCCACATCGCCTGGGCAGCTAACAAGACCGACCCGGCAGGAAGCGCTAGGTCTCAACCCAGACTCGACCGTCCTCCACACCCGTCTCGTAGGCCCGCACAGCGGCAAAGGCCGGAGCTTTCAGCGCCTTGCCTGTCTTGAGGCAGAATTCCGCACCGTGGGCCCGGCACCGAACCCTGTCAGGCAGGACTTCGCCCTGGCTGAGCGGGAAGTCCTGGTGGCTGCAGTTATCCTCCAGGGCATGAACCTCGTCACCATGGCGGATCAGGACGACCTCATAGTCGTCAACCGTCACGGGGAAAGCCTTACCGTCCGACAGGTCTTCCAGTCTGCAAACGAAGTGCCGTTCGCTCATTGCACGCGCTCCAGCACGTAATTGTAGACGTAGTCACGTGCTGTAGCCAATGGGATTCGGTCCGCGATCTCGGCCATGAAACCACTGACGATCAGTCGGCGAGCCCGGTCAACGGACAACCCACGGCTCTGCAGGTAGAAGACCTGCGCGTCGTCCACGTTACTGACGGTCGAACCATGGCTGCAGCGTACGTCGTTCGCCTCGATCTCAAGCTGAGGCGAGCTGTCCGCGCGCGCGGCGGGGCTCAGTACCAGCGTGCGGTTAGTCTGATATGCATCCGTCTGCTGCGCCTGCCTGGCCACGTTGATGACTCCCTGGTAGCTGGCCCGTGCTCGATCCTGAACCGCACCCTTGAACAGCAGATTACTGCGGCAGCTGGCAGCCTGGTGGTTCTGCTGGGTGTAGAAATCGTAACGCTGCCGATCACGCACCAGATGCATGCCCAGCAGGGATGCCTCGGCACCCGGCTGGCGTAGGTTGAGCACCGCCTCGTGCCGGATGTGCTTGCCGCCGAAGTGGACGGCGATGCTGGTATAGCGACCGTCACGCCCGGTCTCCGCCGCCTCATGCGTCATGATGTCGGTCAGTGGTCCGACGTGCTCGATCTTGGTGAGCGTGAGGTCCGCTCCATCCCCGACGTGGCTCTGGATCACGCCTAGCTGCAGATTGCGGGCATCGTCATTGCGGCCGAGGTAGTGGATGAACACCTGTGCGCGGGACTGAGCCTCTGTCACTACCACGACATGCGGGGCCACCACGCTGCCCGGCTCCCCGCTTTCCATGATCAGGTGGATTGGCTCGGGAGCCTCTACGCCGGCCGGCACGTGGACGAAGTAGCCGTTGTCCGTGAGTGCGTAATGACTGGCGATCAGCTTGTCGCGGTGGACAGGCACCAGGCCAGCAGACAGGTAGTCCTGCAGTTGATCGCCGCGCAGCGCCAGCGCCTGGCGGAGCGACATGACGACGACGCCCGCATCGCGCAGCGGTGTGCTACTGCTTATCTCGGTTACGTTGTCGCCAACCATGCTCAGGCATGCGACGCGGCTTGGGCGTCCCGTCAGGCCACAAATACGCTCGTACCTGATGCCATTGAAGCCGGGCTGCGCGTGGGCGATGTCCAGCCCATCCAGGCTGTAGCGCCGGGGATCTCCGTAGTGCCAAGCCTCGTCACTGCGATCCGGCGGCACAGTGTCGAAGTACACGTCGCGGGCGCTGCCGCGCAGCGCGCTAAACCACTGCGGGATGTCGCTGTCCGGTTGCCAGGCCCGGAGCTTCTGTTCGACCGGACTCAGCTCGTCGGTGATCGTCCCAGGCATCAGCCCACGCTCCCTTCCATCTCCAGCTCGATCAGGCGATTCAGTTCCACCGCATATTCCAGCGGTAGTTCCTTTGTGATGGGCTCGATGAAGCCGCTGACAACCATCGCCACGGCTTCCTCCTCCGGCAAACCGCGTTGCATCAGGTAGAAGACCTGCTGTTCAGATACGCGACTGACGCGCGCCTCGTGGCCCACACTGGCGCTGTCCTCATCGATCTCGATATACGGATAGGTGTCCGTCCTGCTGTGCTCATCCAGCAGCAGTGCGTCACACTCTACGTTGCTGCGCGCCCCCCGGGCACCGCTGTGCACTCGGACCAGACCGCGATAGCTCGACCGCCCGAGCCCCTTGCTGATCGACTTGCTGATGATGCGGCTCGATGTACCCGGTGCAACGTGGATCATCTTGGCACCGGTGTCCTGGTGCTGACCGTCCTTGGCGTAGGCGACGGACAGCACTTCGCCGGTCGCGCCCTCTCCGGCGAGCACGACGGCCGGGTATTTCATGGTGAGTTTGCTGCCGATGTTGCCATCCAGCCACTCCACGGTGGCTCCCTCCATAGCGACCGCACGCTTGGTCACCAGGTTGTACACGTTGGCGGACCAGTTCTGCACCGTGCTGTAGCGCACGCGCGCCCCCGGCTTGGCTATGATCTCCACGACCGCGCTGTGCAGGGCCTCGCTGGAGTAGGTTGGGGCGGTGCAGCCCTCGATGTAATGCACGAAGGCCCCGTCTTCCACGATGATCAGAGTGCGCTCGAACTGGCCGGCTTTGTCTGCGTTGATGCGGAAGTAAGCCTGCAGGGGGATCTCAAGCTGGACCCCCCTGGGCACGTAGACGAAGCTGCCGCCGCTCCAGACGGCACTGTTGAGGGCGGCGAACTTGTTGTCCTCGGGCGCGATGACCGATCCGAAGTGCTCGCGGACGAGCCCTTCGTGCTCGGCGAGGCCACCGTCCATGTCGAGGAAGACCACGCCCTGCTGCTGCCACTCCTCCCGCAGATTGTGATACACGGTCTCGCTGTCGTACTGCGCACCGACGCCGGCCAGCACGGTCCGTTCGGCCTCCGGAATACCGAGCCGCTCGAAGGTCTCCTTGATCGCGTCCGGGACGTCATCCCAGCTGCGGGCGTTGTCCGCTTCCGGTTTGAGGTAGTAGTAGATGCTGTCGAAGTCGAGATCGATGTGGCCTCCCCACGTTGGCATCGGTCGAGTCTGGTAGTGCTTCAGGGATCTCAGGCGAAACTCGAGCATCCAGGAGGGCTCGCCCTTCATCTCACTCATCTGCCGCACAACGCTCTCCGAAAGCCCCGGTTCGGCACGGAAGCTGTACTTCGCGTCCGGGTCATGCCAACCGGCGGCGTAGGCGCCCACTTCCGGCTGCTGCGTGACAGCGTTACTGCTCATTTCGCGCTCCTCAGACACGGTCCCCGCATCCTCCCTTGGCGAGGCGCAGCTGCAAACTAGCTCGCCTGC
The DNA here is from genome assembly GCA_964609245.1 of uncultured Planctomycetales bacterium. Taxonomy (GTDB): domain Bacteria; phylum 4484-113; class 4484-113; order 4484-113; family JAFGCY01; genus JAFGCY01. The sequence goes on along the minus strand of CAZSSB010000004.1, from coordinate 67,801 downwards.
GCTGCCACCTGCTCACGAATGAAATCGTAACCCCGCTCGTCGATGTCCCGTGCAAGCTCTACGCCATCCTGGCTGAGCACGATACGCCCGTCCAGCATTACATGACAGCGATCCGGCGCTATGTACTCCAGCAATCTCTCGTAATGGGTCACGATCAAGATGCTACGCTCGGGAGAGCGCATCTGGTTGACCCCCTCGCTGACAACGCGGAGTGCATCCACATCCAGACCGCTGTCGGTCTCGTCGAGGATGCATAGCTCTGGCTGCAGCACCATCATCTGCAGAATTTCGTTGCGCTTCTTCTCACCGCCTGAGAATCCCTCGTTGAGATAGCGGTTTCCCCAGCTCTCGTCCAGACCCAGCTCCTTGAGCCTTTCCTGCAACATACCGTAGAACTCCATCGCCGGCAGGTCCTCGTCCCGCCGGGCGTTCACAGCTGCACGCAGGAAGTTGCCAATGGTGACCCCCGGTACTTCGATCGGATACTGGAATGCCAGAAACAAGCCCCGGCGGGCACGCTCGTCAGCGTCCAATTCCAGCAGATCAGTACTGTGGAACAGCACGCTGCCCCCGGTTACACGGTAAGTCGGATCTCCCGCCAGCACACGGGCGAGCGTGCTCTTGCCCGACCCATTGGGGCCCATTATTCCGTGTACTTCGCCCGGCCCGAGGCGCAGGCTTATGCCTTTCAGGATCGGAGTCTGCTCAACCGAAGCCTTCAGATCCGTGATCTCAATCACATTCATCTCCCGTTGCCCGCAACTGAGACTAGTCTCAACTGACGCGCTATCGATGTCTACCCCCGCCGCCGGGGCAATAACCTACGGGGCTGACACTGCGCGCCGATGCGCAGAGACCAGCGCTGGATCCGCGTCGGACCGGTGTAGGATTATACAAGTGCTCAGCAGCGAGGCACTGTTTACAGGCTCAGGCGAGTGATGTCCGCCGCGAGCACGTCTGCCAGGCCGATGCCATCCCCAGTCCGCGAGATCTCGTCGGCCAGCGCCTCCAGCCACATCTCCCGGTAGAACTCACCGGCCATGCCGGTGTCCAGGAGTGTGCCCTCAGGTACGGTCGCCCACATTTCCTTGAGTAGGTTGTAGAGCAGGAGCGACTCTAGCTGTCGCGCAACCTCAGCAACCTCTGCCTCTCCCGCTGCCACGCGGCCCACGTCTGAGTCCTGGCCCGCAGCCGTCTCCAAAGCAAGCTGGCTTTGCAGCACAGAGGAGAATGTCGCGCCGTCAGAGCCTTTGAGATGAGCGGCGCCCAGGGAGGGGAGGCGAAGTGTGTCCGGTGTGGCGATCACCGGTAGCACGCCGGCCGGGCTGGTCTGAATGGCGTCCATTATCTCCCGTGGGGTATATCGGCCGGTTTAATCGCGCCTTGACCCGGCTCGAATATTGAGTATGACCAGCCCAGCTGAGGTGGGCCGCATGGTCGCGCGCATCGAGGTCTCGGACGTGCTTGGCTACCCCGTTTGCGTGGGGGAGCCGGAAGAAGTGCTGGACCTTCTCTGGCAGCGCCTAACGGCGGGCAGACAGACCCATGTGGTCACACTCAACGCCGAGATGATTCTGGCCGCCGAGCGCGCGGCAGAGGCCGAGGAGGCGCTGGGCAGTGCGGATATCTACGTCTCGGACGGCGTGGGCCTGACCTGGGCGGCTCGCATGATGCGGCAGGATTCGATTCATCGATATCCTGGCATCGATCTGGTCTATGATCTGATGAGCAAGCTTGCTCAAAGCGAGGGCAATGTCTATCTGCTCGGGGCCGAGCCGGGCGTGGCGGAGGAAGCCGGCCGGAGACTGTGTGATGATCTGCCAGGCTTGAGAGTGGTGGGAACCCGGGACGGCTACTTCGACGAAACGTCCGAAGAGCAGGTTGTATCGAACATCATGGCTGCCAAGCCAGACCTACTGCTGGTCGGAATGGGTTTTCCCAAGCAGGAACGTTTCATCGCGGCGCATCGGGCCGAGCTCCACACACCAGTGATGGTGGGGGTTGGCGGTGCACTTGAGGTCTTCGCCGGTCGTCGCTCCCGCGCGCCGCGCTGGATGCGTGGCACCGGGCTGGAGTGGGCCTGGCGCTCGATGCAGGACCTGTCCCGACTGAAGCGGTTGGGCCTGCTGCCGCGTTTCATCTTCCTGGTGCTGCGCCAGGCCAGGAGGAGGGTGGCGTGATCAAGTTGGTCAATGTCGGGCTAACCTACCCGAATCTGGTCAACAGCCTGCGTAACATCAGCCTGCATATCGCTAAGCAGGAATTCGTGTTCATCGTGGGTCCAACCGGTGGGGGCAAGAGCACGCTGATGAAGCTGATCTATCGCGATGCGATTGCCACCAGCGGCAAGGTCTTCGTGTTCAACCGTGATGTCAGCAAACTCAGGATGCGGGAGATCCCCTTTCACCGGCGCCGCATCGGGGTGATCTTTCAGGACTTCCTGCTGTTGCCCCACAAGACTGCCTTTGACAATGTCGCCTATGCACTGCAGATCAGGGGTGCTTCGGGTCGGCAGATCAACCAGCTGGTGCCCGAAGTACTGGAGTGGGTGGGCCTCAGCAAACGGATGAAGAGCCTGCCGCACCAGCTTTCAGGAGGGGAGCAGCAGCGGGTTTGTATTGCACGCGCTCTGGTCAACAAACCGGACATCCTGCTGGCAGATGAGCCAACCGGCAACATCGACCCCGACACCAGCCAGGAGATCATGGATCTGATCGTCAGGATCAACGCCCGCGGTACTACCGTCGTGGTTGCCACGCATGATGAGCGGATAGTCAACAACTACCGGAAGCGCACCGTGGTGATCTCGCAGGGAGTAATCGCCGCCGACCGCCCGGATGGCGGCTACCTCAACGTCGGAGAGGCGGCGCATGCGTAGCCTCGCGTTCCTGATGAGGGAGTTCCTGCTGAGCTTGTCGCAGAATCGCTTCCTGCACTTCACCTATGGCGCGCAGGTCACGATCAGCTTGCTGGTGCTGGGATTGTTCTTCGTGCTGCTGATCGGCGCGGCGGTGTGGTGGAATCACCTCGGCGACTACGTACGGATCCATGTGTTCATTTCAGGGACCTTGACGACCGAGGATCGGGAGCGGATGGAGGCAGAGATCAACGGCTTGCCCCACGTCAAGCAAGTCGAGTATCGCAGCGAGGAAGACGCGCTGCGGATTATGCAGGAAAAACAACCCGCGCTGCGGCTGTCCGAGACCCTGGAGGACAATCCCCTGCCGGCGAGTTTCATTATCTCCGCCGATCATCCGCGCTATATCGACGGGATAGTCGCGCCGATCCAGAACATGCCCGGTGTGGACAGCCTGCGCTATCCCACCGAGTTGGTTGGCAGCTACCTCAAGGTTTTGCTGATCCTCGCCATCATCAGTCTGGTCACGATCCTGCTGCTGCTGGTGTTCACCGCTTCCAGCATCAGCAACATCATCGGGCTGTCGATCTATGCGCGGCGCACGGAGATAAGGATCATGCAGCTGGTGGGCGCCACCTGGTGGTTTATCCGCTGGCCGTTCCTGTTTGAGGGGCTGTTCTTCGGGCTGGTCGGCTCGGTCATCGCGCTGCTGATCATCTGGGGACTCCTGTTGATCATGGCCGAGGCATTGAAGCTCTCGCAGCTGAGCATGGCGCTGCCAAACGTCGGTCTTGGGACCGGGGGGCTCTTCCTTGCTCTTGCTGTCGTCATGATCGGGCTGGGTAGCCTGGTAGGTCTGCTTGGCTCGCTGCGTACGGTGAACGCCTTCCTCAGCCGCGAGATGGAAGTGCAACTCGATTCGCTCCGTGTCCGGCAACTAGTGAGGTAGTAGAGAGAGGTAGTACGGAATATGATTACGAGCTATCGTTCAGTCCTGGCGGCCCTGGCACTCGGCCTGCTACTCGGCGTCGCGTTCGTGACCCAGATCCCGCCGGCAAGCGCGGAGACAAGCCAGGAGCGCATGCAGCGCAACAAGCAGCAGCACAGCAAGCTGTGGGAGCGCGTGGCCAAACTGGATCAGGATACGGGCGCCCTGGCAGATATCATCGCGGGGATCGATCAGCGGGTCGAGGAGCGCGAATCCGAGATCGAAAGCATCAGAGCGCAGTTAGAAGAGGCCAATACGCGCCACGATCAGTTGGTGGAGGAAGAGGAAGCTCTGCGCACGGAGCTGGCGACGCATCGGCAGAACCTCGGCGACCGCGCGCGCGCCATCTACATGCAGGGGGAGCTTACTTACCTCGAGTTGCTGTTCGGCGCCAGCGGTATCAGCGATGTCATCGACCGCGTTTTCTACGTCCAGACAATCCTCAATCACGATCAGGAATTGGTGTCCGCGGCCGAGCAGGCGACTGCTGAACTGGCCGACAAGCGTGCTTCGATCGAGTCGCAGATCGCTGACATTGACGGTATCTACCAGTTGCTGGAAGAACAGCTGGCTGAGCTTGAGAACCTGCGAGGGGAGAAGGAACTCAGCATCAAGGCGATCAATGAAGACCGCAACCTCACGCTGCGCCGCATCAAGGAACTGGAAGAGGAGAACAAGCGGATCGCGGCTGAGATCAGAGAGATCCAGAACTCGGCCAGTGCCTACAAGGGCAAGCCCTGGAAGGGCCCGTTCAACAAACCCTGTAGCGGCACGATCACCAGTGGGTTCGGGATGCGCACGCATCCCATCTACGGCGTGAGGAAAATGCATACCGGCGTGGACATCTCCGCCCCGAAGGGGACCGCCATCAAGGCGGCCGGCGACGGAAAGGTCATCTTCACCGGCCGGCGCGGCGGTTATGGCAAGACCGTGATTGTCGATCACGGCAACAGCCGCACGACGCTGTATGCCCACATGAGCAGGATCACATGCGATGCCGGCGACCACGTCACGACGGGCAGCAAGCTGGGGGAAGTAGGCAGCACAGGCGTGTCCACCGGGAACCACCTCCATTTCGAAGTACGTATTGACGGCGAGCCTGTCGATCCGATGAAAGAGCTCTAGGCGGTCATTGAGACGCTGACGTGGTATCAAGTAGTATGTAGCGTCTGCACGGGCCGGGCCAGTGGCCACCGCAGTGGGCTGAACAGCGCTGGCGCGGCAATCGGAGGATACCAACTTGCGCAAACTGAACCTAGCGGGGACTATAGCCGGACTGGCGATCCTGGTGATTTTCGTCTGGGCCGCCTACATCGCGGGTGCGGCATCAGCTAACACGGGCAGCGGGTATGGCACTGAGAGGCTGCTCGCGCAGATACGGGGCCAGCAGAGGCCGGATCTGGTGAATCGGGCGCTCAGCATGCTGAAGAACGACTACTTCATGCCGATCGCTGAGGACCAGGAACAGGAGCTGCTGTACGGCGCCGTCAGCGGCATGACCAACGTTTTGCGTCAGGAGCCCTTCAACGACGATTTCTCGCACTTCTACGATCCGGAACTGTATAAGGACCTGGAGGCACAGACAACCGGTGAGTATGCGGGCGTCGGAATCCTGATGGGCAGCACTGCCGATGGGCTGTATCCCGAGATCGTGACCGTGTTTCCGGACACACCAGCAGCTGAAGTAGGAATCGAGCCCGATGACATCATCACCGAAGTGGCTGGTGAGGACACCTTCGGGATGATCCTGCCCGAAGTAGCCACCAGGATCAAGGGCGAGCCTGGCAGCTCCGTGGATCTGACGCTGTATCGCCCGGCCGAGGGCGAGTACTACGAGCTGACCGTCGAACGTCGCGACGTGCAGTTCAGTTCTGTCAGTGATGTGGAGATGCTGGACGACGGGACAGGATTCATCAAGATCAGCTCCTTTGCGGAGGAGACCGGGGCGGACTTCCGCGCGGCGGTGGAGCAACTCCTCGAATCCGGCATGCAGGCACTGGTGATTGACCTGCGGAACAACTCAGGTGGGCTGTATCCGGCTGCGATCGAGGTGGCGAACTGCTTCGTGGCCGAGGGGCTGATTGTAGAGGTGATGATGCGCGATGACGAGCAGCAGCCGGTTTATGCGGATCCGGACGCAGTCAAATATGACCTGCCCCTTGTGGTGTTGATCAACGCCAATTCGGCCAGCGCCAGCGAGATCCTGGTGGGAGCACTGCAGGATCACGGTCTGGCCAAGGTGGTAGGGGAGCGCAGTTACGGAAAGGGAGTGATTCAGGCAGTCAATCCGATGGAGGCGGAGTGGGTTGAGAAGGTCAACGACGAGGGCCTGTCGTACCGAGAGGAACAGGTGAAGTCGGCGCTCGCGCTCACGATCGGCAAGTACTACACGCCGCTGCACAACGACATTCACGGCGTAGGCATCGAGCCTGACGTCTGGCATGAGCTTGCCAATCGCCTGGCTGAGGAACCGGACCTGCAGGCGCTTGAATCACAGATCAGGGAGCAGACGGATGAGCTTCGTCAGCTCCGGGCCCAGTTCTATAGGTACATCCGAGACAATGACACTACCAGGGATCTGGCGATCGAGATCGCTGGCCAATTGGGTCGCGGCATGGAAGTAGCGAACGTGCCGCAGCTTGAGCTGCCGCAGGAAGAACACGCGCCGCTGGCTTCCGTCCCGCCCGCGGGTCAGAGTCCTTCGATCGAAGCAGATAGCGATTCCGCGGGAGGGGAGTAACCACCGATGTCAGGCAAGTCGCAGACCGGCAAGACGCAGGATCGTGAAGTCAAGCCTGCCTCTTCACGCCGTCCAATCCACATGCACCAGCGGCTGGGCGTGTTTGTTGACGTCCAGAACATGTTTTACTCCGCGAAGGCGCTGTATAAGCGCAAGATGGACTTCGAGTCATTGCTGAAGAAGGTGGTGGGCGGACGCGAGCTGGTTCGCGCAATTGCGTACATCGTGCAGGCTCCGGATGTCGATCAGAGCGGCTTCATCAACTTCCTGCACCAGATCGGCTACGAGGTCAAGAGCAAGGAACTGAAGGTGCGCCCGGATGGGTCCGCGAAGGGGGACTGGGACATGGGCATCGCCATCGACTCGATCAGCATGACCGAGCGCATGGACGTGATGGCGCTGGTGTCCGGTGACGGTGACTTCGCGGATCTGGTCCGGCACCTTAAGGCACGCGGCGTGCGCTGTGAGGTATACGCATTCCCAGGTTCCACCGCCGAGGAACTGCGCTTCACAGCCACGGAATACATACCACTGGATTCAGATGTGTTGCTGTTGGGCTAAACGCTCGGTGCTTGCCGCATGCCTGGCGCTGTTGCTGGGGCAGACTGCAGCAAGCAGCGCAGAGGAGGCGGAGTACCTGGACATCTGGTCCAAGGGGTACTCGCGGTTCGAGATCGATGACGGGGACGTGGTGGCGTTCTTCACCGGTGGCGTTGAATTCGACTACGTGGGTTTCCGGGCGAGTTCGCAGGAACTGCGCTACAACCATGCTACCAAGGCCGCGACTGCATCGGGCAACGTGGAACTGGAATTGGACGGCAGCACCGCTCGCTGCACTGTGCTTGATCTGGATGCTCACACTGGAACCGCGGTCCTTGCCGGTAACGTCAAGATGGTGGTCCTTGCCGAAGGCCTGCTAGGACCCAATGGTGCTCCGCCGGGAGAAGTGTCACTCGTTCCGGAGCACGATGATACTGGCGCAGTTACCAATACGCCCCGTGTGCTGAAACTCGCTTGCTCCCGCGCCGTGCTCAGCTTCCCCCCGGGCGACCTTGACCTACGGGATTCCCGTCTTGTCCTGAGCGACATGGATCTGCGGCTCATCGGACCGGTGACCATCAGCGATGACAGCGGACGCTGCCTCCGCTGTGCCGCTGCCAGCTTTGATCATCATCGGATGGTACTCGAGGTGCCCGGCAGCTTCGTGTTCGAGGGTGGACCGCAGCCGCTGACGGAGAACCTGGCCGCCGACCTGACATCCGACGCAGTGGTCAGCGGCAGCGCACTGAGTCTCCAACTGGAGCAGGATGGAGGCCTCAGCGCTATTCGCTGTCTTGGCATTGAGGTCACAACGGCCGGGCTTCAGGCTCAGCTGGCTGACATGCAGGCAGCGGATCTGGCACCGAGTGACTCCTGTCCCAGGTGGCGGCAGTACGAAGTGCTGACCAGTTCGGCGGCAGGCGAGCTACTTGACGCCAATCAAGCGCCTGTTAGGTTCTCCGTGCTCGATCTGACGGTCCGTGCCGCTGCTGACGGCACCGCTACCGCCAGCATCGGAGGCGCTATTGTGGTCGACTCCGCAGCGGGTGCGTTTCGAGCCGACACCCTTGTGGCGACAGTTCTTTCTGACGGGAGCGTGGAGCTGCACGAGCCATTCACCGCCATGTTTGACCTTGCATCGCTAAGTGGCATGGAGTCTGCATCGCTGCTCAGCGCCGGGAGCCCGCGGCAATGACCGCCCTAACCCGACTTGAACGGTACGCGAACGTGGCAGTTTGCATCGCCGCGGCGCTGGTCCTGATAAGCCCGGTGCGCAGCGCGGCTCAGGACCGCACCATCACCGCAGTGTCGCCCGCCCAGGCATCCCAGGGCGACACAGTGCTGCTGACGATCGAAGGCCAGAACCTGCCGACTGGCACGGTCACTGTCGAGTTCTTCCCAGATCAGATCGCACTGCTGGATATTCTCTCGGCGAGCGCTTCCAGCATCGAGGCTCAGATCAAGATCCCCAGCCTCGCTCCACCCGGCGCATACAACATTCTGATCTACAACCATCTTGGTGACGAGGCCTTTGGCCAGGGGCTATTCAGCGTAGCCAGCGATGTCCTGACGCCTGTGTTCCGTGACTATGATCCCAAAGTCATCGCCCGGGCGACCTCAGGTTTCGCCTTGCTGCTGACCGGCGAGGGCGTCACAGCGCAGGTGGTTGACCACCTCTCGATGCAGTGGCAGAGAAGAAGCGGCGACACCGTTGACCTCGAGACTACATTCACCGCTGGCGGTACGGGGCAGATTCTGTGCGCTGTGACGGGTGATCTGCCCAGCGGGGTGCTGCTCGGCCGCATCTTTCTGGACGGCACGCCCATCTATCTGGTCGAGATTACGATCGAGTCTGGTACAGGCATGATAGTCGGCCACCGCCCGGCTGAGATTGACGCAAGCGTATTTCCCTACAAGTTCACGTTGCTGGGCACGGACCTGACCGCGTCATTCATCGCCGGGATGGAGGTGCAGCTTGCTTCAGCCGACACAACTGCCCGCCCAATGCTAGTGGAGCTGCTGGATCCTGCATCCGTTGCGTCAACCATCAACGGACCACTTCCCGCCGGCGACTACGAGTTGGTGGTCAAATTCGGAGGTGAGCAGATCTACGCCGGGAAGCTGAGCTTGACTTCCTCGCCTCAACCACCCCTCGAGTCGCCGCCCGACGAGGCACCTGCTGAGGTTGAATTCCCGCCTCAGGATGGGGCGCTTGATTCCGCTCTACCTGTAGTGGAAGAGCCGGCTCAGCCGCCCTTCGGGATCGAGAGTGTGGTCCCGCAGGCGATTCCGGCCGGGAACCGTCCGGCGTCACTTGCGTTGATCGGTGCTGAGCTGCGTGCGGAAGCGCTTGAGGACCTGACATTCGAACTCGCCGTGGAGGATAAGGAGTGCAGCCTGTTGTTCCTCGGAGCCGGGGGCGAAGCCTACACCTGCCTGTTCGCCCCGCCGGAAGGGGGATGGCAGTCAGGTACTAACCCCCGGCTGACGATCAGCGATCCCTCTGACGCCGGGACGACGTTCACTGCTGATCTGCTGGTGGAGGTTCAGGCTGTGAGCGCGCCCGAGCCCACACGCCCGGCAGCCGAGCCGGCAGCACCCGCGGTGCCGCTTGATGCTGGCGATGCACTGCCATCCGTGTCTCCGGAAGGCTGGGCCGTGGCGCAGGCATATGTGGACGAGAGCCCCAGAGGCAACGCGCTGGTCATTGTCCTCAACGCTCCTGACGCCAGCTGGGATCCTGCGCTCATTGATGCCAGCTTCACCTTGCTGCCCGCGGACAGCGCGGCACTTGAGTGCTTCGCCAACCTTTCGACCGAGGGTCACGTGACATTCCGGCGCAGCGAATCCGGCGTGCCGATCGGCAACTACCCCGGCAACTTCGTTGCCGGCGATCTGCTGGTCAGGCTGGCGTATGACGGAGGCCCTCCGGAGATTAGCGGTATGCAACTCGACGCGTCGCCGCCGCCCGCCCGACTGTCGCCCAGCCCTGTTGAGTACGTTCGCCGCAATCCGCAGAGCGGTGAGCTTAGTCCGCAATCGCTACGCTGCGTGGTCGACTTCAGCCCCTTCGTGATCGCCGATGCCGGTTTCCTGCTCCCGCGATTCACTCCAACGGCCGTAGCAGGCCCGCACCCTCAACTGGAAGCTGAGGGCACCCAGGTTGCTCTTGTCATCGATCTCGGGGCGTGGAGTGATGTTGAGGACTGGGAAGAGGGGCTACTTGTCGAAATCGATTCTGTTTGTGAACTTGCCTGGGAAGGCGATGCCTCCATCCACATCCCGGTGCGGCAAGCCTCGGCCCAGGCTCCGCCGCCCGTCATCAAGGCGTTGACCACGGAGTGCGCCCTGCACAGCCGTGGGTTCTCCCTGCTGATCGATCCGGGCGACAGCGAACTTGCCGCGGATCGATTCGGCGTAGTGGAGGTCCGCAGCGATCATCTGCTGCTTGATCGCAATCTCAGCGCCTTCGAGGTGGCCGCTGTCGAGGCAGGGATTGGCGATGAGAGGATGCTCTCGTTGCGCTTTACGCGGGATCCAGCGGTGCTCGATGACTTGGTTTACGGTCTCCTGGTCGAGGAGTTGATCGAGGCGCAAGCCGTCCAGCTTGACCTGGTCTGGCCAGAACTGGGAGCGACGGTCAGCCAGTCAGTGACGTTCGTGGCGGCGCCAGAGGACGGTGTCGAGGACGTGCTGGATGAACTCGGACTAATTGCACCAGACTAGTGGCAATGACTCAGAATAACCCCAGGTACCACTCCAGCAGATCGTATCCGAGGAACAAGCAGACGTAGGCCGCGACAGCCAGAAACGGTCCAAACGGGATCTGGAGCCCCCGCTTGTACCTACGCCGAATCAGCATTGTGCCCATGGTGACTATCGCCACGACGCCCCCGAGCAGCACACCAAGGAATCCGACCACTATCACCAGCTTCCAGCCGAACAGCGCACCGAAGCCTGCGGCCAGGAATACGTCTCCGAGGCCCATACCACCGAAATACCACAGGACCAGGAAGAACAGCGACAACACAAACATCCCAAGGAGGCTTGCCTGCCAGCCGGGGCTGATGGTCGCACCGTGACACAGCCAAAGGAACAAGCAGGCGCCCACCAGCTGGGCAACGGTGATCTCGTCGGGGATCAGCTTCGTCTGCGCATCGATGATTACCGTCAGCAGATACAAACTGGCAAACAGTAGCGCGAACCCGATGTGCCAGGCGGTTTGACTCGTAGGTTCGATTCCGGTCAGCCCATACTGCGCAACCAACCAAGTCGTCACGGTCCAGAGGACGGCAGTGCCCAGTTCCACGGCGGGATAGCGCCACGATATCGGTGCCCCGCAGGCCCGGCACCGGCCGCGTAGCAGCGCGAAGGACAGGATCGGGATGTTGTCATACCAGCGGATTCTCGCCCTGCAATGCGGACAATGGCTGGGTGTACGGACCCACTCGCGCTCCTTCGGGTCCTCACTGGGCCAGCGGTGAATGGCGACGTTGAAGAAACTCCCCAGGCATAGCCCCAGGGCGGCGATGACCACATACCAAGCGGTGTGCAACTCCACCGCCAGATTATAGACTTGGTGCCGTCCAACTGCGCGTGTGCTCAGGTGCGTGGAGTCAGTTGCGTTGCCCAGAAGTGGTTGACGGGGTTCACTCCGTGCCCGTAGATACGGTGGTTGGCGATCGCGCCGGCGATGTATTCCTTGGCGCAGCCCACCGCCTCGCTCAGCGGCATACCCAGAACGAGGTTGGCGGTAATCGCCGCGCTGTAGGTGCAACCCGTGCCGTGCGTGTGCTTGGTCTCAATCCTCCGTCCGGGAAACCACTCAGGCCGGCCATGATCCCACAGCAGGTCATCGGGCTCACCGCCCAAATGCCCCCCCTTGACGAGCACTGCTCCGCAGCCCTTGGCGGCGATCCTCTCCGCGGCGTGCTCCATATCGGCCCGCGACTCGATGGCGTCGACTCCCGAGAGCACGACTGCCTCGTGGAGGTTGGGCGTAACGACGCGGGCCAACGGCAAGAGCACGTCGCACAGCACTGTGGCCGCCTCCTCGTCCAGGAGGCGATGCCCATGCTTACTCACTATCACCGGGTCAACCACCAGGCTGGGCGGGGCCAACGGTGCCAGAGCTTCAGCCACGCACTTGATCGTGGCACCGTTACCCAACGCGCCGGTCTTGATCGCCACTATCCGGAAGTCATGTAATACTGTAGTCAATTGCCTAGTAACCCATTCGGACGGTAGAATGTGTACCGCGTCGACCGTTTGGGTGGACTGTGCCGTCACCATGGTCAGAACCGTGCAGCAATAAACGCCGTGGGCAGAAAACGTCTTAAGGTCAGCCTGGATCCCGGCTCCCGCGCCGCTATCGCTGCCAGCGATTGTCAAAGCACTTGGACCGACAGGTGTCACCGCCATGGCTCCCATGCTATCACCAGGTGTTGAGGGGGCCGCAGGGCTTGCCAAGGTCGTTCTGTACTGCAATAATGGTCGACATTAGAATAATGGAGCACAAAGGAGACTAGTAGTACACATGGGATACACCCGCAAAGCACTCGCGACTCGTGGCCGCATTCTCGACGCTGCCGCCGAACTGATCTTCAGCAAGGGGTTCAATGCGACCAAGCTCCTGGAGGTCCTTACCGCCTCGAACGTACAGAAGGGCAACTTCTACTACTACTTCGCCAGCAAAGAGGACCTGGGACTTGCCGTGATCCACGAGCGTGGCGGTGAGATGATCGCTGGCTGGATGGAGAAGGCGATCGATCCCAAGGCCAACCCCTGGGTCAACATCAAGGCGCTGGCCTCCGCGATCGCAGGCTCGTCGAGCCCGAGCAAGGCAGGCCGGACGCCCGTCGCGATCCTTGCGCTGGAGCGTAGCGAACTCAGCGCGGATTTCTGCCAGGCGATTGGTGAGATGCTGGACGTGGTTGTCGCCGGCATCGCCAACGAGTTCGCCCGGTTGCGCGAGATGGGCAAGCTGGCTACGGACATGGATCCGCAGCTTCTGGCCCGCTTGGTGTTCGGGATTGTGGAAGGCGCGCTGCTGAGTTACCGCAGCATCCGCAATTACTCAGCCTTTGAAAGCCTCGTTGGCCTCGGTCTGGAATGCATCAAGGCCAGGGCGCTCAAATAGGCTGCGGTCGGCTAGTCGTCGCGGACGTCGGACTTGAACCCTGCCTGGACCAAGGCGTGCAAGTGCAGCATTCCCACCGGACGCTGCAGGGAGTCCACGACGGGCAGCAGGAAGATCGGCCGCGGCTTGTGGTTCTCCATCTCCTTGAGAGCATCATATGCCAGCGCCTTGCTGCTGACGTAAGAAGGTTCGGCCGTCATTAGCTCGCTAACTGGCGTGGCGATTGCCTCCGCAACGGTTCCGCCCTTGCTGATGAAGCGCCGGATGATGCGTCGCACATCACCGTCGGTGATGATCCCGACCAATTTGCCTCCGTCGTCAACGATGCTGGTGCCACCGAGCATGTGGTGCGTTATGACTTCCAGTGCCTCCCCGAAGGAGGCAGCGGAGCTTACAACGGGATTCGTGTCCGGGCCGCGCAGTAAGTCCTGAACGTGCAGGGTCAACCGCTTGCCCAGCATTCCTTTGGGATGAAAGACGGCAAACTCCTCCGGGGTGAATTCGCGCGCCTGCATCAAGGTCACCACCAGCGCGTCGCCAATGGCCAGCGTAAGGGTCGTTGATGTCGTGGGCACCAGGTTGTGCGGATCTGCCTCAGGCGCGGACGCGATGCGCAGCACAACGTCGGCACTGCGGGCCAGGCTGCTCTCAGGATTCCCCGTAATAGCGATGACCGGCACGGAGATGTTCTTCACCGGTCCCAGTAGCCCAAGTATTTCCTGCGTTTCCCCGGAGTGCGAGATCGCCAGCAGCAGATCGCCACGGTGAACCACTCCCAGGTCGCCGTGGACGCCCTCCGCTGGATGCATGAAGTGCGAAGCTGTTCCGGTGCTCGTCAGACTGGCCGCAATCTTCTGCGCGATGTGGCCGCTCTTCCCCATTCCCGTGATGATCACGCGGCCGCGGCAAGTCAGGAGCAACTCACAGGCGCGAACGAAAGAGTCGTCCAACACCTGACGTTGTGCATCGAGCGCGTCCATCTCGATCTTGATGACCCGCCGCGCGGCCTTCAGAAGCTCGTGCTCAGCAGCGCACATACGGCCAGATTATAGGCTACCGGCGATGCCATTGCCCACGGGCGGTGGCATGCCGTCAGCATGTACTTAGAGCGCGACTTCCAGTGTACATGTCGGGCCATCGGGATCCATGGCGCTGCAGTGCGTCTCTGTGACAGCAGCGCGCGGCGAACCGCAGAAACGCCCCAACTCGAAGAGGAAGCCGGCGTAGAAACCGCAGAGCGCCCGGTCGTGGCGGACGTCCCTGGCGAATACGCTGTCTCGGATTTCGATGAACAGCAGTGTCCCGCGGCTCAGCACATTGACCGACGCGTTGCCGATGAAGGGCGGAAGCAGCTCTCTGACCAGCTTCGCGAATGCAGCACTAACGCTGCTCAGCGTGGGGCGCCGGATATCGTGCAGCTCCAGCCAAATCAGCAGCGAATTGCGGCCGGCAAGATACACAATGTCATCATAGGCCGTGTGGGCTCGCAGATCCCTCAGCAACTGGGCAAGCTGACCGCTGCCAATCACTTCCACTTCGCTGAACAGCCCGAGAATCCGCTCGGCGTCTACATGGTAGGTCCGGCACAGGTGGGCATAGAAGTCAGGCTCGAACCGCCGAGTCGCCTCCAGGATGCTATACAGCAGCACCGGGTGGAATCTCTCCAGCTCGTCCCCATGGTCCATTGGAACAATCACCTATCGAGCTTCGTGGCTCATCTCAGATCCCGCTACCGGTGCCGACGGCGAAGTAGGCATCCACCCAGTGAGCCGCCGCCAGAACGTAGCGTGCCATCAGCGGCAACAGCGGGACAGCCAGGATACAGCCCGCCAGTCGCGTGGCGATCAGCCACACGTTCATGCTCTTGGCATGTTCAACCGGCCGCTTACCGGAGATTGACTGATCGATCACCACGGCGGCCGGCGGATCGACAATCACAAACAACAGGATCGTGGCGATTCCGTTCACGATGCCAGACAACGTCATTGTCGTGCCTGCTACCGAGTGGTCCCAACTGGCAGCCAGCACGGTACTTATTACGCCGATGCTGTAGAAGCAGGTCACGAAGACGTTAAAGAGCAGAAAGCCAACCGGAAGTCCCCGCGGGCTGCCGTAGACTCTCAGGTGTGCCAGTCGCGGTGGTCTCAGATAGTGCTTGATGCGCCAGGCGCGCCTCAGTCCGTACCAAAGGGTAGGGGGCAGGCTTCCTTTCTCGTCGAGCACCTCAATCCCGCGCCGAAACACACGGATAATGGAAGGAGTGATCAGCGCCCCGATCACCACGCCCGCGACGATGAAGCACAGGTCGATCCACAAGCCCGTGAGCACAGAAGCCGCTGCGTAGGCGCCCTGTTCCACCTTGTCCGGGAAGTTGCCCAGAATCGGGGCCGACAGCATATTGCTGGTCCGGCTCAGGATCACCAGGATATTGAACAGCGCGAGGCTCATCGCCAACCTGCGCGCGAGCACGCCAGCGGTTCGTACGGCGTACGAAAGGGTGTCGACGATGCTCATCAGACCCAGCAAGATGCCGGCGAGCAGCACCGGCTTGAGCATCTCTGGTGGCAGCATCAGTTACTGGCCCAATCCTGCGTCGAACAGCAGCCGCACCGCTTGACCGACAAGCTGATGGACAGCCTCGAAGCGCAGGGCACCAGGCGGCAGCGGCTCATCTTCCTTGGTCAGTCCATCCCATTCGCCGCGGAAGGACACAACTTCGCCGGGCGCCAGCGTCTGCGTCTCGGATGTCTGCATGAAGAACCGGTTCCAGTTGTAGTACCAAAGCACATCAGTGCCGCTCTTGGCGATGAAGTCGAACTTGGCCCCCGTCGAGTAGTTCAACACCACGGGCTGCAACGTTGGGTTTGAGATCTCCAGTTGGAACTCGTAAGCACCATCCACTGGCAGCAGCGTGAAGTAGTAGTTGAGCCCGCCCTCGGTGGCCCGTGCAGCACCCAGCGGTTGCCCGGGTACCGGAGTGACGGCAACCTCCGGGGGCGTCATCACCTCCGGCTCCGCCGGCAGGTCAACGTCCTCGAACAGCGGCTGATCATCCGCGGGCGGTACCGGAGCGGTGTCAGGGGTAGGCGTAAGTTCGGAACCCACGTCCGTCACGGTCTCATCCTCAACTCGCACGGGCTCACCCAGCGGCTGGCCGGTGCGGTCGAGACGGTCTCCCAATCCGTTCTCTGCCTGGCCACTGCCGGGCGTGGATTCTGCCGGTGCAGGACCACCGGGCAGCTCCCCCAGTTCAGTGCCGTCATCCTCCATCACCGGCTCTGCTGAAGGAGGTACATCCGCAGCAGCGGGGGCCTGACTGGGAGGAGTGTCAGGAACTCCCCCGGCGGGAGGCATCTCTGTACCTGCTGGTGGGGTGGAATCGGCAGGCGCGGGCGAGGCGGGGACCACGTCAGGGGCCGGCGCTGCTACTGGCTGGGTTTGGTCGCCGGGCGGCATGCCGGCCAGCATCGCGGAGTCAAACGCGTGGAACTGGATCCGTTGATACGAAGAGGACTGCGCCACTTGCCCGGACGCCAGGCGCTGGCGCACCATCTCGCGGATCAGCTGACCGCTGTGCGACCTGGTTGCGATCTTGCCCAGACTTGCGTATCCCAGAATCCCGTCAGCAAGCGCATCAGAAGTGGCCAGTCTGTAGGTGCCGAAGGGATCGAGCTCTTGCCCCCCCACGATAGCGGAGTATGCACGTCCCGCGAGGATTCCGAAGCTGACACCGGAGACCTGCGGGAAGCCGGGCTTGCCGATCTGGTCGGCGGCATCGTCCAGGATCTCCTTGAGCTCGCCGCCAGTCACCTCCAGCACCACGCCATACTGGTCGTAGGGCATACAGGAGTACAGATCACCGTGTGTGATCGGCCCTTCGGGCAATGCCTCGCCGAAGAAAGCGGCCGGCAGCAATGCGACGTCAGCACCGGTCTGCTCGCGCAGGATGTCGGTGACGTAGTTGCCCAGCGGGGTCTCCGCGCTCTGCATCTTCAGCGCACCCATCTCAAGCGCGCCGGTACCGACAATGACCTCCATCCGCTGGCTCAGCTGGCCGTTGTAGCTGTCCAGCCAGGCGACATAGTCGCTGTTCTCCACCCACTTGCCGGCGATTGGCTCCAATTCGTTGTAGAAGTACACCTGCTTGTAGGCTTGCGTTGGATCGAAGCTCAGCTTCAACATCCCGACATTGCGGCCATACTCCGCACTGTGAACGATCAGGGTGTCCTCGAATTTCATCGGAACCTGCAGCTCCGAATGACTCATGCCCCCGACGATCACGTCAATGCCGCGGACCTCGCTGGCCAACCGGATGTCGTCGTTGATGCCCATGTGAGTCAACGCCACGATCACGTCAGCTTGGGCCTCCAACTGGGGAACCAGTTGCCTGGCGATTTCCACCGGATCATCCGCCATCAGTCCGCTGAAATTCGCCGGCGCAACGCGCTGAGCCACCTGAGCGGTCGTCAAACCGAGTAACGCGATACGCGTACCCTCGCGCTCCAGGATCACGTACGGAGTGGTGAACGGCTGACCGGTCTCTCTGTACTTGACGTTCGCCGACAGCACCGGGAATTCCGCTTCCGCTATCCGCTGACGTAGCACATCCAGACCGAAGTCGAAGTCATGGACACCCAGAGCCATCGCGTCGTACTTCAGCTTGTTCATCGCCTGGATGCACAAATACCCCTGAAATACATCGGCCAGCGCCGTGCCTGAGAGCGCATCGCCGGCATCCAGCGTCAGCCAGATCATCCCCGTGTGCCTCCGCTTCTCCTGGAAGAAGATCGCGCGCTTGGCGATGCCACCGACCGGCTTCGTCGAGTTGTAGTAGAAGCTGCGCAGCCGGCCGTGCGTATCCGCCGTGTAGAGGATTGAGACATTGGCTGTGGCCGCGCTGGCCACGAACGGAAACGCCAGCAGCGCGACAAAGACGGCCCCGATAATCCACCCAGTGTTCTTCCGCATCACTAACCTGTTGATAAGGTGTTGATAAAGAATCATTCTAGCACAGCGGCAGGCCGCGCCTGATCTCCCGTGGCACCGCTAGACGCGGTTTCCTGCTGGTATATAATCGTGCGCCAGCGAGTGTCAGTCAAACCAACCCAGCTGCTGCTCGTTCGGGGTGCGGCGGCTGCAGGGTCATTCCGAGGCCATAGGTGGAGAGAGACAATTCCTCAGAGAGTGGAGCACGCAGGATATCCTGGGGCGGCCTGCTGACAATCTCCCTGCTGCTTGTGCTGCTGATCGCCTTGATCGCCGCTGCCGGGCGGTACATATACGGCCAGCATGCCAGACGGCAGCAGATCCAGCAGCGGCAGGAGACCAATGCCGAACTGGGACTGCCCAGGGACTTCCCCAGCGACGTGGTGCCGCTCTATCCGGAGGCTGAACTGCTCGCCACTGAGCGTGATTCAGCTGTCTCCACGGACGACGAAGCGATGGACAAGTGGTACGTGCACGCTGAATCCGATCTGGACAAGGACACGGTGTACAACTACTACCACGAGCGGATGCTCGCGGCGGGCATGCGGCAAACGCAATACGTGAGCATCCCCACGGGATATGGATCGGACTACGCCGACGAGGACTACGTGATCGAATTCATCATCGAACGGCGCCCGGACAGCGACCGGCTGCAACTCGAGATCACCGTCTATCGAGTGCGGGACTAAAGCACCGCCGAAGCCGTATGCCCCCTAGACGATATCCGCAAGGGTGACGCCCACGCCGCCGTCATGTGTGTCGGCCTGGCGTACGTTGCTTACGTAGGGAGTGCTGCGCAGGTAGTCTCGGACGAACTGCCTCAACCGCCCGGTGCCCACGCCGTGCATCACGCGAATCTCGCCAATGCCGGCCAGCAGACAGCGGCTCAGAAACGCGTCCAGGCTTTCCGCAGCCTCTTCCGTCGTTTGTCCGTGCAGATCGAGTGTGTTGCTGCTGTCCTGCAGCTCGGGCTTGCCGCCGGACTGGTCGTATGGCGACTGCAAGTGCTGCCGGCTCCGATAGGCCTGTAGCGGATCGGCGGAGGCCGCCGCCGCCGCGCTGACTCTGCGCAGTTTCTCCAGTGCCAGCGTCATTCGCTTGCCCTGTACGCTGAGCACAGCGGTGCCACGATCCTGATCCAGTGTGGCTATCTCGCCACGCAGCCCGGAGCCGCTGATCTCCACCAGGTCACCCACCGTCAGCGTCGGTGGCGCTTCCTTGTCACGCTCGGGATCGATCGCCAGCGCTTCCAGCACATCCTCCACCATGGCCTCAACCTCATCCTTCTGCCGCCGTGCCACGCCGGATGACTTGCTGGCCGCCTTCACGTATTCGTCATGCTTGCGTGCCGACTGGCGCGCCTTCTTCTTGAGCTTCAGTTTTGTTTCCGCCAGCAGCTCGTCAATTCGCTGCTCCAGTTCCTGCCGGACGCGCTCCACGTGCCTGGCGAACTGCTGTTTGGACTCCTTCAGCTCGGCGGTGAGTTCCACGTTGCGCGAAGTCGCCGCGACAAGCTCATCTGCGTGCCGCACTGCAGCGCTGCGCTGAAGCTCGGCCTCGCGGCGCAGCTCCTCAAGCTCGCCGATCACGGCTCCCATCCTGCGTTCCTCCTGGCCGAGCACGCTCTGTGCGCCTTCCAGGATGTCCGCCGCCACTCCCCACTGCTGGGCGATTGCGAGTGCGTAGCTCTGGCCCGGCTGGTCGTCCAGGATCCGGAAGGTCGGTTTGAGCTGCTCGCGGTCGAACTCAAGGCAGACGTTCTTCACATCCTGGCGGTCGAACGCCAGGGTCTTGAGCACATCGTAGTGAGTGGTGACGGCCAGCTTGACCGGTTGCTCCAACAACGCCGTCAGCAGGCCGAAGGCAAAGGCGGCGCCCTCGCCGGGCTCCGTGCCGGTACCGATCTCGTCGATCAGTACGAGCAGCGGCAGCTCACCATCCTGGTGCTCATCGAGCCTCGACCACAACTCGGTGATGAACTGCAGATGCGCGGTGAAGGTTGAGAGGTTGGCAAGCGCGTTCTGTTCGTCTCCGATGTCGGCAAGCAGCCCGCTGACGTAGGGCAGGGTGGCCTCACCCGGTACGAAGCATCCCAGTGTGGCCATCAAGGTGTACAAACCAAGCAGCTTGAGCAGCACCGTCTTGCCGCCCGCGTTGACACCGGAGATCACCAGGCACCGCTCGGTGTCGAATGTCAGATCCTCGGGCACGAAGTCGGCGATCAGCGGATGACGTGCGGCGCTGAGCGCGAATCCCCGATCGTGGCTCAGCTGCGGCCGGGTTGCCTCAAGGGTTCGCGCGAACCGCGCCCGCGCAAACACGTAGTCAGTCTTCACCATGATCGCGAGGTTGGCGCTCAGCTGGGAGTGCTGGGCCGCCACCTGCTGGCTGTATTCGGCCAGAATCCTGCGCACTTCCTGGCGCTCAGCAACGAACAGGTCTTGGCGCTCGGTGTTCAGTGCGCTGATGCTCAGCGGCTCGAAGTAGACGCTCTGGCCGCTCCCTGACACGTCGACAACCGCACCGTCATAGGCGGCGGCGGCTGTTCGCGGCAGCAGGACCACGAAACGGTTTCCCCGGATGGTCACCTGGGCATCGTCGCCCGAGTGCTGCTTCAGCCCCGGCAACGATTCGCTCAGCAGTCGAGTGACCTGGGACTCAAAGCGCCGCAGCTTGCTTCTGATCTGCGACAGCTCGTGACTCGCTCCGTCCCGCACTTCGCCATCCTCGTTGAACAGCCGCTCCGTCAGGCTGGCAAGCTGGTCCAGCGGTTGCCAGGCGGCCGCGACTTCAGCCAGACGCGGGGACTCCTCCAGTGTGATGTGTTTCAGCAGCTGGCCGTACTGCGAGCAGACCGTGAAGTACGACAGCAGCTGGCGGGCTTCGTGGCTGTCAACGAGTTCCCCCGCGGCCATCCGTCGCCACAGCGGCGTAAGGTCCGCAATCGAACCGAAGGCGGGGAGTTCGACGGAGGACTTCTCGTCAAGAAAGCGGAGCGCTTCCGCTGTCTGGTCAAGGTTCGCGTCAATTCGCGCGGGATGGAAGACGACATCCACTGCGAGAATCAACTCCTGCGTCACGCGGCTGCCGGCGTAGCCTGCCAGCTTCTCCACCAGCTGATCGAAGTCGAGGTTCCGGAATTGCTCACGCGCGGTCACGACTGGATTCTACCCCTTAGCATTGCCGGTCGTCCTGCCGGCTGGAAGGCTACTCGTAACGCAGGGCATTGATTGGATCCAGCAAGCCGGCTCGCCAAGCCGGGTATACGCCCGCCACCAGGCCAAGTCCGATTGACGTGCCCATCACCGCGGCGATCCAGACCATCGGGACGCTCGGCATCCAGAAGACGTCCCACAAGGACTTCATCAGCAGAGCCACGCTGAAGCCCAGTCCGTACCCAAGGCAGAGGCCCAGCAGACCACCGATCAGCGTCATGGTTGAGGATTCAACCAGGAATTGCCAGGTAATCTGGGCGGCTGTGGCGCCGAGGGCTTTGCGCAGCCCGATCTCGCGCGTGCGCTCCCGGACGTTGACCAGCATCACGTTCATCACGCCGATACCACCTACTATCAGCGCGATGACTGCCACTACGCCGAAGACCATCAGCATCGTGTTGACGAACGAATGGCCAAACTCCGCCCAGTCATCGGGAGTAGTGATCTGGAAGTCGTCGTCCGCTCCGCTGCGGATTCGGCGAGAGGCGCGCAGCCGCACTGCGATGTCTTCTTTGGCTTCCGTGAGCTCAGTACTGCTGCGGACCTTGGCGGCAATCCAGAAGATGTCATCGGACCCCAGTAGTCGGTCCTGGCCGGTTTCCAGCGGGACGAACAGCATTCGATTGGAGTCATTGCCGCCTTCCAGGGCTGTGCGGGTCTTCAGTTCGCCGATGACCGTGAAGCGCGCACCACCGACGATCAGCTGCGATCCCAGCAACTCCTCGTGCTCATCGTAGAGCAGCTCGTGGATTCCACCACCGACGACCACGACCAGGGCGCGTCCCCTCTCTTCGGCAGTATTGAAGTAGCGTCCGCGCTCGAGTTGCCAGCCATCCATTGGGAAGTACTCGTGGGGTGCCATCGAGCACATCACGTTCTCGCTGCGCCAGCCATGCTTGACGGTCACGCTGTTCAGCATGTGACCGCCAATGGTGGTAGTGACGTATTCCGAGGAATTCACCATATCGATGTCGCGATTCTTGAACGGCTTCTCAAGCCGGGGGATGCGGCCTGCCCGCATCGGTACGTCGGGCATGATGTAGACGAGGTCGTCGGTCGCGGTAGCAGCCATCATGTCCATGAAGAAGCCCCGCAGGCCTTCGCCCAGCGAGACAATGGCGACCACGGAGCCAACGCCGATGAAGATCCCCAGCATGGTCAGAACGCTGCGCACCTTGTGCCTCAGCAGCTGTCTGACTGCCAGCTTCAGGGTGGTCCACAGCAGAACATATGCGCTACTCATATCTCATTGCCTCCACCGGATCCAGCTGGCTGGCCTTGAAGGCGGGATACACGCCGAAGATTACACCGACGAGCGCCGAAACGGCTACGGAGTAAACGACCCACTGGGCAGGGATCTTGGGCACCCAGGTCATGTCCATTGCCTGGCTGAGCAGGATAGAAACGCCGCCAGCACCGGCATACCCCACCAGCATCCCGATGATACCGCCGCACAGCGTCAGCAGGATGGCCTCCACCAGGAATTGCGACAATACAGTGGGGCGGCCAGCTCCCATTGCCATCCTCAGCCCGATTTCACGCGTGCGTTCCGTCACGCTGACCAGCATGATGTTCATGATTCCAACGCCGCCCACAAGCAGACTCATGAAGGCGATCGCACCGAAGATTCCGATCAGCACGTTGATGAACTGGTTGCCCATCTCCATGAAATCATCCGGACTGATGAACTGGAAGTCATCGTCGCTGACGTTACGCACCCGTCGCCGCTGTCGCATGACCCTCGCCACCTGCTCCTTCGCCGACTCGAGATCGGCGTCAGGTAGCAGGAACAGCGAGACCCAGAAGACCTTGTCCGTGCCGAGCAGCCGTTTCTGAACCGTCGTAATGGGCGCCGACACGCTGCGGTTGACGTCGCCCCCCTCTGAGATCATGCCGCTGTAGTGCTCGAGGCGGCCCACGATCGTGTAGTTGATGCCCCCGAGTCGAACGACGCTGCCCACCGGTTGCTCCCAGTCCTCGAAGAGCTCATCCGCAAGTTCATCACCGATCAGAAGCACGCGGGAGGCCCCTCTGACTTCCGCTTTGGTGAAGGCGCGTCCCTCGGCAAGCGTCGCGACGGATGACACTTGCAGGTAGTTCTCATCGACTCCCTGCACGCTGATGCTCTGAGCCTTGGTGCCGTGCTTGATGGTGGTTGTCGCCATGATGCCCGGCACCACGTTGTGCACCAGGGAGCACGATTCCTCCAGTGCCGTCATGTCGTCCATGGTGAACAGGTCAGGCATGCGGGGCGCCTGACCGGGCCGCTTGGGCGCCTTGGGGGTCATGTAGAACACGTCGCTGCCCAGTGAAGCCATCTGCTGTTCGAAGTCCGCTCGCAGGCCTTCGCCCAGGCTCACGATCGCAATCACCGCACCGACACCGATGATCATGCCCAGCAGCGTCAGGATGCTGCGCATCTTGTTCTGCAACAATGCAACCGCGGCGATTCTCAGACTGACCCAAAGCGTAAGCACTAGTCGAACTGGATTCGTGTCTCGAATCCGCGTACCTTGACGTATTCGCCCTCTTCCAGACCATCCAGGACCTGGACATCCTGGTAGTCGGTATCCCCAAGCGTCACTTCCCGCTCCTCGTGTTCAGCCTTCTCGTCAAACGGATCCTCGTCCTCATTGAGCACGTAGACGACCGTCGTGTCGGGCTTCTCCCCAGCGCGCGTTGCGGCCAGCGGGATCAGCAGCGCGTCCTCAATCACCTGGGCCTCGATCTTGACGGATGCCGTCATGTTGCCGAGCAGCAGTCCCTCGTTGTTGTCTACCTCTACCATGGCAATGAAACTGATCAGCCCGGACCCCGTGTTGACGCCCTGTGGGAAGACGTTGGTGACCACTCCCTCGAACTCACGATCGAAGTAGGTGTCAACAGTAACGGCGGCAGGCTGCCCCACTGCCAGCTTGCCGATGTCGATCTCGTCGACGCTGGTGCGAACCTGTATTCTACTGAGATCGGCGACCTTGACGATGGTGTTGCCCCCGCCATACGCGCTGTTGATGCTGACCACGCTGTCGCCCACATCCAGCGGCTTCTCCAGAATGATCCCGTCGATTGGGCTGGCGATCACGCTGTCTCCGAGTTGCTTCTTGGCTTCGGCCAGCGAGACCTTGGCCGCCTCCAGCAACAGCCGCGCCTGCTCGATGGCATTCTCGTCGCTGGTCTGCTCGAATGACTGCTGCTGAGTCAGCGCGTTGTCATAAGCCGAGCGCGCTGAATCGCGAGCCGCCTGGGCGGCCGCAAGGCTTTGCCGTGCGTTGTCCAACTCCTGGTCGGTGGCGTAGCCCTTGGCGTGCACTTCCGCGATGCGGTCATACGTGACCTGGGCGTTTTCGAGGGCCTCCTCCGCGCTGTCGAGGTTGGCCTTCGCGCTGCTGAGCGCGCTTTCGTATGCGGAAGCGCTGGTCACCGAGGTCGCTTGTCGGGCCTCGTCGTAGGCCAGGCTGGCCTGCTCCAGCTGGATCTCGCGCGCCTGCACGACGAGCTTCTGATTGCTCTGGTCCAGTCGGCAGATCAGGTCGCCCTGCGCAACAACATCCCCTTCCTCGACATAGAACTCGGTGATCCGTCCGGTGGCCTCGCTCTTGACCTCGATGTCCGTAATCGCCTCGGTGCTACCCGTGGCCTCCACGGTGATCGTGAGCTCGTCGAGCCGCGCAGCCTCGAAGATCGGCTTCTCGTCCTCACCGCGGTCTTTCTTGCCGCCGCCGCCGAAGCTGAATCCACCGTCACCGCGAGTCTGCTGATACACGATTCCGGCGATGATCGCCACCACGATCACGATTAACCCTACACATCCCACCTTGCGCCACATGGACCTTCCTCCACGCTCACCCAGCCAGTCCCACAAGCAACTGCTGGCTTGCCAGCCACAATCCAGTGATAATGACGGAAAATACTAGCACCAGTTCGAGCCCTAACCACAGGATGTGCAGGCGCTGCAGCCCGAATACCGCCCGAGCACCGATCAGCAGCAGCACCATCGCCCACAGCCCGAACAAGTCGAAGTACGAGGCAACGAACCACCCGAAAGACAGCGGCGGGAGTACCTCCGGTATCATTCCGGCCACTCCGAAGCTGTAAGGTCTGAGACTAAGAGATAACGCCTGCACCGGGTCCTGTGTCAAGGGCCGCACGATGGAAAACAACAGGCCTGCCGCGCACTGCCCCAGCGCCAACGGCAAGAGCCCGTACGACACCCAGCTCAACAGGCGCGTATAGGAGCTCCGTATGCCGAGAGCCAGCAGCGCAACGCTACCGGCAGCCGCCGCGATCAGCATGCTGACCACCACGGACAAGGCGATAGCCAGGATGGCCAACGCAAGCGCCCACGCTTGGTCGGAGAGGGCGTGCAAGCCAGTCTGAGAGGCGAGCTGGAGCATCGGCTCATAGACCAGGAGGGCGGTCAGCGCCTGCAGCACCCAGTGGGTCAGCACGGCCCACCACCAGGCCGAGCCTTGCCTGACCTCCTGCCACCCCTCAGACGCGCCTACCAGCACGCGCCACACTGTCGCCATTCCCTTGCCCCCCGCTTGGCGGCCACTGTAACATACCGGTACCACCCACGGTGATTCCAGCCAGCCGCCGTCTCGCTAATCGACCTGTATCAACTCGCCGAAGTCAGGTATTTCCTTGCGAATCGCCTGCTCGACACCCATCTTCAAAGTGTACGTCGCGCTGGGGCACCCGTGGCAGGCACCCATCAAGCGGACGATCGCATTCCTGTCCTCGATGGCGATGAGCTCGATGTCCCCACCATCCATCTGCAGGAAGGGGCGAACCTTATCCAACACCGCGCGCAGCTTGGCCTCGAAATCCGCGGCGCTCGGCGTCGAACTGCCGGCTCCCTGTCCGTCCGCCGACGCGCCGGCCTCGCCCCGGTTCACATCATTGCCATCCATGCGTCTCTCCGTATGTTCTTTGCTGCGTACTGCTCCGCTCGTCCACCGTCAACACCCGCTAGACCAGTTTGCGCCGCACGATAATCACTTTGCCGAGTATCTCGACTTCCTCCGGATACGCCAGCACCTGAGGCTTGTAGTGGAAGTTCGCCGGTTGCAGGATCACTTGCGAGCCTTCGACATATACCTTCTTTACCGTCGTCGTGCGACGGTTGACTTGAACTACGCCGATCTCGCCGTCACCGACCTTCGTGTTAGGACTCACGATCAGAATGTCCCCGTCCAGGATTCCAGCCTCCATCATGCTGTCTCCCTGCACAACCAGGGCAAACGCCTGCGGGTCGTACCCGAGCTCCTCTTCGCTAAGTATCAGCTTCTCCGTGTCCTCGTAGGCCTCGACTACGTTGGCTTCCTTCAACAAGCCTGCCGGCACGGTGTCAAACACGGGGATCGCACGTTTCGGGCCCGAGGCGGCACCGGCAATCCCAAGCGGCTGCTGCTGCAGGCTCTGAATCAAATCCTCCAGCGCCTGCCTGCGCGGATCCGCGGTCTGCTCCGAGGACGGCGGCGTGGACCTCACGAACTCCTCGCTAAGGATGCCGCTCTTGATCACGAGTTCGTCGTATGGGTAGTCCAGGATCTCTGAGAAGCGCTTGAGGATCTTGGGCGACGGACGGCGCTCACCATTCTCGATGCGTGACAAGTAGCTGTTGTTGATGCCCGCTGCGCTGGCCAGCTCGAACTGGCTCATCCCCCGACGGAGTCGTAGATTACGCAGCAGTGTGCCTATCTCCGCAAATGGCTTGCCTTCATTGCTCGTGACTTTCGGCATACTTGTACTCCTCGTCCGCCACCGACACCAGCCGGTAGCGCCGGCATAACTTGTCTAGCAAACTGGCTTCAGGCAACTCGGCTGCACGTTGCCTGGGTTCACGGCCACGATACTAGCATACCAGCTTCCCTGACGGGTGGCGCTCGCCGAGGAGCGGACGCTACACCGGAGCCTGCCGACTCGACTTGATACCGGTCTTGCCACCTGTGGGGAGATATGTTAAACTAACGGTTCCCGTCGCCATGGGGTGGCGGAGTGCGATGCGAGGCGGTAACTCCACCTGCCTGGAAAGTACCACAGCGCATCGCCGGGGTACAAAGGTGATGGGCCGCCAGTTGGTTGGCCCTTATTGTTCGCAGGGGCGTGGCCCGCAAGCCGCAGAGTCAGCGATCCTGACGTCCTAGATAACCAACAGGCTAAGTCAAATGGCGCAGCGAATCAGAATCAGATTGAAGAGCTTCGATCACAAGATCCTCGATCAGAGCGTGGAACGGATCGTGTCTACCGCTGAGCGCAGTGGCGCGAAGGTCGTCGGCCCGATACCGCTCCCGACCGAGAAGCGGATCTTCTGCGTGCTGCGGAGCCCCCACGTTGACAAGAAGTCGCGCGAGCATTTCGAGATGCGAACGCACAAGCGGATCATCGACATCCTGAATCCCACAAGCCAGACTGTGGAACACCTTAGTTCACTTGACCTCCCCAGCGGGGTAGATGTTGAACTGAAGCTCTAGCCGTCACCGCGGCTGGCGGCCGCAAATCGAAAACGGCAGGAATCGACTGATGATAGAGAAGCTACCAGCGAAGAAGATCGGGATGACAAGTGCCTTTGACGGCGCGGGCACAACCGTGCCAATCACCCTGGTCCAGCCATTTCCGGTGGTGGTGACGGCGATCAAACGTCCTGAGACACATGGCTACTGCGCAGTGCAGCTGGGGTACTCGCAGGTGTCGCCCAAGCGGCTGAATAAGCCTCAGCGCGGGCAGCTTGACAAGGCCGGCATTGAGGACTCCGTGCGCTACCTGTACGAGTCGCCCGTCGCCGAGGAGGCGCTCGCGGACATCGAGATCGGTCAGCACCTCATGCCCTCCGAAGTCGTGGCTGACTGGGGCTACGTCAAGATCACAGGAATCAGCAAGGGGAAGGGATTCGCCGGCGCGATGAAGCGCTGGGGATTCAAAGGCCAGTGCCGCACCCACGGCGACCCCGACAATCGACGGCCGATGTCCAACAACGCAACCGATCCCGCCCGCGTGTTCAAGGGCAGCAAGCGACCGGGGCGCATGGGCAACCACACCACCACCATCAAGGGAGTGACGGTCTTCGAGTACGACAGCGATCTCAACCTGATCGCTCTCACGGGCAGCGTCCCAGGCCACAACGGCAGCACGGTGTTCCTCCAGCTGCAGTCGACGCGGCCCGTGCCGGCCGTTGAGGCGGAGGAGAGCTAGCGTTGGCTAAGACAGTGAAGCTCAAAGAACTGACCGACCTGGGAATTGACCAGATCAACCTCCTGCACATCCAGGAGAGCTACCTGCGGCAGTCAGCTCACGTTCGACCACTCACCGCCAAGAAGAAAAGCAAATCAGAAGTACGAGCGACGGGCGCCAAGTGGTACCGCCAGAAGGGGACGGGAAGAGCTCGACAAGGCGAGACCACGAATCCACACCTGACCGGTGGCGGACTGGCATTCCCTCCGCATCCGCGCAGGCCAATCAAGCGGCTCAACAAGCAGGTTCGCCGCAGCGCCCTGCGCAGCGCGGTGCTGCATCACATTCGGGCCGGATCAGCCACGGTCGTCCAGGGTCAGGACTTCCTTGAGATGGCCAAGACCAAGGCCGTCCATGCGATCCTCAAGAAGGTCGCTGGTTACGAGTCCACATGCCTGGTCCTGCCGGCTGATGCAGCCGTGTGGCGTGCAGCCGGCAATCTCTGGAATGTCCGGCTGACGACGGCCGCCGCGCTCTGCGTACGGGATCTCGTGGAGTGCGCGCAGCTGGTGTTTGCCCAGGGCGCACTCGATGAATTCAAACAAGTGCTGGGTGCTCAGAACGATTCCTCAACTCCCGCTGCGGAAGCTCCCACAGATGAGGTGTCGGGTGATGAAGCGCAGAGCGACGCTGGAGGTGACGAGTGATGGGTGAGTTTCATTACGCGGACATCCTGCTGTCACCGATCATCTCCGAGAAGAGCAGCGAGCTGATGAGGACCCTCGGCAAGTACATGTTCCTGGTCTCCGCCCGGGCGACGAAGACCGACATCCGAAGGGCGATCACGGAACGGTTTGGCGTCGGGGTCACTGATGTCAATATCGTCAATCTGCCCCCCAAGCCGAAGCATGCCGGCCGACATCTTTATCACACGGGCAAGCGTCGCAAGGCGATCGTCACCCTGGCGGCCGGCGAACACATTCCAGAGTTGAGTGAGGCGGTGTAACGCGAGGACCCTATGCCAATCAAGAGCTACAAGCCCTATACACCCTCCCGCCGTGGCATGTCGGTTATCGACTACGGCAAGGTTCTCAGCGGCGACAAGCCGGCCAAGCAACTGCTCCGGACCAAGAAGAACCGCGCCGGCCGCAACAATCAAGGGAGAATCACCGTTCGCTTCCGCGGCGGCGGCAACCGTCGCCACTACCGGATCGTGGATTTCGCCCGTAGCCATGACGCCGAACGGGCCGAGGTCAAGTCCATCCAGTACGATCCCAACCGCAGTGCCTTCATCGCGCTGATTCAGTACATCGGCGGCAAGCTCAGCTACATTATCGCCCCCGACGGATTGAAGGTGGGGGACTACGTGTCGAGCGGAGAGGGTTCTCCAATCCAGACTGGAAACACACTTGAGCTGGACAAGATACCGGACGGAACGATGATCCATAACATCGAACTCCTGCCCGGTCGAGGCGCCAAGCTGGCGCGAGCCGCTGGTGCTTCCGCCCAGCTGATGGCCAAGGAGGGTAAGGACGCGATCATCCGACTGCCCAGCGGTGAGATGCGGCGTGTCCCGCGGGCGTGTCGCGCCACCATCGGCCAGGTCAGCAATCTCGACCACGACAACGTCCGGCTGGGCAAGGCTGGCCGCAAGCGGCACCTGGGCCGTCGCCCGCACAACCGCGGTACGGTAATGAACCCGGTGGATCATCCGCATGGCGGCGGCGAAGGCAAGACCAATAGTGGCCGCGCCCCCTGTAGCCCGACTGGCGTGATCGCCAAGGGTTACCGCACCCGCCGTAAGAGCAAGACGAAGAGACATCTGGTGAAGGATCGCCGAGTCAAGTAGCGCGTATGGATTCGAGGAGCACAGGTTAGATGAGTAGATCGACAAAGAAAGGGCCCTATGTACATCCAGGCCTGTTCCGCAAGGTGCAGCGGCTAGAGGAGTCCGGTCAGCGTCAGGTGATCCGCGTGTACACACGTGCCTGTGTCATCGTGCCTGAGTTCATTGGTCACAACTTCGAGGTTCACAATGGCAAGAAGTGGGTGCCGCTCTACGTGACGGAAGAACACGTGGGCCACAAGTTCGGTGAGTTCTCTCCCACCAGGAGCTTCCGCAGCCACAGCCGGGACGACAGGAAGGCCCGCCGATGAAAACCTACGCACGCCTGCGCCATTTCGGAGTACCCGCACTGAAGGTCCGCCGGTACGGACGCACGATCAAGGGCGAGCCCGTCGTGCGTGCCCTGGCGATTCTTGACCTCCAACCCAGCCCGACATGCCAGGCGCTGGGCAAGCTGCTGCGGAGCGCAATCGCCAACGCGCAGAACAACAATCAGTTGAGTCCGGAGGTGCTGGTCGTCAGTAACGTCACCGCTGACCAGGGCCCCACAATGAAACGTATTCGGCCCAGGGCACGTGGTCGTGCCTACCGCGTGCTTAAGCGTTCCAGTCACGTCACCATTGAGCTCGACCTCAAGCCGGGGATCGCTACTGCGCCGGGGCCACGCAAGGCCGATGAGTCCGAGCCGCCGAAGCGGCGCCCCCGCGCCAAGCCGGAGTCCGAACCCGCCGCCGGCGAAGCTGCGGACGACAAGCAGCAGGCCAAGAAGCCCCGCAAACGGGCGCCGGCAGCGAAGGCCAAGAAGGCGGAGCAGAAGGGCGACAGCGCAGCCCAGGCCAAGCCCCGTGCCAAGAAGCCCGCAGCGAAGCCGAAGGCGGGCAAGGAAGACAAGGAGAGCAAGGAGTAAGGAGTGGGCCAGAAGACTCATCCAAAGGGATTCCGCTTGGGCCTGGTTGAGACCTGGGACAGCACTTGGTACGCGGACAAGGACAAGTACGGCCCGTATCTCATCGAGGATATTCGCATCCGCAGATTCCTTGAGGCGCAGCTGTTTACTGCGCAGTGCAGCAAGATCGAGATCAAGCGGTATGTCGGCAAGATCATCGTGAATTGCTTCGTAGTACGACTGGGAATCGCCGTCGGCAAGGGTGGCTCGCGCCGCGAGGAACTGCGCAAGGAGATCGCCAAGCTGGCACCCAGCGCCAAAGAAGTCCATCTGGATTTCTACGAGGAGACCCAGCCGGATCTCAACGCGGAAGTGGTAATGGGGAATGTCATCACCCAGATCGAGAAGCGGATCAATTTCCGACGGGTGCTCCGGCAGACCATGAAGCGCTGCCTGCAGGCAGGTGCCAAGGGTGTCAAGCTGATGGTGGCCGGTCGCCTCAACGGGGCAGAGATGAGCCGCTCAGAGTGGTATCGGCGCGGCCGAATCCCCCTGCATACCATGCGCGCCAAGATCAGCTATGCCTGTGGCGTGGCCCGCACGATCTATGGCGCCATTGGTGTCAAAGTGTGGGTCTACACCGGCGACGTCATTCCACGCAAGCGCACGAACGAGGGAGCGAGCTAATGCTCACGCCAAGTCGAGTACGTTATCGCAAGACCCAGCGACGCAGGATGAAGGGCAAGGCTACGCGCAACTGCCGCGTGCTCTACGGTCAGTACGGACTGATGTCCATGGAGCCGGCCTGGATCACTGCGAACCAGATCGAGAGTTCGCGAGTAGCCATCAACCGCGTTGTCAAGAAATTCGGTCGCATGTGGATTCGCATCTTCCCGGACAAGCCGTTTACAAAGAAGCCGGCGGAGACGAGACAGGGTTCTGGAAAGGGTAATCCGGAAGGCTACGTAGCGGTCGTCCGGCCCGGCCAGATTCTGTTCGAGGTCGAGGTTGAAGATCACATGGAGTTGGCCCGCACGGCGCTGATTCGCGCTGGGCACAAGCTACCTGTCAGATGGCGGATTGTAGAGAAGTCGGAGCTGTAGTGATGAGCGTCACCAAGTGGATCAAGCAGGAGAAGCTGAGGGACTTGTCAGTCAAGGACCTGCGCGACCGGGCCACCGAACTCAAGGCCGCGCTTTTCAGCGGTCGGTTCCAGCGCAGTTCCGGCAAACTGGATAACTACCGTGTGCTGTCGGAGACGCGCCGCCGCCTGGCGGCGGTGTACACGATTCTGGGCGAGAAGCTCGCGAGCGAGGAGGCGTCGAAGTAATGCCGCGCAAGCAGAAGACGGGCATTGTGGTCAGCGACGCGATGCAGAAAGGCATCGTGGTCGAAGTTACGCGCGTCAGGAAGCACCCGCTCTACAAGAAGTACATCCGCGTGCGCAAGAAGTTCATGGCCCATGACGAAACGAATGACGCGCATGTGGGCGACGTTGTCAGGATCGAGGAATCGAGGCCGATTTCGCGGCACAAGAGCTGGACTCTGAAGGAAGTTCTGCGGCGCGCACCGGGTGGTGCGTAGAGGTCCCGGCAGTCCCGGGCCGGCGCCAGGGCAAGTCGGCGGAATAGCCAGCCAGTTGGAGCAAGTGATGATTGGGCAAGAGGCGAGAGTAACGATAGCGGACAATACCGGAGCCAAGGAGCTGCTCTGCATTCGCGTGCTCGGACGCAGCCGCAAGAAGACCGCCGAGATCGGTGACATCATCGTCGGCACAGTCAAGCAGGCAACGCCGCGGGGCACCGCCAAGAAAGGCGAGCTCGTGCGCGCTGTGATCGTGCGTCAGCGCTTCCCGATGCAGCGGCGCGACGGCTCGATGGTGCGCTTCGATGACAACGCCGCGGTGATCATTGACAAAGAGACGTTCAACCCGCTGGGCACACGCGTCTTCGGACCGGTGGCCCGTGAACTACGGGAGCGCGGATTTATGAAGATCATCTCCCTCGCGCCGGAGGTGCTGTAATGGCGAAGGGCAAGAGCGGACGGGCCGAGCGTGTCCCGAAGCTCAAGATCAAGAAGGGTGACGAAGTCCTGGTCCTGGCCGGCAAGGACAAGGGTCGGCGCGGCAAAGTGATCGAGGTCCGCGCCAAGGACCGCACCTGCATCGTCGAGGGCATCAACGAGTACAAGAAGCACCAGAAGCCCTCGCAGAAGAATCCGCAGGGAGGCATCATCAGCGTTGCGATGCCGATGCATGTGAGCAACGTGATGGTGATTGACAAGAGCAGCAGCAAGCCTACCCGCGTGGGCCGTCGGTCTGTAACCGGCAAGTCGCTGCGCTATGCGAAGGTCAGCGGCGAACTGATCGACTCGGAGTAGACAATGGGCATGGACAAGAGCAGACTTCACATGCGGTACGAGGAGGAGATCAAGCCTCGGCTGCTGACTGAGCGCGGTTATCAGAACCAGCACCAGGTTCCGCGCCTGGTCAAGGTCATCGTCAACATTGGCGTCGGCGAAGGTCGGGACAATCCCAAAGCTCTGGAGAACGCGGTAACCACGCTTCAGACCATTGTTGGCCAGCGTCCGGTCGTCACCAGGGCCCGCAAGTCGATCAGCAACTTCAAGATCCGCCAAGGCATGAAGATCGGGTGCATGGTCACGCTGCGCAAGCACGTGATGTGGCACTTCCTCGACAAGCTACTCAACGTGGTGCTGCCACGTGTGAGGGATTTCCAGGGCGTCAGTGTGAAGAACTTCGATGGCCGGGGCAACTTCAACCTGGGACTGAAGGACCAACTGGTGTTCCCTGAGATCATTTTCGACGAGATCATCTACTTGAAGGGCATGCAGATCACCATCGTCACCAGCGCCAACACTGACGTCGAGGCGGCACATCTGCTGGCGATGCTGGGCATGCCGTTCAGTGACTACGACAGCGCGGCGAAGGTCGCTTAGTTCAGGAGGTAACGTGGCCAAGACGAGCAAAATCGCCCGATGGAAGCGCAAGCCGAAGTTCAGCAGCCGCCAGCACAATCGCTGCGAACTGACCGGTCGGCCGCGAGGCTACATGCGCTACTTCCGGATGTGCCGCAACATGTTCCGTGAATTGGCCTTGAAAGGGCAGATCCCGGGTGTTAGGAAGAGTTCCTGGTAGGACAAGGAGTGACTAACAGCAATGAGTGTTAGCGACCCAATCGCTGATTTCATCACCGTTATCCGCAACGGCGTGAGATCGCAGAAGCCCACCGTGGAGACGAGTTTCAGCCGGATGAAGGCTGACATCTGCCGCATCCTGGCCGAGGAGGGATTCGCCGAAGGGTGGGAGGTGTTTGAAGTCACCAACCAGAAGGGCAGCAAGTTCAAGCGCCTGCGCCTGACGCTGCGCTATGCTGATGATCTTAACCGTCTCAGTCCGCTGAACCATCTGCAGCGCGTGTCGACGCCGGGCCGACGCGTCTACGTGGGTCGCCGCCAACTCCCACGTGTTCGGGGCGGCTTCGGTATCAGCATCCTATCGACGAGTCGGGGGGTCTTGTCCGACAAGGAGGCCCGCAAACACCACATCGGCGGCGAGCTGCTGGTGAAGGTGTGGTAGGAGCAACCGATGTCTAGAGTAGGAAACAAACCAATCACGATTCCTGAAGGCGTCACGCTCAGTGCGGACGACAGGCTGTTCACGGTCAAAGGTCCGAAGGGCACGCTTTCCTGTACGGTTCCTCAGGGCATCGGCTACCAGATCGAGGACGGCGTGCTTAGCTTCAGCCGTGAAGGCAACCGCCCGCAGCAACGCTCTGACCACGGTCTGGCGCGCGCGTTGGTCAACAACATGGTTGCCGGTGTCTCCGAGGGTTTCAGCAAGAACCTGGAGCTAGCCGGAACCGGATACAAGTGGGAAGTACGGGGACAGGAAGTGGTCATCAACGCCGGCTTCTCTCATCCCGTGATCGTGCCGATTCCTCAGGGAGTGACAGTCACCATCAGCGGTATCCGATGCTCCGTGGAGGGTGCGGACAAGCAGGCCGTTGGCTTTGTGGCCGGGCAGATTCGGGCCGCCAAGCCGGTAGAACCCTACAAAGGGAAGGGCATCCACTATGTTGGTGAGTACATCCGGCGCAAGGCCGGCAAGGCAGGTGTATAGGACATGGTGAGCAACAAGGGCAGACGTGAAATGTCGATGTTGCGGCACCGTCGCCTGCGCAAGCGCGTCGCAGGCACTGCTGAGCGCCCCCGGCTGGCGATCTTCCGCAGCGGCAAGCACATCTATGCGCAGGTGATCGACGATGCTGCCGGTCGGACCCTCGCCGCCGCGAACTCCCTGCAAAGCAACGTTCGCGAAGCCGCCGAAGAGAATACGCGACTGAGCATCGCGGCGGCTGTCGGCGAGGCGATTGCGACCACCGCCAAGGCAGCCGGCGTGAGTCAAGTAGTCTTCGACCGCGGCGGGTTTAAGTACCATGGGCGTGTCAAGGCACTCGCCGAGGCAGCGCGTGAATCAGGCCTGGAGTTCTAGGACAGCACTATGGGTTATCAGCGATCAGACAGCCGCGGTTTCCGCGATGAAGCGGAGAGCGAGTTCAAGGAAGAGGTCATCCACATCAACCGCGTGGCCAAAGTGGTGAAGGGCGGACGCAAGTTCCACTTCACAGCGCTCGTAGTGGTCGGGGACGGTAAGACCAGGGTCGGGTTGGGCTACGGCAAGGCCGGCGAAGTCGTTGACGCCATCAAGAAGGGCGTCGATGAGGCTAAGCGCACTATGTTCACCGTCTACAAGGAAGGATCAACGATCCCCTACGAGGTGAAGAGCACTTACTGCTCCAGCACCATGTTGCTGCGTCCCGCGGCCAAGGGACATGGCATCATTGCCGGCGGCAGTGCCCGGCCGATTCTCGCGCTGAGCGGCATCGAGGACGTCACCGCGAAGTTCGTCGGTTCAACCAACCCGGTCAACTGCGCGCGGGCCACGTTCCAGGCGCTGAAGATGATCGAATCGCCGGATCGAATCGGCCGCCTGCGCCGGGGCGAGAAGGTCGACAAGCTCGGTCGGCTGCTCGGGGACACCCAGCGCAGTGCTGCCGAAGAGGTGATCGAGCAGTTCACAGCGGAGGAGGAAGCAGGAGCGGATGCCGCCAAACCCGGTGCTGCCGCAAGCGCAGTGGCTACTGACACTGAGACGGCGGCCGAGCCCGATAAGTCGGTCGAGCCAGGGGAAGGGCAGGATCCTCCGCAGGACACTAAGGACTAGTCAATGCCAGAGATCGGTTTCACGAAGCATCCCAGCAACCTCAAGCGTCGGCGCCGGCGGGGACGTGGTATTGCCGCCGGTCGGGGCAAGACCGGCGGACGGGGCCAGACCGGCCAGAAGTCCCGCAGCGGCGGCAGCATCCCGCCACGCTTTGAAGGTGGCCGCACGCCTGCCGTTCGGAAGTTCGGCAAGATAGGTGGCTTCAAGCACCATCGGAAGGTCCATTACTACGCAATCAACCTGGGTCAGTTCGCGGACGTCGCTGACGGGACAGTGGTGGATCTCGCGTATCTGGACGAGCAGCACCTGTTGCCGAAGAAGCGGCGCGGGCTGCGTGTGAAACTGCTCGGTGACGGCGAGTATGGGAGGAAGCTCACGTTCCGCCTGCACGCTTACGGCCATAGGGCCAGGGCACGCGTTGAGGCAGCGGGCGGCAGTTGCGAGGTTATTGAATGAGCACTGCGGCAACGCCACAAACTCTTCTGCAGGCCTGGAACGTACCGGACGTCAAGAAGCGCCTCAAGTTCGTGCTCTACGCGCTGCTGATCTACGTCTTTTGCGCGCACATTCCGGCCCCCGGCATCGACATGGACCTGGTGAAGCAGTTCTTCCAGAGCCAAGCGGGCAGTGGCGGCCTCTTCAGTTTCATCAACTTGTTCTCCGGCGGGGCACTGAAGCGGTTTTCGATTCTGGCGCTGGGGATCATGCCCTACATCAACGCCTCGATTATGATGCAGCTGCTGGTCGCGGTTGAGCCCAAACTGAAGGAACTCCAGCAGGAGGGCGAAGAGGGCCGCAAGAAGATCAGCAAGTGGACCCGCTACCTGGCAGTCTTCCTGGCGTTTTTCCAGGGATCGGGCATGATGACCATGTTCTACGGCGGTGTCAATAACCTCCTCAACCTGCAGACCGTCGTGGCCTTGTTCTGCGTGGTCGGTGGCACCTGCTTCCTGATGTGGCTCGGCGACGAGATCAGTCAGAAGGGCGTCGGCAACGGCGTCTCGTTGATCATCACGATCGGCATTGTGGCCAGCATTCCCGGCCAGATCTGGGCGGAGATGTCTGTCGCCCAGCTGCAGAACCAGCGGATGGTCGCCCTACTGCTGCTGCTGGTGTTCGCTATCGTGGTAACCGCCGCGATCGTCTTCATCCAGTTGAGCGTACGGCGGATTCCCGTCCAGTACGCACGGCGCCAGATCGGCCGCAAGATCTACGGCGGCCAAAGCACGTTCTTGCCAATCAAGCTGACGCAGGCCGGCGTGATCCCGATCATTTTCGCCATCTCGGTGCTGATGGTCCCCCAGACGATCTTCCAGGTCATTCCTCAGAGCGTACCGTGGGCGTCGGCAGCCAACCGCTTCATCAGCAACTTCCAGGGCTCCTGGGTGTACGTGTTTGTTGAGTTCGGGCTGGTTTTCCTGTTCACCTTCGTGTATACAGCGGTTACGTTCAACACTCAGGACATTGCGGAGAATCTTAAGAAGAACAACGGCTTCATTCCCGGCATCAGACCTGGGCGACAGACCTTTGAGTTCCTCGACAAGGTCCTGCACCGCATCACGTTCTTCGGCGGGGTGTTCCTTGGTCTGGTAGCAGTATTACCGATCATCATCAATCAGCTGGTTAGCAGCATGACCCAGGTGACAATCAACAGCTTCTGGATCGGCGGCACCAGTCTGCTCATCGTCGTTGGTGTGGCGCTGGACACTGTCCAGCAGATGCAGGCACACATGATCATGCGCCACTACAGCGGCTTCAGCAAGTAGAGTACGCGGGTTCTTCGCAGGGCCTTTGCGGTCCCGGTCTCAGATCCGGATTGGTGGCCAATGCCCGCAGGGAGGCACCACGATGATTATCGTATTTCTCGGGCCACCCGGCAGTGGCAAGGGAACACAGGCTGATTACCTCCACGATCACCATGACTTCCTGCACTTCGATACGGGATCGCGGTTGCGCGAGGAGATTGCGAGCGGCAGCGACCTGGGCCGCAGGATCGCGTCCTTCACCAATGCCGGCAAGCTGGTTCCCATCGAAATCATCCGGGAGATGATCATCAACTTCCTGCGAACCACTGATGCTGAGCGGATCATGTTCGACGGCTTCCCGCGCAATCTCGAGCAGGCACAGGTTCTGGCGGACGGCCTGGCGGAAACAGGGCAGCAGCTGCATTGCGCGGTGTTCCTGCACATCGACGAGGACAGCCTGCTGGAGCGTATCATCAACCGGCGTTTCTGTTCACAGTGCGGCGAAATCTACAACCTGGTCTCGAGACCGCCCCGTGAGCAGGGCAAGTGCGACCTGGACGGAGCGCCCTTGATCCAACGGGATGACGACCGCGAGGAAGTATTCACCACCCGGCTCCGTGTGTACATGCAGGAAACCCTGCCCGTGCTCGACTACTACCGCGAACAAGGGCTCCTCCGGCAAGTGGACGGCGACTGGGACATCAAGGATGTGAGCGTCGCCATCGAGGAACTTCTGGGTGTATAGCGTGATCATATGCGGCTGAAGACGGCACAAGATGTGATCGGTATCTGGCGCAGCGGGCAGATTGCCGGCGAGCTCCACCAGGAGTTGCGCCAGATGCTGAAGCCCGGGGTGACCACCGCTGCGCTGGATGCCTTCGCTCGTCGCTTCATCACGCAACACGACGCGACCCCCACGTTCCTGGGCTATCGCGGATACCCCGCAGCGGTCTGTGTCAGCATCAATGACGAGATAGTGCACGGCATCCCCGGCGAGCGCCGCGTTGAGCAAGGCGACCTCGTCAGCATTGACCTCGGAGTTACCCTCGACGACTACATCTCGGACACGGCCTGGTCCTGGTGGATTGCTGAAGACGGCCCAGTCGAGACGTTCGAGTCAATGGAGCCAGCCACCGGGCGGCTATGCGAGGGAACGCTTGCGGGCCTGCGCGCCGGTATTGCGGCAGTCGCCACGGACCAGCCGCTGCGCAAGCTCAGCCGTGCGATTGAAGAACAGCTGCGCGGCAGCCGGCTGGGGGTCATCCGCGATCTGACCGGCCATGGGGTCGGCTTTGAACTGCACGAGGAGCCCACGATCCACAATTTCGATACTGGCGCGCGCGGCCCCATCCTCCGTGCTGGAGCCGTCCTGGCGATTGAGCCGATGGCCACTCTCGGCAGCGAGGAAATCCTGCTGGGCGCTGATAACTGGACCTACCGCACAGCGGACGGCAGTCTCGCCGCGCACTATGAGCACACCGTCGCGCTATGGGACAACGAGGTGTTCGTCTTGACCGATCACCGCGACGACGCTGCCCGGCAGGCCTTCGGGAGCTCGGCATGACCGACGGCCGACCAACTCCTCTCACTGCGCACGGCACGGTTCTTGGCCGAGAGGCGGACGATCGATTTCGCGTTGAACTGGACGATTCCCGTTGCATTTCGGCCGAGATAAGTGCTAGAATAAAGGTTCGCTTCACAGGTATACAGACAGGAGCGCGGGTCGCGTGCGAGTTGTCACCGCATGTCGACGGCAAGGCGCGCATCGTGGAGCGGCTGGAGTAGAGAATGAAGGTATCGGCATCAATCAAGAGGCGGTCTAAGCACTGCCAGATTGTGCGTCGCAAGGGGCGCCTGTACGTGATCAACAAGAGGAATCCACGCATGAAGCAGAGGCAGGGATAGGACGATGGCGCGAATCGAAGGCGTGGAGCTGCCCGGCAACAAGCGTATCGAGATTGGACTAACCTACGTGTTCGGCATTGGCCGGTCGACGAGCCAGCGAGTGCTTAACCGTGCCGGCATCGATTGGAACACCAAGGTCAAGGACTTGGCTGTCGACCAGGAGAACGCGATCCGCGAGGCGATCCATGACCTGGGCCTGGTGCTCGAGGGTGATCTGCGCAAGGAAGTCACGCTCAACATCAAGCGACTGGTCGAGATCAAGTGCTATCGGGGGATGCGGCATCTTCGCAGCCTACCGGTGCGCGGACAACGTACTCACACCAATGCGCGCACGCGAAAGGGACCGAGGCGTCAAGCGGTAGCCGGCAAGAAGCGGCCGGGCAAGAAGTAATCCAGCGATCAGGGAAGGACAGAAGACTTGGCAAAGACCCAGAAACGAAGCGGTGGACGCAGGCGGGAGAAGAAGAGCATCGCCGTTGGCCGCGTCTATATTCAGGCCACGTTCAACAATACGATCGTCACCGTTACCGATGAAGACGGCGACGTCTTCGCCTGGTCCAGCGCAGGTGCACGCGGCTTCAAGGGGGCGAAGAAGGGTACGGCATACGCGGCGGGCATCGCTTGCGAGACAGCGCTGCGACGTGCGCTCGATGCCGGGCTGAAGGAGATTTCGGTATACTCGCGCGGCCCTGGTTCCGGCAAGGAGGCTGCGATTCGGACTGCGGCCAACCTGGGCCTCAGAATCAAGGTCATCAAAGACAAGACGCCTGTACCACACAACGGCTGCCGGCCGCGCGGGCGTCGCCGAGTTTAGGTGGGGAGAGCTCAGATGGAACTGCTAACCGAAGGCTTCATCGACAGCGCTGAGGCGTTTGGCTTGCTCACGATGAAGAAGGAGCAAGAAGAAGAGGGCTCCAACGCGGCGAGATTCTCCATTGAGCCTCTGCCCCGCGGGTTCGGCGCCACGCTGGGCAACGCGATCCGTCGCAGCATTCTGTCCAGCATTGTGGGCTGCTGCATCACCTACGTCAAGATCGAAGGTCTACCTCACGAATACATGGCATTGGACGGAGTGCTTGAGGACAGCATTGAGTTGCTGCTCAACATTCGTCGCGCGAAGGTCGATCTGCTGTGTCGCGAGCACAGCCAGATGCTGCAGCTGTCAGTGAAGGGCGAGCGTGTGGTTACCGCCGGGGACTTCCAGAGCAATCCGGAGGTGGAGATCTTCAATCCGGAGCAAGTGATTTGCACCCTGACCGGCAAGGACTCTAGCCTTGACATCGTTGCCACGGTAACGCGCGGTCGAGGCTTCAAGATGGCGTCGGAACTGAAACGCAAGGACGCACCCATCGGAGTGATTACCCTCGACTGCAATTACAGCCCGGTCGAGCGCGTGGCCTATGCCGTCGAGAACACACGCGTCGGCTCCGCCACCGACTTCGAGAAGCTGGTGCTGTCGGTGGAGACAGATGGGACCAAGACTCCTGACGCCGTGCTGGGCGAAGGAACCGCTGAACTGAAGCGCTATCTGGGCTGGATCACTGACCAGCAGAGCGCCATGATGAGTTATGTGCCTGAGGAAGAACCGGTTGACGCCGAACTGCAGGCCAAACTGGGCATGCACATTGACGAACTCGGTCTCTCCGGGCGGGCTGCCAACTGCTTGCGCAACGCACAGATACGCACGGTCGGCGAGTTGGTCGAGTGCTCCGCGGATCAGCTGATGAGCTTCA
Organism: uncultured Planctomycetales bacterium; assembly: GCA_964609245.1. GTDB lineage: Bacteria > 4484-113 > 4484-113 > 4484-113 > JAFGCY01 > JAFGCY01. The sequence continues at coordinate 25,803 of CAZSSB010000004.1, read as the reverse complement.
AGAACTTCGGCGAGAAGAGCCTGGTGGAGATTGTCGACAAGCTGGCGGAGATGGAGCTTTACCTGAAGGAAACGGAGTAGCCACGGCGATGCGACACAGGAAGAACAAGCGGAAACTCGGCCTGCCGACTGACCAGCGGGTGGCACTCGTGCGCAATCAGACTGCCGCGCTGTTTGAGCACGGCTACCTGAACACCACCCTGCCGCGGGCGAAGGCCGTCCAGAGCTTCGCCGAGAAGCTGATTACCATCGCCAAGCGCGGCGACCTGCACAGCATCCGTTTGTGCGGCAGGCACCTGCCTACGAAACAAGCCCTCCGGGCGTTGCTGCAGCAGGTAGTCCCCGCGCAAGCAGATACGCAAAGCGGCTACACACAGATTGCACGGCTGAAGTACCGTCGGGGCGACGGAGCACTGCTGGTCCGTCTTTCCCTGTCCAAGTACGAGCAGCCTGATCAAGCGAAGAGCTAGGCGATGGGAAGCCGGCGAATCCGGCTGACGGTGCGTTACGACGGAACCGATTTCGCCGGCAGTCAGATTCAGCCGGGAGCGAGAACCGTCGCCGGTACGTTGAAAACTGAGCTGGAATCCGCCCTGGGTTGCCGTGTTCACCTGCTGTTCGCCGGCCGTACGGATGCCGGCGTTCATGCGCAGGGAAACGTGTGCGCCTTCGACGCGGATCCGCCGTTTCCGGTCGCGCGGATACCACAGATTGTCGGACCCCACCTTCCGCCGGACCTCGAGATCGGCGATGCGCGAGAGGTGGCAGCCGAGTTTCATCCCCGTTTCGACGCCACACGCAGGACCTACGCATATCACCTGCACCTCGGCGAAGAAGCCCCAATCTGCCGTAAGCGCTACGTATGCACGGCCCCAGCCGATCTTGACCAGGGCCGGCTAGCGACAGCCGCGGAAGCGATCACCGGACGGCACTCCTTCGTGCAGTTCTGCAAAGGGCCGACCACTGCGGGCAAGGCTGTGTGTGATTTGCTCTCCGCAGCGGTGGAGCCGTCCCCACCGGAGTTGCACCTTCGATTCACGGCTGATCGGTTCCTGCGCCACATGGTGCGGCTGCTGGTCGGCGCTCTGCTTGATGTGGCATCGGGCCGCGCCTCAATCGAGCAACTGCAACTGGCACTCACGCGCCAGCGGGAATTCCAGCTCAGACTGATGCCCCCACGCGGGCTGACGCTGATGAATGTCGAGTATCCGTCAGAGGAACCAGACGATGTCTAAGACACCACATCTAACAAAGGAAACGACCACCAGGCCTTGGTACGTGGTCGACGCCGAGGGCCAGGTCCTCGGGCGTTTCGCGCAGTCGGTGGCCAAACTGCTGTTGGGCAAGAATCGACCAGAATTCACGCCTGGCCAGGACTGCGGCGGCTTCGTCGTTGTCCTCAACGCTGCCCGGATCCGGGTGACGGGCCGCAAACTGCAGCAGAAGAACTACTACCGGCACAGCGGGTACCCTGGGGGCCTCAAAACGCGGACACTCGAGCAGCGTATGCAGCGTCATCCCGAGGAGGTCATTCGCGATGCGGTCAAAGGGATGCTGCCGCGCAACAAACTCGGCAGACGCCTGATTACGAAGCTCAAGGTGTTCCGTGGTCCGGAGCACACCCATCAGGCCCAGCAGCCCCAGACGGTCACAGCAGAACACCTGGCCGCGATGTAGAGTCTAAGGAGAACTGAGGACAAATGGCTGACACGGAGTATCAGACAATCACAGTCGGCAGACGCAAGTGCTCAGTGGCGCGAGTGATTCTGCGGCCGGGCAGCGGATCGTACACCATCAACGGCAAAGCCCTGCCCGAGTTCTTCAAAACGATCAACGCGCAGCTGCGAGTGCAGGAGCCGCTGAAAGCCGTCGACTTGGCGGACAAGTACGACGTGGTGGCCAGGGTTCACGGTGGTGGGTTCACCGGTCAGGCCGATGCGCTCGCGCTGGGAATCGCGCGCTTCCTGATCGGTCTGAACAGCAACTACCGCGACGTGCTGAAGAAGAAGGGCTTGCTGCGGCGAGACCCGCGCGCCAAAGAGCGGAAGAAATACGGACAGAAGCGCGCCCGCAAGAAGTTCCAGTTCAGCAAGCGCTAAGATTACAGCCTATGCAACGGTTGTTGTGGATCAATCTGCTTGCGGCAATCGGGAGCCTGCTGCTCGCAGCCGCCGCCACGGCAGACGAACTCGTGATCCGTGTCAAGGAGTCTGGTACCCCGTTGCTGCGCAGTGCCCAACTGGACGCTGAAGTGGTGGGCAACCTCATCGCCGGGACAGAACTGGTGTCGGTAACCACCGTAGACGACTTCTACCTGGTCAAGTACGAAGGCGACGACGTCAGCGGCTACTTCTATGTGCCGTTTGTGCTGGCGGAGGATACCGATGTACCGCTACCCGACAACATCAGGGTTTCTGGCCGGATGCCGATGCCGGACCAGTTCGACTTGTCATATTGGCAGGTAGCACCAGATGAGGAGCTGAGGACCATGCAGCTGCGCTCTGAGGGCGGGCAGGCGATGCTGATTGCCCATAATGGCAAGCGATATCCGGCGCAGTACGACTACAACAACGACTACGTGCCAGTGGTCAATGGACAGCGCCTGGTTCGTGACGCGAGGAAGTACCTCGGCGCTCCCTATGTTCTGGGCGGCACCACCACCGACGGCATCGATTGCAGCGGTCTGACCAAGGTCTGCCTGGCCGAGCAAGGCGTCGACGTCGTTCATCGCTCGAGTCTGCAGGCCCTACATGGGCGGTACATTCACTACACTGACCTCCGCGCCGGCGATCTGGTCTTCTTTCGCGATGACAAGGACACGCGTTACCTGAGCCACGTAGGTATCTGTATCGGTGGGCAACGCTTCATTCATGCCAGCGGCAGCCAGGGAGCGGTGGTGCTCAACCGGCTCAGCGAGGAGTACTTCAAATCACATTACGCCTTCGCACGGCGCTTCTAGGTGGATGCCCTTGGACGCAGTCCTGTCTTTTCTCGGAGGGAGCTGGCTGCAGATCATTGAGATCATCGCGGTGGCGGTGCTGTTCTACTATGTGTTGCTGACCGCGCGCGGCACCAAGGGAACCGTGGTCATCGGCATCATCATCGCGGTCGGCGTGGTGTACGTCGTCTGCCAGTACCTGCAGCTAATCACCCTCAAGCTCATCCTCGACCAGCTGCTGTTCTACGGCCCGTTGGCGCTGCTCGTGATTCTCGCACCTGAGATTCGCAAGGTGCTCGAGCGCGCCAGCAAGACCCACGCGCTGGTAGCCTGGTTCCTGCCCCGCGAGGAGGCCAGGGAGCATAGCACGATCCTCGACAGGACCGCGGCGACGGCCCTGGAACTCGCCGAGCGCAGGATCGGTGCCTTGTTCGTTTTCGAACGCGCCGACACGGTGGACGAACACCTCGTGCCCGGCACCGAACTCCAGGCTCTCGTCACTGAGCGGTTCCTGCTCAGCGTCTTCGAGAAGCACAATCCTCTCCACGATGGTGCGCTGTTGCTGCGCGAGGATCGGGCCTGGTCAGCCGGCAACTTCCTGCCGATCTCGGAGTCCCAGTTCCTGCACGACGAACTGGGAACTCGTCACCGGGCCGCCGTGGGACTGACGGAGCGATGCGATGCCGTTGTGGTCGTGGTCAGCGAGGAGCGAGGGGAGTTGTCTATTGCTTTCAACGGCCGCTTGGCGCGAGGGCTGTCCGTAAACGACTTCATCGAGCAGCTTAGGGCGGTCGCGGAACCGAATGAGAATTTCGCCAGTATTGTGCCGCGTCCGGCATTCCTGTAGGGGCAGGAACACAGCATGACCCTGATAGGCAGGCTCACCAACAACCTGTGGATGAAGCTTCTGTCGGTGGCGCTGGCACTGGTGCTAACCACCTACGTGATCCAGTTCGTGGATCCCATCTTCAGCCGTCAGTTGTTCATGCCGCTCGAGATCCGGAACCTCAATCCCGGCTTGGTGCTGATCGACCCAAGTCCGCTGCCCGCGGGTCTGCAGATCAAGGTGGCCGGCAAGTACTCCCAGGTGCGGAATCTGCCGGGACGCTACGCCGCATACCTGGACTGCGACGGGATCGTGGAGACCGGCACGTATGTATTGCCCGTCCAGTTCCCGGATCTAGCTGAAGTACAGATCGCGCGGCAGGATCTGACCCAGGTTCCGCTGCGCTTTGAGGAACGCGGCTCGGCATCACTGCCCATCAGGATCGACCGTCGCGGCGAGGTAGATGCCAACTACGATGTCGGTGAGGAGCGGCTGTCCCAGACCCAGGTTGAGATCACCGGCCCGCGTTCGATCATCGAACGCGTGAGCATGGTACAGGTTGAGCCCAGTGTGGACGGCATCCAGGAGGATGTCCGCAATCAGATGGAGCCAGTGAAGCTCTACGATAGCAATGACTTCCAGGTGGTGAGTCCCCTGCTGGTGGTTCGGCCTGCGCAAGTGAGATACTCGCTCCGCCTGCTGCCGATTGCCTCCATCAAGGTGCTCAAGGTCATTCCCAATTACAGCGATCAGCCGCCCGAGGATTTCCTGCTGGTTGAGTTGGTCCCCAAGCCCCTGACCATTCCGGTCAGCGCGGACCTTGTTGACGACGACGTGTTCGCCGTGCCCACCGCGGAGATAGACCTCAGCAACGCTCGGGAGAGCTTCACGGTGGAAACGCAGCTGGTGTATCCATTTGAGGTCCCGCCAGACGCGCACTTGCCCGACACCTGTGAAGTGACGGTTCAGATCAGCTCAATCGACGAGGTCGGTGGGACCCGAGTAGCGTTGGAGCTTGTCGGCGCGGTTGAGGAGTACGACTACATCATCACGCCGCCCGAGGTTGTGCTGCGGTCCGAAGCTCTGATGCTGCCGGGCAGCACTGAAGGGCAGTCGATCGGGGCGCTGTTGCACGTGGCCGATTTGGGTCCGGGTGAGCACCGGCTCGCCCCCCAGCTGCTCTTGCCCCTGTCGGTGGAGCGCGTTAAAATCGACCCCGCCACTGTACAGGTCACCATCATTCAAATCGGGGACTAACCAATCCATGCAGCGTTACTTCGGAACCGATGGCATTCGCGGTCGCGCGGGCGAGAAACTCTGTCCGGAGCTGGCGCTGCGAGCCGCCTATGGCTTCGCGACTCAGATTGCTCCCAAGGGGCGAAGGGGGAAGCGCCGGAACCGTGCCCGAATTGCCGTGGGGTGCGACAGCCGGCTGTCGTCCCCGATGCTTACCTCCGCCGTCAACGCGGGACTGACGCTCGCAGGCTGCGACGTGCTGGATCTGGGCCTGGTGCCCACGCCCGTCGTTCCGCTGGAGGTGTTGAGGGTGGCCGCCGCCGGTGGTGTGATGGTAACCGCTTCCCATAACCCGGTACCGGACAACGGGATCAAGCTGTTTGGCTCCACGGGTGCCAAGGTGTCAGCCACCTGCGAGCGTGCCATCGAGCGGTTCATCGACGAGCCGGGTCGCAGGCAGGCGGCTGACGTCGTGCACTACGGGGTGGTAATTCCCACCGACGCCACAGACAGCTACCTGGCATTCACGCGCCGGGCGATTCCGGCTCGCAGCGGGCAGCCGCGGCTCCGCATCGTGCTGGACTGCGCCCACGGCGCGACTTCCTTCCTGGCGCGCCCGGCGTTCGAGGCTGCCGGCCATACGGTCTACACCATCAACGCGGACGCTGATGGCAGTCGCGTCAACGTTCGCTGCGGTGCAACCGATCTGAGTCCCGTCCGGCGAGGCGTGCGCGAGCACCACGCGGACCTGGGCCTCGCCTTTGACGGAGACGGCGATCGCGTCAAGGCGGTTGATGAAAAGGGCCACGAGGCAAGCGGGGACAAGATCATCGCCTTGTTTGCGACACGCTTGCGGCGCTATCGCAGCCAGGGCGCGGTGGTCATGACTCAGATGAGCAACGCCGGTGTAGAACAGGCGCTGCGCGAACGCGGAGTCCGCATGGTGCGCACCGACGTGGGGGATATCCATGTGCTGGCGGCGATGCGCCGGCGCCGTCTCAATCTTGGGGGCGAGCAATCCGGTCACATCATCATGCGCGACAAGGCCCCGACGGGCGATGGCATTCTGGCCGGGTTGCAGCTCGCCCAGATCATGCGTACGAGCGGCCTGCCGCTCAGTGCTCTGCTCCGAGGATTCAATGAGTATCCCCAGCTGCTGACAAACATCTCCGTGGTTGACAAGGAGGCCTGGCGCGGGGACAAGGAGCTGCTGGCCGATCTCGCAGCCATCCGGAAGCGCTACGCCGGCGTGCGTCTGTACATCCGCCCGTCGGGCACTGAGGATGTCATGCGAGTACTCGCCGAAGCGCAGGACCCTGTACAATGTCAGCAGGCGCATGGCGCTGCCTGCCAGGCGTTTCAGGAGTGGGATCGGAAGGCAAAGTGCCAACACCGCAACGCATAGCCTGCCTGAGCTTGATCAGCAAGACGGGGATCTACGGGGTCGGCTGCGACCTCCCTGGAGGACCGATCAGCTGGGACCTGCTCCCCGTCGAGCCTGACCTTGCGGAGCTGCGCGTCCGGCTGCAGGAGGCCGTCGCGGAGTACGACGCAGTAGCGGTGGAGGGAATCACCTCCGCCTTCAGAATCGGTGATCAGATCTGCCGTCACAGCTATGTCTGGCATAGCCTCGGCCTCGAGCGGCTGGGCACGCAAGTCAGTGATGGCTCCGAGCTGCAGACACCGCTGGAGCGATTCCTGGTCCGGCAGGCAGCGGAGCAGCTTGTCGACCAGATCAAGGACAAGCGAGTCCTGTTCTTTTGCGGTCTCAATCGCTACGGCTCCGCCGAGGTGCTCAGCCGATACACGCAACACATGCTGTTCGGCGACATGCTCTACGGCTTCCGCCTGGGCATCCCGATCTACCGGTTCAACTCCTTCGTGGCTGCGGCCAAGCGGCTGGCGAGAACCGTCAGCAGAACACCCGCCCACTGGTTCTGGCCATCCACCCGGCGCAATCCGCCGATCATGCCACGCTTCAGGCGGTTCTTCGGCTGGGCCGATGTGATCGTGGGCGGGGTTTCGTACTTCATGCGCTACGATCCTAAGTCGCTCACCGGCAAGATCATCTTTACCAACGTGCACAACGACGCCGAGGTGGAGTTCTTCGCCGCCCGAGGCGCCCGCTATCTGGTCTCACTGACTCCCGTAATCGACGGCACATACGTGCCGCTCCCCGTGCTCGAAGCCGCGCTCAAGCTGCACGCCGTCCAGCGGACCGGCGACTCCCTGGAGGATTACTACCTAGGCCAGATCCAGCGCCTGGCGCTCAAGCCGCACATCATCGACCTGGCGCCCGAGGGCAGTGAGGACTACGCGCTGGTGGGACTGCCCGTCCGGCCTGCACCGGTCGCCGAGCCCGTCGAGCAGGTTGAGCTTACGCCGCAGACCGAGGTCGGGAAGTTCTGCTTCGTCATCCACCCGCTCTCGTTCGACCACATCGCGCGGCTGCGGATGGTACGCGCACTCAAGCACTTCGTGCCGCAGCGGCTCATCGAGGACGCCGCCGCCCAGATGCCGCCGTGGCCCGTCGGAGTAATTCGCAACGTGATCAGTGCCACTGGTGCCCGGGCCGAGGGACTGCTGTATGCAGTGCCGATGACCAGCAAAGCGATTCTGCGCTTTCCCCCTGCCTTTCTGTACAAGCGCCTGCTGCAGGTCGCCGAGGACGCCGCCCTCCACGGCTGCCGCCTGATGGGACTGGGGGCGTACACCAGCGTCGCCGGCGATGCCGGCCTGACAGTCAGCAAGAGCGCGCCGATCGGAGTAACCAGCGGCAACAGCTACACCGTGGCCGTGACGCTGCAGACGCTCGAGTCGGCGGCCCGCCGCTGTGGCATCGACATGGCGCGGGCGAAGCTCCTCATCATCGGCGCCACCGGCAGCATCGGCTCGATCTGCGCGCGCATGACCGCCGGGCAGGTCGCGGAGCTCTGTCTGGTCAGCCCACGTCCGGAGAAGCTGCTGGCGTTCGCCCAGCAGCTTGAGCTGGAGTATCCACGACTCAGGGACCGGGTGAGGCTCTCGCGGCGCGCCCGCGACTTCCTGCCCCAGGCCGACCTGATCATCACGACCACCTCGTCGGTCGATCCCGTTGTCGATGTCGGCGAGCTGAAGCCCGGGTGTTTGGTTCTCGACGTGGCCAGACCGCCGGACATCAAGCCCGCGGCTGCGGCCCGCCGCGATGACGTGCTGGTGATCGAGAGCGGCGAGGTCAGGCTGCCGGACGCGGCGGAGATCACCTTCGATATCGGTTTGCCGCCGGGGACGGTATACGCCTGTCTAGCCGAGACCCTGCTGCTTGCCCTGGACCAGCGCTTCGGCCATTTCACTCTTGGTCGCGACATCGATCCGTGGAAGGTCAAGCTGATTTCGGCGATCGCCGCCAAGCATGGGCTGCAGCTGGCCGATGTGCACAGCTTCGGTGAGCCGGTACCTGACGGGCGCTTCGCCCGCCTGGCGGAGATCAACGCCGGACGGTTGCACTAGCAGACCGGCGGGACGCATCGACACATTCGCATAGCCGAATGTTATACTCTAGTAGAGGCGCCGGGCGTGCCCCGCACCGGATCACTTCCCAGGAGGACGTTCACATGTCGGATCAAGTCATCTGGCTCAACGGCGACTACGTGCCGACCGCTGAAGCCATGGTCAGCGTCTACGACCACGGTTTGCTGTACGGCGACGGGTTCTTCGAGGGCATCAAGGCCTGGGACGGCAAGGTCTTCAAGCTCAAGGAACACATCGACAGGTTCTTCGACAGCGGCCATTTCCTGGACATCGACCTGCCTTACTCCCACGCCGAGATGATGGACATCTGCTGCAACACGATCGCGGCCAACGGTTTGCACGACGGCCTGGCGTACGTTCGCTTGGTGGCGACGCGTGGGGTAGGGGATCTGGGAATCAACCCCAAGAAGTGCAAGGGCAAGCCGACGGTGTTCTGCATCGCCGCTTCAATCCAGCTCTACCCCGAATCGCTCTATGAGGAGGGGCTGAAGGTCATCACCTGCAACACCCGGCGCAACAGCGTGCAGAGCCTGCCGGCCCGCGTCAAGTCGCTCAACTACCTGAACAACATCATGGGCCTGATCGAGGTCAATCGGGCGGGCGCGGACGAAGGTGTGATGCTGACGCAGGAGGGCTTCGTCGGCGAGTGTACGGCGGACAACATCTTCTTCGTGAAGAACGGCATCCTCTATACGCCCGCACCGTTCCACGGCATCCTGCAGGGCATCACCCGCGACAGCATCATGGAAATCGCCAGGGAGCAGGGGATCACAGTTGAGGAGGGGACGTACCTGACGTACGACCTCTATACCGCTGACGAGTTCTGGCTGACCGGGACGGCGGCCGACCTGATTCCAGTCGTCGACATCGACAGCCGGCCGATCGGTGACGGCAAGCCCGGGCGCGTTTTCAAGCTGCTGCGCAGCCTCTGGATGGACTACGTGCAGCGACCGGGACACTACACGGAGATCCCCACCAAGGAGGAGGCGCTCAAGGCCGGGACCGCGGCCGGCTAGGTTGCGATTGCGTTCATACCGCGCTGGTATAATCCAGCCGGGCCGGTCGCACGGCGGCGCTGCGGGTTTCCAGGCAGCCATTGACCGCCGGCAGACCTGCCCACATGCATCCGGGCGTGTAGCTCAGCTGGCTAGAGCATCTGGTTTACACCCAGAAGGCCGGGGGTTCGAGTCCCTCCGCGCCCACCATCACCGTGCCCCGGGGCAGCAGGCCGGTCAAAGCCGGTCCTTGTGGCGCTCCGGACCTGGTCGGCCGGGCTGCATAACCGGGATTTGATCCATGTGTAACCTCCCTCACATCCCTTTGTGACCTGCGGGGCGGATAATTCGAGGATGAGAGGCAGGTTGGTGGCCTGCCCACCATATTCATGCAATCCAAACCAGCAGCAGGGAGGTTGGAGATGATCAGGTTTTGTGCGCTCGGAGCAGCGGTGCTTGCGGCGCTTATGGTGTTTGCGGCGTGCGGGGGAGGCACGATCAATCTGGCCGGACCCCCGACCGAGGCCCCGGAGCTGGACGGTGAGGTCACCAAGAGCAGCACCGTCAGTGCGGTGTCCCAGACGGGGGATGATCTGTGGGTCAGGGTCGTGGTGACGAACCCCAACCCGGACAATCTGGACGTCAGTACTATCCGGTACTGCCTCAAGCACGACCCGAACGAGGATGATCCACTGACGGTGCTCGAAGCGAAGGGCTACCTGGATCCGATCCCCGCGGTGCTGCCGGACGACGTGGATGTCGCCGAGGTCGACTACGTGAGCTCGCCGCAGATCATCGAGATCCGCACCTTCAAGGGCGGTCAGCTGAGCCCCAATGAGCGCTACTGGATCAGCGCGGTGTTTGTCAGCAGCGAGGGGGAGGCCGGGCCGGCCACCATCCCGCAGCGGTTCAAGCTGATCTTCAAGTACCAGCTGGTCGAGCCGCCGGAGATCGGCATTCTGAAAACGTTCCAGGGCGTGGTGAAGTCGCACACGAACGTCGCTCTGCCCAACGCCTTCGTCCAGTACTTCCACGAGGGTGAGTTCCTGGAGGCCACCGTCACCGAGGATGACGGTACCTACTACATGGAAGTCATCGTCCCCAATCCGATGGGCAGCAGCGCCCTGAAGGACGTGTGCTGCGAGGAGTCGGACGACCCGACCGACTACGTGATGCGCGTTTATCACCCGTATTACACGCAGGAGTGCGTCAAATACCTGCTGCCCGAGTACGTGCACTATTACGTGGACTTCAAGTTCAGCGAGGAGTGGCACGACCAGGGCGGGGGCAGCAGTCTGTAGGCGAAGCGCGCGCGGGCGATCTACGATTCTGGAGGAGCCCAGCCAGGCTGGCGCTTCTCCAGAAACGCGCCCAGGCCCTCCTGTCCTTCACTGGAGACCCGGAGTCGGGCGATCAGCGCGGCGGTCTGTTCGCGCCTGGCTTCGTCAGCGAGCGCCGTCATAGATCTGACCAGTGCCTTGGTCTCGCGAGCGGCTTGAGGACCAGCCTTGCGGAGCCGCGCCAGCTTTCGGTCGACCGCGTCATCCAGCTCCGTCGCCGGGACGACCTGGTGAACCAGACCCAGGCGCAAGGCCCGCGCGGCGTCGAACGGCTCGCCGCTCAGGAAGAGATCACGGGCCCCGGTGCCACCGATCTTGGCGATCACATACGGGGCGATCGTAGCCGGACTGATCCCCAGGCGAACCTCGCTCAGGGCGAACGTGCAATCATCGGTGCATACCACGCTGTCACAGCACGCGAGCAGGCCGACGGCTCCCCCGTATGCCGCGCGCTGGACTCGTCCCACGACGGGCACCGGACATGAGTCCAGGGCCTCAAGCATCTCCGCGAGCCGGCGGGCGTCGGCTTCGTTTTCGTCGCGCGTGTAGCCCGCCATGTCGCGCATCCACCCCAGATCGGCGCCGGCGCAGAACACCTTCCCCCGTCCCCCCAGCACGACCGCGCGAACAGCATCATCGCTGCCCACGCTCTCCATCGCGACCCGCAGCTCCTCGATCAGAACGGGGTTGAATGCGTTGCGAACGTCAGGTCGATCCAGCCAGACCCTCACCACGCCATCCTCGCGGCCAACATCCAGACACTCGTAGCTAGTCATCAGACCCTCCCGCTGCGAGAATTATAGGCGTTGCCGAGGGCAGGGCACTGTCGGCGGCGCTGTTGGCAGTTTGTTGATACGTTGCACGCTGCGCGAATTTGAGCTAAACTAGAAGCGCGGGAAAACAGAAAAAACGGCCCGCGAGCCGGATTTGGCGGTCCGGGGCTCGCGAGCCATCAGGAGATGGAATATGCTAGAGGTTCTTGAGGCTCTGTTGGAAGCGCTCGCGATGGTTCTTGAGGATCCCATCGTCGACGACAACATGTAGCCTCACAATCCACCTAGTCTGATTCACAATGTCCTAGCTGTCTGCGTACACCTCCGAGATTGTGTTCAGATTCATCAGCGATTCAACCTCGCGCACCGTGGATCGCTCGTAGGCAGCGAGGCTGCCATCGGGATTGCGTCGGGAGCGCATTGCGTCCAGGCGCCATTGATGGCAAAGCAAGGCTTCGTCTACCGAAGCCGGGCCGTGCACGCACCATTTGAACAGCTCCAGGTCCCAATACCACGGATCATCGCGATGCCCTGGCTGGGGTCGCTGGAAGTGCCCCACCTCCGGCGACAAGCCTGTGTCGTGGATCTCATTGAAGCGGGAGATTAACCCCTTCACCTCTCCTGGCAACCAGCGGAACGCCATCTTGATCAGCTGTAGCCTGTTCCATGCCAGGTTCCGCTTGACGCGGTTGTTCCTTGAAGGGTCAGCGCTGGGATTCGCTGCCAAGTAGTCCAGGCAGCGCTTCTCAACCGTCTGGAATTCCCCGATTATCTGTTCAGGGGCAAGAGTCCGCGCACGATCGCTCTCTGTTCCCTTCCACTTGAGTTCCGCAACCAGGCCGTAGAGGGTGTACCAGCACTCCGAATCGGGACGCGGAGACAACCCTAGAGCGGCACGACGATCGCGCTTTGCCTCAAGCAGGAGCGCGCAGTTCTCAGCCATCGCGTATCCGTCCGCGATCATGTAGTGGTCGCTACAGGCGCGGGCAACACTCAGTAGCCCCAGTACTAGACCTGTAACGTAGATCGACTGGAACGGCTCTTCCGCAATCCGCTCGTCGACCCACAGCAGACGCCGCACGGCATCGCACATGCCGTCGATGTCACTCTGGTGATAGGCCGCGGCGAGCATCCTGACGAGGTAGCACAACTTGCTGTGAAACTGACGTTCGCAGCTCAGCCCCTCATTGCTCAGCCAGTATTCCTCATCAGTGAGCGACAGGGGACTGCTCGCCGAATCAGTACCCATCACCGTTCCAATCGAGCAGCCCTCTGGAGTGCCCTCCGATAGCACATCCTGCAGCCTGCCGAGCACGGCCAGTGCCTCGGTGATCAGGCTGGTGCGCGCCGAACGGGCTCTGATCAGCTCCGGAAGATGATCCTCATGCGTGCCGATGCTCCCCTGAAGGGTGCCCGGCGCAAGTGCGAAATCAGCCAACCCCACTATTATTGCCCCTCTCGCGTGATGATTATAACCGGCTTAATAGGGCTAGTCAAGGCTGGGTTGGGCTCGCATAGGTTAACCTTGGCTTAAACCGCCTTACATGGGTGTAGCAGGATGGATGATGCTGGTGTTGTTTTTGGTATTATCATTGGCAGACGGCGTATAATCTGCTAACCTACCCAGGGTGGTGAAGGATACGGACGAGTCCATGGATTCACCGATCGATGTTGGCTGCGGGTTCTATACGCCCAAGGAAGTGGCCACCATACTCAATCTGTCGCTGGATATGGTTTACGACCTGCTGCGCGACGGCAAGATGCCGGCGATCCGCCTGGGATCGGGTCGCAGGCCGACCTGGCGAATCCCCAAGGACGGCTTCGAGATCTACCTCAAGAGCCTGCGTACCGGCCCCGGCTACGATGAAGCAAGGCGCAGCGAGCTGAAGGCCAAGCTCAAGCAACTGATGGGCCGGCACCAGGAGGACCGTTCCTAAGCCCCAGGTTCGGTTCGATTGCCCCCGCTGCCTGTGGCGCTGCGCGGCGGATCGCAGTAGAATACCGTGGCAGCGACCCAGTGCGGGAAAGTACGCCCACGGAGCCACAATGAACGCCACGCGAGAGTCAACACAGCCAGCTGTGCGCAAGGTGCTGGTCATCGGCAGCGGGCCGATCGTGATCGGGCAGGCGGCGGAATTCGACTACGCGGGCAGCCAGGCCTGTCGCAGCCTGCGCGAGGAGGGTGTGGAGGTGGTGCTGGTCAACTCCAACCCGGCGACCATTATGACGGATCGCGAAACGGCTGATCGCGTCTACATCGAGCCGATGGACGTCACACATCTCGAGGCGATCATCGCGGCGGAGCGGCCGGACGGCATCCTGCCGACACTGGGCGGACAGACAGGACTCAACCTCGCCACGGAGCTGTGGCAGGCCGGTGTGCCGCAGAAGTATGGGGTCCAGCTGCTGGGCACCAGCTTCGAGACCATCCGGCGCGCCGAGGACCGCGAGCACTTCAAAGCCACGATGCTCGAGCTCGGCATGCCGATCCCGGAGAGCCACATCGCCGAGAGCTTCGAGCAGGCGATGGACATCGGGCAGCGGATGAGTTTTCCGCTGATTATCAGGCCGGGCTACACCCTGGGCGGCACGGGCGGCGGGATCGCCTTCAATCAGAAGGAGTTCATCGACTATGTGACCACCGGGCTGCTGCAGAGCCTCAACAACCAAATCCTGATCGAGGAGTGCGTGATCGGGTGGAAGGAGGTCGAGTACGAGGTGATGCGCGACGCCGACGACAACTGCATCACCGTCTGCAACATGGAGAACCTCGATCCGATGGGCGTGCACACAGGTGACAGCATCGTGGTCGCGCCCAGCCTGACGCTGTCGGACGTGGAGTACCAGCTGCTGCGCAGCGCGGCATTGACCATCATCCGCGGGCTGCGGATCGAAGGCGGCTGCAACGTGCAGTTCGCCCTCAACCCGAACAAGCTGGAGTTCTACGTCATCGAGGTCAATCCGCGGGTCAGCCGGTCCAGCGCCCTGGCCAGCAAGGCGACCGGCTATCCGATCGCGCGCGTCGCGGCCAAAATCGCGCTGGGCAAGCGCCTGCACGAAATCGTCAACCAGGTGACCGGTCAGACGATGGCCAGCTTCGAGCCCGCCCTCGACTACGTAGTGCTCAAGATACCCAAGTGGCCCTTCGACAAGTTCCGCGAAGCCGATCGTCATCTGGGAACGCAGATGAAAGCCACCGGGGAGGTGATGAGTATCGATCGCACCTTTGAGGGTGCGTTCCTGAAGGCGCTCGCCAGCCTGGAGGTGACGCTGCGCAGCTTCCGCACCAACCGCTGGCGCGGCGTCAGCGACCGCGATCTGCATCGCTTCCTGGCCGAGCCGACGGACGGCCGCGTCTTCGCGCTGTTCGAGGCGATCTACCGCGGCTACTCAGCGGACTACCTCTACCGACTGACGGGCATGACTCAGTACTTCATTGAGAAGTTCGAGCGGATCGTCGCCCTGGAGCAGGAGCTGCGCAAGGCCGGCAGCGTGCTCGACGGTAACCTGCTGGCGGAACTGAAGCGCTGCGGCATCAGCGACGATCTGGCCGCCCGTATCCTGGACGTCGACGACACGCAGATCGCGATGCTGCGGCATCAGCTGCACACCGACCCCTGCTACAAGGCGGTGGACACCTGCGCGGCGGAGTTCTTCGCGCAGTCGCCGTACTTCTACTCCACCTATGCCGAGGAGAGCGACCCGCCGATGAGTGACCGGCGTCGCAATGACAGCGCGCGCCGCAAGGGCAAGGTTCTGGTACTGGGCAGCGGACCGATCCGCATCGGACAGGGCATCGAGTTCGACTACTGCTCGGTCCACGCCCTGCTGGCGCTGCAGGAACTGGGCTATGAGGCGGTGATCGTCAACAACAACCCCGAAACCGTGTCCACGGATTTCGATGTTTCGGACAGCCTCTACTTCGAGCCGCTGAGCTTCGAATCCGTCCGCGAGATCATTCACCGCGAACGACCGATCGGCGCGGTCTGTCAGTTCGGCGGGCAGACCGCGATCAACCTGGCCGGACCCCTGGACCGCGCCGGCATCAGGATCCTCGGCATCACGCAGGACGCGATTGACGAGACGGAGGATCGCGAACGTTTCGACGCCCTGATGGAGCGGCTCGAAATCCCGCGGCCCCCCGGCGGAACTGTCACGGACTACGACGAAGCGCTGGGCGTCGCGGAGCGGATTGGCTATCCGGTGCTTGTGCGGCCCAGCTACGTGCTCGGCGGCCGAGCGATGCGTGTCGTCTACAACGCCGATTACATGGCCACGTACATCCGGGACAACCAGCATGCCTTCATGGAGCAACCGCTGCTGATCGACAAGTTCTTCCACGGCAAGGAAGTCGAGGTTGACGTGGTCAGCGACGGCGAGACCGTGATAATCCCAGGCGTAATGGAGCACATCGAGCGGGCCGGGATTCACAGCGGCGACTCGATGGCCGTCTACCCGCCCCAAACGCTCAGCGAGCAGGTTATCGACAAGATCGTGGATGACGCGACTCGCATCGCGCGCGCCATTCACGCCCAGGGCCTGATCAACATCCAGTTCGTCGTTGACCGGGACGATGAGGTCTACGTCATCGAGGTCAATCCGCGGGCCAGCCGCACCGTGCCGTTTATCAGCAAGATCACGGGCGTACCGATGATCAGACTGGCCATCCGCAGCATTATGGGTGAGTCGCTGGCTGCCTGCGGCCTGCCGGCCGGGCTGCAGCCCTGTGGACCGCTGGTGGCAGTCAAGTCGCCGGTGTTCAGCTTCCAGAAGCTGACTGATCTCGATGTGCAGCTTGGACCGGAGATGAAGTCGACCGGTGAGGTAATGGGCATCGCGCCCACCTATCCGGCGGCCCTGCGCAAGGCTCTGGCCGCGGCCGGTATCCGTGTGCCCTCCCTTCAGCAGTGTCAGGACTTGGCGTTGCTGGCGACGCTCGCCGACCCGGACAAACAGGACTCGGTGGAACTGATTGCCGGTTTCGCCAAACTGGGGTTCAGCGTGTATTCGACGGTGGGAACGGCCCAGTTCCTCGAATCCCACGGCATTCAGGCCGAGCCGGTCCGGAAGCTCTCGGAGGGACGTCCGCACATCGTGGACGAGATACTCAGCGGGCGCTTCCAGCTGGTGATCAACACCGTCAGCGACAACCAGAAGGCCGAGCTGGAAGCCCGGCAGATTCGCCGCGAGGCCGTCGAGCACAACATCCCCGTGCTGACCAGCCTCGACACGGCCGGGGCGCTGCTGACCGCCATCCAGCAGGGCGCCAGCGATGAAGAACAAATGGTGCTGGAGCTGGGTACGATTGCTGAAGCTCAGCGTCCACGCCACAGTATGTCGCAAGGCTGAGCGATGCCCGCGCAGCGACCCAACGGTGTAGCAGGCGCCTGCGCGTTTCTGTTGCTCCCCAGCTTCACTCAGTGCTAGAATAACCGTTCGGCCAATGCTGGCCATACCAGGAGACTCTTAGATGAACCGTCGAGCGTGGAACTGGGTCATCATCGCTATCGTAATCGCGGTGGCGCTGATCAATCCGCTGTACCGCCACTACAACTTGAAGTCACCGATAGTGACGCTGGGACTCGACCTGCGGGGCGGAGTTGAGGTGCTGCTGCGCGCTGATCCTGAGGACGGCGGGCTGCCCACTGAGGAACAAATGAATGGCGTCCAGTACGTGGTCCGCAACCGCGTGGATCCGCAGGGCACCAAGGAAGTCAGCCTCACTCAGGTTGGCCTGGATCGCATTCTGTTGCAGGTTCCCGGCGAGAAGAACCCGGACGCGGTCCTGGAAGTCATTGGTGAGACCGCGCTGCTGGAGTTCGTCAACACGGCGGAAGAGAGTTTCGCTCAAGGCGAGGACTTCAATGTTGAGGGCGGCACAGAACGCCGGGAGGAACTGGCCAAGTACGAGACGATCCTGACCGGTGCCGGTCTGGAGCGTGCCTACATTCTCTTTCAGAACAACCAACCCACCATCGGCTTCACATTCAAGGATGAGGCCGGCGATACCTTCGGCGCCTTCACCAGTAACCACGTGGATCAGTACTTGACGATCCTGCTGGACGGCAAGGTGCTCACCAGCCCCGTGATCCGCGGCCCGATCTGGGGTGGTTCCGGCGTGATCGAGGGTCGCTTCACCCTGGAGGAAGCCAACAAGATTGTCACCCAGCTCAACGCCGGTGCTCTGCCCGTGCCGCTCACGCCGCTGTCCAGCTCGGTGGTCGGGCCGACACTCGGCCGCGAGAGCATTGACAAGAGCTTCATCGCGGGACTCGTCGGCTTCGCCGTCGTGCTCCTCTACATGTTGATCTTCTACCGGCTGTCCGGACTGGTCGCGGCCGTAGCGCTGTCGCTTTACGTAGTGCTGGTCCTCGGCTACTTCAGTTTGATCAACGCCACACTCACGCTGCCCGGCATCGCCGGCTTCCTGCTGTCGATCGGGATGGCGATCGACGGCAATATCATCATCTTCGAGCGATTAAAGGAAGAGATAAGGTGGGGCAAGACCCTGGTGGCGGCGATGGAGTCCGCCTTTGCCAGGGCGTGGGTCGCGATCCTGGATGGCAACGTCACCACCCTGATCGGCGCGGCGGTGCTCTACTTCTATGGCACCGGTCCGGTCAAGGGATTCGCGGTCACGCTGAGTATCGGTATCCTGCTGTCGATGTTCTCGGCAGTGTTTGTCACGCGCAACATCATGGAGCTCCTGGTACGCAGTGTTCGCCAGGTGAAGCTCTACTCATAAGGGCTAAGCGATGGACGTCCTCAAAGAAGGCAAGTATTTCCGCTACGTAGAGAAAGCCCCGATCTGGCTGACACTCAGCC
This sequence comes from uncultured Planctomycetales bacterium, assembly GCA_964609245.1. GTDB lineage: Bacteria > 4484-113 > 4484-113 > 4484-113 > JAFGCY01 > JAFGCY01. The sequence goes on along the minus strand of CAZSSB010000004.1, from coordinate 7,361 downwards.
TGCTGGTCATCGCGGTCGGTATCGTCTTCATGGTCCTCAACAAGGTGAACACCGGCTCCGCGTTCAACCTCAGCATTCACTACACCGGCGGGCGCAAGATCATCCTGCGGATGCTGGAGGAAGTTGAAACCGACGGGCAGCGAGTCAAGGAGATCGTTGAACAGTACTCCCACGGTGAGTCGATCGTCCAGGTGGACCTGGAGGACCCGCACATTGTCACGATCCGCATGCGCGTGGCGACCGAGGGTGGCGCCGAACAGGCTGCGGAGAGCGAGACGACCGCGCGCATCTCCGAACTCAAGCGCGAGCTGGGCGACGAGTACGGGGGGTTCAGCTCGGACGAAGCCAGCCTCAATCCCGAGACGCGCGAGGACAACTACGTCGGTCCGACCGTCGGCTCTGAACTCGTTCGCAACGCAGTGCTGGCCCTGATCTTTGGCTGCGTGCTGATCATGTTCTACATCCTGCTGCGCTTTGGCCGCTGGCAGATGAGCCTGGCGGCGATCGGCGCGCTGATCCACGATGTCCTGATTACGCTCGCCTTCACTTCCGCCCTGCAGCTGGAAGTGTCTGACAGCTTCATCGCGGTGATCCTGACCATCATCGGCTATTCGATCAACGACACAATCATCATCTTTGACCGCATCCGTGAGAATCTGCGCAACTACGGTGAGCAGCACCCGCTGGCGCAGATCTGCAACCTCTCCCTCAACCAGACCCTGGTCCGCTCACTCAACACAGTAATCACAGTGATTGTGATGATAGTGGCGCTGATGGCGCTGGGCGGCGCGAATCTGCGCGACTTCCTGACCGCGATGCTGATCGGCATGATCTCGGGAGGCTACTCCTCGATCTTCGTGGCAACACCGTTGATGCTGTGGCTGACCCGCGGCAAGCTCAAGATGGAGGCGGCGGGCGCTGGGGGCATCGACGTTGCGACGGAATCGCTCGATGTGCCTGATGCGGAGGGTCACTCCTCGGTCGCCGATCTAATCACTCACGGCGGAGAGCGCAAGACCAGGAAGAAGGGCGGCAAGAAGCAGCGCCGGCGGTAGGCTGTGCCAAGCCGCGATGTCCAGAGTCTGTCCCCGCTCATGCAGCGGCTGCTGGCTGACAGAGCTGATCTCGAGGAACGGGTGAACCTGCTTGACCCGGAGGCTGTGTCCCACGCCGCACAGCTTGCCGTGACCGAGTGCGGTCAGTGGCCTGCGGTTCGCGATGTCCTACTGCGGGCTCGCGATCAAAAGCGGCCGACCCTGATATACGGTGACTACGACGTTGACGGAGTGGTCGCGACCTTCATGCTCCATCGCTGGCTGCGCGCCCATGAGGTCCCCGGCAACGTCTTCCTGCCCAGCCGGATGGTTCACGGCTATGGGCTCAATCGCGAGGTGCTGGGCCAGGCGATAGAACACGGCTACCGCACTCTCATCGCGGTAGACTGCGGCACTGCCAATCTGGCCGAACTGGAGTACGCGACGGGCGCCGGGCTGGACCTTGCCGTGCTCGACCACCACGAACCGAAGTCCACATTGCCGCCCGTTCCGGTGCTGAATGCCCATTTGGAGAGCTCTCTGCCACCGTACTGCTCGGCCGGTCTCGTGGGAGCGGTGCTGGATGTTATGAGAACCGAATCCGGCGAAGCAGCGGAAGCGGACGAGGCCGAGCTGATGGCACTGGCGACTATCGCGGACGTAGTTCCGCTCGTGCCCCAGAACTGGGCCCTGGCGCATCACGGCTTGCGTGCGCTGCCGGAAACCGCCAACCTCGGGCTGGCGGAACTCATCAAGGTCGCCAGTCTCCATGGCCTCACACGCCTGACCGCGAGGCAGGCGAGCTTCAATCTGGTGCCGCGCCTCAACGCGGTCGGACGCATGCAGAGCCCGCGACTGATGTTTGACTTGCTGGCCGCTGAGGACGAACAGGACGCACGCGAGCGGGCGCTGCAGCATGACCGCCTCAATGACGAACGTCGTCAGACCGCCGATCAAGTGACCCGCGCGGCGCTCCTCCAGTCGACGAATCACGGTGACGCCGCGGGCCTGGTGCTCTACGGAGCTGACTGGCACATCGGGGTTCTGGGCATCGCGGCCGCCCGGGTCGCGGAGCAGCTGGGGCGACCGGCGGTAGTACTGGCCGATGCGCCGCACGCCGACGGCCTGCTCAGCGGCTCGGCCCGCAGCGCGGCTGGACACAATGTCGTAGCGGCTTTCGAGCACTGCGCCGGCGTGCTGGAGTCCTTCGGGGGGCATGCGCTGGCGGCGGGCGTCAAGCTGGAGTTCGGGCAACTCGAGGCTTTTCGCAGTTGCTTCGCCTCGGCGATACGCGAAGGTCAGACGCCGGGGCAGGAGCCTGCGCCGGCACTGGCAAGCGTCAGCATCGGCGAATTCACTGAGCAATTCGAGGGCGACGTGTGGTCACTGGCTCCATTCGGCCTGGGACATGCAGCACCTCGCTGCCTGCTAACCGGTTGCCGGGTTGAGCGCGCCAGTTACATGGGTCGCGATAAGACACACCTCAACCTGCTGGTCAGCGACGGACAGCGCCAGATCCGAATCGCCGGCTTCAACCAGAGCCACCTGCTCCACCAGCTATCGCCGGGCCAGCCCGTTTTGCCGGCGGTGGAGATCCTGCCCGACAACTGGAACAACCGGTGCTCGATTATGTTAAGGTTACTGGGGCTCAAGGATCATGCCGCGCCGGGAAGCAACCAGCAGTAAGCACTACCCAGAGGCAGACCATCTGTTTGCGGTGCTTGGCCAGCAGCTTCGCCAACTGCATGGCACGATCGACGAGGACCTGCTGCGCCAGGCCTATGAGTTGGCGCTGGCGGCTCATGAGGGCCAGGCCCGCCAGGATGGCTCGCCCTACATACTTCATCCACTCGAGGTCGCCGAGATCTGCGTTGACCTCAACATGGATGAGGAGTCGATCATTGCGGCGCTGCTCCACGATACGGTCGAGGACACCGCGGTCCGGCTCAACCAGATCCGCCAGCTGTTCGGTCCGCAAGTGGCCGCCATGGTCGACAGCCTGACCAAGATCAAGAAAATCGACTTCCTGGGCCGATTCACCGGCCGCGACAAGGCCAGCGACCAGGCGCGCAACCTCCAGAAGCTGTTCGTGGCGATGACTCGCGACACGCGCGTGATCGTAATTAAGCTGGCCGATCGGCTCCACAACATGCAGACGCTGGGCTCGATGCCGGAGCACAAGCGTCAGCGCATCAGCCTGGAGACGATGGAGTTCTACATCCCGATTGCCCGCCGCCTCGGACTGGGCCAGATGGTCCGCGAACTGGACGACCTGGTGTTCATGAATCTGTACCCCCAGGAGTACACGGAACTGCGCGACACCCTGGCCCCCATCTTCCAGCAGTACGAACACAAGATCGAGCAGATGATCGCCGCGGTCGAGGCGCTGCTTACCCGCGAGGGCATCAAGCTGAAGCGCGTCTTCGGGCGGCGCAAGCACCTGTTCAGCGTGTTCCGCAAGATGCTGAAGTACGGCCTTGACACCGACGAACTGCCCAAGACGATTGCCGATCTGCTGGCGATCAGGATCATCATCGATGGCGAGCCCCTGGACTGCTATCGGGCATTGGGGCTGATCCACCTCCATTACAGGCCGATCTTCGACCGCTTCCGCGACTTCATCGCCAATCCCAAGGAGAACGGCTATCAGACGCTGCACACCACGGTGATCAACGAGGAGGGCATTCGCACCGAATGCCAGATCCGGACCGTGGCGATGGACCTGGAGGCCAGCAAGGGCATCGCTGCCCACTGGCGCTACAAGGAGAGCGGGCTCAACCGGGGGCAGCTGAGCAAGGACACCGCCTGGCTGGATTTCATCCGGGAGCTGTCTCGCGAGCGTATCGACAGCGCGGAGTTCGTCGCCCGAACGCGGGACGAATTCCTGGCCCACACTGTGTTGGTGCTCTCGCCGATGGGTGAGGTCGTGAGTCTGCCGGCCGGCAGTACGCCCATCGACTTCGCATACTACATCCACACCAATCTTGGTCATTCGATCCGCAAAGCGAAGATCAACGGCACCGAAGTCCCGCTTGATTACCAGCTGACCAACGGGGACATGGTTGAAGTGATCAAGGGTGATGAAGGTGATGACGCGCCCAGGCCCGAGTGGCTGGCGATGGCGAAGTCACCAAAAAGCTTGCTCAAGCTCAGACGTTACTATAAGCGTCGCCCGCGGGCCGAACGCGTGGCTGCGGGACAGGCGGTGCTGCGGCAGTACATCGTTCGCGAAGGCCTGTATCCACTCAACCTTACCGCCAACGAGAAGTTGGCCCAGCTGCTGAGCCGCCTGCCGGTACGCAGCATCGACATGCTGTATGAGAATGTCGCGCTCGGCCAGTTTCAGTGCGACGAGATTGTTGAGCAGCTCAAGGAGATCCACCGTAGCCACGTCGAGAAAGAGGAGGAGAAGGCGGCCGCCACGCCTCCGAGTGGCACGTTTGAATTCGCACTGGTGGGTCTGGCCGGTGACCTCAACGTTCGACTGCCCAGTGGCCAGCCGCTGCGCCGCCGCGCTGAGCTGATGCGCTGCTGCACTCCCGTGCTGGGCGATCGTGTCTTCGGCGTGAACGACCGCGACACCCGTCGCCTCAAGGTCCACCGCGTGGAGTGTCCGTCTCTGCAGCGAGAGCTGGAGTCCGGTGAGCTGACTGAACTGGCCTGGTCCGACCAGCCGAACACCATACGCTACCCGGCCCGGATTGAAATCGTCAGTCTCAATCGGGTGGGGCTGCTGTTCGAAGTGCTGCGCTACCTGTCCACTCGCAACATCAACCTGGGCGGTGCCGAGTTCGCGATGGCACCCACAGTCCTGGGCTCGGACCGTTACGCTCATTTCCAGCTGGTAATCGAGGTCGCCAACGGCCAGGAGCTTGAGGAGTGCCTGAGAGAACTGGGCACACTCAAGGACGTGCGGGAAACGAAGCGTCTGTTCAAGGCGCCCACGCCTGGCTCCGTAGAGGCAGCGGACTGATGCGTGCGGTTGTGCAGCGTGTGAGTAGAGCCCAGGTGCTGGTTGGCGACGAACTCGTCGGCGCGATTGGTGAGGGGCTCTGCGCGCTCGTCGGCGCGATGGCAGGCGATGGCCCCGAGGATGCCGCCTTCATCGCCCGCAAACTCGCCACGCTGCGCGTCTTTCACGACACCGCCGGCAGGATGAACCGCAGCGTCTCAGACGTTGGCGGCAGCGTGCTGATCGTCCCGCAGTTCACCCTGGCCGCCGATACAACCTCAGGCACGCGGCCGTCGTTCAGTGCCGCGCTCGAACCTGCACTGGCGGAACCCTTGGTTGCGTCCCTTGAGCAGGCGCTGCGCGACAGCGGCTTGACGGTCGCCGGCGGGCGGTTCGGCGCGCACATGCAACTCGAACTGACTAACGATGGCCCCGTGACAATCCTGCTGGACAGCAAGGGCAGGAAGCGCAGATAGCGCGGTTTGGCCCCGCGGCAGCATGCAGCAGGTCTGAGGTAGCATCAACGCTACTCCGCCGCCGCTTCCTCTTCAGCTGTGAGCGGCTTCCAGTCGGCTATCGTCTCGTGATACACGAGACGACCATCACTCAGAGCCTGAGCTGCGATCGAGAGCTCCCGGCCGTCCAGGTCGACGATCGCGCAGACCAAAACCTCGGCATGGACCAGTTCCTTGATCTCGGCGATCAGCGAGTCACTGAGCGCCGCGCTGTTCGCCGTCGTTATGCCACCCCGCGCCATGTCGATCGCGGACTGATCCGGCTGCACGACGTTAATCAGGCTATTGCGCACCAGGCTGTTGTTCAGCTCGTGCCGCACAACCCGTTCACGCCGCAGTGCGTCAGCCGAGACGCCCTCATCGCCCGCTGGCTGCTCGGCGCTGCCACTCAGCGCGGAGCTGTCGACGACCGCCCCGACTGCCACGGATACAGTGTCGGAGTGCAAGCCGTCACCACCTGTCATTTGCTCGATTGCGATCTGCAGCGGGTACAGCTGGACGTTTCCCGCTCTGCCGGGAGCTGCTTCCCCACCGCCCAGCAGGTCACAGCCCGCGGCGGCATGCAGCAACGCTGCAAGCAGCGCCACCTGTATCGCTCTGCTGGCCCGTATCATCACTCCTCCTCGTACAGATGCGGCGCGAGGCAGCTGTAGCAGTAGGGCGCGTCCAGCGGGAGCGCCGCCGCGCACTTCGGGCAACGGCTCGCCATCCCGGTCAGCTCCAGCTGCAGACTGGCCGTGAACTGCTCCTCCGTCTCCTCGTCATGCGCGTTGGCGACCAACTCGTCATAGTCTGGATCGGCATCCTCGGCGGCACTCTCCACTTCGTCCTCGATATCGAATCCGGCCAGCTCCTCTTCCTCCCCTAAGTCGTCCGGATCATCGCTGCCCGTGAATCGCGGCCGTTCCCGCAGTTCATCGTCATCCGTCGCAACCCGCCGCACATCAGCCAGCATTTCCTCTGCTTCCTCCAGCCGCGCCGGATCCGTCTCACGTGTAACGTACCTCTCCAGCAGCAACCTCGCCAGCACGAAGTCCTCGATGTTGTAGAGGAACTCCGCGGCGTACCACTGCGTGTCCAGGTCCTCGGGGTCGCACACCAGTGCCAGTTTGAAGGATCGCCAAGCCTCCCGGGGCAAATCGAGATTGGCGTAGGCCAGGCCGACCATCCCCCAGACCTTCGCATCGCTGCCATCCAGCACCGAGGCACGGTGATAGCAGTCCAGCGCTCGTGCATAGTCCTCGCCGTCGAATGCCTCGTGGCCGGCAGCAAGCAGGCGTTCGCGCTTGGCTGCCTCGTCCGTCGAAAGCTCACGCGCGGCGAGCACTCCTCCCTCTGCAATCGGTGCGTCACTCATCGCCCTCATACTACCAGAACTTACCGCGTTCGCGCGGACTGCGCAATGCAGTCCACCGGTGTGGGCAAGTCTCAACCGCAGACGTCTCGATCGCCGCGACTCCGGCATTCTGCTGAATACGGTGGACTCATGCGTCCAGCTCCGGCCGCACCCTTGTCATCAGGACCTTTGTTTGCTATGCTAATCGTCTCGTCGACGGTCCGCAATCAGCGCCTCGACGGAGAGGGGATCGGCAGTAGGTTTGCCGCCGGTGTAACAGAGGAAGGCCACCGGCGGGACGGTCTTGCATCTGGGCTAGAGGGCGTCCGTGACGTTATCCACACAGCTTGTGGATATGCCGTGGATGCACGGGGACAAGTTGGTCAGGGCCGGGAGTTCTTGTGTTGAAACAGTGGAGAGGAGAGGAAGGCGACCAACAAGGAGTGTCGTAGCACTCCGGGGCTCTTGTGGGATGCAGGTAAGCAGCGCGGCAGACGTCTTACGGGTGATCAAGGAGCAGTTGG
>CAZSSB010000003.1:0-131061 GCA_964609245.1 uncultured Planctomycetales bacterium | reverse complement strand
TCGGGCAGCTGGCGCCACTGCTGCTCGAAGTCGAGGCCGTAGCCGACCACGAACTTGTCGGGGATCTGGTAGCCGACGTAGTCGAGCTTCAGGTCGATCTTGCGCCGGTGCGGGCGGTCGAGCAGCGTGCACAGCGCGAGTGAGGCGGGCTTGCGGCTCTGGAGGTTCTCCTTGATGTAGTTGAGCGTCAGGCCCGAGTCGATGATGTCCTCGACCACGATCACGTGGCGGCTCTCGACGTTTTCATCAAGGTCCTTGGTCAGCCGCACGATCCCGCTGGACGAGGTGCTCTCGTAGCTGTGGACCGCGATGTAGTCGTAGGTCACCTCCAGCTCCAGCTTGCGCACCAGGTCCGAAAGAAACACGGTGGCGCCGCGCATCACGCAGACCAGGTGCACCTTACGCCCCGCGTAGTCGCGGGCGATCTCGGCCGCCAGCTCGCCGACGCGCTGGTCGATCTCGGCCGCCGTGTAGAGCCGCTGGAAGTAACTTGGGATCTCCAGCATGACGCAGATAGCATAGCACAGCAGAGGTCCAAAGCGCCCGCCGGCCGGCCCGCTGAGCAAGCGGCGCGCGGGCGGCGTCAGTATAATGACGATGATGCGCCTGCGCGTGTTAGCCGCGGTGGGGGTGCTGGCCCTGGTGCCAATGGCGCCGCACGCCGCGCAGCCGGCCGCCGGCACCATCGAAGTGCCGGCCACGGCCGCGGCCGCGCGTCCGGGCCAGGCCGCCGCGAATGAGGCGCGCAGCCTGGCGGCCCAGGGCGACCTGGCCGCAGCGCTCGACGCCTGGGACGCGGCGCTCAGGGCCAGCCCCCAGGCCTGGGATTGGACGGTCGAGCGCGGCGGGGCCCGGCTGCTCAGCGGCGACACCGCCGGCGCCGAGCAGGACTTCATGCGGGCGCTCAGCGCCGCGCATGAGGATAGCCAGCTGCCCGACCTGGTGGGCCAGGCCTATCTGGCCGCCGGTCACGCGGGCACCGCCGCCGCCTACTTCCGCCGCGCGCTGGGGCTCAGCCCGCTGCCTGAGTACCGCCTGCACCTGGCCCGCGCCCTGGCGGCCACGGACGACTGGGACGGCGCGCAGGTGGAGCTGGACCTGGCGCTGGAGGCTCAGCCGGACGATCCCGACCTGCTGCTCAGCGCCGCTGACCTGGCCCGTGCGGCGGGCGACCCGGCCGCCGGGCTTGAGTACCTGCGGCGGGCGGTGGCGGTTGCCACCTCGCCCGCGCCCTGGATCGCGCTGGCGACGCTGCTCAGCGAGACGGACAGCCCGGATGCGGAGGCGGTCTGGGACAAGCTGACCGCCGACTGGCCGGACAGCACCGATGTCTGGCTGGCCCGCGCCGAGGATCATCGGCGGCGGGGGATGCACAGCGCCGCGCTCGCCGACCTTGAGCATGCGCAGCAGGCCGCCCCCCAGGACCCGCGCGTCCCCGACCTCTGGGCCGAGGTGCTGCTGGCCGGCGGTGACAACGTGGGAGCGATCGCCCAGCGCCGCCGGGCCGCCCAGCTGGAACCCACCGCCCGGCGCTACCTGGACCTGCTCGCACTGCTCGCCGCCGAACCGACGCGTGCGGCTGAGCTCGGTCAAACCTGGGCCGACTTCCTGGCGGCCTTTCCCGACCACCCCGAGGCGCTGCTGGCCGACGGGGACCGGCTCTACGCCGCGGGCAGCTTCGAGGCCGCCGCCCAGGCCTTCGCCCGCGGGGCGGCCGCCGCCCCCCAGGACCCGCGCTTTCCCGCCCGGGAGGGCGACTGCCGCTACAGCCTCGGTGAATTCCAGGCGGCGGCTGCGCTCTATGAGCGCTCGCTGGCGCTCGGCTTCGACGCCCAGGTCACGGCCAACCTGGCCGGCGCGCTGGTTGCCGTGGGGCGCATCGAGGACGCCGAGCAGCTGTGGCAGGACAGCATCGCGGACCACCCCGACGATGCCGAGCTGGCGATGCAGTACGGCCTGGCGCTGACCGACGATGAGCAGTACGAGGCGGCGCTCAACCAGTTCCAGCGCGGCCAGTGGCTTGCGCCGCACAGCGACGCGTTCTTCAACCGCGCCGGGCTGTGCCTGTTCCGGCTGGGGCGCACCGCCGAGGCCGTGGACCAGGCGGAACAGGCTCTGCGCCTCAGGCCCGACCCGCTCTACTACCTCAACGCGGCCAGCGGCTACGAGACGCTGGATCAGCCGGAGGAGGCCCGGCGCACCTACCGCGCGGGACTGGCGCAGTTTCCCCAGAGCATCGAGCTGCTGAGCGCCTACGCTGAACTGCTCGAGCGCCAGGGCGACCGCCCGGGGGCGATCGAGACGTGGCGCGCCATCGCCGAGCTGGAGCCCAGCGCCGAGGTCTACGCCCAGCTGGGGGCCCTGGCCCGCGGTGCCGGCGACCTGAGCCAGGCCGAGACGTCCTACCTGCGCGCCCTGGACCTGGCGCCCGACGCCGCCTGGCTGCATGCCGAGTACGCGCTGCTGCTGGCCGAGCAGTGGCGGGCCGACGCCCTGCTCTACGAACTGGAGAACGCTCATCAGCGCCTCAGCCCGCAGGACTTCGACTGGGTGGTGGACGAGCTGGCCGCCTGGTGGATGGACAGCGGGGAGTACCAGCGCGGCGTGCAGGTGATGGAGAGCGTGATCCGTCTCGACCCGCGGCGGCCGACGGCCTACAACGGGCTGGCGATGCTGCAGCAGCTGCAGGGCGAAAGCGCGACGGCGCTGGCCACCGTCAAGCGCGGGCTCAACGACGCCGGCGACAACTACCTGGGGCGCTACCTGGAAGTGATGCTGACCAGCCTGCTCTACGGCGGCGAGGCGGCGCTGACCCTGGCGCCGGCCCTGCTCACGCATCCCCAGGCCGACGCCGACGCCTACCTGCTCTACCTCGACCTGCTGGGGGCGGGGACGGACTACGCGCGCCAGATCGACATTGCCCGCCGCGGGCTGGAATTCGATCCTGGCAGCGTCGAACTGCTGGCCTACCTGGCGACCGCACTCTACTCGAGCGGCCAGACGGCGGAAGTGGTCAAGCTGCTGACGGACCGCCGCTACGTGCGGCTGGACTTCGCGGCCCGGGACGAGCTGCTGGGCCTCAGCTACCTCGACGAGGGCAACTACGTGCGCGCCGCCGGCCACCTGACGAGTGCCGCCCAGGCCGACGCGCTCAACGCCGGGCTGTGGGCGGCGCTGGGCGAGGCCCAGTACCTCGCCGGCCAGCTGGAGGAAGCCCGCAGCGCGCTGGTCCGCGCCCTGGCGCTCGATCCCGACGATCCGCGGCCCCAAATCTGGCTGGGCTTCGTGCTGCTGGACCAGGGCGACCTCAATGGCGCCGCCGCCAGCCTGGACGCCGCCGCCGAGGCCGAGTACGCCAGCGTCGAGGTGACGGCCTGGCTGGCGCTGGGCCGCGCGCGGCTGGCCATCGGGCGTGGCGACCTCGCCGGCGCGACCCTGCTGCTGGACGAGGCCGCCGGCTATCAGCTCGCGATGCCGCGCTTCAGCGAGCGGCTGGCCGCCGCGCGGGCCGAACTCAGACGCTGAGCGCCCCGCGTGCTTTAATAGCGCCCGGTGCGGCAGCTTCTGCTCAAACTGGTGCGCGACGGCCTGCGCCGGCTGGGAGCGGGCAGCCTGCTGGCGGTGCTGGGCGTCGGGATCGGCGCGGCCAACATCATCGCGCTGATCAGCGTCACGGATACCGCGCGCCACCAGGCCCTGCGCATGATGGCAGACTACGGGGCCAATACGCTGTTCATCTCGCCCTACTTCGACCAGAACGAGCCGGGCTTCCAGCGCAGCGACGCCTTCGGCTTCGTCCCCCAGTACTACACCGCCGCGCTGGCCGAGGTCGACGAGCTGGAACTGGTGGCGGGCGTACTGATGCTGCCCGGCCATATCGGCCGCGGCACGGAGCGCATCTTCGGCACCATCGAGGGCGCTGAACCCGACTACCCGGCGATCCGCGGGCATCGCGTCGAGCGCGGCCGCTTCATCAGCGCCGACGATGAGGCGCAGCAGGCCCGGGTCTGCTGCCTGGGCCACGGGCTGATCGAGCCGTTGTTCGGCGCGGAGGATCCGCTGGGCGGCGAGGTGGTGATCAAGGGCCAGCGCTTCGAAGTAGTCGGCACCATGATCGAGAAGGGCCGGATCGGCTTCGAGAGCCTCGACAGCCGCGTGTTCATCCCGCTCAGCACCGCCCAGGACATCTATCAGCTCAGCGGCGCCCACGCCATCATGGCGCTGGTCCGCCACGGCCTGGATATCCCGACCGTCCAGCGCCGCGTGGAGGAGCGGCTGCGCGCGCACGAGCGCCTCGGCCCGGACGATCCCGCCGAGTTCTCTGTGACCTCGATGGAGCAGCTGACCGGCATCCTCGACAGCGCGCTGGGGGTCTTCCGCGCGCTGATGACGGGCGTGGCCAGCGTGGCGCTGCTGGTGGCCGGCACCGGCATCATGAACGTGATGCTGATGCAGGTGATGGCCCGCACGCGCGAGATCGGCATCCGCCGCGCGGTCGGGGCGCGCCGCCGCGACATCTGGCTGCAGTTCGTGCTGGAAGCCACCGCCCAGACCCTGCTCGGCGCCCTGCTGGGCAGCGTACTGGGAGTGGCCGGCTCGGTGGCCTTCAGCCTGCTGGTCGGCTGGCAGCCCTGGATCACCGCCGGCACGGTGCTGCTGGGGATCGGCTTCAGCGTGGCCGTGGGACTGGTGTTCGGCGTCTACCCGGCCAGCTATGCGGCCCGGCTCAAACCGATCGACTGCCTGCGCTACGAGTGACTCAGGCCGTCAGCGGCCACAGCATCACGCCCAGCATCACCAGGAAACTCAGCAGCGACCACTGGCCGCCCGCGATCGACAGCAGCGCCAGCCGCGGTGGCGCGTAGAACAGCAGCAGCACCACATAGGACAGTGCGAACACCAGCAGGCGGCCGCCCAGCGCCAGCCCCATCGGCTCGGCATCGGTGAGCAGCGACTGCCAGAACGCCGCGGTGACCAGCACCATCGCGTTGACACCCAGCAGGCCCAGCAGCTGCGCGGTGAAGCCCGCCCAGGTCAGGCGCACTGCCCGGCGGCGCGGCTGATAGAGCAGCGCCCACGGGAATAGCCCCATGAAGACGAAGAACCCCACCACGCCCAGAATCGAGAGGATCGCGCTGGCCTCCAGCCTGGCCTGGAACTGATCCAGCCAGGAGGCATCACCATCCAACGCCCCGCTGGCCATCAGCATCATCACGGCGACGAAGATCGAGAACGGGATCGCCGTCGCCAGCGCGCAGCCCAGCGCCCCGCTGCCATCGCCGCCGATGGGCTGATCACCCTCCTTCTCGGGTGCGGCCACCTTCTGCACCTTCGGCGCGTAGGTCCGGGCCAGCACCAGCCCCCCGCACATCGCCAGATAGCCCATCGCGATGAGCAGCGCGTTCAGCCAGTGCGGATCAGCGAGCCGCGCGACCAGGGGAGGCAGCAGCCAGATCAGGCAGCCAATCGCCAGCAGGTCGAGCACCACCGCCGCCACCTGCCGCGCCCGCTCAACCGGAGCACTCGGCTGCTCTGTGCCGCCGTCCACGCCCCTATTGTAGTCACTGCAGGGCGGCGCGCTGCCCGGCACGTTCCCGGGCGAGGTCCGGCGGCGGCTCGCCCGCCAGTGGCACGTAGTCCACGCCCGCCAGCGGCAGCCCGAGCAGCACGCTGTCGTAGTAGGCAATCAGCCGGTCGCCCGTCAGCATGGCGCTCCGGCGCTGGGTGAGGGGCGCCAGGAACTCAACCCGCGGGTGGTCATCGGTGTTGAGCGGCCCCGATCCGTCCGCCGGCCAGCCCCCAGCGTAGAGGCCCAGAACGTCACGCCCGCGCCGGATCACCGGGTCAACGCCGCCGCGCGGCACCGGCACCTGCGCCCAGCAGCGCAGCAGCCGCGCGCCCTCGACCTCCAGCGGCCGCTCGCCGCCGATCAGCGCCAGCAGCGGGGTGTTGCCCTGCTCGATCTCCCCGCGCCAGACAGTCGTCACCGGAAAGACGCTGGCGAAGCTGTCCGCGATCAGCTCCAGCTCGCGTGCCCCGACCTGGTACATCGGCAGCCACTGGCAGAACAGCCCGCCCTCGGCCAGCCGCCGCCGCGCCGCCCGATAGTGCTCGACGGTATACAGATAACCGGTCTGGCTGTGCCAGGGCACGAACAGGTCGCTGACGATCACGTCGAAGCGCCGGTCGGTGGCGTACAGGTAATGCCGGGCGTCGTTGACCACGACCTCAAGCTGCGGATTGTCGGGTATGCCCCGGTTGTGTTCGCCGAAGAAGGCCGCCGCCTCGACGACCTCCGGAATCAGCTCGACGGCCGTGACTCGCTCCACACCGGGAAACCCCAGCGCGGAACTGGCCGTGATACCGGTGGCCAGCCCCAGGAAGCAGACCTCGGCGGGCCGCGGATGCAGCAGCAGCGGGATGTAGCCCTGGCGCAGCTCGCTGTCGGCGCCGCGCGTGGCGCCCAGTACGTAGTGGTTGTTCTGCCTCAGCCAGATGTCGTGGGTCTCGGTGGCCTCCACCACGTTGATCAGCCCGTAGGGCGTCTCCCGCTCATAGAGCAGGCGCACCCGGCTGCCGATCACGCTCATCGGCCACTGGGTAGCGGCGATACCGGCGGCCACCAGCACCGCCAGGCCCAGTCCTCCATAGACGACTCGGGCGGCGCCCCGGCCGGTACCGGCGATCACCAGCCCGGCCACGGCGTAGAGCACGGCGTAGAGCGCGAAGCAGGTCCACAGCCCCAGCAGGGGCAGCAGCACGAAGCTGGTCAGCAGCGCGCCGAGCGCGGCGCTGACGGTGTTGACGGCCGTCAGCCGGCCGACCGCCGGGCCCGGACCGTCGGCCGCGTCCGGGGCCGCGGCGAAGCAGTACGGCAGCACTGTACCCAGCAGGGTGACCGGCAGCAGCACCACCAGCGCGATCAGGCCCAGCGCCCCCAGGATGTAGACGACGAACGACGACCCGGCGCCGAAGTACCCCAGCTTGGTGAAGCGCTGGAAGATCGCCACGCCGAGCAGGATCGCCGGGGCGCCGGCCGCGCAGGCCAGCGCGGCGGTCGGCGCGGGCCGCAGCCGGGCGGCGAAGCGCGACACCAGCCAGCTGCCCAGCGCCAGCGCGATCAGGAACACCGCCACCACGCCGCCGAACGTATAGGTGCTGTTGTGGAAGGTCATCGCGAACATCCGCGTGTAGAGCACCTGCAGGCCCAGCGTACCCAGCCCGCTGAGGCCGGCCAGCAGGTACCACGACGGCGTCAGCCGCCGCGCTCCCCCCGCCGCTTCAGCCCCGGCGGCTCGCCCCCGCACCTCGCCGCCGCGGCGGGCCCACCACAGCGCCGCCAGCCCGCAGGCCGCACTGATCGCCGCCGCCAGGTAGCCGCTCTGGCGCACCCCGAGCAGCAGGATCAGCGCGAAGGTCGCCGCCAGCACGCCGGTGAACGCACCGCAGGTGTTGCAGGCGTAGGCCAGGGCGATCAGCCGCGGGCGTGGCGCGGCGGGGGGGCTGACGTGCTGTGCGATGAACGGCAGCGTGGCCCCCAGCGCGATCGTGGCGGGCAGCAGTGTCAGGAAGGTCACCAGCGCGCGCACGGCGAGCTGCAGCGTCGGCAACGGGTGGTTAAGCAGGGCCGCAAGCTGCGGCTGGGCGTAGAGCGCCAGCAGGTGGGGCGTCAGCAGCGCCCAGCCCGCCACCACCAACTCCGCGACGCCGTAGCCGATCAGCGGGCGCCCCAGCCGCGGCGCCCAGCGGCCGGCGAGCACGTAGCCCAGCGCCATGCCGGCGAAGTAGGCGCCCAGCACCACCGCCGCGGCGTGCACGGTGTGGCCGAAGAACAGGCCCAGCTGGCGCGACCAGGCGATCTCGTAGATCAGCCCGGCAGCCCCCGACAGGAAGAACAGCAGATAGACCACGCCCGCCGATTATAGCCCGGCCACGGGGCCGGGCTCACCTGTCAGCCCTGGGGCGTCGCCCCGCTCTCAGCGTCGTAGTCCGCTTCCTCGCCGGTCAGCTCCGCCCGGCGCTCGCCGGCCTGCTGGGCGATATAGAGCAGGTCCACGGCGGGCGCGTTGTCGATGACGTATTGCAGGGCCAGCAGCTCGCTGTCCGTATCACCCTGGGCGCGGTAGACCTTGGACAGTGTCCAGTTGGCCTGCACGCGCGTCTTGGCGTCGGTCTCGGGGTTTTCCAGCTGCGCCGCCGCCATCTCCCAGGCCACGTCCAGCTGGCCGTCCTTGATCAGCAGCCCGGCGATCCGCAGCCGGTCCTTGGCCTCGTTGCGGTACTCGAGCGCCCGGAAGGCGCAGTACAGCGCACCGCGAATGTCACCCATCATCTCCTTCTTCATCGACGGCACCAGCCAGCGCAGCATCCTGACGTACTCCTCGCGCTCCGGCGTCCACTCGAAGCGGCGGTAGGTGTCGTCGTCCGCGTCGGCCACGGGGATCTCGCCGCGCACGGCGTAGCTGTCCCAGACATCGCCCAGTTCGCCGCCGCTCTGATCACTGAAGATGCCGCGCAGCTGCTCGCTGCTCACGGCCGGCATCCGATCGGCGCTTCGATGCAGCAGGCCGAGGATGCCGTCGATGCCGTCGGGGCGGAGCGCGTCCATCGTCAGCAGGAACGCCGCGCTGTTGTGGTAGATCGACGCCGTGTCCTCCAGCTGCTCGCGCGCATCGAAACTCAGCGGCAGCTCGTAGCCCAGGCTGAAGTTCATCAGGTAGCGGCGATAGAACAGCGGATCGTCAGCGCCCGCCAGCGGGCCGTCGTCGCCATAGTAGTACTCCAGGAACTTCGCCGCGCCGTAGTTGGCCATGCCCTCCAGAAACCACAGCGGGCCGCTGACGTCGTAGCCCCACCAGAGGTGCGAGGTCTCGTGCGCGATCAGCGGGATACCCGTGCGGTCGCCGCCGAGGATGAAGATCAGTCCGGCATCCTCGAACGCCTGCACGCCGCTCTCCTCGGGCACCAGGAACACGGGCTGTGTCGTCACGCCGCGGTCGCCCCACAGCCCGTTGTAGTAAGCGATGATCTCGCCCAGCGCCGCGATGCTCTCCATCTCGCCAACGCTCTCGGCCAGCTCCGCCGGCGCGAACACCTGCAGTTCGCCCCAGCCGGTGGGCAGCGTTACGGACGGAAACTTGGTCGCCACCAGCATCTGGTTGCGCGTGGTGGCCGTCCAGTTGGCGCTGGCTTCGTCGCGCAGCGGACCGTAGCCGCCGTCCGGGCCGCCCATCTGGAAGTAGTCGAGCGTGCCACCCTCGCTGGCGAGGACCGTCCAGCCATTGGTATCGATTGCCAGCTCGATAGCGATGTCCGCGCTATGGTCCTCGCCGGGCCAGAGCGCCGCGGTGTCGAAGCGATAAACGCCACCGTAGCCTGGGCCGCCGTAGGTCTGCGGCACGTCGCAGGCCGCCTCCACGCGCAGCTCGTACTCCACACCGGGCTGAAAATCGCCGTCGACGAACAGCATCCAGTCGGAGTAGCCGGCGCCGCCGCGCGTGAATTCCAGTTCCCGGACCAGTTCATCCTTGATGGACTCAATCTCGAGCCAGGGGTAGCTGACCAGCTCTAGGCGCTGGCGCGGCTCGCTGACGGTGAAGCTGGCCACGATGTACGCCGTCAGGTACCCCGGCGCGCCTTCCTCCTGGTCGACGCCGTCGGGGAAGAACACATAGCTGTAGTCGATGTTGCTGAATCGCAGCGCGTCATCCAGTGCACCTTCCTCCGGCGCCCAGGGCTGCTGCACGAAGGTGATATTGCGGTAGTAATCGGTCACCGTGAAGTTCTCGCCGCTCTCGTCGATCCGGTAGTCCCAGCGGTTGCCGTCCACCGTCCAGACCGCGGCGAAGGTCTCCTCGCCGACCGGGAAGCGCGGCGTGACGCCCCCGCCCCCGACACTCTCCGGCTGGCCGCCCGCGCCCCAGTGGCCACCGCCCATGCCCTCCTCGGCGCCGCTCTCGATCCAACCGTCGCTGTAGGCCTGCAGGTAGATGCTCTCGAACTCCTCCTGCTCGGCGGGATCAAGCTCGGCCCAGCCGCGGATCGCCACGGGAAAGCCGCTGACCACCTGGCTGGCGGCCGTGGCGGCCACCGAATAGAACGCATGGGTGGCGCGCCGGACGACGGCCGGCTCGTCGGGCGTGATCTCGGCGAACAGGTTGAGCACGCCGGGCCCGCTGGGCAGCTTGTCCATGCTCAGCGTGATCTCCCCGACGATCACGCCCGCGGTGCGCTGATCGACACCGCTGAAACTGGCCAGCACGCCTTGACTGACGTACAGCGAGCCGTGGGGCAGCACCGCGGACATCTCGCGCATGGTGATGTAGGTCGCGTCGTAGAGCTCCTGCAGCGGATCACTGCCAGCGGGCGGCGCGGCAGCTGCCGCCGGCGTCAGCAGCGCGGCACCAGCCAGCAACAGGCGAAGCAAACGGCTAGTCTTCACGTGAGCCTCCTCAGATGCATCCAGGCAATACTAAGGTGTTATAGCGCATGGCCCGGTTTTGGCTTACCCGGGGGCGAAAACACGAAAGCCGGGCTTGGTGAGAAACCCGGCTCTGCGTGAATTGCATGCTTACCGCGCCGCTGGACTCCGGCTGACTCCGTGCGGCCCGCAAACACGCAGGTGATTGGCGGGCACGGCGCTCTCCAACAGGCACCGCACCCCGCTGCATGTCCGCCGCGTATATTGTGCCGCAGCTTCGCCGCCGGGCAAAGGCACACTTGAGGCCCAATGTGGGGTAGCCACTTGCCCCGCGGCCCGGCACGGCGCGGCGCAGCTGCTATCATAGGCCCCACAGCTGCGGATTCCCGCGGACTTCTCCAGCAAGGTGGCAGGTATGGGTGCGCTCGATAGCTATGGCATGATTCCCTTCACGGAAGAACACCGCATGCTGCGCGAGATGCTGCGCAAATTCTGCGACGAGAAACTCGCACCGCGCGCGATGGAGCTCGACGAGAAGAAGCTGTTTCCGCACGAAGCCGTCAAGGAGATGGGGGAGCTCGACCTGCTGGGCATCTACTTCCCCGAGGAGTACGGCGGCGCCGGCATGGACTTCATGAGCTTCATCATCGCGATGGACGAGATCAACCGCGTCTGCGGCAACACCGGCATCACCTACACCGCGCACACCAGCCTCTGCATGGCGCCGATCCACGATCTCGGCACGGAGGAGCAGAAGAAGAAGTTCCTGCCGCCGCTGTGCAGCGGGGAGCATATCGGCTGCTTCGGCCTCAGCGAGCCCGAGGCGGGCAGCGACGCCGGCAATTGCCGCACCACTGCGATCCGCGAGGGTGACCACTACGTGGTCAATGGCGCCAAGCAGTGGATCACCAACGGCCGCGAGGCCCGGACGATGGTCGCCACCGTCAAGACCGATCCCTCGGCACGCCGCAGCCACGGCATCAGCGCGCTGATCATCGACATGCAGAGCGAGGGCGTCAGCGTGCCCAAGGTCGAGGACAAGCTGGGCCTGCGCGGCTCCAGCACGTCGCAGATCTTCCTCGACAACGTCCGCGTGCCGGTTGAGAACCTGCTCGGCGAGGAGAACACCGGTTTCGGCGCCTTCATGCAGACACTGGAGGGCGGGCGGATCGGTATCGGCGCGATGGCGCTGGGTCTGGCCCAGGGCGCCTACGAGCGCGCCGTGGCCTACGTCAGGGAGCGCAAGACCTTTGACAAGCTGCTGGCCCAGCACGAGCCGATCCAGCACTTCATCGCCAACATGGCCACCGAGCTGGAGGCGGCGCGGCTGATGGTCTACCGCGCGGCGTGGATGAAGGACCAGGGGATGCACATCACCAAGGAGGCCGCGATGGCCAAGCTGTATGCCAGCGAGGTGGCGATGCGCATCACGGAGCTGGCGGTCCAGCTGCACGGCGGCTATGGCTATACCCGCGAGTACGAGGTGGAGCGGATGTGGCGCGACGCCAAGCTGTGCACCATCGGCGAGGGCACCAGCGAGATCCAGCGGATGGTGATCGCCCGCCAGGTGCTGGGCCGCGCGGTTAGAGGCAAGGTAGACTAGCCGTCCAGAAAGCCGAATCACCTGCGGGTTATCAGGAACCAGGCGCGCCCCTCTATGCAATCCTCCAGGAGCAGGATCACCGGTGCACCGGTGGAGTCCAGCGCGAGAGCGTCGGGCGGAGTCTCCCGGTAATAGCTGAGGTGGTCTGCCGGGTACACGGTTTCCATTTGCCAGGTATCACCGTTAAGGCTCCCGTACTGCAGGTCCCAGTAGTCGACCAGCGGACCGTAACAGAGCTGCGCAGGCGCAGTGCCGGCGCAGGCCAGATCGAGGTACTGCACAGCGTACGTTTCAGGGCGAGTCGTGCTCTCCCACTCCTGGCTCCGGCGAAGGATTGTCACCAGCGATCCATAACCGCAGGCCAGAATGGGCCTGTCCGTCTCATCCAGCACCAGCGACACATGCCGATATCCTCCTTCCTCAGGCAGCACGGCCTCGACAACCCAGCCCGGGCCGTCGTTTACGGCATAGCGAAGCTCGAGTGGGTGGCCACCGCTGTACACAAGCCGCGGATTGCCAGCGACATCAAGTGCCAGGCTGATGTCGCTGCGGTGCTTCTCGATCGCGTCGTCGTCCACCAGCTCGGCGCGCCAGTCCGACCCGTCGTGCCACCAGAAACGTACCGCCGAGTCGCCGGTATCCACCAAGGCAATCCGCGGCCGGCCACCCGAATCGAGGGACAAGTCCACGGCGGGCAGGTAGTCCAGCGCGGTGGGCTCCGGCGCGCCCTGGCTTGTGGTGTGCGAGTAGGCTACCCCGGCGATCCGCTCGTCAAGCCACTCGCCTTGCTCGCGGCAGGCATAGCGGATCTCGTACTGCGTCTCTGCCAGGATCACGTAGCACAGCTGTGGCCTGTCATCGGTGTCCAGGCGCAGCGACTGGCCGAGGGCGTAGTGGTCGCTGATCGCTTCGTGAACCAGGCCCGCATCGCCGCAGAACGCCACCCCGCTGGCGTGCTCGGGTTCGGCCGTTGACCACGCCACCCATGACCGGTCCTGTGAGTCCAGCGCCAGTGACTGGTAGTACTTGCCTGATTCGCTGCCTGCCAGCGGGGAATACTCCCAGGGATCGGCGCCGATCCGCACCCAGTCGACGACGTCGGTGCGGTGGACGTCTTGAGCATCGTTGATCGAGACAACCGCCAGATAGCACACGCCCGTGTCGGACGCGTATGAGGCAAAGCTGTCGATCGCCACATCGCCATCGGGGGGAACCGCGAACCAGTCCCAGCTGTCACGCTTGTAGTTGGCCAGCCCGGCGTAGGGCACGCCGCTGCGGGACCTGACTGTGAACCGGGCTGCACCCGCGAAATCGCTGACGTCGAAGCTGTAGATTGCGAATGCCGGCTCGGTTGGGTCTTCATCCAGTCCCGTGGACCACGCTGGCGGGTCGAGCCACAGGCTTGCCCCGGAAATGCTGGCATGGCGTGTGGGCAGTGCGGCGTTGTAGGCCGCGCCGTAGCGGAAGCAGCCACCGGTTGCCGCCGCCGTCTCCCGCGCCAGCTCCGTCGGCGACGCCAGCCCGAAATCAGCGGCAGGCAGTGGCCGCTCCAGGGACGGATCAAGCTGGTCATCGCGCAGGCGCGGCTCAACGCTGTTCGCCTCGCAGCCCAGCGCGCAGAGCGCCGTGATGGCGCAAGCCACCGCCACTAAAGCAATGGGAGAGGGTCTCTCTCGCCGTGCACCGTTACGCATCACAACCTCCACGGCTGCACAGCCAACCGATAACGCCCCTACAGCGTCGTCGCTGATATTGTACCATCGTAATGCCCTCGCGGTCGGATCGAAACACAGCACCGTGATCGCCCGCCAGGTGCCGGGCCGCGCGGTCAAGGGCAAAACGGACTGACGTGTAGCGCTTGCACTGGAGCTGTACAAGCCCCGGTGGCTGCACGGCTGGGATCTCCAGGCAGGGACGCTGGCAGTACGGTGCAGTCCGCCTTGTGCCTGGCAGGCTCGATTCCTCTACCGCCGGATCGATTTCCTGCCGGCAGTTGATCCATCCCGCCAGCCGATCAGAAGGCCGGCTGCATCAGCAGCCCCCCTCAGAATGTCTGATACTCGTTTACCACCGTGATCTCACCCGTTTCTCCGTCGATCCTCAACACCACCCAGTCGTTGCTGTACTCGCCGTCGGGGGGCTTGGGATCGCTGGTCGGGATGATCGTGTGCTCCAGGCTGCCGCCTTTGCTGACCTTCACCAAAGTGGTCTTGCGCGTGGTGTGCCAGACATCTTCCTTAAGCGCGTAGCCACCGGGCTCCAGATGCGCGATAGTGATCGTGTAGTGCCCGTTGCCGGGCCACACCACATCGCCAGCGCCATAGACGCTCGAATCCTCGAACAGCGCGTACGGAACGCTGCCAATGCTGCCCGGGTTCTGTTTGCTGACGTAGTGATACGCGCCATCCATCCACGGACAGGAAAGCACGATGCCGCAATCCGCACCATTGCCCCACTCCACCTCGATCGTCACCTGGCCGGGAGGCGGTGCTTCCGCTCCGATGAGCACGAAGGGGTGCTCGCTGTACGTCGTCGGCATCTCGTAGTATTCGTAGAGGCAGACATCCTCAGCCCAGGCTTTGAACAGCAGGTTATTCACTCCGGACCCGATGTTCACTCCGCTCAGTGCGAAACTGGCAGTGAGATCACCAGTCTGTGTCAGGATTGCCTCGTACCTGTCCGCGCCGTTCAGCATTTCCAGCCTGTCGGCTGGCGTATCCCCACATGTCAAGGTACCGGAAAGCGCAAGCGGAGCTTGCGGAACCTGCTGTCCGGAACTCAGTCCGTTGATACCGATCTCCACGAGGCCGAAGGGAGCCTCAAGATCGTAGCCATTGTTCACCGGGAAACCTTCGTCCAACTCCAGATCGTCGGGATGCATGCGCACCGGCAGCAGCCGGTGGTTCTCATCCGCGTCATAGCCGAACGGCGCGAACCCAATCGTGTTCGGCCCCGGCAGCAGTGTCAGCGCTGCCGCGAAATAGCCCTCGGCGTCCGGCATGACCAGCTTGCTCTGGTTTGGCAGTTGATCAAACGCGGTATTGGCGTGAAACCGCGTCTCAGGTATGGCTGAGATTCCCAGGCTATCGACCAGGACTTCGCCACTCAGCGCCTGGCCGCGGATAACCACATCCCGAACATCCAGCGCCGATCCGTCCGCTGGTTCGCTGATCCGAATCGTTACCTGGTTGCTGCCGCCGAATGGCGGATCATCCAGGGCATCCTCGAGGATCGATGCGAAGTGTTCCCTGAAGCGCAGCGATGCTTCCCCCTCCAGTATGAAGTCGGCGAACACGATTTCGGTCTCGTCATACACCACGCCGCTGGCATATGGCGCGAATTTGCCCAGATCCCAGTTAACCGGCTCGTCGCAGTAGTAGCCAACCTCTGACAGCCTGCCGGGCTTGTTGGGATCGTAGACACCCAGAATCACTGCGTTCGGGAACTGGCTGTACGTACTCATGCGACAGACCAGCATTGAATGGCCGCAGGTTACCGCCTCATCCTGCGCCGTCATCGTGATTGGCCCGCCGCTGTTGAGCAGCGCGGTGCGGATCATCGCGAAGCGGTATGGTGCCGGCAGCTGGAAGCGGGTGTGCGCCAGCGGGCGGTACAGCGAATTGTACTGGGTGTGGATCGAGGTGTGGGCGCGCGTCGCAATCACGTCCTGTACGATCTCAGGGCCTGGCTCCAGGAGCTGCCGGAAGCTGAGATACAAAAAGCCGTGATTCCAGTAGTGCTTCAGGCGGTAGTACCACATGCTGAACGCCGTCATCCCCATGCACTCGCCCTTCGGATAGACCATGCTGCCCTTGTTGACAATGAAGAAGCCGTCCTTGCGCGGGCGGAACCCCGTGTCCCACTGGCCGATATCGGCAGTGGAGGCAAAATGCAGGCGGCCCAGTATCAGGGCCTTTCGCGAGGCGTGCATCGTCCGGTAGACAGCCATGCCCGTTTCGTAGTTGATCTCCTGATAAGCGATCGGCAGCAGAATGCCGTCTTCTCCGATGTCATACAGCACGGGCACAACCGGCTGATCGGCGGGGAACGGCAGGCGGATTTCCAGCGGCATCGGCAGGACGTCGACATCGCCGCAGTCAATCACGATGATCGGTGGCTGGAACACTCCGTCGACGGGGGCGATCGAGCCGTCGTTGTAGCCCAGCCCGACCTCCATGTTCTCGCCGATCACACCCGAGGGGAAGTAGAACTCCATTCCCTCCAGCGGCGAGCCTGCCGGACCATGCAGCAGCGAGCCGCCGTCGGGAACCACCTCGCTTGTAAGGATTGTGTCCGTCCCCAGGCTGACCTGCGCCGGTTCGCCAGGAGCAAGCACCTCATCGCTGGGATCGCCGGCCGAGCCCTGCGCGTCGACCGCCTCGACCCGGTAGTATTCATGCTCGCGTGCGGCCAGTTCAAAGCTGCAGGCCAGCGAGCCCGCGGTAAAGGCGGCGGGGCGCTGGCTGTACCCGATTTCCGTCCAGGGGCCATCCGCTTCGTCCGATCCATAGACGTTGTAGCCGGCCACAAAGGCGCCGAAGTTCTGGCCGATCGGCGTGATGTCCGCGACCGTAATCATGCCGTCATGGTTGCCATCGGCGCACTGTGCCTGGGGCCAGGCAGGATCGCCCTGCTCCGCATCGAAGTGCACCCCCACCGGCGTCAGATCACTGACCCCCACCAGACCGTCGAGGTTGTAGTCGCCGGTGTTCAAGTAGCTCCAGCTCAGCTCCCAGCCATCGGCGGACTCGACCAGCGCCAGGTCGGTGACACGATTGTGCTCACCCGACGGCGGAATCGAGGCGCCCTTCTCCGCCGCTTCCCTGATCACGCGGACAAGCTCGGCCTGGAGCTCGGCGAACAGCGCCGGGTCGACTTCCGCCGGCACCGGTGCGGTCTCCACCTGCGCGATGGCTTCAGCCAGCGATTCGGCACGCATCCCGGGCGTTGCATCATCCTGCCCAAGACTCTCTATCAGCGGCGCAGCAGCCATCGGCTCAGCCGTCATGTCCACCGCACCACTCCTGCCACCTCCGCAACCAGTAGCACCAGCAATCACGAGCATTAACACGGCTGCGCGGGTTAACGTCATCAGCCCAGCGTAAGCGCGCATCGCGCCCACCTCCCCGCGAGTTCCACCTGCTGAAATGATAGCGCATTATCTATGTTTCGCCGGCGAGGTGGCGATGCGCATCACCGAACTGGCGGTGCAGCTGCACGACGGCTACGGCTATACGCGGGAGTACGAGGTGGAGCGGATGTGGCGCGACGCCAAGCTGTGCACGATCGGCGAGGGCACCAGCGAGATTCAGCGCATGGTCATCGCCCGCCAGGTGCTGGGCCGCGCGGTCCGGGGCAAGACGGACTAGGCAGTCGGCCCCGCGAACTGAGCCGCTAAGCTGTTGTCCCGCACCAGCCCCGCTTTACGTGAAGAAGAGAACCTACTGCAGAGTCGGCGTCACCGAGAAGTACTCCGAGATCTGCGGCCCAGTTCCGTCGATCACCCAGTCCTCACTGGTTCCCAACGGATAAGTCAGCGTTCCTGTGAACACCTCTGTGTACTCATGGGGTTGGCCTTCGTTGACGGTAACCGTCAGCGTGAAGTCCATCGGCAACTCAACCGTACCGGGTGAGCTCGGGTAGTAGGAGATGTACGCGGCCCACTGGTAGTACACGCGGAAGCGGTACTCTGAACCATACTCAACACCGTCATCATCACGAATGAAGTACTTCGGGTGATAATTGGGATACGTGCCGGCCTGGCCGACAAAGCCCTTCAGGTCGTTGCTCCCCCCCGGCCCATAGGTACGTCCGCCTGGCTCGTACACCATCAGATCGAAGTTGTGATCGCTCTTACCATCAGGCTCGTTAAGCGTATCCGGGTTGTAGATCATGTATTCGTCGACAAACGGCCAGGTCAGCTCCGCCCAGATAACGTAGCGCTCGAAGTTGGCATCCAATGTGAAGAGCACATCCTTCATGTTGCTGGGCACTTCGATCAGCTGGCCTTCACTGTTCTCGCTGAGCAGCCTGAACAGCAAGTAGTTGTCGCCGAAGCACAGCGGGATGCTGATCTCGAATCCCCCGCTACCGTCCAGGTCCACACTGTGCTCATCCTCGTAGTTGACCAGTACCGCCAGCCTGTCCAGCGGCGCGCCGCCTTCGCTGTAGGTTCCTTTCAACAGAACGCTGCGGTCCTGCACCGTATCGCCGCTGGTGTGCGAGGTGATCGTGAGCGTGGCTGGCGCGACCGTACGGATGATGGTGAACGGCTCGTTTTGGTAGTTGTTTTCCACAATCACGGTTTTGCCTGTGTCAAGCTGCGCCGACGTCTGGAACTTGATCTCATTCTCACCGGGGTCCAACGGTACGCCCAGAGTGAAGCTGTTGTCCGGTTCAATTGTTACCAGGCGACCGGGCAGGGGAATCCTAGTCTCGGAGAAGCTAAAAGCCAGCAGGCGTGTCACATCATACGCTCCCTCATCAAGCTGGCCCTCAAGGAAGACCTTCTCGTCCGTTACCTCCTCCTCGTCGAAGTAGTTAATGATCGTGATCTCAATCGGGTTGATCATGCACTCTAGCTTGATTCCATGGTAAAGGCGCTTGTACACATCTTCATCCTCGCGGATGTCAAGCACCCACGGTATCGGCACCCTCTGGCTGTCCTCAGCTTTCCCCCAGCACTTGAAGTCGAGGTTGTTTGTGCCGACACCCAATTGGATTTCCTGCGAGAACACACCGGTTTCATCCAGCACCAGGTTGTACATCTGGTGTCCCATGCTCTCGTTGATGATGATCAGCTTGTCAACCAGCAAGTCGCCGCTTTCGACCACGCCGGCGAGAGTTGCCTTGTCGTGGTTCACTACCTCACCCTCGTAGTGTGAATCGATATTGATCACCGCTCTGCCGTAGCCGTAGTCGAAGTTGTGCTCAGCGTCAGTGAGGATGTTCTCGAAGGACTCAGTCATGGCAAGGGAGTCAGGACCTGCAACATACCATGGGGTCGCACGGTAGGAGTAGCACCACCTCTCTTCGCCAGGACTGTCAGGCAGATAGAAGAAGTAGTGGCTGTCATCGAAGCCGTATATCAGGCAATGCTGCCCGTACACATCCTCCCCAAGGAGAGTAATCTGTGTCCAGACGGGATGTCGCGTGTTCAGTATCGCACAACGAGCGATCGCACAATTGGCAGTGGGACCAGCATCATGCTCTGCGGCGCAGTTGGCCTCGTACTTGTCCCATTGCTGCACCACTGATATCGTGGCCCGCGAAGCGATTATCTCTTCAACTGTCTTAGGCACGAATCCGTTATCACCGCCCGCGGGCGGTTCCTGGCTGTACTCGGAGAACCGACCGTAAAACCGGCCGTCATTGCGATGGTGAGTCCAGTACCAAAGAGCAAAGGCGCACATGCCCTTTGCCGTTGTGCTGCTGGCATTCTCACTGAAAGAGAATCCATCCCGCTCCGGCCTGAACGATGTCACGTGCGGTACGACTACATTTGCGCTCTCGAAGCGCTCGTAGATAGCGCCAATTAACGCGCCCAGAAAAGCATCGTCCACGGGCGAGACATCAGATGTAGCGTGTGCATCGCGTGAGGTCGGATGCATGGTCATCAGCGTCATCGTGTCCGCTTCGTAGTCCACGTCCACCAGCTGCATCAGTCCCAGGCTGCCATCCTCGTAGACGCAGAACGGCACGGGCACGGTCTCCTCATCGCCGTCGAACGGCATCACGATCTCCACCGGCTCCTCAAACGAGGTCAGGTCGCCCGCCGTAAGTGACAGCAGCGGGCCGTGGAACTCGCCCTCGACCGGCGTGATCGAGCCGTCGTTGTAGCCCAGCGTGACCAGCGTGTCCTCCGGCAGGGCGCCCTCCGGGAAGTGCACCTCCACCCCTTCCAGCGGCGAGCCGGCCAGGCCGTGCAACTCACCGCCAGCGGCACCGATGGTGGCGCTGGCATCCTCGAAGTAGTCGCCAAAGGTCACCTGCGCGCCGTTGGCGCAGATCGCGCTGGCCGTGCTGCCCTGGCCCTCTACGCCGTCACCGTCGTAGGGCACCACGCGGTAAACATCGTGGCCCCCCGCACCGAGGTCGTAGCTGACCAGAAACCAGCCATCCTCCGGCGGCGCCGGCCGGTCCAGCGCATCGACCAGCGTCCAGGGCCCGGTGACCGAGCTGCCTCCGTAGATGTTGAAGCCGGCGATGAACGCATCGTAGTTCTGCCCGATCGGCGTGATGTCCGCCACCGTCACCATGCCATCCTCGTTGCCGTCCGCCATCCGGCCGTCGGGCCAGTCCGGATCGCCCGTGGCGCACTCGAAGTACATCCCCACCGGCGTCAGATCGCTGACCCCCACCAGGCCGTCGAGGTTGTAATCCCCGACGTTGCAGTAGCTCCACTCCAGCGTGTAGCCCTCGCCGTCATCGCCCATCAGCAGCAGGTCCGTCACCTCGTTCTTCTCGCCCGAGGGCGGAATCGAGGCGCCCTTCTCCGCCGCCTCTCTGATCACCCGGACCAGCTCGGCCTGCAGCTCGGCGTACAGCGCCGGATCAACGCCCGCCGGAGCCTGCGCGGACTCCACCTGCTGAAGCGCTTCAGCCAGTGACTCGGCACGCATGCCTTCTGTCGCATCATCCAGCCCGGGACTCTCTTTCAGCGGCGCAGCGGCCAGCTGTTCGGCCGCCATGTCCACCGCACCACTCCTACCGCCTCCGCAACCAGTAGCACCAGCAATTACGAGCATCAACACGGCTGCGCGGGTCAACGTCATCAGCACAGCGTAAGCGCGCATCGCGCCCACCTCCCCGCGAGATCCATCTGTTGAAATGATAACGTATTATCGGCACATCGCCAGCTCTTGGCAGAGGACCGGCAGCTGTGTCCGGCGCGGCACTGGAACAGATGTTTAGCCCGGCAGTCAGAGTGTTCGTTACAATTACTGTGACCCGGCGTTACTACCAACTTGAAGGATTGTCACCGTAAGTAGTGGGCGATAAGCACACATCCGCAGGGAAGAAGGGCACTCGGCGGGGCGAGAAGCCGGCGCACGGCCAGCGATCCGAGGATGGAGGTTCGAGGACAGCTGGCGGCGCAGTTCTGGAGAGCAACCACCGGGATGAGTTTCTCAGCCTGCTGATGCCCGTCTACCCCAGAGCCCTGGCCTATGCGCAGTCGATCAGTGGAAGCCTGATGGACGGCGAGGACCTGGTCCAGGATGCGGTGCTTTCAGCCTACTCGCGGTTTGACACACTCCGGAACCGCGAACGCTTCCGCGAGTGGTTCTTTGCAATCCTCCTGAACCGCTTCAGGAACCTTCGCAACCGCTGGCGGTTGCGACCGTTCAAGTTGGTAGCCGAGCTGGGCAGTTCGCACAGTATTCTGGAAGCCACAGCGAGCGTAAGCGGCGATCCCGCCGAGCTCGGCTACCAACTTACTCTGGTCAGGGAGCTGCTGGGACGGCTCAGCGCGCGTGAGCGCGACGTGATTCTGCTGCTGGGGCCCGCCGGATTCACTCCGGAGGAAGTGGCGCGCATCCAGCGCATCAGCCAGCGGGCGGTGATTCAGCTGGCCTACCGTGCGCGGCGCAAACTGAGGGCGATGCTGCCCGAGGGCGCGCTGTCCTTTCTTAACATCCCGGCACCGGGAGTGACCAACCATGAGTGAGTTCAACACCAGACCGGATAACAACGCCGAACAGCTGATCCAGAGCGTGTTCGACCGCCTGACCGGCCAGGCCGATCCCGTGATCGCCCGCCTCAGGCTGGAGCGCAGCCTCGAGCGCCGGCCCAGGCGCCGCCGCGTGAGCACTGCGATCAAGGTGCTGGCGTTCATCACCGGCCTGCTGGCGCTGGGAGGCTGGGCCAGCGGGGCGCCCGTCATCGGCTGGGACGACGGCCAGCTGATCACCATCCAGGCGCCGGACAGCTTCGTGCCGGCCGCCTATCCGCACTGGGTCGGCGTCTTCGCCAACCACGCCGAGGCGCTGGCGGACCATGGGGGTCACAGCCTGATCGTGGACTACCGGCAGGGCTCGGACGATAGCTACTTCTTGCAGCTGGGGATTATCGGCGTCAGCTACACCGAGGCCAACGACTGGCTGCGCGACGTGATGCAGCGGGTGCCGGAACTGAACGGCACGCCTTACACCATCACGCAGCCGCTGCTGCCCTTCCGCGTCAGCGTGCGCGAGATGCTGGCGTACTCCGTGCTGGGCCGGACCGAAGCCGAGGAGCGCAAGGTGGTCGCAGCCTGGCGCGCCGCCGAGTCCCAGGCTCAGCAGGTGGCAATGGGCCGCCACGCCCAGATTGCGCTGATCGCGCGCAGCAACGACTGCCGCCGCGTGAGCATGGTGGGATTCTGAGCAAGCCGCTATTTCGCGCCCGGGCACCGCAGGTCGCGGCCCAAGGTTGCTGCACGGGGCTATAATCGAGCCCGTGCTGCCGCTGTGGAACACGCTGATCACACTTGGCTGGCCGGCCCTCTACCTCTATCCGCCCTTTCGCGGCACCATCGGCCGGCGGCTGGGGCGCTTCGAACTGGGCCGCTATGACCCCAGGGCCGCCGGTCCGCGCGTCCTGATCAACGCCGTCAGCGCCGGCGAGGTGGTGGCGATCACCCCCTTCGTCACCGAACTGCTCCGGCAGCGGCCGGACGCGCAGATAGCGCTGCTGACCACCACCGAGAGCGGCCAGACGATGGCCAGGGAGAAGCTGGGCGACCAGCTGGCGCTGCTGGCCTACTTCCCGCTGATCGACCTGCCATTCATCGTCCGGCGCTATCTGGACCGGCTGAAGCCCGACCTCTACGTCACCACCGAGGCCGAGCTGTGGCCCAACATCATGACCGGCTGCCGCCAGCGCAAGATTCCGGTGGCGCTGGTCAACGCGCGAATCTACCTGCATAACAAGCACGGCTGGCGCGCCGCCCTGCACCAGCGGCTCTACGAACTGGTGGACCTGGTCGTCTGCCAGAGCGAGCAGCAGCGCGTCAACTTCCTGAAGTTCGGGCTGAGACCTGACAAGCTGACCGTCAGCGGCAACACCAAGTTCGACTTCGAGCTCAAGGACTGGGACGGAGAGTTGCTGGGCGCGGCCCGGGTGCACTTCGGCCTCGGCGATGAGCGCGTGATCGTGGCGGGCAGCACGCACCCTGGGGAAGAGGAACTGCTGCTGAGGACCCTGGGCGGCGCTCCGGCTTCGCTGGCCGGCGGTCGGCTGCGCCTGATTGTCGCCCCCCGCCACGTCGAGCGCGCCGCGGAGGTGGCGAAGCTGGCCGCCCAGCAGGGACTCGGCGCCGTCCTGCTGAAGGACCTGCCGGCAGCCGAGCCCTGGGACGTGCTGGTGGTGGACCGCTACGGCGTGCTGACGGACACTTACCGGCTGGCAGACGTGGTGGTGATGGGCGGTACCTTCAGCCGCCAAGTCGGCGGCCACAACATCCTGGAGGCCACCGTGCTGGGCAAGCCGGTGCTCGTCGGGCCGCACACCTTCTCGATCACCGCCCAGCTGGAACTGCTCAGGCAGGTTGGCGGCATCGTCGAGGTCCGGGATAGCGAAGCGCTTGCCGCCGAATTGACCCGCCTGCTTGGCCAGCCGGCGGCCGCCGCCCGCATCGGCGCCGCCGCGCGCGAAGCTACGCTGGCCAACCGCGGAGCCGCCCAGCGGGCGGTGGAGGCCGTGCTGGGTCTGCTGGCCCCGACGCCGGGCAGCTAGGCGCGCTAGGGCGGCCATCGGGTATAGTTAATAGGATTATTCGCTGTCATCAATCCAGATATCAACTACCGGGTGCATCATGCTGAAGAACCTGGCGATTACCGTGCTGGTGAGCGGCCTGGCCGCTCTGGCGCTGTCGGCCTGCGCCGACACGCTGAACGAGAACCAGACCCTGGACGCCCCGCGTCTGAGTGCGCAGCTCGACCGTGAGCACAGCATCGCGGACGGCGTCGGCGGGCTGGAGCTGACCGGCGAGAGCACGGAGCTGACCCTCTCGGCGACCGAGCTCGTCAACGCGAAGGTGCTCTACGCCCGGGTCGCCTACGATCCCGCGGCGCTGCACTTCGCGGCCGGGGAGACCGCGGCCGAGCGGCTGGAGGACGGGATGGTGCTGTGCATCGACCGGCCCGACCAGGGCGTGGTCGAGGTCGGCTGGCTGCTGCCACGCTTCGGCGAGCGCGAGGGCGTATCGGGCACCCAGGAGCTGTGCCGCCTGCGGTTCGCCGCCGGCGCCTCCGAGGTGACCAAGCAGGTCCTGCGGGGTCCGGATGGCGTCTACAACCACATCGATTCCTCGCTCAGCGGCGACCTGACTGAAGACGATTACCCGCAGTTGACCTGGGTCGAGCGGCTGGTCGCCGACGGCAGTAACGACGGGCAGGTGACGGTCAGCGACTACACCCAGATCGGCCAGCAGTTCGGCGCCACGCCGGCCGCGACCGGCGACGCGGACAAGCAGGCACGCGATGCCGACTACAACCGCGACGGCGAGGTGGGTGTTTCGGACATCACGGTCATCAGCCAGCAGCTCGACGTCACGCTGGGCGGCTACGCGATCATGACCGGCGAGAGCGCCGGCAGTCTGACCGAACTCGTCCGCTTCGACCGCGTCGCGATGTTCCCGACCGCGCCGACCACCATCGATGGCGAACTGCGCTGGACCTGGACCGGCAGCACAGAGCTGGCCGAGGATACGCGCTTCTGGGTCCACGCCTACGACCGCGACGGCGCACTGAGCGCCTACCCCAGCGACTACGGCGTGCTGATCGAGGCGGCGAACCCGACGTTCACGCCGACCGAGGTGCTGGCGATCAACGTGCCGTCCGGCCTCCCGACGGACGGCGATGGCAACTACATCGTGCTGCTCAGCGAGTGGTCGGTGGACGACATCGACGGCAACGCCGAGCCGTTCGCGCCCGAGTCACTGCAGCTGACCGCCACCGTGGAGATTGTCGAGGATCCCGGTAACACTTACGAGGACAGCGAGCATCTGGTCTGGTACGTCAGCGACGGCGGCGGTCTGGCCAAGGTCGGCAACGCCGAGGGCGGCGATCCCAGCGACCTCAAGGGGCTGCTGACCTTCGTCAACCGCGGCAGGATCGAGGTCACCGCCCAGATCCCGGGCAACTTCACCAAGACGCAAACGGCGGGCTTCGTGCTGCTCAGCATCCAGGACCTGGCGCTCAGCAGCGGCGGCGGCAGCGGGCCGATCGCCGCCAACGACGGCGATGACGTGCAGTTCGCGATCGAGGGCACCTTCGACTGGGACGGGCTGGACAACGGCAACGAGGTTGTCCAGGATCTGACCAGTTGGTGCAACTGGACCGCGACGCCCACCCCTGACACCGCAACATACGCGATCGACACCTTCGCCGGCGTGCTCGACACCACCGGCGCCGGCGGGGCGGAACTGGTCGTGCGCTGCGAGTATCCGCGGACAGCCAACGTCACGCTTTACGACAACCAGCGGCGCGTCAGCAATGCCGTGGTAGTTAACGTCAACTAGCCGGCGGCACCGCGCGCGGACGCTCGGACCAGGCTAGGCCGCCGGCCGCCAGTAGTGCACGAGTGCATCGGCGCCGTCCACTACCTGCTGGTCATGGGTGGTGGCGTAGAGGACGTGCCAGCTGCCGTTGGGGGTGACGAGCAGCACGCAGGGCGCCCGATCCTCGGTGAAGATCCACTCCTCGTCCGCCAGCTGCTCGCGCCGCCAGTCGTCGGCGCCCTGCCGCACCCAGACCTCCAGGACCGCCCGCTGCGGCATACTGAGTGTCCGGGCCGTGGTGACCTGCAGCTGGGCGATCAGCGCCTGCTGGCCGCCGCCGGGCTCGTAGAGCGCCAGACCAAGCTCCGGCCAGATGAACTGGTCCGAGGCGTAGTTGAACTGCAACGGGAAGCTATCCACGATCTCGATGTACCAGTCGCCGGCGTCGTACCAGGCGTACTTGAGCTGGCCGCTGGGGTCCGCCGGATCGGCGTTCAGGTCGAGATAGGCCAGCCGGGGACGGTCGTCGTCGTCAACCATCTGCACGACGCGCTTGCCGCAATCGCTGTCCGGTGCGTTGTCGCCGGCGTCCACCAGATCGAAGCTCCAGGTTGATCCGCCGCTGTCCCACCGGGCGTACACGCACTCGCCTTCCTGCGGAGTGTAGCGGTTGGGGGTGCTCTCGCCGCCGCGCTGCAGGGCGACCCACGGCGAGGCATCGTCCGCCGGCGACAGCACCAGATCCAGGTCGCGGCCGGAGAGATTGGTCTGGTCCAGCGGCTCCACCGGTTGCCAGACGCCCGCGATCGTGCGCTTCAGGTAGTAGTCGACGGGGCGCTCGACACCGCTGCCGGCGTTCTCGGTATAGGCCAGCGCCGCCTCGGCGCCGTAGCCCAGCGAGACCTGCGGATTGAGCCCCGGATCGGTATCGTCAAAGCTGCGCAGGTCATACGCCCCGGAGGGCAGCCGCAGCAGCAGGGCGGAGTGCCCGACGAAGTTGGTGTTGGCCATCCCGATCAGCAGCGCGTCGGCGGTCGTGTTCCAGCCCAGATCGAAGGCCTGGGCCGCGACCAGCCAGCTGGTGTCGTCGATCACCTGCTCCCACTGCCAGCTGCCCGCACCGCCCCAGACGCGCATCAGCTGTGCGTCATCGGCGTCGCTGTATACCAGGTTGATCTCACCGGTCGGATCGAGCACCCCGCGCATAAACAGAATCTCGCCGGCAGGCAGGTCGCCGCCGAGCACCAGCTGCTCGCGCTGCCAGGGCGGCGTGGCGGCCAACACGTTCGTGTTCTGCTCGACGTTGGGCAGATCGTCCCAGCGGCCGTCATATGCCCGCACCGCCACGTAGTAGCGCGTGCCGTTGTCCAGGCCGTCGATCATGTATGAGTGGCCGAAGCCGTTGTCCTCGATACCGGTGATCAGCTGCGTATCGCCCAGCGGCTGGCTGAAGACGGGAGCAGCGCCCGCCCGATAGTAGAGCGCGTAGTGAACCGGCTCGCCGTTGTCATCGACGGCGTGATCCCAGTGCGCGGTGACACTGCCGTCGCCGGTAGTCAGTTCGCGCACCCCTTCGGTCCCGACCCACACCGGCGGTTCGTCGGCCGCCGCCTCGAAGACGCGCAGGCTGTCGGTGCTGACCAGCGCCAGCCGGTCCGCGGCCAGCACCGCGGATGAGTGCATCGGCGCCTGCAAGTCCACCTCCTGGCGCACGTTGCCCGCGAAGTCGAGCACGAACAGCCCGCCGTTGCGTGACACGACAAACAGACGTGACTGCCCGGCGGTGATCTGCTGGGGCACGAAGGGAAAGCGGATCGCCCGCGTCCACTCCGTATCACCGGTCAGCAGGTTGATGGCATGCAGGAAGCCCGGCGTTTCGATCATGCCGTAGAGTCCGTGACCGACGACGGCCAGCGGCGGATCGCTATGCAGCACCAGGCAGGGGCTGGTCATCGAGTGGTCGTCCTCGCCCGCCGGCCAGCGATTGAGCACGCTCAGGTCATCCGCGCTCAGCTCCACCAGCCAGTCATCCTCGGTCGCCACGTACAGCCGGCCGCTCGCGGAGTCCAGCGCAACAGCGTCGCCACTGGGAATGGCCGCCAGGTCACCGGTCGCGGCGTTGTCACCGGTCAGCAGATCCAGCTTGTCGACGCGCCCATCGTCGCGGACGGTGTAGAGGTGCTGCTCGTCGGCGGCGGGGGACAGTGTGTACGGGGAATCCCCGCCGGGTTCGAACAACCACTCCGAACCGTAGTAGATCTCCGCGCCGACTACGGCGCTGCCTCCCGCCGCGAACACCAGGTCACCTAGGACCAACGGGCCGCCCGTCAGCTCGCCAACCTCCGGCCAAAGCCACATCGGGCCGTATAGCTGTTCAACTACCAGTCCGGATGAGGGCTCGCCGTACGCCATGTACCCACCGCTGAGAGAACCGCGAAAGCGATCGACAGTGTAGAAATGCTCAAAGGAGTGATCCGCGCCGCTCTCGAGCAGATAGCGCCTGAACAGGCCATCTCCGGTCGGCGCGCCGATCCAGCCTTCAGCGCTGATCAGCGGCTCGTTGGGCGCTTCCGTGGCGGTCGGCCAGTCGAGCGGCGCAGTCCACGCCTCACAAAGAGGTTCCTCAAGCAAGCACTCCGCATTGCAGCCGGTCCGCGCCGGATCGAAGCGGTGGTAGGGCCAGGTATCCGCGCTGACGCCCAGCGCCGGCACGCGCACCAGGCTGGTGGCGGAATTGCTGCTCTCCAGCCCAAGCTCGTCACGGGCTTTCATCAGCAGCGTGTATTCCTCGCCCCGCGTCAGCCCCTCGACATAGTACTCGTAGGGTGGACCTCCGGCAGTCGTCTCCGGCGGCATCACCAGCACCACCGTGCCCGGCAGGCCGATGGCCTGACCGCCGTCGATGTAGCGCAGTACGTATTCGATCTCGTCCCCGTCCGGATCGAGGGCCTGCCCCCAACGCACCAGGATTCCTTCACCGGTGCCAATGGCTGCGGTGAGACCGGGCTGTTCAACCCAGATTGGCGCGTGATTGACGGGCAGGCCGCTGTAGTTCAGCTCGACCGCGTTGCTGGGCGGCCCTTCCTCGATCGTGCCGCCATCGTCGGCGAATGCACGCACCAGCAGGCTCAGCTTGCCTCCCGTCCAGATGCCCGCCGGATCATCAATCGGAATCATGTTTCCGCGGTACTGCAGGCGCTTGCGCCGCGCCAGCTCATCCGTGGCGTCATAGAGCTCCGGGCGCGGCCAGGTTGAGTAGTCCTCCCATGGAAACAGCTCGAAGTCCTCGGGATCGGGGTTTTCTGTATAGGCGGCGTACAGCCGGAAGCCGTCGATACGCGCGTCGAAATTCTGGCCGATCGGCGTGATGTCGTGGATCGTGACGAACCCGTCCAGGGTGCCGTCGACGATTTCCAGCAGCGCCGGGTCGTCCGCGGCTGCCACTTCCTGGTCGAAGTAGACACCGATCGGCGTGATGTCGGCCACTTCCACCAGGCCGTTGTTGTTGTAGTCGCCGATGTTGCGCTCTTCCCACCAGATGTCGGCGACCAACCAGTCCCCGCCGCCGCTGGCGCCGAACACCGCCGCGCTGCGCGGGTCCTCGTTGACGCGGCTGGCCGCCCTTACGACCTGCTCGCCGCCCGCGGCGAAGCTGATCCGCGCCAGCGGCCCGGGCTTCAGGGCCGCCGCTCGCCGGCCGCCGATCCGCGCCATCCCGATCACCAGTACGTCGCGGATCCGGCCCGGCACGGAGAGAAAGACATACTCACCGCCGCGACCGCTCGCCAGCCGCGCATCGCCAACGTGGACATCCGCGCCCGGGTATGTGACATAGAGGTAAATATCGTCCGTTGGCCGCTCGGCCGCCTCTACTACGTAATGGCCAACCTGGCCGCCCGCCGAGACGCTCAGACCCACGCGCGACCAGTCGCTCAGCGCGCGGCCGTCAGAGTCCAGCAGGTGAAAGCTGTACTCGCCCAGGCGCGGACCCGGCTGCTGCCGCAGCCACTGCGCCGAGACCCGCACGGGCCCCGCCGTCGGTTGCGCGACCGGCACCGCCGTAGCATCATGGGCGCTGCCCCCGCAAGCATTCAGCACCAGCGCCCCCAGCGCCGCCGCCATGGCTCCCCCGAGCCGTCTTACCACCGGTAGCCGGAAAGTATCCATCCTCGCTGCCTGACCTCCTGTTTCAGCCTTGGATCACTGAGCACGTCCAACTCAGCCTCCCGTTCCGCCACATAGCCTGAACGCAGCTTCAGCAGCCCGTCAACGCGCCCCGGATGGCACATCACTTCAACCACGTCGCCATCTGCCGCATCCAGCAGGGCCAGCAGATGATCCATCCCTACATTTGTTATACCGAAATATCCCTCGATCAGCAGATCGGGGGTTAGCACGCCCGCCCGCCGCACCGGACTGACCTTCGCGGGCCGGGTCCTCAGCGCCAGACCGCGCTCGCGCGCCAGCTGGACGGCGATCGGCAGCAGCGGGCCCAGCAGGTGGGCATGGTGGTGGCTGTCGAGATGATCGAGTTCGAAGCCCAGTTCACGCAGGCGGCGCAGCTGCGCGCGCCATTCGCGCTCCACCGCCTCGCGCCGCGCATCGTCCCGCCAGGTGGCCGCGTCCAGCGCCAGTTCCTTGTTGAAGCCCCCGTAAGGACCCCGCAGCTCCTCCGGGTACTCGTCGCTCAGCGGCAGACCGACCGTGATCGTCAGGTGCGCGCCCACGGACACGCCGCTGCGGCGCAGGAAGTCCGCCTCCAGCTGCGAGACGAGATTGGCCATAACCGTAGTTGACCCCACAACGCCCTCGGCCGCCGCCAGGATGCCGGCGCTGACGCCCGGGCTGAGGCCATAGTCATCGGCGTTGAAGATCACGCGCCTGGTCATCGGCTGCGCCTCCGCCGCTGCAGCTCGGCGCTGACAGCGTCCTCCACCGCCGCCAGCGCGGCGGCCGCCACCCGCAGATCGACATCGGTCGGCCCGCCCACCGAGAACGCCGCGCGCTCATAGGCCGGTGCCAACCGCGCCAGCGGCTCCGCCAGCACGGCGTGCTCCTCGCCCGCGCCACCGAGATAGCTGCGGGCGGTCTGCCCCGGTCTGCGCGGGAATCCGAGGCGCGCGAGCTCGCGAGCGACGCCGTCGTAGGCCGCCACCACCGGGTTTTCCGCCGTCAGCCGACGGGAACGCTTCCGCCACCGCAGCCTCAGCATCGCCCAGACCAGTGCCCCGATCGCCAGCAGCGCCAGCGCGCCAACCGCGGCCAGTGGCCAGTGGGCAACGATCAGGCGCCAAAGGTCTCCAAGCACTCCGACGATCATCTGCTGGGTTCTGGCCGGGTCGATGATGAACAGATCCTGCAGGAAGTCGACGATCCCGCCCAGCCACTGCGCGGCGTCGGACCCGCCGTACGGACTACGGCTGGTGGGCGTGGGGTCAAACATTATCCAGCCGTAGCCGTCGAAGTAGACCTCGACCCAGGCGTGAGCATTGCTCGCCCGATAGATGTAGGCGTTCTCGATCAAGCTGAACGAACCCGGTGCATAACCGGTGACCACGCGGGCGGGGATGCCGTTGAGCCGGCAGAGTACTGCCATCGCACTCGCGAAGTAACGGCAGTAACCCTGGCGGGTCCCCAGCACGAAGGCCTCCGTCAGTTCGGCGTCACTGTCCAGCAGGGTGAACTCGCGGTCGTAGAGATAGCCTTCGTCCTCGTCGAGCAGGTGGCTGACGATCGCCTGGACTTTGTCGTAGGTCGGCACCAATTGACCGGTCTGATCCACGCCCGCCGGATGCTGGGAGAACTGCCCCGCGAAGTTCACCAGCTGGCGGCTGATCGGGCGGTACTCCTCCCGGGCGATTCCCTGCTGATCGCGATGCAGCTGCGGATCGTAGCGCTCCTCCAGTGGCAGTTGGGTGTAATCCCTGACGATTCCGGCCGGCCCGCCTGAGACGACCTGCCTGAGAGCCGCCGGCTTCGGGCGCACCTCGAGCGAATACACGGTGTAGGCGAAGTTAACCGGGTGCATGACCTCAAGAGAGAGCGGGCGCACCACCGAGGCCGCGTCCACCAGCGGGGTATCCAGCTGCGCGCGGCCGTCAGTCTCGGAAACATTCTCCAGCCTGAACGGCTGGTACATCGCGTAGTAGAACGGTGGCTGCGGTTCCAGCAGCTTGATTTCCTGACGGAGGATGTCGTAGCTCAGATCCGAGACTTCGTCGCCCGAGAAGTCGTTCTCAGGATCCATGGTGACACCATGCTTCCGTCCCAGCTCCTCGGCGTAGTCCTCGGAAGGGAAATCGACCAGCGGCACCAGATATAGCTTGTAGAAGTCGCCGTGAAACTGCCCGCTCTCGCTGATATCGCTGAGGTCACGCAGAATCTGGCTGCCGCCCTTTCTCTCGTCGAGGCGGGGGGATTTGACCCAGCCGCTGCCCGTGTAGACGTCGTAGACCTGGGCTCGCAGATACCCGGCGCGGTGGCTCTTCAGCTGCAGTACCGGCCGCGGATCCGCGGTCAGGCGCCGCTGATCGGTCAAGTCGAACTCGTTGCCGATGCCGATTTGCACCTCATCGGGGTTCTCGCGGCTCCCACCCATGCCGGTCAGATCCGCCTGCTCATTGAGGGGATTGCTGACTTCCGGGGCCTTGGTCAGCACCCGGTTCTGCGGCCCCTGCGCCGAATGCGGGGCGATCACATAGGCGACGATCGACAACCCGATCAGCCCCAGAATCGCGCGCAACAGCACGGCCAGGAACTGCAGCCCGACGTGAAAGCGCACTTCGGCCGGCTCCTTCGCCGTGCCAGCGACCCGCACCGCCACGTCGATCTGGTTGGCGACGTGCAGCGCCACACCCGCGAAGATCAGGAACAGCGGCAGCAGCACCATGAACTTCAGGTCGTAGCTGGCCACGCCGCTGAACAGCAGGAAGATCACGCAGACCATCAGGATGAAGCGATGGTCGGCGGGCGAGAACGCCTTGTAGGCCAGCAGGGCCGTCAGGATCCCCAGCAGTACGCCCAGGAAGTTGCCGTACTGCGCGAGGTTGGCGGTGATCTTCAGGAAGTAGGACACCGAGATGCCGGCGGCCAGCAGTGAAATGCTGTAGGTGGTAATCGCGCGGTAGACCGGCGCCAGGAAGTAGCTGTAGACGTAGCCCGCCGTCAGCGCGCCCACCAGCCCAAGGGTCAGGTTGAGATTGTCCAGCGCGAGGTGGAGGATCAGCAGTGCGGTCAGCGCTGCCAGGTAGCCGAAGAGGTAGAGCAGCAGCCGCTGCCGCGGGTTGGCGTCCAGCACCGCCGTCGCCGCCAGCCGCTGGCGGCTGCGCCTCAGGCCCATCGCTGCCTCCCGATCATCGCCGGCGCACTCAGGCACTGGGCCAGTACGGCCGACAGCTCATCGCGATAGGAAACCTCAAGTACCAGGTAGCCCTCGCCCAGGACCAACTGCGGACCAGCGTGCTGCGACGCCCGCGCGTGCTTGAAGCTGTCGAGGTTGAACGTCACCGCCGTCAGGCCGCGAAAGCGGGTCGCCAGCTGGCGCAGCCGCTCGCGCGTCTTGCCGCCCAGGTCCGCCGTGAACACGATCAGGTGGGAGCCCGCCGGCAGGTAGTTGAGCACCACGCGGCCCTGGCTCTCCCAGTCGACGGGACCGAGTTGGTTGAGATTCGCCAGCCGCACCGCGAGCTCCTCGTAGAAGCCGCGGCCGGTGCCCGCGCAGATATCGTGCTGATCCCCCATCACCGCCAGGTAGTTGAAGTGGAAATTCTCGCTGACCGTGGCGTAGCCCAGGCTGGCCACCATCGTCAGGCTGTATTCCAGCGGGCTGTCCACGCGTGTACCCGTCAGCATCGGCTCATCAACCAGCACCAGCGCGCTGAGCGAGGCGGCGACGTTGAGTTCGTACTGGCGACTGATCAAGCGGCCGATGCGCGCGCTGGTCCGCCAATGCACGCGCTTGAGGGGCTCGCCCTCAACGTAGTCGCGAACGCCCAGAAACTCCGTGCTGTCGCCGCTGAGCGGGACCGTCTCGACTTCGTCCTGCTTGAGCTGCGAGATACTGGCCGGCCGCCGGAAACTGAACGCCACCGGGCAGGGCAGCACGGTCAGGTCGCTGTACTGCTCACGCCGCGACCAGCACTTGTAGAAGCCAAACGGATCGCCGCCGTACAGGTAGAACGGACCGATGCGGAACACCCCCCGGCGCTGCGGCACCAGGGTGTAGTCGGCCAGTACCGGCTGCTGGGGTGGCGCATCGAGAAACGCCACCGGCGTGTAGTCCTGGCCGGGGGTCAGCTGGGCGTGGACGTCGAAGCCAAGGGTGCCGTAGCGCGGTGAGCGCCGCTCGTTGACCAGCTCGATCGTAATCTCCGTCGGCTGCGTGGCCACGCCGAAACGCGGATGGCGCCGCCTGATGGTCAGCCCGGCGACACTGAGCTGCGCCCAGGTGAACAGCGCGATGTTGGTCACGACCAGGAATACCGCCGTGTAGACCACCAGCGGATTGCGGTAGATCGCCGCAACCGCGACGCTGAACACCGTCAACGCCAGCAGGACAACCGAATTGATCGTGAACTTCGAGAACACGCGCTGGTTAATGATAACCGCAGGCTATGCTCTGGACGCCGCGCGGCTCCCCCGTGTTCCGCTTGGACCCAGGCCGGGCCTACTGCACCGGTACGCTCGTATCGCGGACGATGCTGGCCAGCACGGCGTCCTCATCCACGCCGGCCAGTTTGGCCTCGGCCTTGAGCACCAGGCGGTGGGCCAGGCACGACTTGGCCAGCGCCTGCACGTCGTCGGGAATCACGAAGTCGCGATGGTTGACCAGCGCCAGCGCCTGGGCGGCCTGCATCAGCCGCTGGCTGCCGCGCACACTGATCCCGACCATTACGTCGGGGTGCTGGCGGCTGGCAGTGCTGAGTTCGGCGATGTAGCGGCGCATCGATTCCTTGACGAAGATCTGGCGCACCGTCAGCTGCAGTCCCACGATGTCGTCCGGGCTGCAGACCGGCGTCAGGTCGTGAAGCGGATGGGACTCGCGCTGGGCCTCCAGAATCGCGATCTCGCGCTCCATGTCAGGGTAGCCGATCGCCACGCGCAGCATAAAACGGTCCAGCTGGGCCTCGGGCAGGTCGTAGGTACCCTGGTGCTCGATCGGGTTCTGGGTGGCGACTACGTAGAACGGCCGCGGCAGCGGGTAGGTCACTCCGTCGACGGTCACCTGCCGCTCCTCCATCCCCTCCAGCAGCGCCGACTGGGTGCGCGGGCTGGTACGGTTGATCTCGTCGGCCAGCACCAGGTTGGCGAAGATCGGTCCGCGGCGGAACCCGAACTCCTGGGTCCGCTGGTTGAAGGTCGTCGAGCCGGTCACGTCGGCGGGCAGCAGGTCCGGGGTGAACTGGATGCGGCGGAAGTCGGCGTCGATGCTGCGGGCCAAAGCGCGGGCCAGCATGGTCTTGCCCACTCCCGGCACGTCCTCCAGCAGCACGTGGCCGTCGGCCAGCAGCCCCACCAGCGTCAGCTCGACCGCCTCGCGCTTGCCGTAGATCACGCGCTCGACGTTGTGGACGATCTTGTTGATCTGGCTGAGCGCGCCGTCGAGGGCGGCTGCACTGATTGAGCCCCCCGACTGCGCCCGGTAAGCCGCCTGATCAGCCATCAGAGAATTCCCCGTGGGACAATAGCCGAAAGCGGATTATATACCACGGAGGATAGCGCGATGCGCCTCGATCCCGCCAGCTTAAGTCCCGGCCGCCGCTACTACCTGATGATCAGCGCGATCATCCCGCGCCCGATCGCCTGGGTCGGCACCGTCAATGAGGACGGCGGCTTCAACCTGGCGCCGTTCAGCTACTTCAACGGGCTGTCCAGCACCCCGCCGATCATCGGGATCGGTTTCGGCCCGCACGATGAGAAGGGCCGCAAGGACAGCCTGCGCAACATCGAGCGCACGGGCGAGCTGACCGTCAGCGTGCCCTCGCTGGACCAGGTCGCACAGGTGGACGCCTGCGGCCAGGACCTGCCCTACGGCCAGAGCGAGTTCGAGGCGGCGGGACTCACGCCGCTGCCCGGAGAGACGGTCAGCGCGCCGCGGATCGCCGAGGCGAAGGTGTGCATGGAGTGCACGACGCACCAGCTGATATCACTCGGCGAGCAGGGCTCCACGCTGCTGCTGGCCGAGATCAGGCTGTTTCACATCCAGGACACGCTGCTGGACGACCACGGCTGCGTCGACCCGCACCGCTTCAAGGCGCTGGCGCGTATGGGCGGCGGCCGCTATGCCCCGGTGGGCGACGTGTTCAAGGTGGAAGAGTGACAGCGGCTGCTCGCCGTTCAGGTCCGTTTCGCATGCACAGCCGCCGGTATAATCCGGTGGGATGAGTGCGATTTCACGTCACCTGCTCGATATCGGCGGCAGCTGGGCTCAAGCGTGGCTCTCCATCCGCCACAACCCGCTGGCCGCTTACTGGCTGCGCGCCGAGCGGCACCGGCTGAGCACGGTGGCCTGGTGGAAGCGCAACCTGGGCCTGCTGATCCTGCTGGCCCTGATCTCGCTCGGCCTGACCATCCGGTTGGTTCTGTTCACGCTTGAGGTGCTGGCGCCGGAGAACGGCCCGGGCTATGCCCACATGGCGGTCCGGACGGGCACTGGGCTGCTGGTGGTCGGCGCGACCATCTTCGCCGGGGCCTGGCTGCTGGGTCGCTTCTACACCATCGCGCAGCTGGCGCTGGGTTTTCTGGAGAAGCAGCCGCGCCAGCAGCTCAGACAGACGCTCGACGACATGCTGGCGGTCTCGGCGCTCAGCGAGCAGGAGACGCTGGTCGGGCTCGGCCTGCACAGCCTGCGACTGGCACTGCCGCCACTGCTGCTGCTCAGCGTGCTGCGCGTCAGTGCAAATGTGCTGCGCACCGGACTGCCAGCATCGCTGGGCGGCGCGCTGGACACGCTCGGCTCCGCACTGCTGGTGCTGGC
This sequence comes from uncultured Planctomycetales bacterium, assembly GCA_964609245.1. GTDB lineage: Bacteria > 4484-113 > 4484-113 > 4484-113 > JAFGCY01 > JAFGCY01. Next base: position 94,583 of record CAZSSB010000003.1, on the reverse strand, counting down.
CTACGTGGTGCTGGGCGGGGCGCTGGCGGTGCTGGCCCTGACCTATCTGATGGTGAGCGTGGGGCTGGTGCCGCGGGCCGGCATGATGCCCAGCGTCGGGGCGGCGCTGCAGCTGCTGATGCAGCTGGCGCTGCTGGGCGGCGTGTTCTACGCCGTATTCGCCTCCCGCGGCATGCAGGGCGAGGAGTTCGACGCGATGGCCGCCGTCATGTACGGCACGCTGACGGTGCTGACCGTCGGGCTGCTGCTCTATCTGGCGCGGCGGCTGGACTGGATGCGCGCAGCCCTGGCCTGGGCGTTCCCGCTGGTGCTGGCCGCCATCGCCATGCTGGTCTTCGGAGCCTTCGCGCTCGGTGATGACCTGCTGTTCTGGATGGAGCCGATCACCGTAGGTTTTGCCTGGGTGCTGCAGTGCCTTGCTGTCATCGCGCCGATGCCCGCGGAGGCAACCTCGCTGGCGTCCTTCAGCCACCATGCCGATCCCGAAATCACAGGCAGCTGGTGGCAGATGGGCATCCTGCTGGCAATGCAGCTGATCCTGCTCTGGGGCTGCGCCGAGTTCGCCCGCGACGCCATCCGCCGCCGCAAGTGGGGGCTGAAGGGGGAGTAGTGGCGGACACTCAGCACAGCAGCCGGGAGCGGGATAGCGGCAGCCCCGACGCCCATGCAGCTGCAAGGCAGCCCTGGCTGGCGGAGGGGCGCGGCGTCTGGTTGGCGCTGATCGTGGCGCCCGTCCTCGCCTGGTGCGCGCTGCTGGTGACGGTCTATACGGCTGTTCCGCCGAGCGCCTCCACCGGCGATCCTTTGCTGGACAGGCTCCTTGGCACGATCGCCGCCAGCAAGAGTGATCCAGCGCTGTCCCCGTGGGGCATGCCCACGGATGCCCGAGGTATCTGTGAGGGCGTGCTCGCCGAATGGGAGGTGGAATTCGGGGACGATCCACGCTACTGGATGCTCTGCTACCACTTCGCGAGGTGCTCGACGGAAGGCTATTCCAGCGAGTGGGCGGAAGTCGATCTCGATCCACGTGCCCGCTACCTGGAAGAGGCGCGGCGCCGCGGCGCGGTCGACGGTGCAGTGCTGCTGCGACTGCTGCGCGCCTGCGACCGGGCCTGGCGAGAGGCGACGAATCAGTATGTGGCGGTCACTCCACCGCAACATCGCGACGAGACCAAGGCACCGTACCTGCAGGCGCGCCGAGCGGCAGTGGACCAGTACCGCGGCACCGAGTACAAGCTGCTGCTCTCCGAGCTGTTCGCCGCTGCGCCGGACGAAGCACTGCCTTACTACTACGCAGCGATGTATGAGACCGAGCGCGGTAACTACGATGCCGCCGTGGACAAGCTTCGTCAGGGCAATGCAGCGCCTCGCAACACGTCCTTGACCGGATTCCCCTTCGACGAACTATGGGGCGGCATGCGCGCCGGCCGGCCACTGAACGACAAGCTCGTCAGCGGCAGATTGTGCGAGCATTCCCTCATGCTGGCGCTCCCCGACTTCATCATGGTCAAGGACACAGCCAAGCTGCTGATCGCCGAGGCGATTGAACGCCAGGACCTGGCCGCTCTGGACGAACTCCACACGTTTGGATGCCGTTTTGGCAGCGCAGAAGGAACCACCCTGATCCAGGCCCTGCTCGGCTGCGTGCTGATCGTCCTGCCACTTCAGGCTGTCAAAGATCAGTGGCCCGAGCCTCTCAGCGTGGAGGCGCGCAAGGCGTTGGACGAGTTGGAGGCAAAGAAGGACCGGCTGCGAGCCAAGCTCAGAGCTATCGGCAGCCCGTCCACGCTGTATCTGGCGGGCCAGCTGCCCCCCCGCCAGTACTGGCCACTGTACGCGGAGAGTCTGCTGACCGGCAGCGGCAGCTTCTCACTGATCTACCTCGAGAAGCTGCATGATGACACCCTGCTCGAGCAGCAGGCGTTTGGCGGCAGGATCCAGCAGCTGGTCGACGAGATCGAGACCTTCGACTACACCACGCTGAGCTGGGAGCAGTAGCAGTGGCGCGGCGGCTCCTGAGATGGGGGTACAATCCCAACTGTGCGACGGCGGGCTGACAGCGGGCTTGCGCCACTGCGGCGCCAGCTGGCGGCCAGGCAGCACGACTGGTGGCGGCGCTACCGCTGGCCGGCGCTGCTGCTGATCGCCGCGGTCTGGCTGCCGGTGCTGCTGCTGGCCGTCGCCACCGGCTGGAACGTGCTCAGCGCCTTCGGCATCGGCTGCCCCGGCGGGGGTTGAGGCGGGCCACCCCGGCCGTGGTACGGCTCGCCCGGAGGCTTCCTCGAGCCCGCGCTCATCTCGCAGCCGTTCAGCGCCCTGCTGGCGGTCTTTGGCGCCGCCGCCGCCGCGATCCACCATTCGCTGCACCTGACGGTGCCACCTGAGTTGCTCGTCGCCTACCCGCCCTCAGCCATCTATGCCGCCGTACGCTCGAACGTCATCCGGCAGTCCCTGGGCTGGACGCTGGGGCTGCTGATCCTCCCGCTCGCGGCCTTTGAGGTGCTGAACCTCGTTCCGCACCTGCTGCCGGGGACCTACTTCCTGATCAGCCGCAACTGGACGTACTACGGACCCGTCCTGGGCTCCTGGCTGGCACTGGCAGTGCTGCTGGCGATGCTCGTCCAGTGGCTGGTGCTGCTGCGCCGCAAAGAGGGCTTCATGTGGCACATGGGCACCTGCACCATGTACGTCGTGTGCATCTTCCTGCTCTGGTTCGTCGCCAACACCGCTCCGGAGAAACCCGATGCCTACCGCGTCGTGGTGATCGTGCTGATGGCGGCAGCCGGCGCAGTGCTGTGGCACGCCGGCAGGCGACCGCCGGCGGAGTTTGGCGAGGCCGTTGCAGACAAGCCCGGACATGCCCCGCAGGCGCTACAATAGCCCGCCATGGACAAGGACGCCAAGCAGTTCCTGCTCGACCTGATCGAGCGCCCCGCGCCGACCGGCTTTGAGGGCCCGGCGGTCAAGGCCTGGTGCGACTACCTGAAGCCATATGCCGACGAGGTTTTCACCGACAGCTACGGCAACGGCTTCGCCGTACTCAACCCGGACGGCGATCCCACGGCTCTGCTGACCGGCCACGCCGACGAGATCGGATTGATGGTGACCTACATCGACGACGAGGGCTTCCTGTGGGTCGCCAGCCTGGGTGGCTACGACGCCAAGATCCTGCCCAGCATGCGTGTCAAGATCTTCACCAAGGACGGGCCGCTTGCGGGCGTGATCGGCGCGCAGCCCCCGCACCTGCAGCATCCGGCGACGGGCGGCACCGAGATCGCGCGCTATAAGTTCGGCGAGCACATCTATGTTGATATCGGCGCCAGGAACAAGAAGGAAGCCGAGCAGCACGTGCGCGTCGGCGATCCGATGATCCTCGACTACGGACCGCTGGAGTTGCAGAACGAGCTGCTGGCCAGCCGCGGCCTGGACAACAAGATCGGCATCTGGGCCGCCGCCGAGGGTCTGCGCCGCTGCGCGGCCAAACGCGACAAGCTCAAGGCCAAGGTGGTGGCGCTGGCCACCGTCCAGGAGGAGATCGGCGGCCACGGAGCCCGCATGGGCTCCTTCCGCATCGATCCGCACGTGGCGCTGGCCGTCGACGTTACCCAGAGCGTGGACCATCCCCACAGCGACAAGAAGAAGTGGGGCGAGCACAAGATCGGCCAGGGCCCGGTGCTGGCCCACGGCAGCGCCTGCCACCCGGTGGTGGTCGAGCGCCTGACCAGGCTGGCGCGGCGCCTCAGGATCAATCTGCAGCACGAGGCCGCGCCCGGCTGGACGGGCACCGACGGCGACAGCATCTTCCGCACGCGCGCCGGCATCCCCACGGCGGTGGTCAGCCTGGCCCAGCGCTATATGCACAGCCCGGTCGAGACCGTCGATCTCAAGGATCTTGAGAAGATCGCGCGGCTGCTGAGCGCATTTTGCCTCGACCTGCGCAAGGGCGAACGCTTCACGGTTCACGTGTGAGAAAGCGGATCGGCAGATCGTGAAAACCCGCTGCCGGCGACACTACTGCGGCAGGCGGGCGATGTCCATGTCCCGGAAGTTGAGGCGCTGCTGGCCACCCGGTCCGTCGCTGAGGTAGGTGACGAACTTCAGACTGGTCCAGTTCTCACCTGAGCCGAGCCTGATGACCCGAAGATCATGTATCCCGGGGGCATCGTCCACCAGCGCCGGATTGTCGAAACTGGCGAAGGAGGCGTACTCCGTGTAGCGCACGTAGAGCTCGCCGTCCAGCACGTAGGCCAGGTAGTTCTGCCAGGACACTTCATCGCTGGTCAGCAATGCGAACTCGCTGATCGTCGACTCCCCCTTGGCGATCACCAGGTCCACGATCTCGAAGGTCAGCCAGTCTCCGGTGTTGTTCTGACGCAGCATCTTGATCCGCTTGCCGTCCGGCGTCAGGTAGATGATGGCGTAGCCGGGCAGACCGAAGCCGTTGATAACGACCCGGCTGGTCGGACCCGGTCCGCAGACGATGCCCGGGGAGATGTCCTTCCACGTTCCTTCACGTTCGTAGCAGACAATCTCACCGGTGTCGCGCTCGCGATAGGTGATCCGCTCGCCACCACCGAAGTAGCGCAGATCCAGATTGCCATCCGGGACCCGTTCACCCACCACGTGCCAGGCGATGCCGTCGGGATCGAACGGATACCAGTCGCGCCCCATCATGTCGATGCTGTCGACCAGTTCGATGCGGCCGAGAGTCTGATTCCAGGTGACGGCACCGATCCGGCGCGGCATGCGGATGACGCCCAGCAGGTGCGGGCCGGCCTCACGGACGGTGACCGGTGTCTCCCAGGCCGCTTCGCCCTCGGGCGTGATCGTCGCCACATGGCTGAACAGACCCGCGCTGTTGCTGTACAGCATGCACAGAGTCTGGTTGTCGAGATCCTCTTCCTGGTAGAGCGTGAACGGGCTGCCGAACTGCTCGAGCGAACCCAGTTCGATACCGCCAAAGCCCTCGGTCGCCTCGCTGTAGGCGATCCACCCGTCGCCCGGCGGATAGCTGGTGGTCTGCTGCGCGCTGATCGTCTGCGGCGCAGCGGTGGGCGTCTGGAAGAAAGCCAGGTACTTGTACATGTTTGCCGGCCAGTAGGCCGTGAGATCGACGTTCAGATGAGACAGGTGGCGCTTGCCGATCGTCGTTGTCCCCTCGCTCCAGAACCAGCGCGGCAGGCCCTGCACCAGTCGCCAGAAACCGACCGAAAGCCGGTACTCGTACTCGAGCCCCCCCAGGGCGGTGGTGTCCAGGTACTCCTCGGCGAACCCACTGATCGGATCATCGGTCACCTGCTCCCAGGCATCATCCGGAATGATCGTCGGGCGCCGGTACAGGTGGTAGCCGTCGGCGTTGTCGTCGCCTTCCCAGGTCAGATGAACACCGTCCCAGCGGTCCGTGCTGGCCGTCAGGTCCTGGACCTCGGTGGCTGTGGTGACTTCGACGAAGTGAATCCTGAGGGGAACGTTCTCATCCAGCAGCACCACCGCCAGGGCGACCCGGCCCTCGGGCGATACAAACCGCTCGGCGCCGCCAGGCAAATCCTCGATCCCCGTCAGCACGGAGCCGTAATGATAGCCATCTGAGAAGTTCCACGTCCGGCCCTGCCAGTCCGCGAAGCCCAGCCAGTACACAGCCTCGTTGTCGTAACCAACCTTGACTTCCAGGGTCAGCGGCTGTTCGGCGGCGCCGTCGATTGCGTAGACCGCATAAGCCAGGTGCGTCTCCGGCCCCGGTCCGGTCGGGCCCCCACCGACCAGTTCGGGCGGCACGTAGGTCAGGACCAGGTCGGTGTTCTCCACCTGGCCCCCGTGCTGGCGGACGTAGTCCTCACCGCTGACGTGCATCAGCCCCGAAGTGCCGCGCGTAAGCTCATCAACACTGGGAAGAGCGTCACCAAGGCCATCGGCAGCGAGGTCGACGTGCCCCCCGCCACCACCGCAGCCAGCAGCCAGCAGCGCCGTCACCAACAGCCATGCACTGATTAGCCTCGCTGCCACTGCCACCTCGCTAAGGTTCGGGGCCACCGGTGTAATATTATCCTCCAGCATACCGATGTGCAACCTGAAACCACCCACCAGTGAGATAGACACTCAATGGCTCGGTCTTGATCCCGGCATTGTGCGTTGCGGACTGGCCGTCGCCGATACCAGCGCCACGCTGGCCCTGCCTTTATCTGTACTACCCACCGAACCGCGTCACACACTTGCCACCCGCCTCCGGGCAGCGCTGGGCCAGCGCCAGCTGGCCGGCCTGGTGGTCGGCCTGCCACTGGACCAGCACGGCGGCGAAGGCGAGGCCGCCGTCCGCGCCCGCGAGCTGGGCACCACGCTCGCCGCTGAACTCGGCTGCGAACTGCATTTCGTCGATGAACGCTTCACGACAGCCGAGGCGCTGGCCCGGGACCGCGAAGCCCACAGGGGCGGCAAACGCCCGCGGGCAGCCGTGGACGCTCAGGCCGCCGCCGCCATCCTGCAGACCTTCCTCGACAGCCGTCGGCAAACGCCTTAGCGTGTCCTCGCCAGCGGCGACAAAGCCTGCCCAGCGCGGATCGCATTCGGATATGCACATACCTTGAACGGCGGCGCGGGTGGTGGTATTCTACTGGCGCCGGTTCCCGTCTCAGCTGATCAGTCCCTGCGGTGCGCGCTGCCGGTGCGCTGAGACAACATGAGGCGCATGGAACTGGACCGAGCAGCCATGAGCAGACGGAATCCGGATGACCAGGCGCCAGACGGCGCGGGCGCCGAGCGTGCCCAGTCCTCCTGCGAGGGACGCGTTGTGGCAGTTCGGGAATCGGTGGTGGTGGTCGAGGTCGCCACTCCGACCGCCTGTGACGCCTGTCAGACACGGCAGTCCTGCCACGTAGCGGAACTCGGTGGCCGGCAGCTGGAAGTGCAAGCGAGCGGGTTCAGCGTCGGGGACCGGGTACGGATCACCACCTTCGCGGCGGCGGTGGTAAGAGCGTCATTTGTGCTCTACCTGATCCCGGCGCTCCTGGTGCTGGTGGGTTCGTTCGCCGGCTTCGCGGTGGCCGAGGCCTTTCTGGGCATCGACGGCAACATCGGCAGCCTGATCGGCGTCGCGGCGGGGATCGGAATCAGCCTGGCGTTCGTGCACCTGTACAAGGTGGCATCCAGGGACGGTGGACTCGAGATACATCTGGACAAGATCGAGTGAGCTTATGATCGAAGTATTGATACCGGCGGGCGTGATGGGCGGCCTGGGGCTGCTCCTTTCTCTGGCACTGCTCCTGGCGGCCAAGAAGTTCTACGTCTACGAGGACCCGCGCATCGGTCAGGTCGAGGAGCTATTGCCCGGCGCCAACTGCGGTGGCTGTGGCAAGGCGGGCTGCAAGGCCTTCGCCGAGGCCCTGGTAGCCGGCGAGGACGGCACCTGTCCGGTCTGCAGCCAGGACGCGATGGCCGAGATCGCGCGGCTGCTGGGAAAACAGCTGGCGGATGCGGAACCGGTTGTCGCGCACGTGATGTGCGAGGGCCTGCAGAGCAGCGCCAGCTTCAACGGCCTGTATCAAGGCATCAACGACTGCCGGGCCGCCCATCTGGTGGGCCAGGTCGACCGCGTCTGCTCCTACGGCTGCATCGGGATGGGAACCTGTGTCGAAGCCTGCGCGTTCGACGCGATCGAGATCTACAACCACGTCGCGCGGATCATCCCCGAGAACTGCGTGGCCTGCGGCAAGTGCGTGGAGGCCTGCCCGCGCGAGCTGATCGTGATGATCCCCAAGGGGCGGCAGGTGTTCATCCCCTGCAAGAGCCTGGACAGCGGCAAGGTGGTCAGCAAGGTCTGCGAGATCGGCTGCATCGGCTGCCAGAAATGCGTCAAGGTCTGCCCCAGCGACGCGATCTGGTTCAATGACAACCTGGCGGAAATCAACTACGAGAAGTGCACGCAGTGCTACGAGTGCGTGGTGGCCTGCCCGCGCCACCTCATCAAGGTCCGTGATCTGGCGGAGTTCATGGTCACCGAGGAGGACCTGAAGCAGGGCTTCGACACCATCGCCGAGGCGCTGTGGACGGAGCGCGCCCGCGAGAAGGCCGAGGCCGAGAAGCAGCGGCAGGCGGAGTTGGCGGCCGGCGGTGAAGACCCCGAGACCGCCGCCAAGCGCGCCAAGTTCCAGCAGGGACTGGACGACGCCCGCGCCAAGGCGGCCGCCGATCCCGAGTACGCCAAGAAACTACCCAAGATCGAAGCGGGCTTCCTTAAGAAACTGGAGGAGCTTGGTCCGCCGCCGGGCGCGGCACCGGCGGTCGATCCGGAGCTGGAGGCCAAGCGGCAGAAGATCCAGCAGGCATTGGACGATGCCCGGGCCAAGGCCGAGAATGATCCGGAATACGCCAAGCGGCTGCCCAAGATCGAGGCGGGATTCAAGGCCAAACTGGCCGCGCTCGACCCGGCGTCAAAGGCGGCCGAACACGATCCGGCGGAGATCGCCGGTAGCCAGACCGGTGAGGAGGCGCAGTGATGAGTGGCAGGGGAGCGACCTTCAGACGCGGCGGCACGCATCCGCCGGAGCACAAGGAGCTGTGTGATCCCAGTACCTACAGCGTCCTGCCCAATCCCGAGCAGCTGGTGATCGCACTGAGTCAGCACCTCGGCGCCCCGGCCAAGGCGGTGGTCAAGAACCGCGATGAGGTGAAGGCCGGCCAGCTGATCGCCGAGGCCGGCGGGTTCGTCTCCGCCAACATCCATACGCCCCTCAAGGGCGTGGTGCGCTCGCAGGACAAGGTCCACATCGGACCGGTCAACAGCCCGTCGGTGGTGATCAAGCCCGCCGACGACGCCGAGCCGGTGGTCGGCTATGAGCACAACCCGCCGCCGCTCGATCTGGCTGGCCTTGAGGCCAAACAGATCATCGACAAGATCAAGGATGCCGGACTGGTGGGCATGGGCGGCGCGGCGTTTCCGACGCACGTCAAGCTCAGCCCGCCGCCGGGCGTCACTCTCGACGTGCTGATCATCAACGGCGCGGAGTGCGAACCCTACCTGACCGCCGACGACTGCCTGATGCGCAATCATCCCGTGCAGGTGCTGGAGGGTACGCGGGCGCTGATGAAGTCGGCCGGCATCGAGCGCGCTTACATCGGGATCGAGGACAACAAGCCGCAGTCGTTCGCGGTGATGAGCGCGGCCGCCGAGGGACTGCCCGGCATCGAGATCCTGCGCTGCAGAACGCGCTATCCACAGGGCTCGGAGAAGCAGTTGATCGAAGCCGCGGTCGGCCGCCGCGTCCCGCCGGGCAAGCTGCCCTTCAGCGTCGGCGTCGTGGTGCAGAACGTCGCGACCGCCGCGGCCGTATACGAGGCGCTGCAGTACGACCGTCCGCTGATGCGGCGGCTGGTGACCGTCTCGGGCCACGCGGTGGCCCGTCCGCAGAACGTGCTGGTGCCGATGGGCACCAGCGTCAAAACGCTGCTCGACTTCTGCGGCGGGCTGAAGGGTGACGTCGCCGAGGTGGTGATGGGCGGGCCGATGATGGGCCGTGCCACCAGCGACATCACGGAGCCGACCACCAAGGCCACCAGCGGCATCCTGTTCCTCGCGCCGGATGAAGTCCGGCTGCCCGAGGAAGATCCCTGTATCCGCTGCGGGCGCTGCGTGGCCGGCTGCCCGATGGGTCTCGTGCCGACGGAGCTGATGGGCCTGGCGATGCGTGGCCGCTTCGAGGAAGCCACCGACGCGCTGGACTGCATCGAATGCGGCACCTGCGCCTACATCTGCCCCAGCAACCGCCGCCTGGTTCACTGGATCAGGCTGGCGAAGTGGGAACTGAACCGGATGCGCCGGCGCGCGCAGGCGAAGCAGAAACAACAGGAAGCCGAGGCGGCGAAGAGTTAGGGGGTTGTATTGGCTGACGTGAAGGTTGAATCGGCGGTACTGAGGTCGAGCCCGCACGCGCTGGGCAGCGAGCAGGTGCCGCACGTAATGTGGACGGTGGTGCTGTCGCTGGCGCCCGCGATGCTGGCCGCCTGCTGGTTCTTCGGGCTGCGGGCGCTGCTGGTGATCGTCGGCGCGACGATCGGCTGCGTGGTCTTCGAATACGTACTACTCAGGCTGCGCATCGATGCCCGCAAGGCGATGAGCATGTCGCTGGACGGCAGCGCGGTGGTGACCGGAGTGCTGCTGGCGCTGAACCTGCCGGCCACATCGCCGTGGTGGCTGGTTCTGATCGGCGCGCTGGTGGCGATGCTGCTCGGCAAGCACCTGTTCGGCGGGCTGGGCCAGAACATCTTCAACCCGGCGCTGGTAGCTCGGGTGTTCCTGCTCCTGGCGTTCCCGGCGGAGATGACCACGTGGCTTTACCCGAGAAGCGGTGCGCAGTTCATGGACCTGCCCAGCCTCGCCGCGGACAATCTCGACGCGGTGACCGGCGCCACCCCGCTGGGCATGATCAAGAGCGATGGCCTGCAGGCGTTCCTGGACTGGATGGCCCAGAGCGGGACCTCGCTGTGGTCGATGCTGATCGGCAACACCGGCGGCAGTCTGGGCGAAACCAGCGCGCTGCTGCTGCTGATCGGCGCGGGACTGCTGTTCTGGCGCGGCTACATCAGCTGGCACGTGCCGGTCACGTATGTTGTCACCGTGTTCGTGCTGACCGGCATCATGTGGCTGGTCAATCCCAACTACTACGCCAATCCCATCCTGCACGTACTCAGCGCCGGCCTGATCCTCGGCGCATTCTTCATGGCGACAGACATGGTGACCAGTCCGGTCAGCGCCAAGGGCATGATCATCTTCGGCATCGGCTGCGGGCTGATCACGGCGCTGATCCGCCTGTTCGGATCGTTCCCCGAGGGCGTCAGCTTCGCGATCCTGATCATGAACGGCCTGACGCCGCTGATCGACCGCTATACCAAGCCGCGCAAGTTCGGCGCGGAGACAGTACTGCGAGGTGAGGCCAGTGCCTGAGCAAGAGCAGCAGAGAAGCGTGCAGCCACCGGAGCACGAGGAGATCAGCGAGGCGCGCGAGCAGATCGGCGAGGCGCTGGCGCAGAGCAGCGGAGCCGCCACAATCAGCCCGCTGATCATGCTGCCGCCCGTCCTGATCGCCGCCGTGATGGGGCTGCTGCTGGCGATGGTCTACGCCGTCACGGAGGAGCCGATCGCCGAGGCCAAGCGCAAGGACAAGCAGGACAAGCTGACCCAGGTGATGCCGGCCTTCGGCAACGACATCCTGGCGACTGAGCAGGAACTGAGCGAGGACGTCAGGCTGTACGTCGGCGAGCACGAGGGCGCGGCCTCGGGCTTCGGGATGACCAGCGCGGTCAAGACTGGCTACTCCGGCTACTTCTCGATCGTCTTCGGCATCGCGCCCGACGGCACGATTGAGCGCGTGCGCGTGCTGGAAAGCGCCGAAACGCCGGGCCTCGGCAGCAAGGCGGCCGAGTCGCCCTATATCGACCAGTTCGACGGCAAGCCGCTTGACTACAGCTTCATGGTCGCCAAGGACGGCGGCGAGATCGACGCGGTTACCGGCGCGACGATCACCAGCCGCGCCGTCTGCAGCGCGCTGAGCCAGGGTATCGGGGCGTTCGAGTCCGCCGGCGGCATCAAGGAGTTCGCGTCACGGCCCACGGACACCGCTGAGCAGCCGGGTGCGACCGAGGCAGCCCCAACCATGGCGGCCGAAGAGGAGTTGGCGGTCGCGGAGGAAACCATGGAGCCGGACGCGGCAGAGGCACCTGCCGCCGAGGAGGTGGGAAGTGGCAACTAGCAGCGTCTCCGCTGAGTTCATGAAGGGAATATGGAAGGACAACCCGGTCCTCAGGCTGCTGCTGGGGCTCTGCCCGGTGCTGGCGGTCACCACCAGCGTCGAGAACGGACTGGGGATGGGGGCGGCGGCGACCTTCGTGCTGCTGTGCAGCAACATCGTGGTCAGCCTGCTGCGCAAGATCATCCCGCCGCGGATGCGCATCCCGTGCTTCATCGTGGTGATCGCGGCCTTCGTCACCATCGTCGACCTGGTGCTGCAAGGCTTCTTCTTCGAGCTTAGCAAGAGCCTGGGGGTCTTCGTGCCGCTGATCGTGGTCAACTGCATCATCCTGGGACGCGCCGAGGCCTTCGCCTCGAAGAACGGCATCTTCATGTCGATGATCGACGCGCTGGGGATGGGAATCGGCTTCACCTTCGCGCTCGTGGCCGTCGGCACCGTCCGTGAGATTCTGGGCAACGGCACCTGGCTGGGGTTTCCGGTCCCGCCCTTCACCGCCCACCCCTGGATCATCATGATCCTGCCACCGGGAGCGTTCATCACGCTGGGGCTGCTGATCGCCGGCATGAACGCAATCACCCAGCGACAAGAGGAGCTGAGAAAGTCGCGCGAGCGTGAGGCGCGGCTGGCCAAGGGAGGTGCGGCGTAATGGGCGTAGCAGAGATCCTGATGCTGGTACTGGGAGCGATCCTGGTCAACAACGTCATCTTCCAGCAGTTCCTGGGGATCTGCCCCTACCTGGGTGTCTCCAAGAAGCTGGACACCGCCCTGGGCATGGGCTTCGCAGTCACCTTCGTGATGACGCTGGCCGTCGCCGTGACCTGGCCGATCTACCATCTGGTGCTCGTCCCGCTCGACCTGGGCTATCTGCGTACGCTGGCCTTCATTCTGGTGATCGCCTCACTGGTCCAGCTGGTCGAGATCGTGCTGCGCAAGGTGGCCAAGGGCCTGTTCGACGCGCTGGGAATCTACCTGCCGCTGATCACCACCAACTGCGCAATCCTGGGCGTGGCGCTGCTGGCGATCCAGAACGAATACAACTACCCGGTCGCGCTGCTGTTCGCCTTCGGCTCGGCGATCGGCTTCATCCTGGCGATTGTGATCTTCGCCGGCATCCGCGAGAGGATGGAACTGATGGAGGTGCCCAAGGCAATGGAGGGTGTGCCGATCGCCCTGGTCATCGCGGGCATCGTCGCGATGGCCTTTCAGGGCTTCGCCGGACTGGGCGGCTAGCTCAGAACACCGACATCTTGGAATCGAACCACTCGTCGAGAGTATTCCGGCCCGTCAGCTGGTGGCCGAAATGCAGGTTCAGGTCTTTGGCCCGCCACTCGATGTCGCTGTCGGCGTAGCGCTGCAGCTGAGCCGCCTCGAACGCCTGGGCCCAGCTGCGCTCCAAATCTCGACGCCGCGGATTAGCGTAGTAGACCTGGATATTGATGAACACGAGCAGGGCGGCGCCCAGCGCCAGCGCCCACCACACCAGTTCCAGACTGGCCTGTGCCTGCGGATCGATCAGAAACTCCAGCGTGTACATGGCACCCCCAGTATAGCGGTTGGCCGCACATATCAGACTCCGCGGCACGCCCGGAGGTTCAGCGCGCCATCCGCCGCCCGTCCCGCACCCGAAACGCCCCGTCGAGCACGTGGATGCGCCACCGGAGCCGCCGGTCGTGGTAGCGTCGGCGCTGCCGCTCCTCGAAGCGGGCAAACCACCACTCGTTGAACTCCGCGCGGCGGGGATCCTCCATGTAGGACTGAATGCGCAGGAAGGCAATGATCGCCAACACGATCAGCCCACCGAAAACCGTCAGCCAGAGTTCATCGCCGCCGGGCACCATACTTGAGTATAACGGCTCGGCACGTCTCGTGGGAGCAGCGGCAGACTCAACGCAAAGGTATAATACGAGTCCAACGAGCAGCAGCGCTATGGCCAAGTCAATCCTCATTGTTGACGACGAAGAGATCATCCGCAACGTGCTGCGCCGCAAGCTGGAGCAGACCACGGCCTATCGGGTTTTCACCGCGGATGACGGCGTTGTGGCGCTGGACATGTTCAAGGAGCAGCCGGTGGACCTGGTCATCTCCGACCTGCTGATGAAGGAGATGAACGGGATCGAGCTATTGCGCAATCTCAAGGCGATCGAGCCCGGCATTCCGGTGATCATCATCACCGGCTACGGAACGCTGGACGACGCGATCGAGGCGATCCACCTTGGCGCAGAGGACTTCATCAAGAAGCCCTTCGACATCAATGAGGTGCTGGAGACCATCGACAAGACCTTCCGCAAGATGGCGGAAGAGGCCGACCAACGCGAGATTATCAAGTACATCGCCCACGAGGATATCAATCTCGAGGTCCCCAACGAGTTCGACCTGCTCAACACCGTGATCAACTACATCTTCTCCCACCTCAGGGCGCGCTGGCTGGTCAGCGATGAGGATCTGCACGACGTCAAGGTCTGCCTCTACGAGGCGCTGACCAACGCGTTCGAGCATGGCAATCTCGGCATCAGCGGCGACACCAAGACCAAGTACCTGGAGCACGGCCAGCAGGAGTGGCGTGACTTCCTGCTGGGGTGCATGGAGGATCCGCAGAACCGCGACAAGAAGATCCGCGTCAACCTGGTGATCTCCGAGGAGGAGATGTCCGTGGCGATCCGCGACGAGGGACCCGGCTTCGACCACCAAGCTCGGACGCAGAGCACTGACCCGGAGGAGCTGTTCCGCAGCAGCGGTCGCGGCCTGCTGCTGATTCAGTCGCTGATGGACGGCGTGGCCTTCAACGAGGCCGGCAACGAGGTGCGGATGAAGAAGAACCGGATTGTCAGCCAGGCCCCACCGCCGCCGGCGGGCGACTAGATCTCCGCTTTCTTGAACATCTCGATGAGCTTGCGGACCTCGGTCTTGATCTCTTCGGCGTAGCGTTCGCGCTCCACGCTGTCGGCCGCCAGACAGAGCAGGTCCGCCAGTCCCTGGATGTTGTGCAGTGGCGCCCGCATCACACCCAGGCTTTCCTGGAAGGTAGTCGATGCCACCGTCAGCGCCTCCGACGACCGCACGGCGGTATTGAACACGACAGCCAGCGAGTGATAGATGCGCAGTACGAACAGCAGTACCAGGATCGCCAGGCAGAGGAAAGAGACCAGCAGGTAAAGACGCACCGTGCTCAGCACCTCCTCGATCGGACGCGTGCCCTGGTGCACCACCAGCGACCACCCGTTGGCCGGGACGCGGGCGGTTGCGATGCTCTGCCGCTGGGGCGTGCCGGCCGCGGAGTAGAGCAAACCGGCCGGAGGCTGCTGCAGCTTGCGATGCAGCGAGAGGTACTCATCGAAGCTGAATGCAGCGCCGGAACGCGGATCTCTGACGACCAGCCCGGTCAACTCGCCGGCGGCGGCGATCTCTCCGGCGCCCTGCTGCGCGACGACGGAGCCCTCAGGATCAACCAAGCTGAGGCCCCCGCCGGCCGAACCGAGCTGCAGCGTCATAAACGATGCCAAGCGATCGAATGCGGTCAGCGCATCCTCTCCGCTGCGGACATCGGCGTCCAGGTGTGAGCACATCGCCACCACCAGCGCCTGCTGGCCGCCGAGTTGGCTGTCATACAGCCCGCTGCGCGCCGCGCCGGCCACAGCGCTGCTGAGCAGCAGATAAGCCAGCGCCGCGCCGACTGCCAACACCAGCAGCCCCCAGCGAACAGCCATGCCCAATGCCGCCTGGGGCCCGCTCGCAGGTTGGACTCCCATACCACTCCTCCCGCCCGGTGTGATCCTCATTAGTGTAGCGGACAGGCGCGAAAGCGCCGAACGCGTGGCCTTGACAGTGGAATCGTCTATAATTGTGGCAATCTGGCAGGAGGAAGACGTATGGACACCACCCCGCAGATCGAAGATAGTCCCAAGGGCATTAACTGGCTTAGTATCTTCGGCATTGTAGCCTTGGTCATCCTGGTGTTTATCGTGATCTACGCGATTACTATCTGGAACAAGGCCAAGGAAAACCCAATCGTGCAGTCGGCAATGCGCCTGGAGCCCGCCATCGCCGAGATGATGGACATGACGCGGTCCCAGATTGAGAACGAAGCGGCCTACGTACCAGCGGAGCAGCTGGGCAAGGATCCGACCGGGTTTGACGACCGCTACGTTATGACGGACGGCATGGTCAGCAAGGAGGAGTCGATCGGTGTTGAGCAGAACATGGCGCTCAATATCTACCGTGACGACGAGAGCTACAAGGGCTACGTGATCGACGACTCCGTGGTTGTCGTGGACATCAGTGGTGAGGGTCCGGACGTCGCCGAAGGCACCACGATCATGGCCTACGGCAAGCTGTTCGTCCTGAGAATCAGCGACATCTGGGAGCTGCCGGTAGTCGGCGAGAATCTCAGGACGGAATTCGGCGACGTGGAAGGTATGTCCGAGACCGTCGTGTTCCTGATCGCCAAGGACGTCGAGGTCACGGCGCTGCCGACGGAAGAGGGCGCGGAGCCGATGCCGGGCGAGCTGACTACCGAGGAAGCAACCGACGAGATGGCCGAGGAGCCGGCTGCCGATGAGACGATGCCTGATGAGGAACCGGCCGAGGACGAGGCTGCGGAGAACGAAACCGAGGAACCCGAAGAGGGTAGCGCCTAGCGGTGCGGCCGACCACCGCAGGTTGCCTGTGAAGAGCCAACAGCCGCCTGTGCGCCGGTGACGCGCGCAGGCGGTTCACGTTCGGCAGCCGCTTGACCGAGCGTTTCGACAACTGGATTGGAGGACACTCATGGACAGCGACCAGCAGCAACCGCCCCAGGTGCCGGCCGATACGGGAGCGCCCCCCGCCCAGCAGCCCTATCAGCCACCCACCCAGCCACCCGGGGGGTATGTGCCGCCGCCGCCGCAGGGCAAGGGCTTCAACTGGCTGGCCTGTTGCGGAATCACGTGCCTCGTGCTGCTGATCATCGGCGGCGTCGTCGGCTACTGCGGCTATCGGTTCGCCCAGCCGTTCCTCAACATCGGTATGCAGATGGTGCAGGTGGCCGAGACCGTAGAGGCCACCGACATCGCGACCATCAAGGCGGAGGCGATGGAAACGGACGCCGAGGCCCTGGCCGCCAACCCGACCGTCTACAAGGGCAAGTGGCTGGCGATCGAGGGCGTCATCACCTCCCAGAGCGGCCCCATGGCTGACATGCAGGGCGCCTTCAATGCGGAGGACGCGACTCCTTACATTCTGGAGAACAGCGTGATGGTCCTGGACATCACCAAGCAGGCTCCCGTCGGTGGCGTCGGCGATCGAGTGCGCGCCTACGGGCAGTGCATGGTCTGGGACCTGATGGAGCTGGAGAAACTGCCGTTCGTCGGCAAGCAGATTGCCGAGGAGATGGCCAACGAGCCGGCGCTGCAGGGCAGGACGATGATGATCTTCGTCATGGCCAAGGAGGTCACACGCATCGGCGTCGCGGATGGCGCACCCGCCGAATCGGCGGATGCGGCCACCGACCAGGAAGCAGCAGACGACTCCGGCTGGCTGAAGTAGACGCACTCTCCCGTCAGGTGGCTGGCAAGAGCCGGGGCACGCTGCCCGGCGGCACGAGGTCAGTGGTCAGCCCCAAGGTGGTGAATTCAGCATGAGTGATCTTCGAACGCTCGCTATCGTCGGCGCCGGGTGCATCGGTCGCCGCATCGCCCAGGCCGTCGCCGAGGGCACCCTCCCCTACGAACTCGCCGGCGTGTGCGACGTCGATCAGGAAGCCGCGCAACGGCTGGTCAAGGACTACGCGACGGAGGCCCGCGTCCTGGGTCTGGCCGACACCGCTGCGGCCGCCGATGTGCTGGTCGAATGCGCCGCGGGCAGTGCCGTCCCGCCCGTCATCGACGCCGCGCGCCAGACCGGGGCCGCTTTGGGCCGCCCCCGTCACGTACTGGTGATGTCGGTTGGCGGCCTGCTGGACGTCAAAGACCGCGCGGCAGCCGGGCCCGTGATTCACGTACCCTCCGGCGCGCTGGGCGGCCTGGACGCGGTCCAGGCAATGGCAGTGGCCGGCCTCGACGAGGTGCGCCTAACCACGCGCAAGCCGCCCGCCAGCCTGGGCCTCGAGGTCGCCACAGAGACGATCGTGTTCGAGGGCAGCGCCGCCGACGTGATCCGTGACTACCCCAAGAATGTCAACGTCGCGATCGCGCTCAGCTTCGCCGGCCTGGGGCCAGAGCGCACGCAGGTAAGGCTGATCGCGGACCCGGCCGTCGAGCGCAACACGCACCACGTCTACGCGCGAGGCCCGGCCGGCGAGGTGGAGTTCACCTCGCGCAACCTGCCATTCCCCGAGAACCCGCGGACCAGCTACCTGGCGGCGCTGTCCGCCATCGCGACGCTCGCGCGCCTGGCCGGCCAGCTGCAGGTCGGGTGATCGCGGGCCCGGCTCATCGAGTGCGCCGTGATAATCCCAGGCCCGACGCTTGCGCCGGAGTTGATAAGCGAGACTCAGTTCAATCTCGGCAAGGGCAGATTAAGTGCGCGGACCGCCTGGGTACTATAAGGTGCGATTCCCCAAAGCATCGGCGGAGGTGAGTTCCCACATGGGGTAGCCTCCGCCCCTTGCATTCGGATGCGGCTTCGCGACCGGCCCAGTTCCCACCAGATCAGCGGTCAAGCCCTGGCGACGCGCGCAGACTAGAGCTTGATGTCGATCATCGCGCTGACTGCCACGCCCTTGACGCGGTGCAGCTTGGCGGGATCTTCGCCCTCGATCGGCACCATCGCGCGCACGCGGAACAGCTTGTCCATGAAGCTGGTTTCCAGCTGCACGACCGCGCCGACCTTCTCCACGGCGTCCTCGGGCCCGACCACCTGCGCGGCGCCGATGTGCTTGTTGCCGATCAGCGAGATGATCGGCACCACCTTGGTGGCGGCATCGACGCTGGCATCATTGTTGTCCAGCAGCTTGTTGATCAGGTCGTTGAGTTCATCGCCGAACTCGTCGATCGCCAGTTTGACGCCGCCGATCTTGACGGCGCCTTCCAGGATGTCGCCGAGATCAATACCGGCGGTCGCCGGCAGGGGCCTGAGCGCGCCGGCGAAACCGAAGCCCAGCACGAAAGCCACCGCGATCAGCAGCTGGAATCGAATGCGCCTGAAGAATGTCACCATAACCAGCTCCTTTGGCTGCCTAGCAGGATTGCACGCGCGCCAGTTGGACGTGGCGGCGGCAGCTGCGGTTCATTGTAGCCTGAGCCCGGCGGCTCAGCCCCCCACCACCTGCTCCTCGTCCGGCGAGCCGGAAGCCAGGCTGGCCAGCAGGCGGGCGGCGGTGCCCTCGGTCTGCTGCATCTGGTAGAGCGCCTCGCGGCCGGACTCCCAGCGCGCGCGAGTCATCTGCGAGTCAGGATCGAGCGGCATGTCGAAGACCCGCAGCAGCGGCCGCAGGTAGTCGCCGATCTGCTTGAAAAAGTGCGCCGCCTGCCTGAGGGCCGGCTCCCGGTCCGGCTCCGCGCGGTCGGCCAGCCGGCCAAGATACTCGGCACCCAGCCGCCGCGCTTCGCCCAGTGACTGCAGCGCCTGGATCATGCCGAAGGGGTGGACGCGGCCGTCCTTCAGCTCCTCGCGCCAGCGGGTCAGGGCCTCCGTGCCGAACTGCGGCTCGTATTCGCGCCCGAGGTCCCCTCGCAGCCGCGGGTAGGCAACGCGGCCGCCCAGCTCGGCGCAGGCCAGGGCGATGCTGCGCGCACGCGCCCGCTCCGGGTCGAACCGACCCACGCCGTGCACGTAGACAAGCAGCGCCTCGGGCTCGACCGCCGAGGTCAGGTCGTCGCGCTCCACGCGGAAGACCGACTGGGGCTGACGCGAGCGCGGATCGCGCAGGCGGGCCGCCAGCCCGGCGGTCTCCGGCACGGTGAGCCAAAACGGATGAACGACCTGGGACGGCAGACCGGAGACCAGATAGCCGCCGTCCTCCTCCCCCAAGATCAGCGCGAAGCCGACGTTGTCCCACCAGAGCACCGGAAAACCCCGCGCCAGCGTGTCCGCGATCCGCTCGTGCTGGCGCTGAAGCCAGCTGTCGTAGGTCGGACGGCCGGCGCGGTGGGCGGCAACGTCGGCGTCCAGCCCCAGGACGTCCAGCCACAGCCGGAAGGACGGCTCCCAGGCCCAGGCAAGGTACTGGCCGGCGGGCGAGACCCGGCGCGCCAGCGATGTGCGGAAGGCCAATCCGGTCGTCCCGGCCACGTCGATCAGGTCCAGGCCGCGCCCGGCCGCGTCACACAGCCGCGTCAGGCACGCGATGTGCGTGTTCCAGCGCGCCTCGGGCATCAGGGAAGCATCCAGCCGCATTGCCATACGCGCAGTAGCATAGCGCACTGGCGGCGCGCTACCGCAGAGGTACGCGGGGGAGGGAGTCTCTCCTCCCCCGCGATTTTTCCTAAGTTGCCGCAGTCGGTCGTCGGCGCTGGCTAGCCGGCCGCCGCCGTGGCGCCGACGGTCTTCTTGATCCACTCCGTGCTGACGCTCTTGGGCCGCGTGATCGAGGTGCCGATCGCGCGGTTGATCACCAGCTGGCTGAGCATACCCATCGCGCGGCTGACGCTGAAGAGCACCGTGTAGTACGGGAACTCGGTCAGACCGTAGTGATAGAGCAGCGCGCCGCTGCCGGCATCGACGTTCGGCCACGGGTTCTTGGCCTTGCCGTGCTCCTTGAGCACCTTGGGCGCCACCTGATACAGCAGGTCGACGATCTTGTAGATATCGTCGTCGGCGCAGTGTTCCTTGCCGAAGCCGTGGAAGGCGACAAAGCGGGGATCGGGCACGCGCAGCACGGCGTGGCCGTAGCCCGGCACCACCTGGCCAGCGTTGAGCAGATCCCAGCAGGCCTTGGTCAGCTCTTCCTCGCTCATCACGCCGCCGAACTGGTCGCGCAGCTTGATCACGAAGCCCAGGCACTCCTGGTTGGCCAGGCCGTGCAGTGGGCCGGCCAGACCGTTCAGACCCGCGCTGACCGAGTAGTATGGATCGCTGAGTGCGCTGCCGACGGTGTGGCAGGTGTTGGCGCTGACGTTGCCGCCCTCGTGGTCGGTATGCAGGGTGAGGTAGAGCCGCATCATGTCGTAGCAGTCCGGCGTCTCCTCGAGACCCAGCATGTGCACGTAGTTGGCTGCCCAGTCCAGGTCCGGATTGGGTTCGATCCGCGCGCCCTTGTCGTAGCGCATCCGATACATGCCGGCCGCCACTACCGGAATCGTGCCCAGGATCGCGATTGCGTCTTCCAGCGCCGCCTCCCAGTAGTCGGTCTTGGCCATCTCGTGATAGCGCGCCGCGAACTTCGACTCAGCCTGCATCACCAGGATCGCGGTGTCCAGCATCGTCATCGGGTGGCTGTCCTTCGGCATCGCCTCCAGTACTTTCCAGACGTAGTCCGGCACCTTGCCGGCGGCCCGGAACTCGTCCTGCAGCGACTTGAGCTCAGCCTCGCTGGGCAGTTCCCCGGTGATCAGCAGCCAGAAGATCTCCTCGGGCAGCTTGTCCTTGATCTCCAGGATCGGAATCCCCCGGATGATCAGGCCCTTGTCCGGCTCCACCACGGAGGTGTCGCAGATCATGCCCTTGACGCCGCGCATGCCGCCATAGGCCTGGGCCACCGACACATCCGAGATCTTGACATCGCCGTAGTTCTTACCGAGCTCCTTTAGGTCCGCGCGAATGCCCGGAATCTGAGCGGCGAGCTTGTCCTTCAGCATCGACATATGCCTTCCTCCCGAACTAAGATAAGTGTTGGCAGTGCCGCCGGCGATGGTGCTTGCTGGCCCCGGAAGAATCGCGAAGCGGCCCTTCTGAACACATTATAGCCGATGAATTGACCATCCAGTGGCAACAAACCCGGCTCTGATCGCGCCTGACCAGGTGGTCAGTCCAGCCCCCTGCCACCGCACGGCCGACGGCGGCGTGCACGAGATGCAGCGGATCACGCGCGGCGACCACTGAGCCTGCGCCCTGCAGGAGGGGTATGCTAATGTGTAGCCGGTAACCTCAGGAATTGCGTGGTACAGGCGGGAACCTGCCCGCATGCGGCCAGCGTCTGGCCAGGCGGCGCGGGAAGCCGAAGGAGTTGACGATGCAACGCATACTGCCAGCGATGCTGGCTGTCCTCCTGCTGCTGCCACTGATCAGCAGCTGCCCAAGCGGCGGGGATGAATCAGACACCGTCGAGCCCGCGGCCGTGGCGTCAGCGGACGATGGTGCGACGGATGACGCCGGCACAAAACGCGACCAGGCGACCAGCGGCCGAGAAACCACCGGCGGGGGCTCGACGGAACTCGTGGTCCGCAACCTGTTCGATCAGCGTGCGGCAATCGAGCGAGAGCTGGAGACACTGGCTGCCACGCCGGGACTGGCTCCGGAGCGCGTGGCCGAGCTGCAGGACGAACTGGCCGCTCTGGACGACGAATTGAAGGAACTGGCCGAGAAGGACCGCGACGCCGTGCTCAGTGAGCTTGAGGTGCTGGCCAGCGTCGACAGCGAGATCGCCGGCGAGTGGCAGGCCCTGGCCGGTGGCGACGCACCGGAGGAGGACACCGAGCCCGCCGGCATGGTCATTGCGCTGCTGGGCGACCCCTACACGGGGCCGGAGCGGCCGATCGATGACCTGCGCGATGAGCTGGACGAGGTCTGGACGGTGGAATTCAGCACCACCTTCGGCGAGTTCAGCTTGGAGGTCTATCCAGAGCTGGCGCCAATCCACGCGGTGCGCTTCCTTGAACTCGTGGAGGCCGGCTTCTATGACAACATGCATGTCCACCGCATCGCGCCGGGCTGGGTGGTGCAGTGGGGCGACCTCTACGACCTCAGTGACGCCGCCAGCCTGCGACCGGGCGAGGAGCCCCCGGTCTATCCGCGCTATGAGGATCGCAAAGGTCTGGTCGTCGAGTTGAAGGATGAACCGGTGCGCTTCCCGGCCCGGCAGTGGACGGTCTGCTTCGCCAAACGAGGTCCGGATACCGCGTCCACCCAGCCGTTCATCAATCTTGCCAACAACTCCCGCCTCAGCGACATGTCGCAGGAGACCTACTTCACACCGTTCGCCTACGTGACGGAGGGCCGGGACAACGTGGAGCGGCTGGTGGAATCGTTCAACCCAGCGATGGAGTCCGCCAAAGCCGACCTGCGCGCCCAGCTGGAGGCCGACGGGGCCCCAGAAGAGGCGATTGAGCAGTACCTGCTCAATGACCTGGCCTGGCAGCAATACGTCGGCCAGTACTGGGATCCGTTCCGGATGGCGCTGATCACCGAGGCGCGGATTGTCAAGAGCCCAGGCGGGCACTAGACTGCTGGCACCGAGTTGTGGCCGGGCCCGGACAGGGCCGCAAGCCACCGGGCCGTTGAAGACCGACGGCCACGTTGTAGACGCTGACCGGCACACGCCCGGTAGAATTAAGCTGTGAGCAAGCTGCCTGAGGAACTGGAGGATGGCCTGAGCCCGCGCAAGCGGGAGATTCTGCGTCAGGTGATCAACCACTACGTGCGCCAGGTGCATCCCGTGTCCAGCAACGTGGTCGCCGACGAAGTGCACGTCAGTCCGGCCACCGTACGTCACGAGCTTGTCGCGCTGGAGGAACAGGGGTACCTGCGGCAGCCGCACACCTCCGGCGGGCGCATCCCGACCGATCAGGCCTACCGGTTCCTGGTCGAGGAACTGGTGCACAGCCTGGCCGATACTATCGGCCGGCGGGCGCGCGTCTCCCAGGTCTACCGTGAGCTGGGACGCGAGATCGAGGCGCTGCTGGAAGGCACCCTGGACCTGCTGACCGAGATGACCGGCTACGTCGCCTGGGTCAGCCTGCCCGTTCCCTCGGCGCTGGACATCAAGAGCATCAACTTCGTTGAAGTCGACACACACGAGTTGCTGGTGGTGCTGGTCACCGGCGCCGGCGCGATGCAGAGCCGGCGGCTGACGTTCGATGTGCCGATCCGCGAACTCGAGTTGGGCCAGCTGACGGAGCGGCTCAACAACTACCTGCGCGAGCGCAGCGTAATCGAGGTTGACTACGACGAGCTGCGACGCCTGATCGAGGACACCGTCGCGGTTCCCGAGAAAGTGCTGGACGCGATCCAGGAGTTCTTCCTCAGCCTGGCGGGCAGCGGAGAACGGGTGCTGTTCGGCAATGCGCTGAAGCTGGCGCTGGAACCGGAATTCTCCAGCGTCGACCGGCTCAGCAACGTCATCAACGTCCTGCAGGACCGCGACCGTTTCGTGCGGACGGTGCATCAGCAGCTCAGCCAACGCGAAGTACAGACGATCATCGGCAGTGAGAACCTCGATCCGGACCTCCACGAGTGCAGCCTGGTGCTGTCGCGCTACAGCCTGCCCAGCAGCGGCGAGGGCACCGTGGGCGTGCTCGGTCCCACTCGCCTGTTCTACGCTCGCACCCTGCCCTGGGTCAAGGCGATCGGCGAGGTCGTCGCGCAGACGCTGCGCGAGATTGCCGAGGACGAGGGTACCAGCTGATGCCGGCCAGCAAGGTGGACCTGTACGAGATCCTGGGCGTACCGCGCAACGCCAGCCCGGACGACATCAAGCGCGCCTACCGCAAGCTGGCCCGCCAGCACCACCCGGACGTCAGCGACGATCCGCAGGCCGACGAGCGCTTCAAGGAGATCAACCTGGCGCACGAGGTGCTGTCCGATCCCCGGAAGCGCCAGCAATACGACCAGTTCGGCACCACCGGGGGTCCCACCGGCGGTGATCCGTTTGGTGGCATGGGCTTCGGCAGCATCAACGATATCTTCGACTTCTTCTTCGGCGGCGGTTTCTCCGGGGCCGCAGCACCGGGACGACCCCGCAAATACGAACCGGGCGCCGATATCCACCGGGCGGTGCACCTGCGCCTGGAGGAAGTCCTGGAAGACAAGGACGTTGAACTGCAGGTTCAGCGCCGGGAGACCTGCGAGAGCTGCGGGGGATCGCGGGCGGAGCCCGGCACACAGCCCGTGGACTGCGAGACCTGTGGCGGCCGCGGCGTGGTCATCCAGGTGCGAGACACCCTGCTGGGACGGATGCAGACCACCACCACGTGCCCGGCCTGCCGCGGCGCGGGCTACACGATCACTGACCCCTGCAAGGCCTGCCGTGGCACGGGATTCACCGAGCGTCAGCGCACCATCGAGATCACGATTCCGGCCGGCATCGACGACGGCAACATCATCCGGGTCAGCGGCCAGGGCCACAGCGGACGCGGAGGAGCGCCGGCAGGCAGTCTGCTGGTCCAGGTCTCGGTGGAGACTCACAAGCAGTTCCACCGCGAGGGCGACTCGCTGTACGTGGAACTGCCGGTGCATTACGCCGATCTGGTCCTCGGTGCCACAGTCAGCGTGCCGACCCTGACGGGCGAGGAGCAGCTCAGGATTCCGGCCGGCACGCGCAGTCATCACGTGTTCCAGCTGCGCGGACACGGACTGCCGCGGCTCAGACGCGGCGGGCGCGGCGAACTGCACGTGCGCGTCGTGGTCGCAGTGCCGCAACGCCTGAGCAAGCGCCAGCGCGAATTGCTCAAGGAGCTGCGTGAGGAAGACGTCGCAGCCAGCCAGAAGTCCGGTCACTTCCTGTATCAGCTGCTCAACGGCCGACAGCAGTAACTGACTCTGCGCACGGACCTCGAGCGCCAGCAGCCCGACTCGACTGTATAATATTGGTTTGGGAAGACCAATGGGGATTCTCGGCAAGATATTAGGTGGCTCGAAAAGCAAGCTTGGGCCGAAGCTGAAGCAGGCCGCACGACTGCTGGACGGCGACAAGCTGGATGACGCCGCCGAATTGCTGGGTAAGCTCTGGACGGAACGGCCTGAGGACGTTTCCGCCGAGGACCTGTCAGAACTCAACTCGTTGCGTGTACGGCTGTTCCATGGGCTGTTCGCAGCCGGGCTCCAGGACTCCGCACTGGATCTGGCCGAGTCGCTGGCAGAGGCGGTCCCCAAGGAACTACCCCAAATCGTCGCCGCGCTCATCGACAGCGGAGCCATCGAGCCGCGAGTGCTGGCCCTCGCCAAGCAGGCCGTCGAGATCAGTCCCAAGGACCGGCGCCTGATGATCACGGCCGCCAAGAACATCATCGCGGCTCGCGGCGAGGATGTGGCGGACGAGGAGCTCAAGTTCCTGACCGAAACTGCCACGGCGTTCCCGCTCTGGCAGGAAGGCCAGGGCATGCTGGCCGACCGCTATCTGCGTGAGAGCCGCAGCGACGCCGAGGCTCTGGCGATCTACCGGAACGCCTACCACAACCGCAAGGCCGATCGGCGCCTGCGCGCGGTCCTGCTGGAAAGCCTGATCGAGAATGAGGAAACCGACGAGTTCGCCGCCGAAGTCTATCGCGACACGGTAGAGACCTCCGAGAATCCGGCGGCGCTGCGACTGCTGGCTGAGTACTACATCCAGCAGGAGGATTTCTCGTCCGCCACGGTGCCCTACATCACGCGCGCGCTGGAAAAGGCGAAGCTGTCGCAGGAGGCACTTAAACAGCTGTCCGGCATTGTGCTCGGCAGCACCAATGAACTGCTCGACCGCGGCGAGCTGCTGCTGGCGGTCTACCGTCAAGGCTACAGCGACCGCGACCTGTTGGCCTTCCTCGGCGAGTTCCTCGCCCAGGCTAATAAGTTCGACGACGAGGCCATCGAGGTGATGACCAAGGCGTTCGAGCTCAGGATGGTCTCCAAGCGCGCAATCCTGATTCTGACCGAGCACTGCCTGGCCAACGACCGCGAGGATGACTTCGCTGTTCGGGTCTACGAGAGCTACCTCAGCACCTGGCCCGACCGGCCGCAACGCCGGATCTACGGTGTGCTGGCCCACCACTACGCCAACCTGACGCGGGTTGACGATCAGGCGCAGAAGATCTACGAAGAGGCGCTGATCGACACCCCGACTGATCCGCTGGCGATCACCATCCTGGCGCGGGCGTACCATGCCGCCGACCGGCGCGATGAGGCCGCAGAGGAGATCTACCGGCACGCCTTCCCGATCGCCGACGAGCAGGTCAAGCGCGAGTTGGCCACCGTGCTGGCCGAGATGCGTGTTGCGGTCAACGATTACAACGAGGAGACACTGCAGTACCTGAGCGTAATGGGCCGGCCGGAACGCGGGCCGCTGGCCGAGGTCTACGATGAAGCGCTGACCAACTGCTTCCTGGCGGCCGGACGCCGCGGCGAACAGGCTCAGGCGGCCTACTTCGCGCTGTTCAAGCGCACCGAGGAGACCGAGCACCTCAATCCACGGCTGGTCACGCTGCTGGCGGACATCATCAAGGAGCGGGGAGCACCGCCGGAACCGGGCAGCATCGAAATGCGGGTCTACCGCAAGCTGTTCGAGCTGCAGAAATTCTCCACCGATGCCGAGATCGCGTTCGTGCTCATGGCGGACTGCTTCTCGCAGCCAGAGCCGGCGGTCAACGTACTGAATCTGGCGGTCCGCTGCTTCGAGGCGGACGCCGCGCAACTCGTGGCGCTGACTCAGCGGCACGACCGCGAGTCGCTGCTCCAGGAGATCGGCGACTTCTACATTGAGCACTACAACTTTCCACAGGCCGCGCGCGCGTTCGAGACCAGCTATGAGCTGTCGCCTACCGACGAGATCCGCTACCGGCTGGCCAAGATCCACCTGCTCGAAGATCGCGCCGATCGCAGCCTGGAGCAGCTGGCCGCGCTGGACGCCCCAGAAATGGCAATCCGGCGCCGGTACTGGGAGGCCGCGGCCCACCAGCAGCTGGGCGATCCCGGACGCGCCGGCAAGATTCTGGCGGAGCTGCCGCGTGACGGCGAGATTCCATCCTTCCTGCTTGACCTGCGCAGCGCCATCAACCTGGAACTCCAGGACAAGCTGGACGACAGCCTCGAGGTCTACAGCGGAATCACCGACGGCGAGGACGTTGCGCGCTTCCAGCGATGGCTGCAGCTGGAACGCGGGATCGTGCTGATGAAGCTGGGACGGCTGGAAGAGGCGCGCCAGCACCTGGAAGAGATTCATCGCCACAACCCGAACGGTCGTGCAGAGCAGCTGTTCTTCAGCCTGTCGCTCTTCCTGCTGGCTCGCGAGCAGCTGCAAAATGATGAGCTTGCCGAAGCACTGCCGCTGTTCACCCGAGCGGTCGAAGTCAACCGCAATCACCGCCTGCTGAGGCAGGTCATCGTCGAGTTGCTCAGTTTCTATGGCGAACAGGCGTTCTTCGGCGGTCAACTGGAGCGTGCGGCGCGGATTCTGGAGGTCGCGCACCGCATTCTTCCCAAGCGCACCCGCACCAAGATCTACCTGGCCTATGCATACCACCGGCTCAAGGAATACGCCAAGGCGATTATCTACTACCGGGACATCACCTGGACCGACGAGGATCCGCAGCTGGAGCGTTCCCATGCCTACGCCTACCTGGCCAACCAGCAGCCGGAGAAGGCCTGGCGGGTGTTTCTGGACCTCGCGCGCCGCGGCAACCTGCTGGCCGAGAACTTCCCGCGGCTGGTTTCCTGCTTCCTGGCCGATCAGGACGCCGTGGACGGGCAGTTGTGGGAACCAGTGCAGTTCCCCGAGGGCGTTGACAAGTTGCTGCTGGCAGCGCTGCTGATCCACGACGGCCAGTTTAAGCGCTCGGCTCAGCAGCTCGAGGAGATGATCCGTGGGGAGGGCGCTACACCCCAGGTTCACTGGTACCTTGGCCAAGCCTACGCCCGGATGGACAAACGCGATCTCGCCGTTCACAACTGGCTGGAACTCTCCCGCCTCGTCGGCGATGGACCCGGATCACCCGAGATGAAGATCCGGCAGTTCACTGAGATCGGACTGGCCTTCCTCAGCGCCGGCTACGCCCCGGAGGCGATGCAGACCTGGGATCACCTGCGTCAACTCGACGAGGGCAACGCGGACCTGCCCGTGCTGTACGCCTCCACCCTGGACCTCAATGCCTACCAGCTGGCGCGCAAGGATCAGAACAAACTGGCGCGTGAGGAATGGAAGAAGGCACTGGGCTTCGACCCGGATAACCCGCGCATCCTCCAGAACTACGGGATCGTGAACCTGTTGCTCGATGACTATGACGAGGCGTCGAGGCAGTTCACCCGACTGGCGCTGCTGTGGCAGGAAGCCAGCCGTACCGACCGCGAGCGCTACAACGAACTGCAGTCATCGATCAGCCATCTGGAACGCGCAATGAACACCCTGGCGCTGACCAAGGGGCGTGGTGACTTCGATCTGACCAAGGTGCGCGCCGAGGACATTATCGACTACTACCAGAAGGCCAACCAGTTCTACTGGATTCTGAGCCTGGACAAGCGTGCAACCCAACAGCAGATCGAGAACGAGTACTTCAGGTTGATCAAGATCTTCAACCCCGAGCGGCACGCGGACGACTTCATGCTGGTCGAGGAGTCCTACAGTAACCTGTTTGCCGATCCTGCGCGGCGCGAACTGATCGATCTGTTCGTGTTCAACCCCACCGAAGTGCCGGCGGTGCGTCAACGTCTGACGCGGCTGTCACGCGACGGCGGCATCAGTTTCGAGCAGCTGCAGCTGCCCGACAGCGTGCCACCACCGGATTTCCAGCAGCTGGAGCCGGCCAAGGCAGATGAACAAGAGCTGGTTGAGCCATTGGCCGACCTGCTCAGGATCAACTTCAAGATTCCGGACTGGACGATTCTGTGAGACTGGCATCAACAGATGAAGCGCTCGCGCAGCTGGTCACGCAAATTGACTTCGCATCTGAGCATTACTATAATCTCTACTTCGAAGCGGCGGGCGAGGCCCCGCCAGCTGACCTGTCCACGGAAGCGTGGGCGAATCTGAGCGCTCTGACGGCCGACATCGGCAAGCTGCGTAACGAGTTGTCGCGGCTCCGGCGTGGTGTTGAGGAACTGCGTCTGCCGGCCATCGAGGCGGTCGGACTGGATCGCGTGGCGGATGGATTGCGCAGTGTTGAAGCGCGGCTTAAGCCTCTGGCCGACTTGCCGTCGCAAGCGGAGGAGGAAGGCCGCGTCAGGCGCTTGTTGAAAGACCTGTTGCTGGTGCTCGACACGCTGGATCGCGTATTCGAGTTGGCCCAGTCGCAACCCGGGGCAATCAGCGAAGGGGTGCGGACCGGGCTGGATTCCCTGTATCACCTGGCACGTGAGACGCTGGCGCGCCACGGCCTGACACAGTTGGAGGTCAAGCCCGGCGACGCCTTCGATCCCCACGAGCAGTTGGCGATGGGAACCGAGGTGCGTACCGACATGTCTGACGGAACGGTGAGCCGGGTGATGCTCAGGGGCTACCGCCTCGGCGAGCAGATCCTGCGGACGGCACAGGTAGTGGTGGTGAAGAACGAACAGGCGTGAACGGCCGGCCTGTCGGCGGCCCTGATCGCTGATTGATGAAGGTACATTGGTAGGTGGACGCGAGGTAGACAAGGAGTAAATCAATGGGCCAGATTGTTGGAATTGACCTGGGCACGACCAATTCACTGGTTGCCGCCATCATCGACGGCCAGCCGACGCTAATCCCCAATGAGCGGGGCAAGTTCGTCACTCCGTCGGTGGTCGGCTTTACGGAGACCGGTGAGCTGCTGGTCGGCGAGGTCGCCAAGAACCAGGCGGTGGCCAATCCCGAGCGTACCATCACCAGCGTCAAGCGGCTGATGGGTACCGACCGGCGCATTACCGTTGGGGACAAGGAATTCAGTCCCCAGGAGATCAGCGCCGTCATTCTCAAGAAGCTCAAGCTCGACGCCGAAACCTACCTTAACGACATCGTCGACGAGGCGATCATCACGGTCCCGGCCTACTTCACGGACTCCCAGCGGCAGGCAACCAAGGACGCCGGTGAAGTCGCCGGTTTCAAGGTGGAGCGGATCATCAACGAGCCCACCGCCGCGGCGCTGGTCTACGGCTTCGACAAGGGCGAGAGCCGCACGATCATGGTTTACGACCTGGGCGGCGGGACCTTCGATGTCAGTGTGATCCGGCTGGTCGAGGGCGCGTTCAAAGTGCTCGCCACCACCGGCAACAACAACCTCGGCGGCGACGACTTCGACTACCGCGTGGTGGAGTGGCTGATCGAGCGCTTCAAGGAGAAGGAGAAGGTCGATCTGCGCACGATCTCCGACATCAGCCAGCAGCGCGCGATCATGCAGCGGCTCAAGGAGGCTGCCGAGAACGCCAAGATCGACCTGTCATCGCTGCTGGAGACCAACATCAATCTGCCGTTCATCTACACCGGCGGCGACGAACCGCTGCACCTCAACGAGACGCTCACGCGCGCCAAGTACGAGGACCTGGTCCAGGACCTGATTGACCAGACGCTGCAGCCGATGGAGCTGGCGCTGTCCGACGCCAATATGGATCCGGACAATCTCGACGCCGTCATCCTGGTCGGCGGTATGACCCGCACGCCGGCCGTGCAGCGGTTGGTGAAGAACATCACCAACAAGGAACCGTACCACGACATCAACCCGGAGGAGTGCGTGGCGCTGGGGGCCAGCATTCAGGCCGGAATCAAGCGCGGCAAGCTGGACGAGCTCGTCGTAGTCGACGTTGCGCCGTTTACGCTGGGCATCGAAACCGAGGGCGGCAAGTTCAGCCCGATCATCCCGCGCAACACCAGCGTCCCGTGCTCACGCAAGCAGCTGTACAAGACCACGATCGACGGGCAGACAGAGGCGCTGATTCACGTGCTTCAGGGCGAGAGCATGGCGGCCACGGAGAACGCCAGCCTCGGCGAGTTCGTGCTCAGCGGCATCACCTACGGCGGCGCCGGCGAATCACTCGTCGAGGTCAGCTTCGACTACGACGTCAACGGTATCGTGAAGGTCACGGCCCGCGACCGTCAGACCGGAGTTGGACAGGGGATCACCATCAAGGCCTCCAAGGCGCGTCTGACCGAGGACGACATCTCACTGGCGGAGCGCGACGTCTCCCAGATGAGCGGCATGCTGATCGCGCAGCGTGAGAAGGGCAAGGCGCTGTTCGAAGCTCAGGGCGTCTATGAACGCGCCAAGACGCTGGAGAAGCAGGCGGCCGACGGCGCCAAGAAGATGGACGAATTGCAGCTGGGGATGCTGCGCTCGATGATGGAAGAGCTGGAAGCCTCGATCAAGGAAGAAGACGAGGAAGGGCTCGAGAAGCTTATCGACAAGGTTGGAAACTACCTGTCAGACTGGGGACTCTAGATCGTGCAGGAACTGGACGCCTGCCCGCTGTGCCGGACGGTGCTGAGCAAGGACTCGGTGCAGTGTCCCGGCTGCGGGGCGGACCTGTCACCTTACCGCGACCTTGCGATGCTGTCCGCAAACTACCTGAATCTCGCCAGCGAACTCCTCAGCCGCGGTGAACTTCCGGCGGCGCGCCAGATCGTTGAGCGGCTGCCACAGCTGGGCGAGATAGACAGCGCCGAACTCAACGCGTTGACGGCTCGCCTGCTGATGCTGGAAGGCAACACCCCGGGCGCCGAGGCTCTGCTGGCAGACTTAAGCCCGGTGGTGGCGGCGGAAGTCCGCGCGGAGCTCGAGGCACGGCACCGCGACCGCCGGCGCGCCCAGGAGCTCTACAATCACGCCCTGACGGCGGCACGTGAGGGCGCCTACATGCCGGCAGCCCAGCACCTCGCCCGCGCCGTCTGCTACGAAACCAACGACCCCGGCATCTGGACGCTCAAGCTCAAGGTAGAGCTGAAGGCCGCCCTGTACGATCGCTGCTACCGCACGCTGACGGAACTGGACCGCTTGGGCGCCCGCCCACCCGAATTCCACCGCCTGGAGGAAATGCTGCCGCCGGTCGGTGCTTCCAGCATCTGACCGGGGCTAACCGCTGCTCAGCCGCGTAGCCTGTCCCAAGGATCTCCCCAAGATACACCACAGGCGGCCCCGCTCCCTGCTGAGCACGGGACCGCCTGTCTGCGGTTCATGTCTGATTCGCTTCCTAGACTTCCGGCGGCAGCTCCACGATGTGGAAGTAGATGAACTCGACGAGGTTGTTGACCTCACCGCCACTACCGCCACCGGCCACCGGCCGCTCACCACCGAAGCACACGATGGAATTGACTACCGCGCCACCGGTCGCCACCCCGCCCGGGGCAGGAGCCGCCGTCGAGGCCAGATCGTCGGCCTCGTCACCGCTGGCGAGCGGCAGCGTATAGCTCCAGACTCCGGTCTGCGGGTTGAACACCTCGGCCGTCGTCTTGAGAATGCGATCTGATTCGTTGTCAGGCCAGAACGCGCCGCCGATCACGTAGATCTGACCACCGACGACGTGACACGCCGCGCCGGAGCGCCGCTCAATCATCGGAGGCGCAAAGGTGTCCCACTGACCTGAATTCGGATCGTAGGATTCAACCGTCGCCACGCTCTGCCCACTCGGTGAACGACCGCCGATGATGTAGAGGCGGTCATTGACGTAGGCCACGCTGGCATCGTACCGTGGCTTGATCATGTTGGCAATCTCGCCGTAGGAGTCGAACACCGAGTCATAGAGCAGCACTTTGCCCGATACGACGGTATTGGCCTCCTCGGCCGGCTGGTTGACGCCACCCGCTAGTACGTAGCCCAGTCCGGGCACCACCGTGCCTGCGGCGTCGCGCAGCGGGTAGTATTCAGGAATCAACGTCTCGGCCAGGACCAGCCAGAGCACGTTGCCGCCGCCACCGTTCGAGAGCTCGTTGCTCGCCATGATCCCGCTGACCTCGTTCTTGCCACCGTGGATGCGGATCTCGGCTCCCGCGCCCGAACCGGCGTTGTTGGCCCACATCACGCTGCCGCGTCGCTCCTGGTTGATGGACGGCCGCTCGGTCACCACTGCCGAGACCTGCCGTTCGATCAGCCCCTCCTCGTTGGGCGGCGTATATGTCTGCAGCACGCGCTGAACTGTGTTCAGCGGGGTGGTCCCGCGCGCACCGCCGACGATGATCAGCTCTCGCGAAGTCAGGGTCTCGCCGTTAGACGCGTGGGGCTCGGTTGTCCACGTCGCGACCATGCAGTGATCCGTGCGCGGATCGAGTGTGCCTTCGGTGAGCTGGATGTCCTTCCTGATCACCAGGCTGATCGGCAGTTCGATCCTGGTCGTATCGACGACGTTGAGGTCGCTGTTCAGGGCCCGAATCTGCACGTTGGCCGGGAAATAGCCTGCGCCCTGGAATGGCTGCAATACATCGAATGAACTACCCTCGATCGCAAACCAGCCAGTGCCCTCCGTCGGTATCTCCGGAACGTTGTCGCCATTGGCATCGAACTGGAACTCGAACGTATTGCCCGTGCTGCCGCTAATCTCACACGAGAACTTGGCGTAAGTGGTCGTTTCACGATCCCCGACCTCCGCGTAGGGCAGCGGCGGAGTATCGAGGAACGCACCGCCCTCGTTGACGATGCCATATGTGGTCTCAACCGACATCTCGTTGGGTGGGCGATTGGCCACGTTGATGGCCAGGATCGTACGCGTCTCTTCCTGCAGCTGGCCGCTGCTATCCAGCACCATGCAGCGCAGGGTGAACGTCTTGGAGCTTTCCTGGTGGAAGTAGGGGTTAATCAGGATCTTGCGGCTGCTGTCGTAATACGGGATCGTCGGCGACAGCGCCTGGCTGTCCAATGCGCCATCGTTCTCGAAGTCCCAGTAATACTCGAACGGCGGAATCCCTCCGCCGGACGGATCCACGATGACCGCCAGGTCAATCTCGGGCTCCGCGGGCACCGTATCCGTAGCCTCGGTTGGGTCGAATTTGACTGTGATCACGCCCTCGGAATCGGCGGGCGGCGTTGAGTTGACGACGATGTCGAACTGCGGTTCGGGCTCTTCGCCGGAATCCGGCCCCTCGATCTCAAGGAAAGTCCGCCACATCACCCGCTCGCCGGCCCCGTCCACTACTTCCAGATTCACGACGGCTATCATCACGCCGACACCCGTGTGGGTGAAGATGTACTGCGGGTTGGCGACTGTCGAGTCAATCGCTCCGTCGTCATCGAAGTCCCACTGATACTCGTAGGGAGGGGTGCCACCCACCGGCTGCGCCCTGAAGTAGACCGGCATTCCGGTCCGGTAGACGTAAACCAAGACAGTCTCGCCGTCTATCTCTTCCTCAACCACCTCGTCCGAAATGGCCCCCGTGCCAGCGGGATCGAGGGTCACGCCGCTGCTGCCAAGCACGTTGATCGCAACCGGGTCACTGGTGACGATGGTGCCCTCACTGTCGGTCACCGTCAAGACTGCCTCGTAGCTGGACACGCCGCCAGGATCCGACGCCCGGAAGTAGTAGTCTTCGGCCACGCTAAGCGTCCGCCGAAATTCACCGTTGAGGTATCTGTCAACCGAGCCGTCATTGGTATAGTCCCAAGCGTAATAGTACGGGGCTAGACCTCCCGTGACATTCGCTGTGAACGTAACCCTCAACGGGCTCGAACCCGTTGCGGGCTCCGCCCAGAGCAGTTCAATCGCCAGTGGGCCAACCTCCGCATCAGGTGTGCCATCGTTACCGCCGCCGCAGGCAGCCAGCAGCAGGATCACGCCGATCAACCCCAGAACCAATGCTGTCCGTTTCACTCCAGCACCCTCCTGTAACTTCACCAACATCCCTCTAGTCTAATCACCGGGTCCGGTGTCTGTTCCGACACCGGACCCGGCCTGATGTTTCTCCTATGGGAGACTCAGCGTCTCCACAATCGACTCGGCACCATTCTCATCCACGCCCGCCAGTACGAAGTAGCGGTTGAACGTAATGGGCGAGAGCATGTTCTCCACGCGAAGCGTACTCAGCGGGTTCGAGCCCGACTGCGTGCTGCCCGCGTACGCGCGCGGCACCGTAACCACCAGCTCGCGGATCACCTGGTTGCCGGCGCTCTCGATACGGGCGGAATACATCCGGTGCGAATACAACTCGCCGTTCCAACCACCCATCGTCAGCACCCAGTCCTCGCCGGGGTAGCCCTCGTTGTAGCCCGCGCCGCAGGCCACC
Source organism: uncultured Planctomycetales bacterium (assembly GCA_964609245.1). GTDB lineage: Bacteria > 4484-113 > 4484-113 > 4484-113 > JAFGCY01 > JAFGCY01. The sequence continues at coordinate 58,934 of CAZSSB010000003.1, read as the reverse complement.
AGTGCCTCTGGCAGGGATCCCTCAAAGGTGGACCAGCCGCCACCCGACGGGTTGTAGATGCTGTCGAAGGTGAAGATGTCAATCTCATCAATCGGCACGCCGTTGTCGTCAAAGCCGCCCACCAGCGCGATCAAGTAGTCACGAGCCGGCACAAACACGGCCTTGCCGTAAGCCCGGGCCCGCGGCATCTGGCTGACGATCTGGATCGGGTTCTCCGCCTGGCCACCGCCCGTCGTTTCCGCACCTTCGCTCGGACTCCAGCGCAACATCTCGTCGGAGGCAACGCCGGACGCCGTGATGCCGCCGAACAAGTAGATGTAAGTGAAACCACCGTAGGGGAAGTCAGGTGACGGCGAGTCGACGCCGCTCTGCACGCGCACCGCCATCAGACCGTATAGCGGCTGTGGCAGGCTGGGCAGTACCGCGTTGTCTGAACCACCGGAACCACCTTCACGGCGATCATCGATCTGTGGATCGAAGTTGCCCCCCGAACCCGGGAACTGATCCGTGTCAGGCCTCAGGAAATACGGGCTCCAGATATCGGTCTGATTCGACGTCACCTGGAAGCCAAAGTCCTGGCTCCACGGCACCAGATACTCTGAGCCATAGCCATAGACGAGGTACTTCTGGACCAGGTCGGTCGGAGTAGTCGCGGCGGTACGCCCACCAAACACGTAGATTACAGGCACGCCCGTGCCATCTATCGTGCCTCAACTGCCGGCATCGCAGCCCCAGCCGTGACAGGCCTGATCGGGCCACGGCCAGAGCTTGTCCACATCCAGGAACTGGACATCCCGATCGAGGACGATCGGCGGCAGGGCACTGGCCCAGTAACCGGGGCCGGGATACGCGCCCGCCGGGTTGGTCTCTGGACGCTCGTTGATGTACGTTGCTGCGGCACTACCCACGATCGTGAACGGCGCACTGCGCTGCGATCCAACCGGCGGCGGCGAGGCTGTCGGCGGATCCTCCACCGGAATCGGGACAGCCGTATCGCCTGCGTCGAAGTCGCTGCGCCACTCAGGCGAGAATGGCGTCTGCGGGGAACTGGGGAATGCCGGGGCGGTGTCATCGTTCAATTTGATGATGTAACCGTCGGCCAAGGTGTTGAACTTGCCGATCGTTCCCTCGCCGGTGCCGGTGCCGCCGGTGGCGGGCACGAACATGTAGGCCGAGTCCCCGCGGTCAACCAGGCTCTCGAAGTTGCCGTTCTCATCCAGGTGCTCACCGCCCAGGATGTAGGTGATACCTGTGGGATGCGCCGTCGTAGCCGCGTTGGCACGAGCCGGCCACGGAACGGGTATCAGATACGGCTGGTAGATCGCGTCGGCCGATTCGCCGGTGCCGGCGAAGACCGGGAAGATGGTGCTGCCCATCACCAGCGGCCGCTCACACTCGTAGAACGGCATCGCGGTGTTGGGCGACGCCACGACCCGGATCAGGTTGCTCACGGCGTCGTTGCCGTTGGCATCATGGGCCACGCAGCGAGCCACGTAGCTGTACGCAGCTCCCGTGCCCGCGGTGTTGCCGAAGTGGATCGTCGGATTAACCCGGTTCGTGTAATCCGGTGTTACGACGGCGGCTCCGTTCAGTGCCGGAGGATTGCCGATCGTCGGCTCGTCCTCCCCAGGCGTCATGTCTGTGAATACGTCCCATTCGTAGAGGATTGGCTCTTTGCCGTTGGCGGGCAACGCTTCGAAGTTGACCACAAACGGCACTTGTCCAGCGACGACGTCGCTGTCGATGCTGATGGTGAATTCCTGCTGAGGACTGGCCTCGATCGTCAGCGGATAGGAGGTCTCCTCCTCGTCGGTTGTCGTATCGTGCACTGTCACTCGTGCTTGATACACGCCGGACTGCAGGTAGGTGTGAGTGGCCATCGAACTCGCCAGCGGCTCGCTGGACGATCCGTCGCCGAAACTCCACACGAACTCGTAGTTTCCGGATCCCCCGGTTACCGCTCCGCTGAACTCAACGGTCAGTGGTGCCTGCCCCGACAACGGATTGGCGTTGACGGCGACTTGCATCCCGCCCGTCAGCGGCGGCGCAGCGTTAATCTGGATCTTGAAGTCCGGACTGCCGTTGCTGTCCTTGTCATCGAAGTTGGTGCCGACAACCCCGCGGTTGTCCTGCACCCGCAGCACGGGATAGAAGACGTTGCGATTCCCCTCAACCTCCTGCCCCACTTCCTCGTAGGTGTACAGCGGATTCTCGATGAAACTATCGTAGACACCGTCGCCTTCGAAGTCCCATGAGTAGCTGTATGGCTGCTTGCCACCCGTGACGTACGCCGTGAACTGCACGTTGAAGGGCACATTGCCCACCTGCGGCATGGCGTTGAAGCGCACGTCGAGAGGATCGCCGGGATTCACGACAGCGTCTCCGGTAATCGTGATCGTTCGCGATGCCGTCACCACCTGGTTCTCGGCGTCCGTCACGGTCACCGTCGCGACTGTGCTGGCCTCATAGGTGTATTGGCCTTGAGCCGCGTTCGAGTCAACGACGTCATCGCCGTTGAAGTCCCAGGCGTAGGTGTACGGCAGGTGCCCTCCGGACGGCACCGCGTTGAAAGTCACCGTCAGCGGCGCGGCTCCTACCTCTCGATCCGTCGAGATGAAGAGGTTGAACGCCGGGCCAAGGACAGGCGCCGTCGTGGCATCCCCACCACCGCAGGCTCCCAGAAACAGAACCACGGCGAGCAGAAGCGGGGTCCACACCCAATTGGACCTGCTAAACATAGCCAGCCTCCTGGTACACACTTTGTCGTCTTGCCCCAAAGCAATCCTCTACAGGTTGACCTATTATACCCAGCTTAAACGTGTCGCTCTCTAGCCGTCAGGGCGCGCAGGAGAGCGCCATCGATACATTATCTACTATTCGGGCTATCTTCGCAACCTGACGAGTGTCATTCCCTGACGCGCTCGAGGTAGCTGAAAGACCGCGTGTCGATCTTGATCCGGTCGCCCTGGTTGATGAACAACGGCACGTTGACCACCGCACCGCCTTCGACGGTAGCGGCTTTGGTCGCCCCGGTGGCGGTGTCGCCCTTGACCCCCGGCTCACAGAAGGTGACGCTGCGCACCACCGTCAGCGGCAGTTCCACGCTGAGCGGCTCCGGCCCGTTCATCGCCACCGAAAGCTCCTCGTTCTCCGCCAGCAGCTCCAGCGCCTTGCCCAGCATCTCCGCCGGCACCTGGATCTGATCGTAGGTCTCCTTGTCCATCAGCACCAGCATGTCACCCTCGGCGTACAAGTAGTCGTACTTGCGGCTCTCGACCCGGACTTCCTCGAACTTCTCACTGGGACGCAGTTTCTCCTCGAAGATCGCGCCGCTACGTACATTCTTGAGCTTGGTGCGTACGAACGCCGGTCCCTTACCGGGCTTGACGTGCTGGAATTCCACGACCTGCAGCAGGTCGCTGCCGCGCTCGAAGACCATCCCGTTGCGGAAGTCGTTTGGCGTGATTGACATCAGTCTCTCCTCTTATCTCATGCTCGCGGGCCTGCCGCGCAGTGTTAACCCACAACCCGCAGTTCAGTGTCCAATGTGTTCAGAATCTCGGCACCGTCCTCACGCACCACCAGCATGTCCTCGATGCGAACGCCGCCCTGACCGGGCAGGTAGATGCCCGGCTCGTCGGTCACCACCATACCTGGCCTGAGCTCCTTGTCGCCCATCTTCGAGAGCGTTGGTCCCTCGTGCACCTCGACACCGACACCATGTCCAAGTCCGTGCTCGAACTTGCCCTCGAAGCCAGCGCCGTAGATCAGGTCACGCGCCACGGCATCGATGTCGCGGCCCAGCTTCCCTGGGCGAATCGCCGCAAACGCCAGGTCCTTGGCCTCGCGAACCAGGTTGTAAACCTTCTCCCACTCGGGGGGACAATCCGCGACGAAGACCGTGCGTGTCATGTCGCTGCAGTATCCGTCCAGCTGCACACCCATGTCGATGGTCAGCGGTGCACCCCGCACCAGCGGCTCGGTCGTGAACCCGGCGTGGGGCTTGCTGGCGTGCACGCCGCTGGCAACGATGGGCTCGAAGCTGTAGCCCTTCGCGCCATACATGAGGGCCCGAAAGTGGATTTCCGCCGCCAGCTGCGCTTCCGTGGTTTCCGGCTTGATCAGCTCCAGCAACTCTGTGAAGATCCGTTCGTTGAGCTGCACCGCGGCTCGCAGCTTCTCGATCTCCGAGTCGTCCTTGATCAGCCGCAGTTCCTCAACCCAGCCCTCCGTCGGAACGTACTCACGCGCTTCATCCGCCAGCAGCTTGGCGTACATCGCATGAGTCACAACGTTGGACTCGAATCCCATCCGGTTGAGCCGACTGGCATCCTCCAGACCTGGCAGTGCTTCCCCGACCAGCTTCCTGCCGGTGTTATCCACCAGCGTCCAGCCCGGCCAGACCTCGGTGGCGAACTGCTCGTGGTATCGGAAGTCCGTGAGGAACCACTTGTTGCGCCGCGTCAGGACCAGCGTCGCGGTCGAGCCGGTGTAACCACTCAGGTAGTAAACGTTGGGCAGTGAGGTGATGAGCAGTGCATCCAGTCCGTCGGACTCCATCCTGGCCAGCAGCTTGTCGATCCGTGCTTCGAACATCGGTGCCTCCGGTCGCCGCGAAATGTGGAATTATACTATTCGCTGCTGTGCTAGACTAACCCGCTGGCACGGGCTCCAGCGTGATTGCGCCAGCGATTAGACCAGACTGAGGCGACACCGGGACATGAGACTTTACGTCGGCAATCTGCCGTTTTCAACCACTGATGAGCAGCTGCGTGAATTGTTCGCACAGTTCGGGACGGTGGTGTCCGCATCCGTGCTCACCGACAAGCACAGCGGCCGCAGCCGGGGTTTCGGTTTCGTCGAAATGGACAGCGACGAGGCCGGGCAGGCCGCTGTCACTGGACTGGCCGACGCCGAACTGGGCGGACGGCCACTGAAAGTCCAGCCGGCCAAACCTGCGCGCGAGTTCGGCTCAGACTGACGCTGGCTTGGTGCCAGCGGGGCGGCGGTGCCGCAGCGCGGGATTTGCTATGCTTAAGCATCGCGATCCCGTTAGGTTCGAGCGTTGGCGGGACACGGAAGCCCAGCGGCGGATGGGTCTGCAAAGGGGTGCTGTATGAAGCTGAAATCGTTCCGCGATGCCGATCTGGCAGGCAAGCGGGTACTGACCCGCGTGGACTTCAATGTTCCGATCCAGGACGGCCGGGTCGCGGATGACACGCGGATCCGGGCGGCGCTGCCGACGATCGAGCGGCTGGTCAAGCTGGAGTCGCGGATTATCCTCTGTAGTCATCTGGGCCGACCCAAGGGCGAAATCCACGAGGAGCTGCGACTGGCACCGGTGGCACCCGTCCTGGAGCAGCTGCTCAATACGTATCTGGCGCGCAACAACATCGAACCCCGCCGTGTCGTCGCCCTGGACGACTGCATCGGCGAGGGGATCCAGAAGGCTGTAGACGAGGCCAACGCGCGGGACGTGCTGCTGCTGGAGAACCTGCGCTTTCATGCGGGCGAGACCGCCAACGATCCGCAGTTCGCGGCGCAGCTCGCCGCGCTGGCCGATGCGTACGTCAGCGACGCATTCGGCACGGTCCACCGGGCGCACGCCAGCACCGAGGGTGTCGCTCACCTGCTGCCGGCCCACGCGGGCTACCTGGTGGCGGAAGAAGTGGAGGCGCTGGAGAAGGTGGCCCACGAACCCGCGCGACCGTTTGTCATCATCCTCGGCGGTGCCAAGATCAGCGGCAAGATCGACGTGCTCACGGGATTGCTGCCACGAGCGGACACCGTAATGATCGGCGGGGCGATGGCCAATACGTTCCTCAAGGCTCAGGGCATCGGCGTCGGCGCCAGCCTGGTGGAGGACGAGATGCTGGGTACCGCCCAGCAGATGCTGGCGCTGGCGATGCAGCACGGAACCGAGCTGCTGCTGCCGTTCGACCTGGTTGTCACTGACAGCCTGGATCCCCCGGGTGGGGCCAGCACGGTGTCGGCCAAGTCGATTGGCGCGCATGACATTGTCGTGGATATCGGCGAGCGCACCCGAGAGCGCTACCGCGACGAGATGCGGCGGGCGCGAACGGTGTTCTGGAACGGTCCGGTCGGCATCTTCGAAGTCGAGCAGTTCAGCCACGGCACCATGTCAATCGCCCACGCGCTGGCCAACGCGCACAACACGGCCTACACGGTCGTCGGCGGCGGTGAGAGTGTCGCGGCCGTGAACAAGGCCGGCGTAATCGGCCGTATCCATCACGTCAGCACAGGTGGCGGGGCCTCGCTGGAGTACGTTGCCGGCAAGGAACTGCCGGGAATCAAGGTGCTGCAGGCGTAACCCCTGCAGCGAGCCCTCGTCAGCCATTACAGGGCTATGGAAGTATGGCTGCTAGAGCAACATGGCCTGACCACCGAGGCCATTCCGGCGCTCAGACATTTGATCTGGCTCGCGCTTCTGGTCCTGATGCCTCATCTGGTGCTCGTCTATGCGGCTGTCCGTCTGGCGTCCAAGGGGCGGGGATCGTTTCAACGCGCTGTGGGACTGGCGCTGTACTCCTACCTGTTGGGAACCGTCCTGCTGTGCTACTCCGGGCCGTACGCGTTGCTTCACGCGGCCTGCATCTACCTGCCCCTCTTCGCCCTCAGAGCGTGGCTTGGCTGCCGCGACAAGCAGCGGACGTTGGTCCTCACGGCAGTAAGCGGTCTCGCCAGTCTGGTGGCCTGGCAAATCCTCCTTCCTGCGTTGGTCCACTGGGAAGGCTAACACCGGTGTTACTCCCTTCGTGCGTCGCTGGCAACCACCACCAGGGCTTCAGCGATAATGACTGGCTGTGCACCGCATCTACATCAAGACCTTCGGCTGCAAGGTGAACTACGCCGAGAGCATGGCGGCCGCCGAACTGCTGCGCGCCGAGGGGCTTGACGCCTGTGAACTGACCGGAGCACGCCTGCCTGGTCGATCACAGGATGCAGGACCACCCGCGGTGCTGGTCAACTCCTGCTGCGTCACCACCGAGGCCGAGCGTAAAGCGCTGCAGTTCGTGCGCCGCCTGCGCCGCGAGCATCCGGACGTGGAGGTGCTGTTCACCGGCTGCAGCGCGCGGCATCCGGACATCCGGCAGCGCTACGCCGACGCCGGAGCCCAGGTGTTTGACTACTACCCGGCGGCAGTCGACTGGCTGAAGGCGCGGGCCGGCGGCAACCTCGCCCAGCCGGACCTGCATCCGGCAACAAAGCGCTCGCGAGCTTTCATCAAGATCCAGGACGGCTGCACCTGCCGCTGCAGCTTCTGCATCATTCCCGACGTCCGTCCTTACGCCTCGCGGCCGCCCGCCGAGATCCTCGGCGAGGTGAATCGCTGCATTGCCGCGGGCTTTTACGAGGTAGTCCTGACCGGCGTGAACTCCGGTCACTACGGGCGCGCCCCATTCCGCAGCGAGGGCACCGCCCAGACGGAATCCGAGCCAGGACCGGACCTGGCGGGCTATCAGCTCTGCGAGTTGCTCGATGACGTGCTGGCCGTTCTGCCGGAAGGCTACCGTTTGCGGCTCAGCAGCATTGAACCGGAGGATGTGAGCGATCGACTGCTTGCGCAGCTGGCCCACCCACGGATGTGTCCTCATCTGCACATGCCGCTGCAGTCGGGCAGCGACGCCGTGCTCAAAGCGATGCGCCGGCGCTACACTGCTGCTCAGTACCTGGACATCGTTGCACGGTTCCGCCGAGCCTGCCCGGAGGGGGCCGTGACGACAGACATCCTGGTGGGGTATCCAACGGAATCCCAGGGCGACTTCGACGCCACGCTTAAGCTGTGCACCGCCGCCGGCTTCGAACGTATTCACGGCTTCCCCTATAGCCCGCGGCCCGGTACGCCGGCTGCGCAGCTGCCACCTCTGCCACGGACGGAGGTCCGCCACCGCAACCGCCAGCTGATTGACCACTGCGCGCAGATCGAAGACCGACGCTGGCAGCGCTTCGTGGGCGGCGAGTGCACAGTGATCGTGGAAGAGCAGGCCGACGGGCTGCTCAGGGGTCACGGCGAGGCCTACCAAATCGTGCACCTGCCGGGGGAACCCGATGCGGCGGAGCTCATCGGCCGGTGCCTGCCGGTCAGGCTGGCTTCCTACGGCGGCGGGATCTTCACCGGGGAACTCCGGCGCTAGCTCCGGCGGGCCATGCGCCCCCTACAATGGGAGCATGGAATACGTCGGATACGCGCTAGTTGGCATGGTGGCCGGAGTCCTCAGTGGTTTTGTCGGCGTCGGCGGCGGCCTGATCATCGTGCCGGCCCTGGTGCTGATCTTCAGCTACGACCAGCTGCGCGCCCAGGGGACCAGCCTGGCGGTGCTGCTCCCACCGATCGGGGTGCTCGGTTTCCTGCAGTACTGGAAGAACCCGGCTGTGCACATCGACCTCTGGGCGGCGGGCATCATCGCGTTGATGCTGATGCTGGGGGCGCACTTCGGCGGCAAGTGGGCCAACGCGCTGGACCCGATGATCGTCCGCAAGAGCTTCGCGCTGATCATGGCGGCCAGCGCAGTCTACTTATTCTTCAAGCACTAGCCTCCGCGCCATCAAGGTATTCCAGCACCTGAGAGATGTGGCTGATGCGCTCGCCGCTCCACGGCTCGGCCTGATTGCGCCCGTAATGCTCCGGTGTCTCCTCGGGCGCACGAATCTGCACCGCCCGCATACCCACGGCCCCCGCACCGGTCAGCTCCCGGCCCGCACCATCACCGACGTACAGGCATTGCTGGGGTCTGACCGCCAGTTGCTCGCAGGCCGCTCCGTACATTCGCGGATCCGGTTTGCACGTGCCAACCTCGCACGAGAACACCGTCGCGGCGAAACAGGCGCAGAGCGGCGTGTCCGGCCACAGCGCGGGGATCTCCCAGGTGCAGTCGCTGACCAGCGCCAGCCGGACGTCGCGAGACCTAAGCTCGCCCAGGGTGTCGATCGAGTGCGGCCTGGTCCGCAGGATGCGGCGGGAGTATTCCATGCGGACCCGGCACGCTGCCTCAACCTGCCGATCGTCCGGCTTCACGCCCACGCGCCGGCAGATCTCACGGATGCCCTGGACCAGCGTCGGCGGCCTGCCGATGATACGCTCACCGAAGCTGCCGATCCAGGCCGCTGAGAATTCCTCGCGCGGGGCCTCCAGCGCTGTTGTCATCTCGTCGAGCACGGCCTGGTACTCGTCCACCTGGAAGTTGTCGATCAGCGTGCCAAACAAATCGAAGACCACCGCTTCAACGCGCATGGCGGGCAGTATAGCCTTGGGTTCAACGCGTGCTTTGATGGCGTATCCGTGCTCTGCTACAATGCGCTCATGGCAAGTGACGACGACCGACCTCGAAGTCCCGTCCGGGAGGTGAGTGCGCGCTAGCGCCAGGTCGTGGAACTGATTGTCCCCATCCTCATCATTCTGGGATTGCTGTTCATCTCCGCGTTCTTCAGCGGGGCCGAGCTGGCCCTGATGGCTCTGGACCCGATCACGCTTGAGACGCGAGCGCGCCAGGGGTCATTTGTAGCCAGACTGCAGCAGACGCTGCGCAGCCGTCCCCAACGCTTCCTATCGACCATCCTGATCGGCTACAACGTGGCCAACATCGCACTGACCGCCTACGTCACGTGGCTGGCGATCCACTACTTGGCGGCGCTCGAGGGGTGGACCGAGCAGCGCGCCACCCTGGTCTCCACCGTCTGCGTGACCGTCGCCATCACGATCTTCGCCGAACTGACGCCCAAGACGGTGGCCGCGATTCGAACGGTCAAGATTGCCTCGGTGGTCACCTTCCCGATGTACGTGATGGACATGCTGCTAACCCCGCTGAACTGGGCGATCGAGAAGGTCGTGATGCCGATGGTGTATCTGCTGGCGGGCGGGCGCGGGGACACTGAGCAGCAGGTCCGCCGGGCGGACGTAGTGACCGCGATCAGCCTGGCCCACGCCGGCGGCGAGCTGCACAAGTCCGACATGCGGGTTGCCCGCGAGGCGCTGCATTTTTCGACCAGGGACCTGCGCGATGTGATGACGCCGCGAGTGGACGTGATCGCCGTCGATCAGCACTGCACGGTCGGCACTGCCCTTGATCTGATGACAGACACCGGTTTCACGCGCCTGCCGATCTACGGTGAAGGACTTGATGAGATTCACGGCGTCCTGCTCCTCAAGGACCTTGTGCGGATCAGTTTGCGTGCCGCCCATGGTGGTCGCGACCCGGATGATCACTGGGTCGATCTGCCCGCCAAGCCCTACCGCCGTGACGTCGTGCAGCTGCCAGAGACCAAGAGCGCCGTAGACACGCTGAGCCTGATGCAACATGAGCACGTCCAGATGGTCGTAGTTGTCGACGAGCATGGCGGGACCGCCGGTGTCGTCACGATGGAGGACATACTGGAGGAGCTTGTCGGCGAGATTCGCGATGAAAGCGACCGCATCGCCAGCGCCGAGGTGCTGCGGCGCACGCCCGACGCGGTAGTCATCACCGGGCGGGCGCGGCTGGATCAGCTACCCGAACTGGAAGACACGGATATCGGCGAGACTGAAAGCACTACAATCGGCGGCCTGATGATGGAGCGGCTGGGCCGACCCGCGGTCGTCGGTGACGCAATCGAACTCGGCCGTGTCAGGATCGAGGCACTGAAGGTGCTCCGCAACCGGATCAAGGTGCTGAAAGTCTCGGCTCCACCCAGCCCGGCGAACGACGACTAGACCTGCGCCAATGCCTGCTCCAGATCCGCCAGCAAGTCCTCGATGTCCTCGCAGCCGACGCTCACACGAACCAGCCCGTCGGTGATGCCGGCGGCCGCGCGCTGCTCGGGCGTCATCCCGGCGTGGGTCATGCTGGCCGGGTGCTGGATCAGCGTCTCCACCCCGCCGAGGCTGACCGCCAGTGTCATCAACTCGACGCTGTCCATCAGCTTGGCGCCGGCCTTCGTGCCGCCCTGCAATCCGAAGCTGATCAGCGAGCCGGGGCCCTCCGCCTGGCGCTGTTGCAGCTCATACTGCGGATGATCAGGCAGGCCCGGATAGGCCACCCAGTCAACCTTGGCATGCTTCTCAAGGTACTCGGCGAGCGGCTGCGCGTTGGCCTGGGCGGTCAGCGCTCGCATCTTCAGCGTCTTGACCCCGCGGAAGACCAGATAGGCCTGATGCGGGTCCATCACGGCCCCGAGCATGTACCACGGCTTGACGACCTCCTCGTAGTCCGCCTCGCTCTTGTAGACGATGACGCCCCCGACGACGTCGCTGTGGCCGCTGATGAACTTGGTGACGCTGTGGACGACGATGTCCGCGCCGTGCCGGAAGGGCTGCTGCAGAATCGGTGACATGAAGGTGTTGTCCACCACCAGCCTGGCCCCGGCGGCGTGGGCGATCTCGGCACAGCCGGCGATGTCGGTGACCTTCAGCGTCGGATTCGCCGGCGTCTCGATGAAGACCAGCTTCGTGTTCGGCCGCACGGCGGCCTTCACCTCGTCGAGATTCGCCGTATCCACCGCGCTGTGCTCGACACCGAAGCGGCTCCAGCACGATTCGAGCACCAGGCGCGTCGGGCCGTACACGGCGTCGGTCACGATCACGTGGTCGCCCGCCCCCAGCTGGGAGAAGAACAGCGTGTTGGAGGCCGCCATGCCCGACCCGCAGGCCATCCCCCGGACGCCGCCTTCCAGCGCCGCGATGTTGTCCTCCAGCGCGCGAATCGTGGGGTTGCCGATGCGTGTGTAGATCCAGCCCGGCTCTTCGCCCATGAAGATGCGCGCCCCGCTGGCCGCGGTCCTGAACGCGAACGTGCTGCTCTGCACGATCGGCGGATTGACGGCCCCGCTGGCGTCCGTCTCATAGCCGGCGTGAATCGCCTTGGTTCCCAGCTTGCCTCGCTTCATTGCTTGCCCTCCTCGGCGCGGTTACATGATAGGGCATGCGCGCACCTATAATCCCCCCATGCTGGCCGACGACGTGCGTCGGGCACTCAGGCGGGCCCACATCCGGCCCAGCCGCGCACGCGGGCAGCACTTCCTGATCGACGACGGCGTAATGGCCGCCACCGTCCAGGCCGCGCGACTCAGCGGCGAGGAATACGTGGTCGAGATCGGTCCGGGGCTGGGCACGCTGACCCAGGCGCTGGCGGGCCGCTGCCACCGGCTGGTGGCCTACGAGCTGGACGATGATCTGGTGCGCTACCTTCAGTCCTGGGTGCTGCCCCACACGCGCAACGTGGTGCTCAAGGACATCTCGTTCAACAAGTACGTGTTCGAGCCCGTGATCGCCGAGGCTCGTGAGGCCGGCCGCGCGCTCAAAATCGTCACCAACCTACCCTACCAAATCTCAAGCGCCTTCCTGCACACCGTGGTGGGCTACGCTGACGCATTGGAGTTGGTGGTCGTGATGCTGCAGCGCGAAGTCGCCCAGCGCGTTGTAGCCCGCGTTGGCGATCCCGGCTACAACAGTTTCAGCCTTTACCTGCAAACCTACCTCGCCACGCGCTGGGTCTGCGACGTGCCATCCGAGGCCTTTCATCCCGCGCCGAAGGTCGCCAGCGCAGTAGTCAGCCTGACGCCGCTGAAAGCCGATCAGCAACCGCGACCGCGCGACCGCGAGCTGTATCTCCGGCTGGTGGAGGGCGTCTTCCGCCACCAGCGCAAGCAGCTGCAGAACGCGCTGCTGCTGGCGATGCCTCATCTGGGGGATCAGGCGGCCGGCAAGGCGCTCGCGGCAGCAGGCATCGGCGCCACCGTGCGGCCGCAGGAGCTGAGCATGGCCGACTACGTACGGCTGGCGGATGCGCTTGGCCCGGACCTCCAGTCAAGCGGAGGGGCGCCCGCTAAGCCTGCGTGAGCGCAGCATGGATAATACAGGCAATGCCGGATGATCCACTCAGCACCCGACCTGAGCTGTACCGCCTGACCGTCGAGACGATGGTCCAGGGGCTCGCCGTCCTGGACGACCAGGCGCGGATTCTCTACGCCAACCAGGCGCTGGGACGGCTGCTTGGGCACCCGGCGGACAGCATCATCGGCCGGCCCTTCGTCGAGCTGTTCGATCCCGCCGCCCAGGAGCTGCTGCTTGAGCAGATCCAGCGCCGGCACAGGGGCGAGCGCGGCTACTACGAACTCGATTTCACCACCCACGACGGCCGGCGTCAGGCCGGTCTGATCTCGGCGGCGCCGCTGATCGACGCCAGCGGCAAGGTCGACTGCACCATCGCGGTCATCACCGACATCACCGGCCGCAAGGAAGCCGAGGAGATCCAGCGGCAGCAGCGCGAGCAGCTGCGCGCGCTGTCGTCGGAGCTGGTGTTGGCAGGCGAGCGCGAGCGGCGACGACTGGCCACGCAGCTCCACGACCGCATCGGCCACGCGCTGGTGCTGGCCAAGATCAAGCTGGAGCGCCTGCTGGACGACGCCGGGACCAGCGCCGGCGGGCTGTCGGAAGTGCTCGACGTGCTGGATACCACCATCGAGGACACGCGTTCGCTCACTTTCGAGATCAGCCCGCCGGTACTGCACGAGCTGGGGCTGGCGGCGGCGATCCAGTGGCTGTGCGACCAGACCAGCGCGCAGCACGGCCTGCAGATCTCGGTCGTGCACAGCGACTGGCACCGACGCCTGAGTGAGGACCTGCGCGTCCTGCTGTTCCAGGCCACGCGCGAGATCCTGTTCAACGTGGTCAAGCACGCCGGAGCCAGTCACGTCGCCGTCGAACTGACGCGCGCCGGCGACCACGTTGAACTGAGCATCGCCGACGACGGCACCGGCTTCAACGTCGAGGAGGCCGCCAATCGCAGCCGTCGCGGCGCCGGCTACGGCCTGTTCAACATCGCCGAGCGGATGCAGTACCTGGGCGGCGCGCTGAAGATCGATTCCGGGCCGGACGGCACGCGCGTCACGCTGTCAGCCCCGGTGGCGGCCGAGCTGGCGGTGGACCCGCCTTCGATTCCCCCGCCGCCGCAGGGTTTGCAGCCTCGCGAAGCTGCGCGGCGCCGCGCCGGTACGATCCGCCTGCTGATCGCCGACGACCAGCAGCTGATGCGGCAGGGTATCCACACCATCCTGGACCAGGACAAGCAGTTCAGCATCGTGGGCGAGGCGAGCACCGGCCAGGAGGCCGTGCGGCTGGCCCGCGAGCTGGAGCCGGACGTGGTGGTCATGGACATCGACATGCCCGAAATGAACGGCATCGAGGCCACGCAGCTGCTGACTGCCGAGCTGCCAGCGGTACATGTGATCGCGCTGTCGATGTTCGCCGACAAGCAGTACGTGGGCGAAATGCTGCGGGCGGGCGCTGCGGGCTATCTCCTCAAGGACTGCGCCGGAGACGATCTGACGCGTGCGATCCAGGCCGTCGACGGCAATCTGACCTTCCTGAGTCCGGCGATCGCGGACATCATCGTCGATGAGTTCCTCAGCCAGTCCGGCAAGGCCGGGGCGTCACTGGCGGTGCTCACGCGGCGCGAGCAGGAGGTGCTGCGGCTGCTGGCCCAGGGCCAGTCGGCCAAGGAGATCGCGCTGGAACTGGGCCTCAATCCGAAGACGATCTACACCTTCCGCGCCGCCATCATGCAGAAGCTGGGCATCGCCAGCCAGTCCGAGCTGATCAAATTCGCGATCCGCGAGGGGCTGTCCAGCCTGGAGCAGTAGCCCGCTCACCGCCGGGGGGGCGCTCGCCGACCGCGACGGATTCCTAGGAGTCTTTCTGATAGGCACGGCGCTCCGGCGCTGGCACAATGTCACCAGCTTAACAAGCGAGGCACAAACGATGATGGCAGCAGTAATCACCGACTCCGTGCAGACGGACAACGGCCAGACCGCCAGGACGATCTCCCTGGACCACCTGACCGCGATGCCCCGGTTCATCTGGATTGCCGAGGAAGTCGCGATTAACGTCTACGACGCGATCTCCCACGACCGGCTTGAATCGCTGCGGGTTTCCGAGGTCGGCGAGATGCTCGACGGACCCGAGCCGCTGCTCAAGGTGGTCTGGACCGCGCGCTGGAATGACGGCCACAAGAGCGCTTTCCAGTTCATGATCTCAGAGCGCTTCGCCGAATCGAATCTGGCTAAGCTGCCAATCTCGATGGAGCATCGCCTATTGCGGGCGCTGTACCGCGAGGACACCTACCTGCTGCTGTAGTGCAGCACTGGGTTCCTCGTGCTGCGGCTCTGCGCAGCAACCTCCCGGCTCGGGCGGCTTCTCAGCAGCCGCCCGGGCCTCAATGCTCGCGGGGATGGCACGGATACGGCGGACTGGTCCGCTTAATCGCTCAGAGCTTGCCCAGCATTCGCAGGCCGCGGGCGTACTTGGCCTCGGCGGCCTCGCGGCCCTTGAGTTCCTTGATCACCCAGTCGGCGGCCTCGAGGATCACGTCGTCGTCAACGCCATGGCTCTCGATTTCAAAGACCACCTCCCGCGCGCCGGGGTCGTCGTGGCCGGGCGCGTAGTAATCGCATTGGTCGACGCTGATGTTGACCTGAGCTCCCGCCGGTCCCAGGTTGGCCTCGCGGGCCAGTTCCCGGATCTCCAGCACGGTGCCCAGATGCTGGCCGGAGACACCGTGCGCCACGTTGCTCAGCACGCCCAGTACCGGCTCGAACTCGGGCTCCACCAGCTTGAGCTTGCTCTCTTCACGGATCAGCAGCCGGTCGTGGCTGCGCAGCGGGACCTTGTAGGTCAGCCGGAACTCCTCCCCCTGATAGACGTTGTCCAGCTTCTGCCGGACCCGGAGTGAGTGGTCCTGGCTGAGCAACGCGAAGTCCTCGGTGTCCACCAGCCGGTCATAGGTCGAGGTCATACCCAGCGTCTGCAACCCGAGGCCAAGGTGCTTGGCCAGCCCTTCCACCACATCCGCCACCTCCGGCATCGAAGGCAGGATGATCTCAACCTCTACTTCTTCCATCGCCTTTCCTCCCGATCAGTACTTGCATTCACCCGTGCGCTCCGCTGAACAGACCGCGGGCGGAACCCCCAGGCCTTCCGCCTGGTCAAAGCTGCTGGATTATAGCAAAGCTGAGCGTAGCTACCGCTCCGTTCGGTATCATTACCCGGAGTCATGAGGAGCATCGAGAAGCTGGAGAGAGTGTGGACGCGGCTGGTGACGGCGCTGCTGTTGCTGGCGGCACTGCTGCCATTGAACGCCGAGCCGGCAGCGGCGCTCAACCCACGCCCGATCTGCCAGGTATGCCGCCGCTTCACCGACACCAGTCCCGGCCGTGCCCAGGCGGCGGTCAAGATCGACCGGCACACCAAGACGCTGGACGGCTGCAGCCTGTTCTGCCTGCTGGAACAGCTGGAGGACTACGAGAACGAGCCGATCTGGATTCAGGTGCTGGACTATCCGAGCTTCGGCACCGACGAACAGCTGGTCCTGCGCGCCAAGCACGCCGTCTATCTGTACGATGCGGAGTCCGGAGATGTCGAGAAGACCCAGCTGCCCTTCATCTACGCGTTCGCCAGCGAAGACGACGCCGAAGGCTATCAGGACGAACTGGGCGGAGAACTGCTGGAGTGGGAGCAGGTGCTGGAGCAGGTTCTGGAACTCACCGACGAGTGGGAGCCGGATCCCCCGGAGTTCATACACCGCCCGCTCAGGCACCCCCGGCACAAGCACTAGTTGTCGTCGTTCACGCGCAGACTAGTAGCGATGCGCAGTGACCACTTCATCGTCAGCGTAGCGGCGGCCACCCTCCAGAACCACCAGCGCCTGACCCCGGGAGTATTCCAGCCACGGCTCCTGAACCTCTCCGCTGAACCGGGTGTAGTCGATGCCCCGCTGCAGGTCGAAGCTATAGCGGACCGGCACCGCCGTATCGCGCTCGACGCGCAGCTGTGACCCGCAGGCCAGTTCCAGCGGTAGCGTATCCTCGTAGAGATGCGGCGTCAGGTACTTGTGGGCCAGCGGCCGCGCCAGCAGCACGAATCCCGCCAGAACGTCCGGCAGGGAGCCGGGCAGCACGATCACCGGCTGCCCGTCCACCTTCCCCGCCGACAGACCGCCGCCGGGGCGCAGGTCCAGGCCGCTGAGCTGCACCTTGCCGAGAGCGCTCAGCACATCGAGGCCCAGGCACTGCGGGCCGTGGTGCGAGCCGCCCACCAGCAGCAGGATATCCACCTGCTTCGTCCACTTCTCGACCATGCCCGCCAGCTTGCGGAACCGCATCGGAGCGAGGCCCAGCGGCAGCGCCGCCACCCGCGCGGCGCGCGCCAGATAGACCACCAGCGACGACAGCGGGCAGATGGCGTTTGCCGCCTCGTCGTCGTTTTGCCGTCCGGCAACCGGAAAGACCGGCCCCAGACTCGCCACCCCGACCACCGGCCGGCGGTAGATCTTCACCTCGTCGATACCCAGAGAGGCGAGCAACGCCACGTCCGAGGCCCGCAGGATGGTCCGTTCGGGCAGTAGTGCTTCGCGACTGCGCGCCCAGGCACCGATCCCGACCATGTTCGAGGGCGGGGCTCCGCTGAGCCGCGGCAACTCGATCTCGCCCTGCTGAAAGCGCGCCACCAGATCCCAGTCGCGGGCCGGTTCGGCAACGGGCAGATCACCATTCTCGTCGTTCTCCGACGCGTTGGCCTCCTGCTCCGCCGACGGCGGCTGCTCTCCAGAGGCGGCCGCGGGATCGGCAGCGACACTCTCCACCTCGGCCGTGAACGCACTGAAGGGGTAGACCAGTTCGCCACCCCGCGGGACTTCCCCACCGGCCGGCACGGCGATCGCCTGGCCGCTGGCCAGTGCGTCCTCCAGCCGGTTGGTCGGCGGGAACGGCCTGAGTGTCAGCCGGACGGTGCCAGGGTCCCGTGGCTCGGCGGTGGCGGTCGGCGCGGCGTCAGCCGCCGGCTGGTGTTGCTCGCCCTCCGCGGGTGCGTCCTCGTCGGCCACGGGTTCCAGCGGTCCGCTGATGACCTCCCCGCCATTCTCTGATGCGTCACTCGCGGGGGGTTCCTGTGCCGACGCTGGTGCAGCGACATCCTCGGCATCAGCCGCTGGCGCCGCAGGGGCCAGCACGTCGCGCCTCACCACCGCCAGGCCGTCGACCAGCGAGACGGGCCGCGTCGGCAGGTTGCCCTTGGCCACCACGGCCTTGGCCAGCCGGTGGCCGGCCGCCTTGGGCGTGTCGATGCTCAGAGTTGTCGGCGGATAGGTCAGGCTGAGCACGCTCTCGAGCGCCTCCGCCAGTTTGGGTCTGTCAGCCATAGAGGCACGATTGTAGCAGCGACTGAGGGCCGGGCGATTACAATACTGCCGATGGATCGGGAAGGCCAGCGGCAGGAACTGACGGTCAGCGAGGTGACCCGCCGGGTGCGGCGGCTGATCGAGGGCGCGGCCGAGCTGGCCGCCGTCTGGGTTCGCGGCGAGGCCAGCAACGTGCGGCTGGCGGGCAGCGGCCACCTGTACTTCACGCTCAAGGACAGCCAGTCCCAGCTGGCGGTAGCCTACTTCCGCTTCGGCAAGCGCCGCAAGCCGCCAGCCGACGGCGAGGCCCTGCTGGTCCACGGCGACGTGCGGGTCTACGAGGTACGCGGCGAGTATCAGTTGATCGCCGATGACCTGATCAGGGCCGGTGCCGGCGACCTGGCCGCCCAGTTCGAAGCGCTCAAGCGCAAGCTCGACGCCGAGGGGCTGTTTGCCGCCGAGCGCAAGGTGCCGCTGCCCGAGGTGCCGCGGCGGATCGGTGTAGTGACCGGCATCGCCACCGCCGCCCTGCAGGACGTGCTCAACGTACTCCGGCGCCGCGCACCCTATCTGGACATCGTGCTCTTTCCGGCCAGCGTGCAGGGTGAGGGCGCCCCGCCGGAGCTGATCGCCGCGCTGCGGGCCGCCGATCAGTGCCCCGGCATCGAGGCAGTCCTGCTGGTGCGCGGTGGGGGCAGCCTGGAGGACCTGTGGTGCTTCAACGATGAAACGCTGGCGCGCACACTGGCCGAGGTCCAGCGCCCGGTAATCACCGGCGTCGGTCACGAGATCGACTTCACCATCGTGGACTTCATCGCCGACCGGCGCGCGCCGACACCGTCCGCCGCCGCCGAACTGGTTGCGCCCGACGCCGCCGAGCTGCGGACGGGAGTGGACGCTGCCTCGGGCCGCCTGCTGGCCACGCTGCAGCACGCGCTTGATGGGGCTGGCGACGAACTGGAGCGGCTGTTCGACCGCCGGGTGGTGCGCGACGTGCTGGGCAGTGTCGAGCAGGGCGGGCAGGAAGTGGATGACGCCGCCCAGCGGCTGGCGGAACTCGCCGCCACCGGCGTCCAGCTTGATGAGGAAGAAGGCCTCGGCGATCTCGTCGCCCGCCTGGCCGATCCGCTCGCGCGGCAACTGGACGATGCGGAGCACCTGCTCCCACGGCTGGAGGGCGATCTGCTGCATGGCGCGCGTGCCGGCTATGAGAGCGTCGTCGCTGAACTTGGCGCCCGCGAGCGCGAACTGACCGCCCGCGATCCCCGCGCTCCCAAGAAGCTGGGCTTCGCCCTGGTCTGGGATAAGGAAGGCCAGCTGGTTCGCGACGCAGAGCAGGTCAAGCCCGGCGATCAGCTGCGCGTCGAAGTCCGCGAAGGCGAGATGGACGTTAAGCGCCTGCCGGAATCCTAGTTGGCGCAGGCTGACCGTTTGCGCCGCTACACCATCACCGTCGGCTTCTCTTTGGCGCGGTCGGCGACGCGCTTGCGGTTGAGCGCCTTTCTGAGCGCGACCTGGGCACGGTCGATGTCGATGTCGGCGAAGTGCTTGCTGAGGCGCTCGCGGGCGCGCGTGAGTGCCTGATCGGCGCGGATGACGTCGATGTCCTCGCCAAGCTCCGCGGCCTCGGCCAGCACGGTGACACCCGCGGCGCTGATCTCGATAAAGCCGCCGGCTACGGCGCAGAACTTGATCACGTGCTCTTCGGGGGTCCTGATCAGCACCGCGCCGAGACCCATGCCGGCAATCAGCGGGGCGTGGCCCGCCCAGACGCCGAAGTAGCCGTCGAGGCCCGGGACCACCACGCTGGTCGCGCGGCCGTTCCAGACCTCGCGGTCCGGCGTCACCACTTTCAGTGCAAACTCACGCTCTGGCATATCCTGGTCCCTGTTAGCTCGGCTGTTTCAGGCGCTCGGCCTTCTCCACTGCCTCGTCGATGCCGCCTACCATATAGAACGCCTGCTCGGGCAGGTCGTCGTGCTTGCCGTCCAGCACTTCGGCGAAGCTGCGCACCGTCTCCTTGATCGACACGAACTTGCCCGGCAGGTTGGTGAACGCCTCGGCAACGAACATCGGCTGGCTCAGGAAGCGCTGGATGCGGCGCGCGCGGTTGACGATCACCTTGTCCGTGTCGCTCAGCTCCTCCATGCCGAGGATCGCGATGATGTCCTGCAGGTCGTTGTAGCGCTGCAGCACCTGCTGCACGCCGCGGGCCACCCGGTAGTGCTCCTCGCCCACGATGCTGGGATCGAGGATCCGGCTGGTCGAGGCCAGCGGATCGACCGCGGGGTAGATGCCCAGCTCGGTCAGGCGGCGCTCGAGGTTGGTCGTCGCGTCGAGGTGGGCGAAGGTGTTGGCCGGGGCCGGATCGGTGTAGTCGTCGGCCGGCACGTAGATCGCCTGGATCGAGGTGATCGAACCGGCGGTGGTCGACGTGATGCGCTCCTGCATCTCGCCCATCTCCACCTGCAGGGTCGGCTGGTAGCCGACCGCGCTGGGCAGACGGCCCAGCAGCGCGCTGACCTCGCTGCCCGCCTGGGTGAAGCGGAAGATGTTGTCGATGAACAGCAGCACGTCCTGGCCTTCCTCGTCGCGGAAATACTCGGCCATCGTCAGCGCGCTGAGCGCCACCCGCAGGCGCGCGCCGGGCGGCTCATTCATCTGGCCGAAAACCATCACTGTCTGCGCCAGCACTCCGGACTCGGTCATCTCGAGATAGAGGTCGTTGCCCTCGCGCGTGCGCTCGCCGACGCCGCCGAATACCGACTTGCCGGCGTGCTCGGTGGCGATGTTGCGGATCATCTCCTGAATCAGCACGGTCTTGCCCACGCCGGCGCCGCCGAACAAGCCGATCTTGCCGCCTTTGAGGTAGGGCGCCAGCAGGTCGATGACCTTGATGCCGGTCTCCAGCACCTCCATCTGCACGCTCTGATCAGTCAGCGTCGGGGGCTCGCGGTGGATCGGGTAGTGGGTGTCGCTCTCAACCGGCCCCTTCTCGTCGATCGGCTGGCCCAGCACATTGAACAGCCGCCCCAGACAGGGTGGGCCCACCGGAATGCTGATGCCGGCCCCGGTATCGACGGCATCCATCCCGCGCATCAACCCGTCGGTGTTGTCCATGCAGATGCACTTGACGATGTTGTTGCCAAGGTGCTGGGCGACCTCACTGACGATCGTCTCGCCCGTTTCGGGATGCTTGACCTCAACCGCGTTGAAGATCGCCGGCAGGTGGCCCTCCGGGAACTCGACGCTGATCGTCGGACCGATGATCTCGACGATTCTGCCGGTCACCCGCGTGCCCGTTGTTACCGTTCCAGTGGCGACGTCCGCCATCATGCGCTCCTTGAACTCACTGATTCTCGATCTGCGGCGGCGGGATGTCGTAGTGCCCCGCCTCGAACTCCGCCTCCGTCATCGCGAAGCTGTTGTTGACGATCAGGGCGATCAGCGCCCCGTAGTTGTCGATCTGGTCTTCCTTGACCAGGAACTTGAGCATCCAGACCTTGCCGTCGTAGACGCTGGAGAACGTGTAAATCCTGGCGCCGCCGCCCTGGGGCTCATAGAAGATCGGCACGAACAGGGTCGGCGGCCGGGTACCGGTGCCATAGGGCTTGGCCCGGATCTCCTCGGCCGGCGTCACGCAGTGCAGACCGGCGCGCAGGCTCTGCGACATCTGCACGTTCAGGAAGTCCCAAAACGCGGACTTCTCCAGTTCGGCCCGCTCTTCCTCCGTCGTGCCCTCGGCCCATTCCTCCGGCAGCGCGCTGCTGAAAATGGTCATCTCGAAGACCAGGTCCGCGGCCTCCTCATCATCCGCCACCAGCGAACGGCTGAGCAGGGTATAGCGACCCAGTTCCTCGTCCAGCTCGCCTGTTTCACGATCCGCGCCGGGCTCCGCGACCGGCCAGCCGACGGGCAGGACGAAGAAGACCACGATTCCCTCGCGGTGCGTGGCGAAGACCTCCAGACCCTCGGAGAGATCCTCGAACGTGATCGCCCCGGAGCCCTCCGAGTCCTCGGGCACCGAATCCTGGGCCCAGGCCGGCTGGACCAGCAGCACTGCGATTGCGAGCGCGATGGCTGTTCTCATTGCATCTACCCCTTCAGCGCCTCAGCGCCGCCAACGATATCGAGCAGCTCGAGCGTAATACCCGCCTGACGCGCCTTGTTGTACTGCAGTGTCAGTTCGTCGATCATGTCGGCGGCGGCATTGGTCGCGTTATCCATCGCTACCATCCGGGCCCCATTCTCACTCGTGAAGTTCTCGATCGCTGCCTGGAACAGCACCGTCCGGAAATAGCTGGGCAACAGACTGGCCAACAACTCCTCAGGGCTGGGCTCCAGCATGTACTCCTGACGGTATTCGTGCTCCTGTTCTTCACCGGCCGGCAGATCTTCGATTGGCAGCAGCCGCACGACCGTCGGGATGTTCTTGACCACGTTGACAAAGCGCGCGTAGATCAGGTGGACCTCGCTGACCTCCCGGCTCAGGTAAGCCTGGGACAGCTGCTGCATCACCGCACTCAGATCGGCGAAGGTGGTCTGGTCGGTGAAACTGGGGTAGCGCTCCACGACGTCCTGGCCGGTCTTGCGGGCCCAGTCCGCGCCCTGTTTGCCGGCGCAGATGACGCCGACACTGCGTCCCCGCTCGCGCTGCTCCGCGATGAAGCTCTCGGCACGGCGCAGCAGGTGGCTGTTGAACGCCCCGCAGAGCCCCTTGTCCGAGGTCAGCAGCAGCAAGTAGACGCGAGGCTCATCAGGCGCGATGTGGCGCAGGTAAGGGTGGTCGACTTCCGCCGCCACCGCGCCGAGCCGGCCCATCACCTCGCGCAGAGTATCCGTGTAGGGGCGGCTGGCCTCGGTGCGGCCTTCCGCCTTGCGCAGCCGGGCGGCGGCGACCATCTTCATCGCCTTGGTGATCTGCTGCGTGCTCTTCACCGAGCGGATGCGCCGGCGGATTTCCTTGCCGCCCTTACTCATCCTCGCCCCCTGGCGGCCTGGCCTTGGACTTGAAGCCGATCTCGGCCTCGTCGACGCCGCCGCGGTACGCCGGACGATCCGGGAACTGCATGATCGTCTGGATGTAGGGCCACTGCAGCAGGAACACCGCCCGGTGTACCACTTCCGCGCGGTCCTCAGGCGGGATGTAGTTCCCCTCGTCATCGTAGACCGGAATCGTGGTATAGGCCGGGTTCTCGATCCAGAGCCCGAAGCTGTCCAGGCCCACTACCTGCGCGACGAACTTCTCCGACTCCACGCCCTGCACGTCCAGCGTCTCGTAAGCCTGGCGGTGCAGCTTGATCAGCACCTTGGTGCCGACGACGTCCTCCATTGTGATCGGGCGCTGTGCTTTCATATGTGGTCAGCTCCCTCGGTCACTCCTTGCCGGCCGCGACGTGCTGCGCGAAGAACTCCTTCGCCGCCGCCGCCAGGGTCTCGTCGATCTCATCCAGCTTGCCCGTCGTGCGAATTGAGTGCAGCACGTCCGAGTGCTTGTCCTTGATGTACTCAATCAGCCTGGCCGCCGTCGGGCGCACTTCCTCGACAGGCAGGCCATCGTAGTGACCCTTGCCACCGGCGTAGATCATCACCACCTGCTCCTCGAACGGGATCGGCTCGTACTGGCCCTGCTTGAGCAGTTCGACCATCCGCTCGCCGCGGGTCAGCTGCGCCAGCGTGCCAGCGTCCAGATCGCTGCCGAACTGGGTGAAGGCCGCCAGCTCGCGGTACTGCGCCAGATCGAGCTTGAGGCTGCCGGCAACCTTGCGCATCGCCTTGACCTGCGCGTTGCCGCCCACGCGGCTGACGCTGATGCCGACGTTGATCGCGGGACGGACGCCCTGATAGAACAGATCGCTCTCCAGATAGATCTGGCCGTCGGTGATCGAGATGACGTTGGTCGGAATGTACGCCGACACGTCCCCCGCCTGGGTCTCGATCACCGGCAGCGCAGTCAGCGAACCGCCGCGCGTCACCGCGACGCCGGTCAGATTCTCGCCGCAGACCCCGCACTGCTTGAAGACATCCTGCTCCTCATGCGGGTGGTCCGGCATGAACGGATTGTGGGCGCCGCACTTCGGGCAGGCCTTGTACTCCGCCAGCTTGACCGCGCGCTCCAGCAGCCGGCTGTGGAGGTAGAACACGTCGCCGGGAAACGCCTCGCGGCCCGGCGGACGCCTGAGCAGCAGGCTCAGCGTGCGATAGGCCGCCGCCTGCTTGGTCAGGTCGTCGTAGCAGCACAGCACGTCCTGGCCCTTGTACATGAAGTGCTCGCCCACCGCGCAGCCGGCATAGGGCGCGATGTACTGGAGCGGCGCCGGGTCGGAGGCGCTGGCCGAGACCACCGTGGTGTACTCCATCGCACCGTGCTCCTCCAGTTTGGCCACGGTCCGCGCCACGTTTGATTCCTTCTGGCCGATCATCACGTAGATGCACCACACCGGCGTGTCGGTCTGATGCGTTTCCTTCTGGTTGATGATGGTGTCGATGATGATCGCGCTCTTGCCCGTACTACGGTCACCGATGATCAGCTCACGCTGTCCACGACCGATCGGGATCATCGAGTCGACGGCCTTGAGTCCGGTCTGCAGCGGCTGCTTGACCGGCTGGCGGTAGACCACACCGTCGGCCTTGCGCTCCAGCGGACGATACTCGGTGGTGGTGACCGGCCCCTTGCCGTCCAGCGGCTGGCCCAGCGGATTGATCACACGGCCGATAACCGCCTCGCCGACCGGCACCTGCAACACGCGCCCGGTCCGCTTGACGTAATCACCCTCCTTGACCTCGCTTGTTTCGCCGAGCAGCACGACGCCGACGCTGTCCTCCTCCAGGTTGAGCGCGATCCCCATCACGCCACCCGGGAATTCCAGCATCTCGGCCGCCAGGCAGTTGTCGAGGCCGTAGACGCGGGCGATGCCGTCGCCCACCTGGATCACCGTGCCGCGGTCCTCCAGCTTGAGTTCGGTCTCATAGCCCTCGATCTCCCGCTTGAGGAGCGCCGTCACTTCTTCCGGTCTGATTGCTGACATGTTCTTCTTTCCTGTCTACCGTATCCGGTCCGGTTCTCACCCACCAGCGACTTGTCGCACCCCTTCCCGGGACACTCCGCCGCTGCCAGCCCCGTCCTCACGACCGGGTACCCGCGGCCCGGCCCACCCTAGGCGCCTACTCCGCGATGGCGGTAGCGATACATCCGCTCCCGCATCTGGCTCAGACGGCTGGACAGCGTCCCGTCGATCACCGTGTTCTCGCCCAGCTTGACCTTCACGCCTCCGAGCACGCCACCATCGACTTCAGTGCTGACTCGCAGCTCACCGTAAGTGCTGAAGCGCCGGGCGGCGTTCACGACCGCCGCCCGCTGCTCCTCGGTCAGCGGTACCGCCGAAACGATGCTGACCTCCTCGACACCGCGATGCCTGTCGGTCAGGACGTCATACTCCTCCATGATTCCGACGAGGTGGTCGATCCGCCGCTTATCGATCAGCAGCTTGATCAGGCTCAGCACCGTCGTGTCGACCTGGCCCGCCAACTGACGATCGAGCACCTGCTTCTTGCGCTCCGCCGCGATGCGTGGACTCGTGAAGAACGCCCGAATCTCGCGGTGCGCGAAGAGGTCCTCGATCAGCTGCGCCTGCGCGTCGATCGGCTCGACAAGCCCGCGCTCCAGCGCCAGCGCGAACAGCGCCGCCGCGTAGCGCTTGGCCACCGCACCGGCCATCAGTTCAGCTCCTTGATCTCATCGATGAAGCTCTGCACCAGCCGGTCGTGGGCCTCACGGTCAAGCCCGTCCCGCATCACCCGGCGCGAGATGGTGAACGACAGGTCGATGGCCGCGTTGCGCATCTCGGCCAGTGCCTTCTCCTTCTCGCGCCCGATGTCCTGCTGGGTCTTGGCCAGCAGCTTCTCGCGCTGGGCTTCGGCATCGGTCCGGATTTCAGCGGCGATCTGCTGTCCTTTGGCCACTGCCTCCTGGACCTTGGCCTGCGCCTCGGCGTTGATCCTGGCCAGGTGCTCCTCGTACTCGCCCTTGAGCCGCTCCACGTCCGCGCGCGCATCATCCACTTCCTGGAAGGCCTGCTCGATGCTGTCGCGCCGCTCGTCGATGACGTTAAGCACCGGGCGCCAGAGGAACTTCTTCAGCACCCACCACAGGATCACGAAGCCGATCAGGCTGGACAGCAGCACCGGCAGGTTGATCAGGGTCGCAATTGCTTCCACGCTTAAGCTCCCCCGCTAGGCGATCTTGCCCATCAACACGAAGCCCATCACCAGGGCGTAGATCGTCAGCGCCTCGATGAAGGCCGCGCCGATGATCATCGCGGTCTGGATCTTGCCGATCGCTTCCGGCTGGCGGCCCATCGCCTGCATTGCCCCGCTGACGGCGGTGCCAATGCCGATTCCGCTGCCGAACGCTGCAATGCCCAAGCCCAGCGGGATTGCCAGACCCAACGTTGCACTAAAATCCATACTGCACTCCTCTAAACGATGATTGTCAGTGCTCCGCACCAGCTTCGTGTTCGTGCGGCAGCCACAACATGATGTAAATCGCACTAAGCAAACTGAAGATCAGTGCCTGGATCGCCCCGAGCAGCAGACCCAGGAACAAAAACGGCGTGTGCCAGGGAAACGCGATGCTGATGCCGCCGTAGATCGGGATCAGCATCAGCGCCCCGAAGACGCCCAGCAGCACGTCCTTACCCAGCACGTTGCCGAACAGTCGCAGCGCCAGGCTCAGCGGCTGGATCGCCGCTTCCAGCACGTGGATGATGGTGAACAGGATCGCCATGAACCAGACCAGCGGATAGCCCAGGCAGCCCATGCCCAGGTCCTTGACCGCGGGGAGTTCACCGGGGTAGTGCTTGAGGTAGCCGAGCGGGCTGCGGCTGAGGCCCGTGAAGTGGACGTAGAGGAACACCAGCAGCGACATCCCGAGGTTGAAGCTCAGGTTCGCCGTCGGCGCCTTGCCCAGCCAGACCAGCCCCAGGCAGTTGCAGACCAGGATATAGATGAACAGCGTACCGATGAACGACAGGTGCTTGCGCCCCTCCTTCTTGCCCATCACCTGGCCGAAGAAGTCATCGAAGAACAGCACCACGATCTCGCTGAACAGCGCCCGGCGGCTGAGGCGCCCTTCCTTTGGGGAGCGGCGCAGGCGCACGTAGCCGCCGATGAAGAACAGGCTAAGGGCGATGATCACGATCAGCGCGAACAGCAGGCCTTCCAGCGCCGTGAACGGCGTACCCATCGGATCGCTGAGATTGAGCCGCCGCGCGACGTTGTCCAGGAAGTCCGCCGTCGACGGTGAGTACTCGCCAAGGACGTGGTGGACGACGCCGAAGATATTCGGCAGTTCCGGTACCAGCGAACCGGCATGCTCGGCGGCGTGGGCACCGTGCTCAGCCGCCTCCGCACCGTGCTGCGCCGCTTCATGGGCGGCCTGCGCCGCCTCGGATGCGCCTTCCGCGTGCTCCGCCAATAGCCAGGCCAACATCTGTGGCTAACCTTTCTCCTTAACCTGCCGGGCCTCCCCCCGCCTCCCGTGAGCCAGACCGCGATACACCAGCACCAGCGGGAAGACCAGCAGGCCCGCCGTGAGTCCCAGCGCATCCGAGTAGTCGGCTCTGTACAGCCAATACAGCAGGAGATATGCCGCCGGAATCTTAGCACAGGCCATGATGAAAATGAATAGGCAGGACGGCCTGCCGGAGCCCAGAAAGCCGCCCAGCAGCCAGCTGAGCAGTGTGAAGCTCAGCGCCATCCACAGACAGCCGGCAAGAAAGGACCAGCCAACCTCTTCGCCACGCCAGAGCCCGGCCGCCAGGCCCCCGGCGAGACCCAGCAACACCAGATCCCGCACCACGCGGTCGACAATCGGCAGCGCAGTGCTCATCGCTCGCGCCCCAGCATTATCAGCGCCTCGATCATCGCGACGAACCCACCGATGGTGCCCAGCACGATCATCACAACCAGCCAGTAGCCGGTGCCCAGCAGCCGGTCGAGCCAGGCCCCGATGAGCCAGCCGAGCAGGGGTCCCGCCACCAGCGTCATCGGGATGCTGACCCCCAGCGCCAGCCCGCGCATGCGCTTGATCCGGTCGGCCTCGACGCGCTGCTCACCGCGCAGCTCGTGCTCTTCGGGCGGCTTGCGCCGGTACTTGAACCGGAAGTCCACCCGGTGATTATACGCTGCCCACTGCGGCCCAGGCATGGATGATCCCCGGGTCAGTCCTCGTCGTCGAACGGCAGCGACTGGTCGCCGGATTCCTCCGGTGGATCGTCGGGCGGCGCCGCGCTGGGCGCTGGCCAGGGCTCGTTCGGTCGCTCGGCGGCCTGGGCCACGGCGGCGCTGAAGTCCGCGATGTCCGCGTCCGGCTCGTCGGCCGGCACGGCGCCAGCTGTCGATCCAGGGGGCCGAGTGACCGCGGGCACGCCCGGCACTCGCGGCAACGGCGGAGCCGGCACGTCCGGGATCCCCGGCCGCGGCTCCGTCGCGCGCGGACGCTGCAGCGCAGGCTCGTCTTCGGGTTCCGGAGCATCCATCTCGGCAGCGGGGGGGGCCAGCTGTTCGGCAGCCTCGCGGTCCGGCGGGCTACTGAGCGCCGCCGGCTGCTCCCTGGTTGCCAGCATCGGGTTGCCCTGCTCCAGCCGGTGCTTGAAGCCGGTCAGCAGGCCGTGGAAGGCATACTCGAACTGCTCACGCTGGGCACGCAAGTCGGCGAGGCTGAGCCGGATCTGCTCACCCTCCGTCCGCGCCTCCTGCTTGATCGCGTCAGCCTGCTTGTGCGCGGCCGCGATCAGCTCGTCGCAGGTCCGCTGGGCCAGCACCACGCTGCTCTTGAGCAGTTCCTCGTTTTCGCGGTAGCGCGCCAGCTGCGACTCCAGCTCGCTGACGCGGGCCGCCGACTCCGCCGCGCGGGCGATATGCCCCTCCAGCGCCGCGATCACCTCGGCCCGAAACCGCTCCACCTCATCCCGGGCATAGCCGCGCAGCACGCTGCGAAACCTGTACTTCTCGGCATCGAGAGGCGTCAGCGCCATCTTCACATCCCTCCGGCCGCGCCGCGCACCAGCGTCTCGAAAATGATCAGCACGAAGATCGCGGCCATCGGAGTCAGGTCGATCATCCCCATCTGCAGTGGCAGGCGGCGGAAGAGGTTCAGGTAGGGCCCGACGATGTCCTCCACCAGCCGGTACCAGGACTGCCCCTTCCACTGCGGGAACCACGAGCCGAGCACGTAGACGAAGATCAGCAGGATGTAGGCCTGAACTGCGTAGACCACGAATTTGGCGACGAGCGGCACGCGTTCATTCTAACGCACCGTGGAGCCGGCGCGCACGGCGGCGGACGCGCTGCCGGGCCTAGACGTCGAAGTAGTCGTGCTTGTCGCCTGCAGCCGCTTCCGGTTCGGGCTGCTCGCCGTCGGCAGCCTTGGCGGCCGGCCGGCCGGCCTTGGCTAGCTGGGCATACTCATGGCCCATTACCGTTTCCACAGTCTTGCCGAAGTCACGGCCAAACCTGGACGCCAGCTGCGGATCGGAGTCCACCGCCATCCTCAGCAGCTCGCCGGGATTCCGCTGGGTCCGGTCCGCCAGCCCCATCACGATTGCGCGTGCCACCAGCGGATCGTGGCCCACCACGTGTCTCAGCACCAGGGCGACGGTACGCACCTCGTCCCCGATGATGCAGTACTTAAGCAGCACGCCCACCCGCCGCGGCGTGATGCGCTTGGGGAGCTGAACGGCGTTGTAGACGTGGAAGATGAAGTCGATGTAGTCGCGCACGGCGTCGTCGCGGCTGGCGGCGTCCCGGACCTCCGTCGAGGTGGTGTAGGTCAGCTTCTTCTTCTCGCCGGTGAACTTGACCGCCGCCTTCTGCTCGACCTCACCGGAGTACTCACCGATGAAGTTGTCGGTTACGCGCTCGCCGCGGTAGTTGAACATGTCACCGCGCGCCAGGAACTGGCCGTAGATCTGCATGACCGCCAGGTCGACCGGGCTCAGCGTCAATTCGCTGCCCCGCCGCTCCGATTCCGTGCAGACGAATCCGACCAGGAACCGGTCGTCGAACCACTTCACCTCGCCGACGCCGGGCGAGACGACGATCGGCGGCAGCAGCGGCTGGCCGGCGGCATCGTGGGGGAAGCAGTTGGGGTGGAGGGCGTCGACCTTGGCGATGCTCTCGCTCAGCCGCTCGGGGGTGGCGTAGCACTCGGCCAGCGGATCGTCGTGGCGTTCGGTGTGCTCGGCCAGCAGCACGCGGCTCGCCGACCAGGCCGAGCGGTGCGGGCTGTTGACCAGCAGCTGGGTCATCACGGTATTGGTCGCCACGTAGTCGCCTTCCACCAGCTTGACGGCCTCCGGAGTCAGCGTCAGGACGTCCTCCACCGCCGGCGCGTCGTCCTCCGCTGATGAAACCTTGCCGATCGCGCGCGCCAGTTGCGATGCCAGCCCGACGCCCTGCAGGGTCTCCTGCTGGGCGCCACCAAGATCGCGCAGCGCCGCCACCAGATCGGATTCCAGCTGCGACGCCGCCCTCACGACGGGATGATCCGTCACGTCCGCGGGCACGCTCAGTCCCTGCAGCTGCTCGGGCTGCTCACTGTGGGCCAGCGCGTCGGCGGCCAGCTCGTGCACCGCCCGGGCGGATTCCAAGACGGTGCGCAGGTTCTCCGGCTTGACCATCTCCGCGAAGCGCCGCGTGGCGTCCGTCAGCCGCTTCTGCATGCCGGCCAGCTGCTGCAGCTGCGCGCCGAGCCGCCGCTTGATCTGCTCGGCGTCGGCCTGCTGCCGTTCCTCGTCGGTCGGCTCGCGGTAGCGCCCGGGGTGCTTGAGGTCCAGCGGCGGAAGGTGACCGTCGGCCAGCCTGGCCATCCGCGCCCGGGGCGTCAGCACCGCCGGTGGCCGCGGCGCGCGCAGGCTGCTCAGCACACCCTCGTAGTGCTCGGTGGGCAGCAGCTCCACCGTCACCCGCTCGCCGTCCGGCGCCTTGATCACCACGCTGTCGCCCAGCGCGCCGCTCAGCAGGAAGGCGCACTGCTGCTCGTTGAGCTGTGCGCCGGCGCTGCGGATCAGCCAGCGGGCCAACTCCAACCAGGCGCGCCTGAGCTGGGCCGGCGCGTCGCTCTCCTTGCCGCGGCGCTGAGCGTCGACCGCCAGGATCGCCCCGCCAAGCGTCGCCAGCACCTCCGGCGGCACGCCCGCCGTCAGCCGCTTGAAATGGTGGTTGACTTCGCGCCCGGAGCTCATGGCTGCTGCGATTGTACCACTGCGGCCCCTCCGGCCGCCGGCTTTCGTCCATTCTTAATCTAGCGCGGAGACCCGATTATACTCCTTCCCGGTGCACGTCGGCCAGCGCAGCTTTGGATACGCACCGCAGTCACAGACAAGAGCGGGCACCCACCGGGGGGCGCCCGCTCCATTCGCTTGCTCTGGTTGTCTGGCCGTCCGCTTTAGCCCGGTGGCGGCGGATCGGCCGTCTGGTTGCCCACGAACTCGACGTTGGCGTCGGGCGGCACGGTGACCGTCTGCCTCGCCTGGATGTCGCCGAAGCCAACCCAGTTGGTCACGATCCGGTTGACTTCCACCGCGTATGTACCCGGATCAACGTCCGAGAATGTGAGAACATCGGGCACTCCATCAGTGTGCAGCCGGAAATCCTGGTCAACCAACACATCGCCCGGTTGCTCGAACAGCTTCGTCAACGTGCCCAGGTTGGCGCCGTCGAAGGTATTGAAGTTGACCGTCAGCGTGACGGTGATAGTACTGCCCGGGCCGCCGCCGCCGACGGTCACCGTGATCGGCGCCGAGGCAACGGACTGCGGCGTTGGCGTCGCGTCATCGGTCACCTGGACGCGCACCTGATAGCTGCCGTCCGCGGCGTAGGTGTGGTCCGTGCTGCTCGTCAGGCCGAAGTCCTCAAGGCCCGCGCCCTCACCGAAGTCGAACTCGAACTTGGTGATCGTACCGTCGTCGGTACTGCCGCTGGCGTCGATGTTGACGGTCAGCGGGGCGTCGCCCGAGGTCGGAGCGACCTGCAGGTTCGGCACCGGCGGATCGTCGATCGGACCGCCTCCAGTCACAACTTCGACCGGATAGGCCTCGCTGAACACGCCAGAGGTGGCCAATTCGTTGTTGGTTCCATCCGTCAGCGCGCCCGTCCACAGGAACAGGTAGTAGCCCCCGATCTCCAGTGTGCCTTCCACCACCTGCGAAGCATCGTTGGCGGCGTTGAAGACCTCGACCGGCACCGTACCGTTGCCGTCCACGTCGAGACTGGCCATCGAGAAGGACATCGTGGTGCCCAGCAGAGTCGTGGGCACGATCGGCGTGGTGAGCAGCACCAGATCGGTTACGTTGCCGCCGACGAACGGATCATCGTAGCTGGCTCGAACCATCCAGATGCCATAGGTCTCACTGCCAGCCACGCCGCTGAGCACCGTTGGCTGGTAGTCGAAACCGCTTAGAGTAACCGTACCGATGTCGATGTCCACCTCGTCCGGCACTACCGAATTGACATACGGCGAACAGATCAGCGGCGTCACCGAAGTGGCCTGCTTGGGGTTGCCGAGCGGTGTGAGGCTGACCGTACCGGACAGCGCAACGTTCACCGCGGGCAGCTGGAACTTGACCGACATGTCGGTCCAGGAGGTGAAGACATCGATCTGTGTCGGGCTCGACCCGCTGACACCCAGTGTGAGCGTGCCCTGGGTGGCACCGAAGTTGAGGCCCTGGATCTCCACCTCCGAGCCGGCCGTGTCCTTGTAGCGATAGCCATAGGGGCGTGGATTGCTGCCCTCGGCGGTGAACGCCAGCTCATTGCGAGTGTAAGAAGCCAGCGGGTTGCCGCCGGACATGATGTCACCAATCGCCGAGGTGAACAGCCGGTTGCCACCCGTGAACGTGAAGTCGTGGAAGAGATAGTCGGCGCCATCCTGCGTGTAGCACCAGTCGTTAGGCGCCGGCGTCGTACCGCGATTGTGGCTGCTCAGCGCGATCCTGGTAATCACCGGCACGCCGGGATTCACCACCAGCACCGTCGGGCCGGCCACCGTGACCGAGTCCTGGTTGTCGTTGTCGACCACACGCATCTTGGTGTCGTAATACACCTCGTCCTGCGCACCGGACACGAACGGATACGTATAGGTCACCGGGCTGCTGCCGATGGACGGCGCTTCCACGCTGGGGTTGCCGGCGTCCGGAATCAGGTGATAGGTGTAATCACCTGAGCCGCCCGCAACCGAGACCTGGAAGGCGAATTCAGTACCGCCCTGGCCGGACTGATCGTTACGCTGCCCAGCCGTCGGGTCCACGGAGACACGCACGTCGAGATCGCTGACCAACTCAACGTAGGCCGGTTCGCTCGACAGTCCATTGTCCGCCGTGACGATCACCTCGATCTGGTCGCCGGAGGCGCTGATCGGAGAGACGGAGGGAACCGTGATGACGGTGTTGTTCCAGGTCCCGATCTCCTGAGCGGTGCCGCCGATGGTCAACCTGCCGGTGCCCTGATTGAGGCCGAAGAAGACACCGGTCACCTGGAAGGGGTTACCCACGCGGATCTCATACGGTGAGACGCTGTCGATTCGCGGCGTATTGGCAACGGTGAAGTCAACCTCGTTGGACGGCTTGCCGTTGACCGTAACACGGATCTTGCCGGTCACCGCGCCATCGGGAACCAGCGCCTGGATTGTCGTATTGCTCCAGGTGACGACGTTGAGGTTCATGTCGCCCAGTTCAGCGATGCTGCCACTCTGGATGTGGCCGAACCGGTCACCCTCGATGGTGATCGCCGTCCCGATCTCGCCGTTGGGAGGATCCACGATGGTAATCACGGGCGCTTCGTCATCGTAGGGCGTGGGCAGTACCATGAATTCCTTCTTGTTGGACTGCTCGCCATTGGCTACCACGTAGACCACCGCTCCGCCGACGGGAGCGTCGAATGGCACGAGGACCTTGATCGAGGAAGCCCCCCATTGCGGGATAGCCGTGCCGTCAACCTCGACGGTCACCACCTCGGCCAGTACCGGTTCACCGGCCTGAGAGACCGCGACTTCCGGTACGTCGAAGAAGACCTGGCCACCCGCGCCGGGCCCGCCGAAGTTGCTTCCCGAGATCAGGACCTGGTCACCGGCCTCGCCGTAGTCCGGGATCAGGGCGTTGATCAGCGGCCGGCCCGCCGGCTCCGCGGGAATGAACAGCTGCGCCTCCGGACCGCTCTGGCTCGACAGATTGCCGACCGTGACGACCACGATCCCCGAAACCATGCCCTGGACTACGGTAATGTCCAGCATCGTGTCGGTCCAGTCGTTCACGGTGAAGTCCAGCCCGTTCAGCCGGACGTTTCCGCCGCTCTGGTTTGTTCCGAAGTTAAGCCCGTACACCTCAACCTGATCACCGATGTTGGCCGAACTGCGGCTCAATCCGGTGATCGCCGGCCGTACCGCACCGGGATCCGGCGTGTTGTCGTCGCCCCCGCTGTTGCCGCAACTCCACAGGGCCGCCAGCCCGAACAGCAGCAACACGGCCAGCAACACGCTAACTCTTGACTTAGCGGTCATAGCAGCCGCCTCCTTGACAGTTTTGCCGGAGTCTCAATTTCTCACCAATAGACAATTATATCTGCTGGCCGATTGTCGAGCAATCGCGCGCAGCGGTTCGCTCCTTGCCTGCTACCCCTATGATACCCCAGCGACCGACAAATGCCACCTTGCATCGCCCGGCGCCCTGCCCGCGGCCCGGTGGCGGCGATTCCGCTACTCCACCGTCCCCGCTATCACAACGGTCAACTGGTCCGGCTGCATGTACTCGGAGGCTGCTGCCGCAACCTGCTCAAGGGTCAGTTGCTCGATGATGGTCGGGAAGCCAACGATGTAGTCCACGCCCCAGTCCAGATACACCGCCTCGGTCAGTGCCGCGGCCACCGCCGCGTTGGTGGCCAGCCTGACCGGATGGTTACCCGACAGGTAGCTCTTGGCCAGCGCCAGCTCCTCATCGGTCGGCCCCTCGTCTACAAACCGCTCCAACTCCTCATTGGTCGCGGCGATCGCAGCGTCGATGTTCTCCGGGTTGACCTGTACGGCAATGCACAGCGGGCCGGCAGCGCAGCCGTTACTGAACCAGCAGAACGAACCGTAGGTCAGGCCCTCCTTGATGCGCAGCCGCTCGTTGAGGCGGCTGTACATGTCACCGCCGAGCAGGAAACTGGCCATCCGCGGCGCGGCCCAGTCAGCGGCCCCCAACTTGCTTGTGCCGGGGCCCAGCCAGGTAACGGTCGCGTTGCTCTTCTCCTCCAGGCGCACGACGTGCCGCTGGCCGGCCTGGGACGCATCGAACTCCGCCCCGCGGGCCAGCAGCCCGGCGCGGTCCTCGTCGCGGCCGGACCAGCCCGCAAGCCGCTGCCGAACGGCCTCCAGAGCCGCGGCGCTGTCCACGTCGCCCACGATGGTGAGCACCGCACCGTCCGGCACCACGTGCTCGCGGTGCCAGCTTCGCAGGTCGTCGCGAGTGATGGTGGCGATATCCTCGGGGCGCCCCTCGAACCTGCCGGAGAACGGGTGATCCACGCCGTAGATCAGATCGCGACCGGTGGCGAAGCTGGTGTCGAACGTGTCGTTGGAGCTCTCCAGCAGCCCGGCCAGAATGCGCTGCCGGGTGCGCTCCAGTTCGTCCTCGGGAAACGAGGGATGCAGCAGCTGCTCCGCCAGCAGATCGAGCAGCAACTCGAAGTCCTCGGTCAGGCTGCGGCCGGCGATCATGAAGTGCTCGCGGGACGGCACGAATCCCAGTTCCAGTCCCGCATCCTCCATGATCTCGGCAAGCTCCTGCTTGGTGTGGTCCACCGTGCCGTTCATCAGCATCGCGGCGCCGAAGCCCGACAGTCCGTGCTGGCCCACCGGATCGTCGATCTTGCCCGCGGGCACCAGCCCGCTGACGCTCACGGTCGAGTTGTTGTGGTTCTCGCGGATCACTACCTTCAGACCATTGCTCAGCTGCGTAACCGCCGCGTAGTGCCCGTCGCCGGCCTCGTCATCCGCTGCTGCGGACTGCGGGCTTGCGCCGGGCGTTAGCGGTGCCGTCGGGCGGTAGCGCGGCGGTGCGATCGTCGGCATTTCATCGGCCGCGTCCGTCGGCAGTGGTCCTGCGGCGGGCTCCGCTCGCTGGGCCAGGTACCGGCCGACCGTGCGATTACGCTTGGTCAGATACTCGGAAGCGACCCGCTGAACGTCCTCGCTGGTCACCGCCTCGATGCCCGGCAGATACTTGTCGATGTCCCGATAGCCACTCATCAGTTCGAAGTACACGATGCCCTGGGCCTCGGCCTCGATGCTATCACGGTCATAGACAAAGCTGACCCGGGCCTGCTTCTTGGCGCGGCCGAGCTCCTGCTCGGTCACACCCTCGCTGATGATGCGCTCGACCTCGTCGTAGACCACCTGTTCAACGTCGTCCGGCGACACGCCGGGATTCATCGCCGCGGTGGCGAAGAACAGGAACGGGTCGGCGTAGCTGAAGCTGGAAGCCCAGGCCTGGGCCATCGCGCACTGCCCGCTGTCCACCAGCGCACGGTAGAGCCGGCTGGTGCGCCCCTGCCCCAGGAGCTGGCCCAGTACCACCAGTGCGTAGCTGTCGGGATGCTCGCTCTCCGGCACATGCCAGCCGATCAGCAAATAGTCCAGCTGGCCGGAGCGCTCGACCTCGAAGCGCCGCTCGCCCAGCTGCGGTGGCTCCGCGGGCAGCCGCGGCAGTTCCACTTCGCCGGAGGGCAGATGTCCGAAGTGCCGCTCGATCCTGTCGAACATCTCATCGGGCTCGAAGTCCCCGACGGCGACGATGAAGGCGTTATCGGGATGGTAGTAGCGGTCGTAGTACGCCCGAATCTCCGCCGTCGTGATCCCCTCCACGTCCGCCTTCCAGCCGATCGTCGGAATCTGGTAGGGGTGGGCCTTGAAGGCGAAGCTCAGCAGCTCCTCGTAGAGCATCGTGAACGGAGTGTCATCCCGCTGCTCCAGCTCGTTGCGGACCACCGTCATCTCGAACTCGTGATCCTCGGCCAGGCACGACAGGTTGCGCATCCGCTCCGCTTCCAGTTCCAGCGCCACGTCAACCTGGTCGGCGGCGATCGTCTCGTGATAGACGGTCTGGTCCAGCCAGGTGTAGGCGTTGTTGTCGGCCCCGACCGCCTTGAGCCGCCGGTCGAATTCACCGAGCGGCAGGTTCTCGGTGGTCTTGAACATCATGTGCTCGATCAGATGGCTGATGCCCGTGATCCCCGGCCGCTCGTATTTGCTGCCCACGCGGTAGACGACGTTGAGGTTGATCACCGGTGCGTTGTGGTTCTCCTTGAGCAGCACCAGCATCCCGTTGTCCAGCCGGAATTCGTGAACGTCGGCGGCGTATGACGGGCCGGTCAGCATCAGCAGTGCCCCCAGCACGATCGAGGCCAGGCCTGCGGTTCGCAGCATATCTCTCTCCAGGCGTTTCGGTATTCCATCGGTCCTCACCGGATACCCCGGTTCAGGCGCATCTTAGCGTATCACCGCACTGCGACCGGCATCAGCTATGCTTGCCGCATGCGCATCTACCGCTATCGCGTCGGCAAAGCCTGCTACTACGGTGAACTCGCGGCGGAGGGAGTCCTGCTGCGCTGCGTGCGGCTCAGCCCCGACCGCTTCGAGTTGAAGCGGGCCGGACCCGAGGACCAGCTCGGCGAGGTCCAGCTGCTGCCGCCCACGGCCGCCAGCAAAGTCGTCTGCGTCGGGCGCAACTACGCTGACCACGCCAGGGAGCTGGGCAATGTGGCTGAGGAGGAGCAACCCCTGCTGTTCCTCAAGCCTCCCAGCTGTCTGATCGCGGACGGCGAAGAGATCGTGATGCCAGCGGGCAGCGAGCGTGTTGACTACGAAGGCGAGATCGCGTTGGTGATCGGCCAGCGCTGCCGCAACGTCAGCGAGGAGGCGGCCTTCGACTACCTGCTCGGCGTGACCGCGTTCAATGACGTCACCGCGCGGGACTGGCAGCAGGAGGAGAAGCAGTGGGCGCGGGCCAAGGGCTGCGACACTTTCGGTCCCTGCGGACCCTACATCGATACCAGCGTCGCCGAGGCGCTGCGCGCCGGGGGAGCGGATCGCGTGCCCATCACCGTTACAACCCGGCTGAACGGCGAGCAGGTGCAGCACGGCGACGTCGCTGATATGGCATTCGGCCTGGCCTACTTGATCAGCCACATCAGCCGCTACATGACGCTGGAGGCCGGCGACCTGATCGCCACCGGTACCCCGGCGGGCGTGGGACCGGTCCGGGCCGGTGATGAGGTGGCCGTGGAACTCAACTGCGGGGTCCGGCTGGTCAATCGTGTTGCCGGGTGAGGCCGGCATGCCTGGTCTCGGCGCCCGAGCCGCCTAGTCCACCAGTACGACCTGAGTCATCGCGCAGAAGACCTCGTCACAGCTGCCAGCCAGTGGATCCCAGCCGGTATCGGGCGGGTGATCGCGCGGTGAGACCCAGGCGGTGACGTAGTAGGCGGCCGCCGGCCAGTTGGGCTCGAAGCGCAGCGTCGCACTGAACTCCCCGCTGCCGATGTCGTAGTCGACCGTGTAGCGCCGGTACTCCGCCTCCGGAACGTAGGCTCCCAGGTAGCGGCGCGGCAGCAGTGCCAGCACCACACGTGGCGAGCTGTAGCCGCCGGTGTGTGCGCGCTGGTACGCGACGTCTCGGGGCTCAGGCAGGTAGTCGACACCAACACCAACGAAGCGCAGCACCGCACGCGCGGGATCGATCCTGCCCTCAAGCGTCACGCTCTCGCCCCGGACTGCTGCTTTGGGCAGCTGGTGGTAATCGCCGTAGTCGTTAACGAACTCGACGACGCCGGCGGCGTAGGTTCGACCATCCTCGTGCTCCAGGGCGAAGCCGCACCCAAGGTGGGTGTGTGCTGAATCCAGGATGTTGGCCCGATGACTGTCGCTTTGCAGCCAGTGTTCATGCATCCGCCGCACCAGCTGGGACGTCAGCCGCACGGCCGGCACGGTTTCGTAGTAGATCGTATTCTCCTTGACGTGGTCCGTGCCTCCCGCCGAGTTGAAACGCAGCTCGCACTTCAGTCCGGCCAGGTTGTAGTGGTTGCTGTAGCGGAACCGCGCCATCTCCGCGGCGTGGTCCTGGGCAACCCGGTCCGCGGTGTCCTGCGCTGCCAGCTCAGCGACGCCCGCCTGCCGTCGCGACTCATTGGTCAGCATCAGCAGCAGCGCCCGGGCATCGGCCAGCTCAATCACGTCCGCAGCAGTGCCGTACAGCTCCGGCACCGCCGCCTCATCGATGACGGTCTCGATCCACGGGTCCACCGCGGCGCGGCAGGGCACAGCCAGCAGACAAACCGCGAGTACCGCGGTCAGCACCCTTCCCGATACGCTGACGGTTGCTTCGATCATCCGGTCTGCCAGTGAAACATACTGGCCGGGTCGCCGACGAACGCCGGTCAGACCCAACCGATACAGGCCTAGGTATAATAACGGATTCGGATGACGAACGCCGCGACGCTGATTCTGGACGTCATGGGCGCGGAACTGGGCATTGCCGAAGTGCTCCAGGGCGCCGCGGCTGCCTGCGCCAGGCTCAGGCCCCAGCCGCTGCGGCTGGTGCTGGTTACCGCTGATGTCGAGGAGACGGAGCGCGCCGTCGGCTCGTTGCTGGCCGACGCTGGCGGACACGGCTGCGAGATCGAGATCGTGCACGCGCCGCAGCAGCTGCCCAGGGACTTCGCCAGCCCGGTCGAGGTGTACAAGAAGCACCCTAACTGCAGCATCCGCCGCGCGATGGACATTGCGCGGGATACGCCGCACAGCGCCGTGATCAGCCCGGCCACAACCGGCCTGGTGATGACCAGCGCGCTGTTCACGCTCGGACGCGTGCGCGGGATCGAGCGCCCGCCGATCGGCACACCGATGCCCACGATGGGCAAGCAACTTTTCTTTGTCGACGGCGGCAGCAACGTGGACTGCAAAGCGCGGCAGCTCTACCAGTTCGCCGTCCTGGCGCACCTGTATGTGAAGAACATCCAGCAGGTGGAGCGGCCGGTGATCGCCCTGCTCTCCAACGGCAGCGAGCAGTACAAGGGCAACCAGGTCGTACGCGAGGCCTACGAACTGATCGACGCAGATCCCGACCTCAACTTCGCGGGCTTCACCGAAGGCCACACTCTGCTGAGGGGCGACCTGGACATCATGGTCTGCGACGGCTTCCTGGGCAACATCCTGCTCAAGTTCGCCGAGGGGCTGGCCGAGGCAGTCATGACCTTCATGCGCGACGAGTTCAAGCATGACCTGCTGGCCGGACTGGCCGCCAAGCTGCTGCAGCGCCGGGCCTTCGGGAGGTTCGCCGACCGTTTGGACTACGCGCGCTTCGGCGGTGCGCCGCTGCTGGGGCTCAACGGCAATGTAGTAATCTGCCACGGCCGATCGCCGGCCAAGGCCTTCATGAACGCAGTGATCCACAGCCACGGGCTGGCCATATCCAATATCGCGCAGCAGGTCTCGCAATACGTCGCCGGCCACCCGCAGGTTCCGGACAACGGGTACGACGGGGAGGCGGCGCAAAAATCGACGGGCGGCGCCTGAGCCGGTGCCCCACTATAATGGGACGTTACTTGGTAATACTCTCGTCAACCCGATGTGTTGTTGTTGATCCCAGGCAGGTGAGCAGCTGATGTTCAAGGACGTAATCGTACGAAGCACCGGGCACTACGTGCCTGAGCGGGTGTTGACCAACCAGGACTGGGAGCAGATCCTCGATACCACCGATCAGTGGATTACCGAGCGCACCGGCATCAAGGAGCGCAGGCTCGCCGCGCCCGGCCAGACCAATTCCGACATGGGCCTCCAGGCCGCCCGGCAGTGCCTGGAACGGGCCGAAGTCGACCCGGCGGACGTGGACGTAGTCATCGTGCCAACCGTGACTCCGGACACCGTGTTTCCGGCGACCGCCAACTGGATCCAGGGCAAGCTGGGCAATAAGAGCGGCTGGAGCTTCGATCTCAACGCCGGCTGCAGCGGGTATGTCTACGCTCTCAATGTGGCCTACAACATGCTGCGCGGCGGGCAGCACCGCTACGCGCTGGTGATCGGTACCGAGAAGATGACGGCGCTGGCGGACATGACCAATCGAGACCACTGCGTGCTGTTCGGTGACGCGGCGGCGGCGCTCTTGCTGGAGGGAGTCGATCCCGCGGACAACACCGAGGGCTTCGGAATCAAGGACTTTTATCTGCGCACCGACGGTACGCTGACGGATATCCTGATGCAGCAGGCCGGCGGCAGCAACAAGCCCGCCAGCTACAAGACCGTCGCCGCCCACGAGCACTTCATCTACATGGAAGGCCAGGCGGTCTTCAAGCAGGCCGTGCGTCACATGTACGAGGCGGTGATCGAGGTACTCAAGCAGGTCGAGGTCGACCCGCAGGAGGTGGACTGGTTCGTAGCCCATCAGGCCAACCAGCGCATCATCAGGTCGACTCAGCAGCGGCTGAAAGTACCCGAGGAAAGGGTCTATCTCAACGTCCAGCGCTACGGCAACACGACCGCCGCCACCATCCCCCTCTGTCTGGACGAGCTGTGGGTGGACGGCAAGCTTAAGCCCGGCGACAAGGTAGTGCTGTTCACTTTCGGCACCGGCATGACCTGGGGCTCGACCTACCT
The DNA here is from genome assembly GCA_964609245.1 of uncultured Planctomycetales bacterium. GTDB lineage: Bacteria > 4484-113 > 4484-113 > 4484-113 > JAFGCY01 > JAFGCY01. Next base: position 17,087 of record CAZSSB010000003.1, on the reverse strand, counting down.
GGTCTGGGGAGGTCAGCGGTGAGCCTGGCCGTCGTCTTTCCGGGACAGGGCTCCCAGCGCGTCAGCATGGGACGGGACTGGGCGAACCTGCCCGCCGCGGGCGAGGTCTTTGAGGCCGCGGACCGCGCGCTGGGCTATGCGATCAGCACGCTCTGCTTCGACGGTCCGGAGGAGGAGCTCCGGCTCACGGCCAACCAGCAGCCCGCGATTCTGACCGCCAGCTACGCGGCCTTCCAGACGATCCGCGACGATTTGCCGCCCGCGGTGTACTTCGCGGGGCACAGCCTGGGCGAATACACCGCGCTGGTGGCCGCCGGCGCGCTCAGCTTCGAGGACGCGGTGACCACCGTGCACGAGCGCGGGAGGCTAATGCAGGAGGCGGTGCCGCCGGGCCAGGGCGCCATGGCGGCCGTGCTGCGCCTAGCCACGGCTCAGATCGAAGAGATCAACCAGGACGTGTCGCGGCGGCTGGGGCAGGACCTCGTGGTCGCCAACTTCAACAGCCCGGAGCAGACAGTGGTCTCCGGCAGCGCGGCCGCCGTTCGCGAGGCCATACCGCTTTACGAGCAGGCCGGCGCCAAGCGCGTTGTCGAACTGCCGGTCAGCGCGCCCTTCCATTCGCCATTGATGGTCCCGGCCGCTGATCGGCTGAAGCCACGACTCAAATCACTCAGCTTCGCGGCAACCCGGACGCCGGTGATAGCCAATCTGACCGTAGAGCCCTACCCGGCCGATCCGGCACAGTATCCGCTGTTGCTCCACGCCCAGATATTCAATCCCGTGCGCTGGGTCGAGACCTGTGAGTACCTGGCGGCGCACGGCGTCACGCACCTGCTGGAGGTCGGCCCGGGCAAGGTGCTGCGGATGCTGACCGTCAAGACAGTCCGGGACATGAAGACCTGCAACGTCGATCGGGAGGAGGACCGCGCCCAGCTTGCCGAGTGGGTTGGCACGCTGGGAGACACCGACCGGGGGGAGGAAGCCTGATGACTGACGCCAGCCACAATCCGGCGGCGCTGTTCGATCTGAGTGGCAAGACCGCACTCGTAACCGGCGCCCAGCGCGGTATCGGCGCGGAGATCGCTGCGCTGCTCGCCGGCGCCGGCGCCGAGGTGGTGCTCAACTACTTCGAGGAGCAGGACCGCGCCGCGGAGTTGGCGGAGCAGCTGTCCAAGGGCGGTGGTAAGGCGTGGCCCCTGGAGTTCGACGTCACCGACAGCCAGGCGGTGACCGGCGCGATGGAGGAACTGGCCGCCCGCCGCGGTCGCCTGGACATCCTGGTCAACAACGCTGGTATCAGGCTCGACGGGTTGGCGCTGCGCATGAGCGACCAGCAGTGGCGCAGCGCGCTGGCGGTCAACCTCGACGGGACGTTCTACTGCTGCCGCGCGGCGTTGGCGCTGATGCGCAAGGGCGGGGGCAGCATCGTGAACATCAGCAGCGTGGCGGCCTATACGGGCAGCGTGGGGCAGGCCAACTACGCCGCCGCCAAGGCCGGTGTCGTCGGTCTGAGCCGCAGCCTGGCGATTGAGTACGCCTCCCGGGAGATTCGCGTCAACTGCATCGTGCCCGGGCTGATTGAGACCGAGATGACGGAGAAGCTGAAGCCGGCGTTCCGCGAGGAGTTCATCAGCCGGATCCCGCTGAAAAGATTCGGCGAACCACAGGAGATTGCCGCGGCCGCGCTGTTCCTGGCCAGCGATGCTGCAAGCTACATCACCGGGGCCGTCCTGCACGTCAATGGGGGCGGCTACCTGGCGTAAGAGGTACCCATGCAGAAGCGCAGAGTTGCGATTACAGGTATCGGTGCGGTCACGGGATTCGGGATCGGCAAGGAGGCGCTGGTCGACGGGCTGTTCGCCGGACGTTCCTGCATCCGGCGCATCGACCGCTTCGATCCCACGCCGTTCAGCAGTCAGATCGGCGCGCTGTGTCCGGATATCGACGGCAAGGAGCACTTCAAGAACCCGCGTGAGGCGCGCCGACTGGAAACCAACGTCATCCAGGGCGTGGTCGCCGCCAAGGAGGCGGTCGCCGACGCCGGACTGGACATCGATGAGGAGCTGGCGCCGCGCATCGGGACTTACGTGGGCAGTGGCATCGGCGGGCTGATCACACTACAAAAGGACATCTACCATGCCCACGAGCGCGGAGCACACCGGGTCTCGCCGCTGTTCATCGTCAATGCCATCGCCAACATGCCGGCCGGCGTGATCGCCGTCGAGACCGGCGCGCGCGGTCCGTGCTACGCCATCGTCAGCGCCTGTGCGACGGCGGGCCACAACATCGGTGAAGCCTATCGGGCGATCCAGTACGGCACGGCGGACGTGATGATCGCCGGCGGCACTGAACGGGCGATCACCGAGATCGGCGTGGGCGGTTTCTGCTCGATGAAAGCCATCACGCCTGATTTCAACGATGAACCGGAGAAGGGCAGCCGGCCCTTCGATGCACGGCGCAGCGGATTCGTGATGGGCGAGGGCGCTGGCATCTTCATCCTTGAGGAATGGGAACGGGCCACTGCCCGCGGGGCGCACATCTACTCCGAGCTGATCGGTTACGGCGCCAGCGCGGACGCGCATCACGTCACCGCACCACCGCCGAACGGCGAGGGGGCTCAGCTGGCGATGCGCAGCTGCCTGGCGGACGCCGGGCTGGAGCCCGAGCAGATCGGCTACGTCAACGCCCACGGCACCAGCACGCCGCTCAACGACGCCAGCGAATCGCGCGCGATCCGCGCCGTCTTCGGCGAGCATGTCAACCAACTGCTGGTGAGCAGCACCAAATCGATGCACGGGCACATCCTCGGTGGGGCGGCGGCGATCGAGAGCATCGCGGCGATCTACGCCTTCATCCGCAACGAGGTCCCGCCGACGATCAACTACGAAGAGCCGGATCCCGAGTGCGACCTGCCCAACTACGTACCCAACCAGGCGCAGGCATGGGACGGCGATTACGCGCTGTGCAACACCTTCGGCTTTGGCGGTCAGAACGCGGTGTTGGCCTTCAGGCGCATCTGAAGACTTACTCCGACCAGCGAGGGCGTAGGCAGCGGCTAACGGTAGACGATCACCTGCATCGGCTGATCCGGCTGGCCCGCCAGATACGCCGCGGTGGTGGAAATGACCGCCAGACGGTCACCGCCGCGGCCGCTGAGCCAATCGAGGATGTCGTGCCGCGTGCGCCGGATGCGCCGGCGGGCATTGGTGGCGGACACATAGCTGTAGATCTCGCCGCCGCGCAGCAGCACCAGGCAGTCGTCCTTGAACGGCACCAGCGCCAGCACGGCCCGGCGGAACCGACCGGCCTCCCGCACCTCGCCGCCTGCGGCCGGGATACGCCATAGCCTGCCCCAGCCCGTCGCGATCCCATTGTCCTCCCGGCGCTGGTTGACCGCCAGCAACAGATCGCCGGAGTCGTCGGGCAGTGCGATCACGCTCTCGAGCAGGCCGGGCACCTCCGCTTCCTGGATGACTTCGCGCGACTCCGCCTGCAGACAGACCACCCTGACCTTGGCGGCCTCGCCCGCGGCGGGAGCCTGGTTGTAGCAGACCGTCAGGATGCCGTCGCGAGCGACCAGCAGCGTGCGATCATCCGCCGCCGCGAAGCGATAGAGCTCCCCGCTGCCACTGCCCTCGATCGCCAGCGACTGGATCGAGTAGGTGCCGATCTGGTTGCCCGCCAGCAGCAGGAAGCACCTGTCGCTGGTCAGGTCGAGGGCGAAATCGTGAATGTAGCCGTGGGCCGCGTACTCGCGCAGCCGCTTGCCGTCGCCCGTGGCCACCAGCCCGACCACGTTGAACAGCCGGTAGGCCACCATACCCGGCCAGCTGCGCACGTCGAGTTCGGCAATGATGTCGGTGGACAGGTCCTGCGTGATCAGCCCGTCCAGCGGCACATGCATGCCCCAGGCCTTGGCCCGCTGCTCCAGGTTATAGGCCGCCAGCCGATAACCGTCCGGCAGCTGGTAACCAACCATGACCACCTTGCCGTCCGCGGTAATCCTCCCGCCCTCGGCGTTGTCGATCGTCTCCTCCCAGTCCCGCGTGCCGTCCGCGGCGCTGTAGGAGCTGATCACGATGCGCGGGGGATCGGCTCGATACTGGCGAAAACCAACCAGATTGTCCCCGCCCAGATAGAAATCGGAGAATTCGGCGTCGATCGGCTGCTGCCAGAGCTGGTCGCCGGTCGTCAGATCGTAGGCCGCGAGCGAATCCAGCGGGTAGCTGGTCGGGCTCACCTCGCGCCGCTGGGTATCCTGCGCGGTGTAGAGCAGTTCAGCGCTCAGCTCGCAGAACCACGGTGCCGGGCGCAGGTCGAAGGCGGCCTGTTCCTCGGCGAGACGCAGGTCACGGCTGGTGCGCGGCGGCAGCGGCTGGCTGCCGGCTGCGCCGCCGCACGCTCGCGCGATCCACAGAATGCCGCCGACGATCACCACGAAGCCCACCAGCACGGCGCCAACCCCGGCTGCCGCCGCCAAGAGCCGGCGCCGGCGTTTGCGGTGGCGCTCCAGGGCTCGATTAGCCCGCGCGGGCGGTCGCGGCTGGTGTTGCATCCCACACTCCCTCGCGTCCACGGTCGCTGGCCGATGGCCTTTGGCGCTGTCCCGGTGCCGAGTATAGCATTGCCTGACCTCAGTGGGGCGGCTGCGTTTCCAGCGCCACGTGCGTCAGCCCGGCCTGGGCCGCGGCGTCCAGGGCTCTGACAACGAGATCGTAGTCGGTGGTTTTGTCCGCGGCCACGCGTACCTCGGTCTCGGGCTGTCGCCCGGCCAGCAGATGGGGCAGCGAGGGCCAGTCCGTCAGCTGACCGTCCACCGACAGCCGGCCGGCGGCATCGATGCTCAGTACCACGGAGGGCCGGTCGCTGATCTGCGCCGCACTGGCTTCCGGCAGGGTGACGCTCAGGCTGGGCGGCAGGTAGCGGCTGACCAGCATGAAGAAGATCAGCAGCAGCAGCACCACGTCGATCAGCGGCGCCACCGGCAGGCCGCCGCCGGATTCCACGAGCACCGGCTTGCGCGCCATCACTGCCCCCCCGCGCGATGCTGCTGACCCACCTCACGGGCCAGCTGTCCGGCGTCGTCCACCACCGTCCGCAGCTGGTTCTCCCAGCGAATCAACCGGCTCTTGAAGTAGCGGTAGCCCATCAGCGCCGGAATCGCCACGATCAGGCCGAAGGCGGTGGTCAGCAGCGCCTCCCAGATGCCGCCGGCCAGCACGCTAGGGTTCACCTGCCCCTGCAACTCGGCCACCTTCTGGAAGGTAACGACCATCCCGCTGACGGTGCCCAGCAGGCCCAGCATCGGCGCCACCATCGCCACCGTGTCCAGCGAATTCAGATAGCGCGTGCCCTCCAGCAGTTCGTGCTCGACGGCCAGTTCGGCACGCTTGCCGTCGACGCGCCGCTCCTTGAGGCCGCGGGCCAGCAGCGGCGCCAGCTCACCTTCCAGGCGCTCGGGCAGCAGCGATGTGCCGCGCAGCACGTTCTCCAGTTCGCGGTCGGTGCGGCGGACGTGCACCGCGAAGAACGCCGCGCGGTTGAGCAGCACGAAAACCGCATAGACCGACAGCAGCACCAGCGGGTACATCGCCCAGCCGCCCTTGATGAACCAGTCCACTCCTCCGATCAGTGCAATCACGGCCACTCCTTGGTGGTGAGTCACCACTAGTACAGCGGGTACTTGATGCTCATGACGAAGGTCCAGCTGGCGACCTTCACGTCCGGTGGGAACGGGATCTTCTCGTGGCGCTCGTTGAAGGCGGCGCGCGTCGCCTCCAGCGTGTCGTTGTCCATGTTCGCGTAGCCGCTGCTTCGGGCGATCCAGACGTCGATCAGATGGCCGTCGCGGGCGACTTCGAACTGGAACGTGACGGTGCCCTCTCCCCCCTGTTCAGGATTGCGTGCCTGGCTGCGGATCCGCCTGCGCGCGGCGTCCCCGTACTCCCCGAGCAGCTGCAGCTCGGCTGCTGACGGACCCGGTGGAGGTGTCGGCGGGCCTTCCTCCGCGGCCGGCTCCGGTCCATCCTCGCCGGCGCCATCCCCGGAGTCGGCACCCGGCTCGTCCGTGTCCGTCTCGGCGTCGGGCGCGGAAGCGGCCGGAGACTCCTCGCCGGTCTCGGCGGCGGGTGGCTGGGGGGCTGGTTCCGGCTCGGTTGGCGGCTGCTCGGGGGCGGGCTCCGGAGACGGAGTGGCTTCAGCCGGGGGCTCGGGCTCCGGCACTACCTCCGGCGATGGACTGGGTGTGACTACCGGCGGAGGCGTGATCGCGGTGACTTCGCTGGCCTGCCCTCGCGGCGGCTCAGGTGGCGGGGCCGGGGCTGCGGCGGATTCGGGCACTGGTTGCTGGGACGCGCTCTCTTGAGGTGTTACCGGTGCCGCGGCAGGCTGGCTTCGGGCGGCTTGCGGCGTCTCGTCCACGGCCGCGGTCTCGGTCGGCGCGGTTATCTCAGCGGCAGCCGCCTGCACCGCTTGAGACTCACCGGCCGCCGCTGCGGCTGCCGCCGCCGGGCGAACCAGTTCGATGATCAGCTCGGGTGTGGTTTGCACCTCGACCACCAGTCCGGGCAGCAGGATGAAGAGCACCGCGTGCAACAGGAGCGAAGCGGCTGCCAGCATGCCGTCGCGGCGCTGCTGCCGCGCCAAGCGCTCCCGACGTCTGCGACGAAGCACCATTGCCTGCTTCATCTCACCCTCTCCGACATCACTAGACTACTCGGCCCCGCACCGCCCAAAGGTAAAGCCTGGCCACCCGCGCGGCGAAACCGTCGCGGCCCGACCTACTGATCTTCCGGCCGGAACAGGTCGGCCTGGATCGTGAAACGCGGCACCTCGCGCGCCATCAAAGCGTTGAGTTCATCAAGATAGTAGGGATCGATCTTGCCCTCGACCATCTCGAGCATCAGCTCTTCCTTGATCTCCTCAAAGGAAGGACTGACCTCCGGGTTGCGTTGGTGGCAGTAGACGATGTGGTAGTTGCTGCCCTTGACTATCTCGCTGTACTGCCCGGGGGACAGAGCGAACGCGGCGTCCTCGATCGGCTGCGGCAGTCCGTCACCCCGCCGGTAGACGCCCAGTTCGCCCCGCACGGCCCGCATCTGGGAGTCCATGTTGACCTCGCCGGCGATGTCGTTGAAGTTCTCGCCGTTCTGCAGCCGGGTCCGCACCGCTTCGGCCTGCGTCTGGTTGTCCACCGAGATCAGGCTGATGTAGACACCCTCGGGCAGATGGAACAGGTCGATGTTCTCGAGGAAGTAGTCCTCGGCCTCATCCTCGGTGACCGTGATGTTCCGATCGCGCAGGATCTTGTCCCGCAGCCACAACTCGTATTCGCTGGTGACCAGCGTGTACTCCACCAGCTGGCGCACGGCACGCTCGCTGAACAGCTGCGTGAACTCGGCGTAGATGTCCCGGCCCATGGTGGTGTCGATGAACTCGTCGATCTCGGCGTCGCTGGGCCGCAGGTTCTGCTTGATCCCCTCCTGATAGACGACCATCGTCTGCAGGAAATCCAGCAGGCCGTCCTTGCCCAGGTTGCGCAGCCAGTAGATGCTGAGGTCCTCCACCGTGTAGGTCGAGCCATCCTTGCTGGCGACCGGCGTCTGCGGGGCCGCGAACGCCGGCACCACCAGGACCAGGGCAGCTGCGGCTGCAATCAGTGCTGAACGTAGATTCACGCTTTGCTCCTCTTGTCCGCTGCGGCGCCGCTGTCGGCTGCGAGGCGTGCAGCCAGCCAGTCCACCGTCAGTCGCGCGATCTGGGACTTGTCGCGCAGTTCCTCCTGCTGCAGCACCTGCTCCGCATCCACCAGCGCACAGCGCATCCGTCGGTCGCCAAACGGCAGATCGGCGCCGAGTTCGACCGCGATACTCATATCGACGCCCTTTGACTGCGTTTTCTTCATTGCGCGGCTGATCCAGTCCGTGTCTTCCAGTGACACGCCGATCAACGCCTGTCCGGGCTTGCGCTGGGCCGCGACGCCCGCCAGGATGTCCGGCGTCTCCGTCAGTTCGACCACCCACGCACTGCCGTCCTTCTTGCGCTTGCTGCTGACGTAGTTGGCCGGGCTGTAGTCGGCGACCGCAGCGAGCATAATCAGTCCGTCCGCGGACTCCATGCGCTTGGACAGCGCGGAGATCATGTCGAAGGCGGTGCGGGCCACGTCGCGCTCGGCCAGCTGGGACTCAATCGCCACGTCAACCTCGATCCCGGTGTCAACCAGCACCACGGCCGCGCCGCGCCGCGCCAGTTCAGCAACCATGCTGAGGCCCAGGCGCCCGGAACTGGCATTGGTGAGGAAGCGCACCGGATCGAGGTACTCCCGCGTACCGCCCGCCGTCACCACGATGCGCCGCCCGCTGAGGTCGCCCGCCGGCAGCACAGACTCCGCGCGGGACACCGCAAGCGTCCCGGCTTCGGACTGCACCGCCTCCAGCACGGCCGCGAACACGTCGCGCAACTCGGCGAGGCGGCCGGGACCCTCATCTCCGCAGGCCAGTTCGCCGGTATCCGGCTCGACGATGGTGCATCCTCGACGTCGCAACGCTGCGACGTTGTCCTGAACGGCCTGATGCTGCCACATCCGCACGTTCATGGCCGGCGCGACGACCACCGGCGCCTGGCAGCTGAGGTAGCAGGCGGTCACCAGGTTGGCGGCCCCGCCGGTGGCCAGCCCGGCCAGTGTATTGGACGTCGCCGGTACGATCACGTAGCAGTCGATCTCGCGCGTCAGGTTCAGGTGGGCGTAGACATCACCGCTTGGCATGCTGCCCGGCTCGGGTAATTCTTCAACCGGCGCCGGGGCGCCGGACAAGGCGCTGAAGGTCAGCGGCGTCACGAATTGCGCGGCCGCGGGCGTGAGCACCACCCGGACCTCCGCGCCCTCGCGCTGCAGCATCCGCACGAACTCGCAGCTCTTGTAGGCCGCGATTCCGCCGCAGACTCCCACCAGAATGCGCCGCCCTGCCAGCAACCGTTGCCCCCGTTATTCCGATTCGCTGTCTTCACTCAGATCGAAGATGTCGACATCCTCGAGGCCTTCCACGTCGTCGTCACCTGCCTCGGACTCAGCTTCCTCGTCGCCCTCGGCCGCGGGACGCTCGATCCCTTCGACGTCCGGAAACATATCGAGGTGCTCGTCGCCCAGATCGTCGAACTCCAGATCAGGCGCAACCAGCGCTTGCTGATCGACCCGGCCCTCGATGATGTCCTCAAGCGCGATCGAGAGCGGCTTGCGTCGCTTGTCACCCACTTCAAGTGCCGCCGGGTTCAGCCTCTGCTCGCGCAGGATCTGCTTGGCGCGCCGCGTGGCAGCCAGCACCAACTCGTACTTCTGCGGCATCCTCTCGAGCAACTTCTCGAGCGACGGGTAGATCAAGGAGTCTTCTTCGCGTTTCATTCCAGACCTCCGGCCGGTCCGAGCAGTCGGTCGACCCGCTCCTTGACCCGGCCTAATCCATGCTCACTAATACTCATGATCTCAGCCAATTGGTCTTGGGCCGTGCTGAGATCGTCGTTGATGATCGCGTAGTCGAAACCGCGCATCCGCTGCAGTTCGGCGACGATATTGGCGAACCTCCGCTGGAGCGACTCATCGCTCTCTGTACCGCGGTCACGCAGTCGCCGCTTCAGTTCCTCCAAATCGGGTGGCAGGATCGCCACCAGCGGGATCTCCGGCCGGAGGGCGCGGATGCTCAGGCAGCCGACGGTGTCGACCTCGATCAGCAGATTCCGCTGCTCGCTCGCCGCGCGCTCCAGTTCGCTGGTCGGCGTCCCGTACCAGTTGCCGTACACCGAGGCATACTCCAGAAACTCACCGGCCAGCACACGCCGCTCAAACTCAGTCTCACCGAGGAAGTAGTAATCCCGGCCTTCCTCCTCGACATCACGTTTTGGACGTGTGGTCGCCGAGATCGAGAACGCCCAGCCGCTGCGCTTCTCAAGCGCTCCTTCAATGACGCGGGTCTTCCCCACGCCCGATGGGCCGGCAATCACCAGACAGGCAGGCTTGTAGTTCATGCCGCCGGCTCCTGGTTCCAGCCGAACACGGCTTCAACGGTCGCCCGGGCCTCGGCATCCAATCCCGGCAGGGCGTCAGCGCCTGCGGTGCTCTCGTCCCAGCCCGCGCCCAGTCCGTATTCGGCTCGCACGTGGCAGTGTCCATCGTCCCGCCGCTGAATGCCACCGGTGATCCAACCCGGTCCACCGGCCGGACGGTCACGCTCGCCAACGGCCACGAAGGCCAGATCCTGGACCTTGCACCAGCCCGGGGCGACGAAGTCCAGCCGTCGCTCCGAGATCTGCGCCCGCTCCGTGGCAAGCCGCTGGGCCGCGGTGCCCAGCCAAATCGCCGGCTCATCGACTTCGTGGTTAAAGAACACCGCGCGCAGCACGCTGAGACCGGCGGCGACTGGCATCTCCGCCGGCACGCGCCGCACGAACACGTAGGTGAAAGCGCCGAGCAGACTGTCGATCGCACTCCCGCGCAGGTCAGGCCAGAAGAAATCCGCGAAAGAGCGCTCCTCACCAGCCACCAACTCGATCGGCCGCAGCAGGGCATCGTACAGGTCGCGATGGAGCCTGGCCAGACGTTGATCCAAACGCGGCGGCAGCGACAGGCCGTCGGCGGCTGTCTCCGGGCTCATCTGAGCTGGGTAGACCTGCGAGTCGGCGATGCTGTCCGCGGTGTCGGCCGGCGAGCCCAACGCCGCGATGAAGGCCTCGAAGTTGCGGTGAACCGGCCAGAGGTACGCCCCGTATGTGAATAGCCCAAGTTCCATGTGCGAATCAAATATGATAGCTGATAGCGCCAATGGGCGTCAAAGCCCTGAGAAGCGTAGATCAGGGCCCAGAAAGCAAACCGGCAGCCGAAGCTGCCGGAGCGGACACGCAATCACTTTGACCGGCGCGGCTGTGTTTTGTTCCGCCGCTGGGTAAGCAGCGCCCCCGGGCCGTGACCCGGGGGCCTTTGTTCGCCAAGTTAGTTCGGCAGGCGCTAGTTGGTGAAGTTGTACATCACGTTGCCCTGGAAGGCCAGGCTGTCGCTCTCGTCACCAAACAGGTAGTGCACGTAGAACGTCAGCAGCCAATCCTCCCAGACGTAACCCACACCAATGTTGGGGCCGAAGTATGTGTCGCTCAGCGCCGCGGTGGAGTCGTTCTCGTCATAGTACAGGTCACTGACATCGACCAGCGTGCCACCGGCACCGAACCACCACATGCCTTCCTCTGGACAGGTGAAGCACTCATCGAAGTTGCTGGCGAGGACGTAGTCAACGCTGCCGCCCCAGGCGGTAGCCTCTTCGAAATCCATGCCGTAAAACGCCTGCCAGGTCAGGTAGTCGACCATGCCGGCTATCGTAACCGTACCGAGAAAGGCGCTGTCGCTGTCACCGACGCCATTGTCACCGGAGATTACCAACCCGCCCACACCGATCCACGGACCGTACGCCGGGGCATCCTCCAGCGCGGAGTACTGGGCAAACGCGGTGCTGGCCCAAAGCAGTGCCACGCCAACCACCAGGACGGCTGTCAGCCTCTTCATAAAACGCCTCCTACTCTAATTCCGAACACGTGTCAACGCTTCGCGTGATGGAAAATCTTAGCCCAGGCCGTGCCGCTTTGTCAAACCGCTTCAACACTGCCCGGCGGCGCACCGGGGCCTTCGTCTGCGGCCTGGGGAGCCACGCGCAGGTTTCAGTGCTTATGCACGTCCTTGTGCATCAGACTGCGAGCGCGCTTGAGCCGCTCGGCCGCCGGCAGGTCTCGGAGTTTCTCGGTGAGTTCGTCGTCGTCCTCATCCTCCAGCTTGGCGACAACGATGTCGATCAGCTGCGGCGAGAAGCCCTGCCCTTCGAAGAACGCACGGTGCTGACGCAGGACTTCGGCGGCTTCCACGGCGTGAGCCGGCAGGCTGTCAAGCCTGGCCAGCAGCTCGGGCTGCTCGAAGATGTTGCCTTCGATCTTGAGCCCGCGCGCCAGTTCAAGCGTGTCATCCCTGGACAACCCATCGTTGACGCAGGCCGTGATCGCCGCCAGCAGCAGGTAGGTGAACGCGCTGCCGTCCGGGCTGCGGAACTCGATCGTCGGCCGCGCCAGGCTGGCCGGCGGCGGGTATTCACCGTCCTCGGCCGGATTGAAGAGCTGATCCAGCCGGACTCCGACGTCGAAGCCCAGCGGCACGCGGATCAGGCTGGTCCGGTTGCGCTCAGCCCAACAGACGCGCGTCGGTGCTTCCTGTTCGGGCACCAGGCGCAGGTAGCTGGCTGCAACTGTATTGCCGAAGCCCGTCAACGCCGGGGCGTGGTCCAGCAGTCCGCCGATCAGCTGCAGCGCCTCGGGGCTCAGCCGTCCGTCATCCCCCAGCATCACGTTCGATCCGTCCCGATAGAGCGCCAGGTGTACGTGGAGCCCGCTGCCCGCCATGTCCTCGTCCAGCTTGGGGACAAACGTCACCGACTGACCGTGCTTGTCGGCGATCACCCGCACCAGCCAACGCGTCACGGCCGTCCAGCACGCCAGATCCTCAATCGGCATCAGGTCGAACTCGACTTCGTATTGCTCAACACGCCGCCCGTCCAGCTCCGGATCGCTGGATCCAAGTCGGTCGATGTAGCCGACTTCGCTGTGGCAGTACTTCACGAGGCCGGTCACCTCGCTGACCACGCGCAGGATGTCATCTGCCAGGTCCCGGCCGTGTAAGTAGGGGGCACTCTGATGGTAGTTGCGCTGCGAGCGCCCGGTGAACCGTTCATCGAGGCGCTCCAGAATCAGATAGAACTCCAACTCGGTCAGCGCGTAGAGCTCCAGCCCCACGCTCTGCTTCATCCGCGCCGACAGGTCAGCCAGCATGTTGTCCGGTGTGAACTCGCAGGGCTGCCCGTCCTTGTCGGCAAACCGGCAGACGACGTCCAGTTCGTTTTCATCATCCGCCCAGGGATTGAGAAACGCCCAGCGATAGACCGGCACGGCGTAGAGGTCGCCTGCTCCCGAGCCCAGCAGTCCGGGGAACAGGCTCGAACCGTCCACGCGCTCGCCGGCGGCCAGGATTCGGTCCAGGTAGTCGCGGCTGCTGATCGGCAACCGCAGCTCCTTCAGCTTGCCGTCCAGGCTGGGATAGTGGAAGTTCAGGACCCGCAGATCGTGCGCCAGGCAGTAGTCGACCAGATCGGCGCGCCGCCAGTCCTGGGGAGGCTTTCCCAGCCTCTGTACGAGCGGCCTGATGTCGTGACGGAGGTCCTGATCCTGAGTGGTCATTTCGGTTGCCCCTGAGCGCTGGGATCGTCGTCTCGGATTATAGCCCCAATCCCGCCAGAAGGACCTGTCCGGCACTGGCGGGCATGCACTGCCAAGCGGCAGTGCCGCGCAGTTCGCGGCCGTACAGAGCGCCTGCTAGAATACGGCCTCGCACCCTTCCGAGTGCGGTGGCCAATGGAAGCTAGCACTCCGGCACAGCATTACGATGAGCCAATCAGAGCGCGGCTCAAGGCCTGCACTGCGGCGATCGAAGTCCCTCGGCTGCGGCAGTCCGTCGCTCATCTGCTCGGCCGCGGCAAGCTGTACCGGCCCCGGCTGGTGCTGGCGACATGTCAGGCCGCAACCGGAGCGGCTCCCGATGCGCACCTCGGGGTGGCCTGCGCCACGGAGATCCTGCATACCGCGACCCTCGTACACGATGACCTGCCCTGCCTCGACGATGCGCAGCTGCGGCGGGGGGTCAAGACCGTGCACCTGGCCTTTGACGAGGCCACCGCCGTGCTGGCCGGAGACGCGCTGCTGAACCTGGCATACGCCACCGCCCTGACGGACGGGCGGCACCTCGCGCCAGCTCAGTCACTGGCGGTGCTCACGGTCCTGACTGCCGCGACGCGCAGCATCATGGAAGGACAGGTGCTGGATATGCTGGGGGAACAGCACGCCCTGTCGCTGGAGGAGCTCGTGACGCTGCACAGCAAGAAGACGGGAGCGTTGATCGGGGCGTGCTGCGCCATTGGGGCCATTCTGGCCGGCTGCCGGCAACCGGTGATCGACCGACTCCAGGAGATCGGAGTCGGCATCGGCCTCGGCTTTCAGATTCGCGACGACCTGCTGAGCGTGCAGAGCACCGAAGGCGTGACGGGCAAAACCTTGTCTACGGACACCGACAGAGACAAGGCGACCTTCCCGCGTCTGATGGGCATCGATGCTGCCGGCGAGTACGCCCAGCAAGCCCTGCAGCGGACGCAGCTGGCGATCAACGAGCTTCAGCTGGTCGATCCCGAACCGCTGCTAACCCTTGCCCGCCAGGCGATTGCCCGTGGCAGTTAGGCCTGCCGGAGCGCTGTCGGGCAGTGTGGCGCGCAACCAGGCGATGCTATAATCTGACCAATGGCGGGATCCAAGCAGGCAAGCGGGCTCAGCTTCATTCACCACATGTGTTGCGGTGGAGTGGTGTTGGATTCGCTATCCCGCGATTGCAGGATTGCGCTGATTCAGGTTGACAAAGGCCGCCGGCCTCAGTGGTTGCTGCCGAAGGGACATGTAAACCCCGGTGAGCCCTATGAGGATGCGGCGCGGCGCGAGGTTAGCGAGGAAACGGGGATTCCGGTTTCGTCGATGCAGATACTGGCATACCTCGGGAAAATCGACTACTCATTCCCACCCGTGCCACGTGAGGAGTTGCACCGCAAAACGGTCCATTTCTACCTGATGCTGGCGCACACAACGAAACTGAACATCACGCCGATGACTCGTGAAGAAGGCATCGCCAACGCCAACTGGTATACGCTCGATGCAGCCAAGGAAGTCGTCAGGTATGACGGTAACCGTGAGATCATCGAACGGGCCGAGATCATCCTCGATCAACTGCTCAGCCGGCGGGACCTGCTGGACTCAACCGCCTAGCCGCTGCGCGCGCCTGCTCTCAACACTCCCCTCATCGCGGCAGACACGCCGTGCACTTGTCCATCACTGACCGCCCGAGTTCGACCGGGGCGCTATTGAACCAGCACAGCGAGATTGTCAGACGTCTACCTGGCCGACGATCTTGAAGGGCGTGGCAGCCTTGGCGCGCAGGCTCCGGCGGCCGCCACCACGCAGCAGGAAGCCCTTCAGCCGAATAACGTCCGACTTGTTGATCACCAGCACCTGCTTGGGCGTTCCATCGTATCCACGGGCCTTAAACACCTGAATCGGCTTGGCGTTTCTCTCATTGAATGCCCGCAGTGCCTTGAGCACGGCCAGGCTATTGCCGACTTTCTCTGTCTTCCGTGTTCCGCGCCCCGGTGCTGTCCGCAACCATTGATAGCCTACGCCATCCATCCCCTTGGCTTTGGCAAACCGCTCGGCCAATTCCACAAGGCTGATCACTTGCTTCTTGTCCATAGAATGCCCTCCCTTCTCGGATATGAACTCAAGATTGGATTGACGCGCCTATCGTATCATGCAGTTGTGTTTCGCGCAATTCGATACGCTATTGGCCTATCCACGAGCGACAAGCGGTGTCCAACTCACGCCGTGCATACCGGTAGTGAGGAGTTGCCTGGTGCTAGCCGGATTCAGCCCGTCGGAGTATGAACTCCTGCACCTGCCGCCGACTCGGCAGGCACTCGCGCGCGCCGATTCCCGTGCACTTGAGTGCCGCGACGGCGCTTGCATACTGCATGCATTGCGCCAGGGGCCATCCTTGCAGGCGGCCGTAGATAAACCCGCCGTGATACGCGTCACCCGCGCCGGTAGTGTCACATGTCTCAACAGCGAACGCACCTTGCTTGACGGTCTCTGTATGGTCTGAGCACAGACTACCTTCAGAGCCGAGTGTCACACCGGCAATGCGCGCGCCCATGTTGAGCAGCTGATTGACGCAGTCTCGAGGCTCTTCGCTGTCCGTCAGTTCACGGGCGAATCGCTGACTGGCGATCACGATGTCGCAGAGGCCACCAAGCTCCACCATCCCGTCTCGCATCGACCCGGCATCCAGCATCAAGGTCGTCCCGGGCCAGTCGCGGGCACGAGCGGCCACCGCCAGGCTGGCGTCCATTTGATGGCCGTCGAGGTGCACGATGCGGGCCTGCTGAAGCCAGTCCCAGTCAAGTTGTTCGGGTGCCAACGTGGTGTTGCGACCCTTCGTCAGCAGGATGGTGCGGGTACCCGCACCCAAATCGGACAGGATGATGCTGACCGGGCTAACCGCGTCCCGCGACAGCTCCAGGTGGCTGACATCGATGCCGGCCACGTCGTGTTCGCGATGCGCGTAGCGCCCCAGCAGATCGTCCCCCAGCCGGCCCACCAACCCGGCGGTGACGCCCAGGCGGGCCAGCGCTGCCATGGCGTTGGCCGTGGGCCCACCGCCCGCCAGCGTGATCTCCGGAATGACGGTCTTGGTGTCAGGCGCAGGCCAATCCTCAAGCGGACAGATGATGTCGCAGGTCACGTGCCCGATGCCGATCACGGCTGGGGTTGCCATGCAGTGAGTCTAGCACTCAGGCTGCTGGGAGTGCGTCAGGTTCGCGCTGTCTGCGTCAGCCCTGACCGGAAAAGAGAAAGCCGTACCCGGGGCAAGGTACGGCTCGTGTATAGAAAGGCGGAAAAACGGGATAGGCTCTCCAGGTGACCCTCGCAGGGCAATCCCCCCAACCTTGTGTGGCAACGGACCCGCCAGTCTGGCAGCCCGCCTCACCCCAAAACCAATGTGCCTCTTCTCCCTTTCCAGCACGTACACTGGATTGACGCGATTATAGCCCTCACTGAACGTGAACGGCAAGCCCTGTTGATGCAATAATACCACATATCCGTATAGTGCTTTACCAGATTACGAGGATGAATTGTGGATAACTATCAACAGACCGGGGTTGGGGATTACGACCAGGCTTCCACACTGTCCCCCACGGATGCACCGGCCGCGACGATATAATAGCAGATGGTTGACAACGCGAGGATGACATGAATGCTGACACCATCAGGGCGCTGCTGATCTTCTTGGTACTATTCGCGGTGATCACGGTCGGAGCGTGGCTTGCCGCGCCGACCTGGCTGAGCACGAGCGGTCAGGGCGGAAGGGCGCGCGTTGCCCTGGTCCACGTGGAGGGTACGATCGTCGGCAGCGCGGGCGG
>CAZSSB010000002.1:63892-137027 GCA_964609245.1 uncultured Planctomycetales bacterium | reverse complement strand
GGGAAGCGTCGGCGCGGTCTGGTCGCCATCTGCTGGGAGTATACCGGCGGGGGAACCAGCAGTGGCAGGATCGGGGGTAGGGGCGCACAGCTGTGCGCCCCTACGAATCGGGATGCCGGCAGGTTGCAGGTGCTCCCGGCAAATCACAAGCGAGACGCTTGCGC
The DNA here is from genome assembly GCA_964609245.1 of uncultured Planctomycetales bacterium. Classification (GTDB taxonomy): domain Bacteria; phylum 4484-113; class 4484-113; order 4484-113; family JAFGCY01; genus JAFGCY01. The sequence goes on along the minus strand of CAZSSB010000002.1, from coordinate 136,863 downwards.
CACCCCGGATGCCCCCTACTATAATCAGCCCAGTCTGGCAGTGGGGCCTGTGGAGGTGCTCGATGCGTTTCATCCTCGCGACTCTGATCATCTTTGCCGTGCTGTGCGCGGGCTGCGTCAAGCCGCCCGACGACACCGGGACTGCCGGGGGCAGTGGTGGTACGACCGCCGGTGCGGGCGGCGACCAGCCGGCTGAGCTGCCCGCCGAGTACCGCTGGCCGCTGCACGCCGATGCGCCGACGCTGGACCCGATCCAGATCACCGATACCGTCAGTGACACCGTCGCCAAGCGCATCTTCTCCACGCTGGTCAAGTTCGCGACGGACGGCACGGTGATCAATGACCTCGCCGAGGACTGGTGGATCAGCGAGGACGGGCTGGAGTACCACTTCAAGCTGCGCGAGGGTGTCACCTTCCACAACGGCGAGCCGCTGACCGCCCATGACGTGGCTTACAGCTATACGCGGCTGGTGGACTCCGAGCAGCCGACTAAGCGCCACAGCCTGATGACCTATGTCAACGGCGCGATGGAGTTCTACGCCGGCGAGGTGGACCAGGTTCGGGGGATCATCGTCGAGGACGACCACAACATAGTGCTGACCCTGAGCGGGCCCTACGCGCCGTTCATCCAGGTGCTGTGCATGGCCAACTTCTGCGTGGTGCCTGAGAGCGTGGTCGAGGACGATCCCGAGGGCTTCGGCGCGCATCCGATCGGCAGCGGGCCGTTCATGTTCGACTCCTGGGAGCGCGGGGAGCGGATCACGCTGGTGGCCAATCCGGACTACTTCAAGGGCGCGCCGAAGCTTGAGCGCGTGACGTTCATGGTCTTCGAGGACGAGAAGACCCGCTTCGAGAACTTCAAGGCTGGCGCGCTGGAGCACTGCGATATCCCGCCGAGTCAGATTCAGGAGGTGCGCGGCGATCCGGCGCTCAACGCGCTGGTGCAGGGCGAGCCGGCGATGGACATGTACTGCTACGGCTTCAATTGCGAGCAGCCGCCGTTCAAGGACAACACCGCTCTGAGGCGCGCGCTGAACTACGCCGTCGACAAGCAGAACATCATCGACAACATCTGGGGCGGCCTGGTCAGCCTGCAGCAGACCTTCGTGCCGGAGGGCATGTTCTACTTCTGGGACGACTCGCCGGGCTATCCCTACGACCCGGAGAAGGCGGCACAGCTGCTGGAGCAGGCGGGCTACCCCGGCGGCGAGGGCCTTGAGGAACTGGTGCTCAACATCGACACCCCGCTGACCAACAAGCTGGTAGCCCAGGCGGTGCAGGAGGACCTGCGGCAGATCGGCGTCACCGTGCGGATCGAGGTCACGGACTGGGGCTCGTTCCTGCCCAAGGTCTATGCCGGCGAGTCGCTGTTCTTCCAGAATACGTGGCTGGGCGACTATCCGGACCCGGATACGTGGCTCTATCAGCTGCTGCACAGCGATAACTTCGGCGAGCTGGGCAACATCACGCGCTGGGGCAACAGCCAGTTCGACCGGCTGGTGGGGATGGCCCAGGTGGAGCAGGACCAGGCGCGGCGCGCCGAGCTTTACCTCAATGCCGAGAAGCTGGCCTACGACGAGGCGCCGTGGCTGATGCTGTTCTGGAAGAACAGCGCCACCCTGGTGCAGCCCTACGTGCGCGGCCTCGAGATCGCCAGGATGGACCGCACCCCGCAGCTCAACAACGCCCCGCTGGAGCAGGTCTGGTTCGAGGAGCCCTAGCCAGGTGACTGACGGCGCCGCCAGCAGTCCGGACAGCGAGCCACGGCCTGCCGCTGGCAGCCGCGGGTTCCGGCTGAGACTGCCGCCGCTGCTCAGATACATCCTGATGCGCATCCTGGCGGCCGTCCCGGTGCTGGTTGGCGTGACCTTCATCTGCTTCGCGATCCTGATGGCGGCGCCGGGCGACCCCGTGCGGATCGTGATGGGCCAGCACTACAACGCCGAGATCGCCGACAGCCTGCGTGCCGAGTGGGGCCTCGACCAGCCGTTTCTGGTGCAGTACGGCCGCTTCCTCGGCCGCGTCGCCCGGGGCGACCTGGGCAAGAGCTACGTCAAGGGCGGCCTGGACGTCGGGCCCTATCTGGCGGTGCGCTTCCTGAACACGCTGCTGCTGACGCTGGCCGCGATGCTGATCGCAATCCTCGTCGGCATGGTCGCCGGCATCGTCAGCGCCGCGCGGCCGCGCAGCTTCGCCGACTACGCGCTGATGCTGCTGGCCGTGGCCGGCATCTCGATTCCGGTCTTCTGGCTGGGCCTGATGCTGCAGCTGGTCTTTGCCAGCTATCTGGACTGGCTGCCGGTTTCGGACATGAAGTCCGCCGTCAGCCTGCGCGTGCTCTGGGACCAGACCGGCGGCAACTACCTGGCCTACTGGTGGCAGGCGACCGGGCGCCACTACGTGCTGCCCGCGATCACGCTGGCCACCGTGCCGATGGCGATCATCGCGCGCCTCACGCGCAGCTCGATGCTGGAGGTGATGAACCTCGACTACATCCGCACCGCCCGCGCCAAGGGGCTCAGCTACCGCCGGGTGGTGCTGGTCCACGGCCTCAGGAATGCATTGATCCCGATCGTGACGGTGATCGGCAACAACTTCGCGATCCTGCTGACCGGCGCGGTGCTGACGGAGACGGTCTTCGCCTGGCCGGGGCTGGGCCGCGCGATGGTGCTGGCGATCAACCAGTACGACTATCCGATCGTGCTGGGCGGCGTGATGCTGATGGCGGTGGTCTTCGTGGCGGTCAACCTGCTGGTGGACCTGACCTACGGCCTGATCGACCCGCGGGTGAGGTACGGCTGATGGGCGAGACGCTGACAGCACTGCTTCGCAACCGGTCGGCGGCGGTCGGGCTGGTGATCGTGGCGCTGGCGGTGCTGATTGCCCTGACCTGCCAGTGGCTGGCGCCGTTCAACCCGGTTGCCCAGCACCGGAGCTACACCACGGCGCCGCCCGGCACCGCGATCGCGGCGGACGGCGCGGTGATCGCCGGCGAGGAGGGACGGCGCTTCGTGCTGGGCACGGACGTCAACGGCCGCGACATCCTCAGCCGCGTTCTCTACGGCGCGCGCGTCTCGCTGCTGGTCGGGCTGGTGGCGACGGCGCTCAACGTGATCATCGGGCTGCTCATCGGCACGCTGGCGGGCTACTTCGGCCGCTGGCTGGACGTGGTGCTGATGCGTTTGACGGACACGTTCTTCGCGTTTCCGGGGATGCTGCTGGCGATCATCATCCTCGCCACCCTCAATCAGCCGGCGGTGCGCGAGGTGCTGGTCAGCGCCGCCGGGCGTGTCGATCCGGGCCTGTGGGGCCTGTTCATCGCGCTGGGGCTGACGGGCTGGACGGGCATCGCGCGGGTGATCCGCGGCCAGGTGCTGGCGCTCAAGGAGCAGGAGTTCATCGAGGCGGCGCGCGCCGTCGGTTGCGGCCACGTGCGGATCATCCTGGTGCATCTGGTGCCCAACTGCCTGGCGCCGCTGATCGTGCTGGGCACCATGCAGGTGGCCTACAACATTCTGTCCGAGGCCGGCCTCAGCTTCCTCGGACTGGGCATCCAGCCGCCGGACGCCAGCTGGGGCGGAATGCTCTCCGAGGGCCGGCCGTACATGGAGACGGCCTGGTGGTGGGGCGTGTTTCCCGGCCTGGCGCTGGCGGTCACCGTGCTGGGGTTCAACCTGTTCGGCGATGGGCTGCGCGACGTGCTGGACCCCAGGCTCAAGGTCCGGACGGGCTGAGCGCGCGGGGCGGGTGAGTATAATTGTCTGCGCTGAAGGCACCTACTCAGTAATCAACCTGCGAACCAGCCGGCAGCATGGCTGGTCAAAAGGCAAACCGCAGGTAAGCGCGAGGTTGGAGGTATGGACTTGGCGAACAAGTATGTCGGGTTGGTCGTAGCGGTGGAGAGCCACGTGGCGGCGCTCGGCATGGACTTCGAGATCGAGTCGGTGCCCGAGGAAGACCATCTCCCGTTCGTCATCAAGCTGAGCGTTAAGGAAGACGGCCTCGCCCGGGCGGTCCTGATGCTGTTCCCGCCCGTCGACGTCTATCTGACCAGCCGCGAACTGGGCGTGATCATCGGGCGGATCCGCGAGGCTGAGGAGCAGAATGAGCAGTCGATCCTCGTCTTCAGCGAGGACAGCCTGCCGCTGGTATCGCGGCTGCTCGATACCGTCGGGATCACCAAACACGCCATCATCGGCACCTACGGCACTGCCGCCGAGGCCTACCGGATGAACTGGACGCTGGATTCGCCGCCGCCCGCGCGCAGGTCCTGACGGGGTTTGCCCGGGGTCCGCGCTGGGTAACATAAGTTAGCCGGCAGCAACCGGAGGCGACACCTAAGCAATACGCAGGGCGCCGGCCAGGGCGGCGATGCCCCCGCAGAGCCGCCGGCTGTAGGGACGGTGGAGATATCAATGGTGAAGTCAGCAATGAACAACGTGGAACTGAAGGTGCCGGTGAGTCCGGAGTACGTCAGCGTAGTGCGCTTGCTCGTATCAGGGCTGGCGACCAGGCTGGGCCTGAACGTCGAGGATCTGGAGAAGCTCAAGCTGGCGATCGGGGAGGCGTTTCTGACGGTCGTCGAGCAGAGCGTCAAGGCCAGCGGGCTGATCCGCCTGAAGTGGACCGAGACCGAGGACAGCATCACGGTCTCGCTGTTCGATCCGGCGGGCCAGCGCAAGGAAGTGATCAACGCGGTCGAGCTGCAGTTGCTCAAGGCGCTGGGCGGCGAGTATCATTCCACGGTAACGGACGGCGTCGACCAGTTGGACATCGGGTTCACAATCAAGTATGAGGAGGATCGACCGTTCCTCTTCCATGAGCGAGAAGGCGGGGAGGCGTAAGCCAAACCCGGAGAATACCGAACCGGACCGGGAGCGCGCCGCGGAGCGCGCTCTTTTTGCGCGTTATCAGGCCGATCCTACGCCCGAGCTCGAGGAACTGCTGATCGAGAAGTACCGCTCGCTGGTTTACAAGATCGTCCACAAGTTCCATCACACGCCGGACATGTTCGAGGACCTCGTGCAAGAGGGCACCAAGGGTCTGCTGCTGGCGATCCGTCGCTTCGACCTGAGCCTCAACTACCGCTTCTCAACCTACGCCTGGCAGACGATCCAGGGGGAGATCCAGCGCTACTTCCGCGACCGGACCTGGGCGCTGAACGTCCCGCGCGACCTCAAGGAGAAGTCGCTCAGGGTGTTCAAGGCGCGCGAGGAACTGGTCAAGACACTGGATCAGGAGCCCGGCGTCGCCGAGGTGGCGGCCCGGACCGAGCTGACCGAGGAGGAAGTGCTGGAGGCGATGGAGCTGGGCAGCGCCTATCATCCCCAGAGCTTCATGGACAACGTGCGCGACGGCGACATCGGCGTGATGCTGTCCGAGGAGTCGCCCTCGGCGGGCAATCTGGACATGCGGGCCACCAAGCGCGGGGTGTTCTGGGACAGCCTGCTGATGAACCTCAGCGACGTCGAGGCCAGCATCATCCGGTTGTATTTCTTCGATCAGCGCACGCAGAAGGAGATCGCCGAGCAGCTGGCCACCAGCCAGATGAACGTCTCGCGGATCATGCGCAACGCGCTGGGCAAGCTGCGGCGGCTGGCGGCACCCGCCGACTTCGACAGCCTGGGTATGCTGTAGCTGACGCCGCGCCGGACCAGGACGCCGGTTGCTAGGCTCGTCCCGTCTCCTCCGTGAAGGCGAACGCGCTGTAGCCGACTACCTGGGATTGATCGCCGCAGGCATCGGCCGAAGTGGCGTAGGCCAGCAGCCGCGGGCGCCAGCCGTGACGCCGCGCCAGGTACATCAGGATCAGCACGGCGGTCTTGCCGCAGGCATCGCCCCTTTCGCCGAAGCCCTCGGTGTCGAGTCCGAGGATGGACTCATTGCTGATGCGGTCTGCCGCCCGGGCCTGGCGGTCGGGAAGGAAGTGACTGAGATCGGTGCTGGCTACTACCAGCGTGTGGTCGTCGATCACGCCATCCAGCTCCGCGGCTGCCACCGCCGGATCGAGCCGGCCGGTCAGCAGCGGCGTCAGCTCGAAGTGCTCCAGCACGGTCTGCAAGAACGGAAGCTGGACTTCGAGGCAGTGCTCGTGCTCGTGGGGAGCCGCATTGACGTGGAGATTGGTGCACCGCTCAAGCCCGGCGGGCCGTGTCACCGGCACATCCCCCAGCGGCGTGCGCCAGCTGTCGGCGGGGCTGACCGCCAGGCCCGCGAAGTGCGCGGTATGGCTGGGGCCGATGTGCATGACACGATTGAAGATCCCATGCTCGGCGGCGGGCAGCAGGCCGAACGCCGCGCCGGCAATGCGGCCGCAGTATGGATAGCCCGCGTGGGGTGCGATCAACGCTCGCAGGCGTCCCGTCGGTGGCGGCCCGGCGGTATCCAGGCAGCGCCGGACCAGCGCGTCGAGCACCTCGGCGTCAGCCGGATAGAAGCTGCCGGCGACTACTGGCTGGCGAACCGTCATGACCACACCCCCGCGATCTGCGCCCCGCAGGCCCCGCAGGTGCCCGCGTTAAGCAGGTTGAACTCCACCGCATGCCAGCTGCGCCTGACCAGCGTCACGCCGCACTGCGGGCAGTAGGTGCTGCTGTGATCCGTGTCCTGGAGGTTGCCAACGTAGACGTGGCTCAGCCCGGCCTCGCGACCAAGGTGATAGGCGCGATACAGCGCCGCCGGCGGCGTGTGCCAGCGGTCGGTCATCTTGTAGTCGGGATGGAAGGCGGTGACGTGCCAGGGGATGCTCGGGCTGATCTCGGCAAGGTAGCGCGCCGCGGCCGACAGCTCCTGCTCGTCGTCGTTGAGACAGGGGATGATCAGCGTGGTGACCTCCAACCAGATGCCCAGTTCGTGCGCCAGCGCGATCGTATCGAGGACCGGCTGCAGATCGGCCTGGCAGTACTCGCTGTAGAACGCCTGGCTGAAGGCCTTCAGGTCGATGTTGATCGCATCCAGATGCGGCGCGATTGTCCTCAGCGCCAGCGGCGTCTGATAGCCGTTGGAGACGAAGGCCGTGCGGATGCCCTGCTCGTGGGCCAGCTTGGCCGTGTCCAATGCGTATTCAAAGAACACGGTCGGCTCGTTGTAGGTGAACGAGATCGACGGAATGCCGTGGGAGACGCAGTGATCCACGAGTGCCTGGGGGGCCAGCTCCATTGCGCGCTCGCCGCGCGGGTCGGCGCCATCGGCGGCGCGGCTGAGCTCCCAGTTCTGGCAGAAGCTGCAGCGGAAGTTGCAGCCCACGGTTCCGACCGACAGGCTGCGGGTGTTTGGCAGGAAGTGAAACAGCGGCTTCTTCTCGATTGGATCGATATTCACGGCGGCGGCCCGGCCGTAGACCAGGGACTTCAGGCTGCCGAAGTCGTTGCGCCGGACGCCGCAGCGACCACGAAGGCCGGGAGCGATCGCGCATTGGTGCGCGCAGATCCGGCATTGGACCTTGCCATCACCAAGCTGCTTGAAGAGCTCCGCCTCGCTCATTCCATCCCTACGGCCCTTTTCATAATTGTACCTGAATGTACCGGATGACCGGCGGCCGGCACTCACGGTTATAATCCCCGCGGTGGAGCGGTTCTTCCTCAATCCGTGGGCGCTGGCGTTTTCCGCCCTGGCGGCGGGGATCGTGCTGCTCTACATCCTCAAGCTCAGGCGCGTGAAGGTGCAGGTCAGTTCGACCCTGCTCTGGGACCGCGCGGTGCAGGATTTCAAGGCCAACGCCCCCTGGCAGCGGCTGCGCAGGAACCTGCTGATGATCCTGCAGATCATCGCGCTGATCCTGCTGGCGTTCGCGCTCGCCAGGCCCTTCATCTTCGGCACCGCGCTGGTTGGCGGGCGCACCGTGCTGCTGATCGATACCTCGGCCTCGATGTTGGCCCGCGACGTCCGTCCCGACCGGCTGGGGCAGGCGCTGGACGCCGCCGGCGGCCTGGTCGGCGACTTCGCGCGCAACGACGAGGGGATGGTCATCGCCGCCGGGCCCACGCCCAAGATCCTGGCCAGCTTCACCAGCAACAAGGGCGAGCTGCAGGAAGCGCTGGCCATGGCCCGGGAGACCGCCGGCGGGGTTGCCGATCTCGACGCCGCGCTGGGTCTGGTCAGCTCGGTGGCTCAGGGCAGCAGCACGCGGGTTGTGATTTTCTCGGACGGCGCCGTGCCGGATCTCGATCCGTTCGCCACCACCGACCTGCACATCGAGTTCTTCCCGCTCGGCCTTGCAGGTGAAAATGTTGCGATCATCGGTGCCGGCGCGCGGCACAACCCCTTCACCGACGTCTACGAGCTGTTCGTCGCGCTGCACAACTACTACGGCGCGCCGCAGCAGCTGGACCTGACGCTGAGCGTCGGCGAGGACGTGCTGGACGTGCGTACGGTGGAACTGGAGGCCGGTCGCCGCCAGGAGGTGGTGCTTACCAGCCTGCCCTATATCCCTGATCCCGTGCGCGTCGAACTGGACCTGCTCGATCCGCTGGCGGCGGACAACGTGGCCTGGATCGTGATGCCGCGCCAGACCAGCTACAACGTGGCGCTGTGCACGGCGGGGGAGAGCCTGCTGCTGCGCGAGGCGCTGCGCAGCCTGGACAGCGTGAATCTGTATGCCTATGACGGCGCGGTGCTGCGGGGCGACGCTACCGGCAGCGACGGCAGCGTGGACATCGACGTCTGGGTGGTGGAGGGCAACGCGCCCAGCGGCATCGACCCGACCGCCAGCTACCTGTTCATCGACACGCAGCAGCACGCCTTCCTGCCGGTCGTGCCATCCACCCGGGCCGTGCTGGACTTCACAGCCGATCCGGCGGTGTTTCTCAACATCGTGGGACTGGATCGCGGGCACCGCGTGCTGCGCTTCGTCAGCATCGGCGACATCCGTCTGCAGGCGATGAGACGGAACCAGTTGCAGCCCTGGGCCCGCATGGTGGTAGAAGCCAGTGAAGGGCCGCTGATCGTCGACGGCAACCTGGAGGGCCAGCGGACCCTGTACCTGGCGTTCGACATCTACGAGAGCGACTTCCCGCTGCGGGCGGCCTTCCCGATGTTCCTCGCCAACGCGATCGGCTACCTGGGCGAGGCCAGCGCCGGCTACGCCGGGCAGAGCACGGCGGCAGGTACGCTGGTGGATCTGGTTGCTCCGCTGGAGGCCAGCCAGGTGGAGGTAACCGATCCCGCGGGGCGCGAGTCGACGATCGAGTTGGGCACCCGTGAGTTCACGCTGGCCGACACCACGCGCATCGGCATCTACCAGCTGGCCTTCAGCGCCCCCGACGGGGAGGTCATCGACCGCGTCGAACTGCCGGTCAGCCTGGTCAACGAGTCCGAGAGCAACATCGCGCCGGCGGGCACCATCCGCGTTCGGGGCGTGGAGGAGGCGCTGGCGGCCGGAACCGCTTCTCGCGAGATCGCCGGCTCCCGCGAGGTGCGCACCAACCGCGAGTTCTTCACCTGGCTGCTGATCGCGGTGCTGCTGATCATCGGCATCGAGTGGTACCTGTACCACACCCGCGCGCTATAGACGGTCCGCTTCCGATGCAACGACCCGCTTATGCCTACGGCGTAGGCAGGAACGTGCCGCTCAGGCGGTAGCCGCCCGACGCCGGATAGCCGGTGTAGGCATAGACCCGCAGGTAATACGTCCCCGGATCGATCGTCGCCTCGATCAGTTCGCTGTCGCCGGTGCCGACCGAGCTGTCCAGGCTGCTGCCGTATTCGCCCTCGGCGTAGAGCGCCACGTCGATGTCGCAGACGTGGTCGAACAGCTCCATGTAAAACTCCACGTCGCCCGTGCTGGAGACGGTGAACTTGTACCAGTCATCGGGATCGCCGGGGTCGCCGCCGTCGGCTTTCGGTCCGACGTGGGCGTAGTAGTCGGCGAAGGCGAAGCCTGGCAGCTGGTCCGCCGCGGCCGCGTCCTGGTCGGTGTTGCCGCTTTCGTCGTCGTTGTTGGGTTCGGTCTCGCTGTCCGGGCCGCCAGTGACGTTGACGGTGCGGGTGGTGGTGTCGGTGCGGTCTTGGTTGTCCGTCACCGTCAGGGAGACGGTGAAGGAACCGGTGCTGTAGTAGTAGGCCGTGGCCAGGTCCATGTCATCGCCGCTGGTCTTGGTCTGGTCGGTGCGGCCGTCGCCGTCGAAGTCCCAGGCGTACTCCACGATCACGCCCGTGCTGGCCGAGGCATCCAGGTCGACCTCCAGCACCCGCGCGCCGCTGCTCGGCGTGGCGGTGAAGCTGGCCACCGGCGGATCGCCGTTGACGGTGACGCGATCGGTGGCCGTGTCAGTCTGCTCGTCGTCGTCAGTGACGCGGACAACCGGGTCGTAGACGCCACCGGCGACATAGCTATGCGTAACGCTGGGCATCGCCCCGCCGGTGGTCTGGTCGTAGATACCGTCGCCCTCGAAGTCCCATTCATACAGGACGATGTTGCCATCATCTGTGCTGCCGGAGGCGTCCAGCGTGACCAGCAGCGGCGCGTCGCCGGTATCGGGGGTGGCGGTCAGTGCCGCCTCCGGCGCCTTGCCCCGTGCGGCCGCCAGCCGGTAGTCGGCCACCGCGTCATCCGGCGCGCTGCCCCAGACGTAGATTAGCCAGTAGAAGGTGCCGGTCTCGGTGAACTCGTAGACGATCGTCTCGTCATCGCTGGTGCTGGTGGCGCTGCCGAGAGTGGTGGTGGTGCCGTCGCCGTTGTCCTTGAGCAGCTTCATGTCCAGATCGGCCTCGGCGTCGATGTGGTACATCTTGAACGTATACCAGCCGGTTTGGGAGATATTGAACGAGAAGTAGTCGTCGCGATCGCCGTCGTAACCGGCGAGGCCGGCGTTGCCGTACCAGTCAGCGAATGGAAATGCAGGCAGAGTGTCGGCCTGGAGCAGTTCATCGTTGTCCTCGGTCTCATCGTAGATCCGCACCCGCATCGAGGCGGTGTCCGTGGCGTCGCGGTCGTCGGTGACGCGCACGGTAGCCTGGAAGTCGCCGGATGCGCCGTAGATGTGCGAGGCGTTCGGCGTATCGGTGTTGTGGTCATAGGTCCCATCGCCCTGCCAGTCCCATTCGTAGAGCACGATGCTGCCGTCGGGATCATCGCTGGCCGAAGCGTCGAAGAACACCTGGCTATCCGTCGGCGCCATGTCCGGTCCGCCGGCGATCGAAGCCGTCGGCGGCAGGTTGGGATTCTCGCCGATCGAGATGGATACGGAGTCGGTATCGCTGACGTCGTGGTCGTCGAACACGCGCACGACCGCTTCGTAATCCCCGGGGGAGTTGTAGGTGTGCTGCGCCGTTAGCGTGGTGCCGGTTTCGTGGTCATACTCGCCGTCCCCGTCCCAGTCCCATTCGACCAGCGTGATGGTGCCGTCGGGATCATTGCTGGCGCTAGCGTCGAAGTCGACTTCGGTGCCCGGTGGACCCGTGAGCGGCGCGGCGCTGAGCGAGGCCTGCGGGCTGAGATTGCCCGGGCTGTTGACGATGATCGGCACGATCTTGAACGAGGAGGCGCCCTGGTCGTCGGTCAACTCCAGCTTGGCGTCAAAGGTGCCGGCCTCGGTGTAGGTGTAGTCCCTGGTGCCCAGTTCGAAGACCGTCTCCTCGAAGTGGCCGTTGCCGTCCAGGTCGTACTTCACGGTGATGATTTGCCCGTCGACGTCACGGCTGGCCGTGCAGTCGAACTCCACCGCCAGCGGGGCAAAGCCAGTTGTATCGTCGGCGGTGAAGACGGCGAGCGGCGGCAGGTTGGCTCCGATCCGCACCCAGTCCAGCAGGCATTCATCGCTGCCGGTCAGCACGACGGCGACCAGCAGCTCGCCGCCGGGTGCGACGAACGGCGCCATCGACTCCACTGCCGCTGTGCCCTCGGCATCGGGCCGATACCACTGCCAGGCGTTCTTTGCCACCGCCCCGAGTGCGACGTAAACGTCATCGGTGTCTGCGGGCGCCGTCTCCCAGCCGAGGCTGACCTGCGCCTCGTCGCTGTAGCCGGCGAGGCTGAATGGATATACGGCCCAGGCCAGGTTGGCGCTGTCCGTTCCACCGGGATCAGTCCAGTTGGGGGCGAAGCGGGCGTCGTCACCGTCGATCTCCACCAGCTGGCGCGGGAGCCCCGGGTCCAGGTAGAATCCCATCCGCACGCGATCCTCGGGCAGGTAGGACACCTGCCGCAGCAGCAGTTGAGGAGCCGGCAGGCCGAAGCCGGCGCCATCCTCAGCGGCGACCGGCTGCACCTCGGGGCCGGAGTGTTGCGGGGCTAGATCGCGGATCGCCGCTCCGCCCCCTCCGCCGCAGCCCATTGCCGGCAGCGCTGCAATCAGTGTCAGGATGGCCGGGATGCGTGTCCACGCCCTGCGCTTCATCTATTACTCCCACACCGGACCGCACCACGGCGGGCCCGGCTCAGCCCTGGATTGTCCTCTCGATTATAACCGGGCGGCGCCGATACGACTCAGGATGGGCACCGCCGCCGGCCCGCCAGTCGGCTATGATGGATCAGCGAAGAGCACGACGGGAAGGTGGGGAGATGCGCAAACTGACGCTGCTGCTGTCGTTGATACTGCTGGTGCTGGCCTTGCCCGCGCGGGCCCAGGACCAGTCCGCTGCCGAGGTTCTCAGACTTGGTATCATCCACACCAACGACATCCACGGGCATCTGCAGCCCTTCTTCGTCGACGGCGAGGCGGGATGGGGCGGGGCGGGGCGCCTGGCGGCCGCCATCGATGCCGCCCGCGCGGACGATGAATACGAGTGGCTGGTGCTGGACGCCGGCGACGCGTGTCCGGGCGATCTAATCAGCGACGAGCTGCGCTGGCTGCCCGTGCTGGATTGCATGAATCGGATCGGCTACGACGCGATGTGCCTCGGCAACGGCGAGTTCAGCTGGGGCCTGGCCCAGGCCCGCGACTATCTGGCAGCCGCTGAGTTCCCCTTGCTGTGCGCGAACATGGCGACCGACGAAGACGGCGTGCCGCCGTTTCCGCCCTACGCGATCTTTCACCGCGGGGGATATCAGATCGGCGTGATCGGCCTGGTTCGCGAGTCGTTCACGCAGGACCTGTACTACAAGCTGGGGCAGCAGGTCCGCTTCAGCCCCGTCGAGCCGACCGCTGCGTCCCTGGCCTACTACCTGAGCTGGGTCGGCTGCGACATCATCATCGCCCTGACCCACCAGGGCTTCATCTATGACCTGGAACTGGCCAGGACGCTGCCCGAGCTGGATGTGGTCGTGGGAGGGCACAGCCACACATTCATGCAGGAGCCGGAGGTGATAGGGAATGCGGTTGTGACGCAGGACGGCGAATGGGCGCAGAATCTGGGCATCCTCAAGCTGGAATTCGTCCGGGATGCTACCTCCCGGCGCTTCGTGCTGTCCGATTACAGCGAGGAATTCAAGCCGCTGGGGCCGGATCACCCCGTCGACGTGGAGATGGCGGCGCTGGTCGACCGGTACCAGCAGCAGCTCGATGAGCTGTTGGGCGAGTTCGTTTGCGAGAACGCGCAGGAGGTTTCGGTTGAGCGCGTGCGCTTTGAGGAGAACGCGCTGGCGAATCTGGTCGCGGACGCCCTGCATGAGGTCTCGGGCGCGGACTGCGTGCTGTTCACGGGCGGCAACTTCCAGGCCGCGCTGCCCGCCGGGCCCGTCACGCTCGGCGACTTCATCGCCGCGATGCCGCTCGACCATCCAGTGATGCAAGTCGCGGTCAGCGGCGCCACACTGCGCGAGATCCTGAAGTGGGCCGGAACGCAATACGGCCGCGGATTCCCGCAGGTCGCCGGCATGCGCCTGCGCTATGTCGATGCCAGCCTGGCTGAGGCGACAATCGGCGGGCGGGAGCTGGATGATGATGCTGAATACACCGTGCTGATGATCGACTACGTGGCCTGCAACGTGCCGGAGTTCCCGCTGCACGAGGATCCGCACGGACCGGCCGCCACGAACCTCAAGCAACGCAGTGCGTTCATCGACTGGGCGCGCCAGCGGCAGGTGCTTCAGATGGCGACCGACGGCCGGGTGGTCTTCGAGTGGGCGGAGACTGCTCCGCCTGGAGGGGAGTAGGAGCCGAGCCTGCCGCGCCGGGCGTGCGATTAGCTATGATAGAAGCGTGTTTATCTCCTTTGAGAGGGTGCCGCCATGCGTAAGTTGCTGCTGACCGTTGCTGTCCTGCTGATCGCGCTGCTCTCCACGGGCTATGCCCAGGAACAGCCGGACCTTGAGGTGCTCAGGCTCGGCATCATCCACACCAACGACACCCACGGCCACCTGGAGCCGTTCAGGAACTGGGACACGGGCGAGGACGGCTGGGGTGGCGTGGCCAAGCGCCGCGTGGCGATCCAGCGCGCCCGCGCCGATACCGACTACTACTGGGTGGTGCTCGACGCCGGCGACGTGTTCCAGGGCACCCCGATCAGCAACCTGCTGACCGGCTTCCTCGATCTGGAGTGCATGAACCAGATGGGCTACGACGCGATGTGCCTCGGCAACCACGAGTTCGACTTCGGCTACGAGTTGCTGCGCGGACGCTTCAGCGACGTCAACTTCGACATCGTCTGCGCCAACGTCATCGACCGCGAGCGCGGCACGCCGGTGGCCCGGCCCTATACCATCCTGCGCCGCGGCGACTACCGGATCGGCGTGATCGGCCTGACCACGGAGACGCTGCTCGGCGAGACCCATCCCTCGGCCCGCAAGAGCGTGGTTGTCCACGCGACGCTGCCGGTGGCCAGAAGCCTGGCGCAGTATCTGCGCAGCACTGGCTGCGACATCGTGATCGCGCTGGCGCACCAGGGGATTAACCGCGACCGCAACCTGGCGGTCAACGTGCCGGAGCTGGACGTGATCGTGGGCGGCCACACGCATACCGTCATGGCCGAGCCGGAGCGGTACGGCAACGTGGTGGTCACCCAGGACGGTGAGTGGGGCAAGACGCTGGGCGTGCTGAAGCTGACGTTTACGCGTCCGGCGGACGACCCCGACGCGCGCTTCGAGCTGGCCGACGTCACCGAGGAGTTCGTGCCCCTGGGGCCGGACGCCCCCGAGGATGACGGGCTGGTGGCGTTCATCGCCGATTACCAGCGCCGCTTCGAGGCCGAGATGGGCAAATTCGTCTGCGTGTCCGGCCAGGACTTCCCGGACGACGACGTGCGGCTGGCCGAGAACGCGCTGGCGGACCTGATCTGCGACGCGATGTACGGCGCGGTGGAGACGGATGCCGTGATGTTCAATGGCGGCAACTTCCGTGCCCCGCTATTCGCCGGCGATGTGACCTTCGGGGACCTGTATTCCGTGCTGCCCTACGACAACTTCATGATGAACGTGCCGCTGACGGGCACGCGGCTGCGCGAGGTGCTGGCCTACGCCGGCAGCCAGTACGGCGACGGCGGCTTTCCTCAGGTGGCGGGCATGAGCGTGGTTTACGTCGATATGCAGCTGGCGGGCTGCTTCATCGGCGAGCAGCCGCCCACCGAGTTCGAGATCACCTGGCACGGCGAGGAGCCCGTGGCGATTCCGCGCGACGACTATGCCCAGGTAGTGCTGGGGGAGACCGGTGACATGACCTTCACCGTCAGCCCCGATGCGCCCTGGCATCCGCTCGACGACGCCCGCGAGTACCGGCTGCTGACCAACGACTTCCTGGCGACCGGCGGCGACGGCTTCCCCATGAACGAGGATCCCTACGGCCCCGGCTACACCGGTCTGGAGCAGCGCGCGACGTTCGCCCTGTGGGCCAGCCAGCAGCGTGAGCTGACCAAGGAGACCGACGGCCGCGTGCAGTTCTTCTGGGTCAACATGGAGAACCCCGGCCTGGCGGACTAACGAGGTTCGGGTAGTTGGGCCAAGACTGCAGCGCGAGCAGTCGTTCACGTGGCTCGGCTGCCGCCCAGCCCTCACTGCAGCACCGATGGCTCTGGCCACGAAGGCGCTCCGGCAGCGGGATGGCGCCCTGCATGCTCTGGCGCTACGCAGTGCTGCTAGACAAAAGCAACATAACTGGTACTCGATACCAGTAGCGCCATCGTAATGACGGTTCTGCGGCATCAACATTGCGCATTGTCCCGTCTGCTGGTATTACTTAGTGCAGAGTGCTAGGCCTGCGCTTGCTCAGCCAGGCACGACGGGAGGTGACTGGGATGCTGCTGCGAATGAGAGGAACAACGATACGCGCAAATGTCAGGGGGGGGGCAATTGCCGTCGCGCTGATGGGCGCAGTGATCACGCTGGCCGGATGCGGCGGGTCGTCGGGGCCGCCGGGCAGCCCCGCTAGCGATACACAGCCGCTGGCGATGGCCAGCGATGCGGGCCTAGGGCAGGGGCCGGACCCGGGCGGTGACGGTCTTCCCGAAGGTGGTGGCGGTGAGCTGGATGGGGGTGGCGAAGTCATCGATCCCTTCGAAATGGAGGAGTGGGAGATCGTCGAGTTCACCGACCCGCGCGACGGCAGCGTGTATGAGATCATCGACGGCCGGGTGATCATTGCTTTCAAGAACCCACCGGACATTCCGTTGATGGACCCCAACTACTTCGATGTCGAGCGCGACCCGGGGACGGACCCGTACTACCAGTCGTTTACCTACTACTACGGGATGACCCAGACGGTGGAAGGCCTGACGATGGTCTACGATCCGGAGGTGGCGGCATTCCTGGCGGAGGAGAACCTGACGGTCTTCTCTGAGTGGGTCACAGTTGCTGGCATGGCGGTCGTGCTGCCTGAAGGCCAGACGGTGGAGGACGCGGTGGCGAACTGGCCAGCGGAGTACCCCGATCTGATTGAAGCGGTAGACCCGGATATGCTGCTGTACGACGATGAAGAAGAGGACTGGCCTGTCGGCGACCCGAATGACAGCCTGTTCCCTGACCAATGGAATCTCGACGAAGACCACGACTATGACATAGAGATCCAAGAGGCGTGGCGGGATGGGTATCACGGCCATCCGTACGTTGTTGTCGCCGTCCTTGACACAGGTGTGCAATACGATCCCATCCATCTCGATGATCTGCAGTGGAACTCCACACAATACGGCTGCAACACAGGAGACAAGCAAGCATCGACGGAATTCAAATTCCGCTATCTCGGTGGTGGCGAACCTTGGGAGTGGTTGCTGAATAAGAGCGAGTATCACGCCGAGTACTTGGGCCACGGCACGAGGGTTGCAGGTGTCGTCTCAGCAGTCGTGAACAACGACCCCGATGATCCTCTACTTGGTGATCCTCATGATGATGGGGAAAGCCTCGCGGGAATATCACCAGCGAACTGGTACTACCCGGTCGCCATGAAGGCCTCTGCTAGGGAGTCAGGATCCGTGCATGGGACAGCGCCTGTACTGAATGCTTTCAGCGCAGTCGGTTGCATCAAGAGAATCTACAGCCCTGTAGAGCACTACGGAGGCAGTACACTCGTTGAGCATTACAACATCGAAGTAGTCAACTGCAGTTTCGGCTCCAGGAGCTATGGAACCGAGGTGGGCAACCGCCACCTCTACAACCTCGGCTCGTACATGCTGTTCATCGGTTCCGCTGGCAACAACGGCCGATCAGACTATCCGAACTGGCCTGGGAATCACTACTACGCGATGGCGATTGCGGCGTATGATGAAGATGGTCACAGAGCGGTTTGGGAGGGTGGGCAATCGAGCAACTACTCGATCGAATGCGATGTAGCCGCTCCCGGGAATCTGATCCCGGTCCTTGACATGTATGGCGAGAACGCGGATGAGTTCGACTTGGGCAGCAATCCTGGTACATATGGCTACGCCGGGGGCACATCTCATGCGACCGCGCACGTGTCCGCGGTTGCCGCGCTGGTCAACTACAAGTGGCAATCGCTGTGGCCTCAGATGGTCCGCTATCGGATTAGAGACACCGAAGTCCATGGTCTACTGCCCGATTGGCAGGTCGATCGCCTTGGGAAGCTCAGTGCATATGGCGCACTGCGGGATCAATAAGGAGGTAATCAGGATGCATTCCACATCGTACAGATCGTACAGATTGCTGCTGGTAGCCATGGCTTCCATTCTCTGTCTCGGTGGGTGCATGGGCAAAGGTGGCGTTCTCGTACACCCCGAACTGACAACGCGGCATTTGTCTCTTATGGTGCGGTTGGACGCTGGTTCGCTTGTGAAGGCAGTCACAGGCCCGGCGCCCTTGACCGTCCAGATCAATCCGATAGTCAGCGGCGGCGTAACTGACGACGACGACGAACACAAGCCGCTCGCGGTCGAACTTGACCCAGCAGATGGCTCTGGCTGGCTCGACATCACGGCGGAGTACTGCACGTGGATCCAGCAGGGAACAGCGCGCGCGGCTAGCGCGAGCGGCATATACAGCTACACCTACACCGAGCCCGGCGAGTATCAGATCAGTGCGCGGGTCACGTGGTGGGACAGCGAGGTCACCACCGCGACCGGCGCGACGGTCACCGTCACGGAGCCCGAGGGCGGGCAGCCCAGCGGCGAGGAGGGCTTCGACGAGGAAGACGACTGGGTCATCCGCGAGTTCACCGACCCCCGCGACGACACCACCTATGACATCATCGACGGCCGCGCGCTGGTGGCGTTCTTTCTGCCGGTGGACATGGACGCCGCCTGGCAGTTCGTCGCCGACGAGAACCTTGAGATCCTCAGCGAGTGGTGGTTCATCGGCTCGATCGCGGTGCTGCTGCCGGTGGAGACCAGCGTCGAGGAAGCCGTGGGCGAGTGGCCGGACCGCTACCCGGGGTTGATCGAGGCGGTCGACCCGGACGTCCCGAGCGAGATTTGACGTTCCGGTGCGTGATTCCGCATTGGTGGCCTCCGTGCTCCGGCGGCCCCTCGGGGCGCATGCCCTAGAATCGTGGCATGTCTACACGCGTGATCCTTGCGGGCCTGCTGGCCGCGATCTGGACCGTTGTTTCCGCCCAGGCCGCCGTCACCCCGGACGACCTCGGGGAGGGCAGCGAGCTGTTCTGGCAGGCGCTGGATGAGATGGGCCTGGAGTGGGACGAGGTGCGCTTCGACCTCATCGACTTCGGCTTCTACAACCAGGACAAGTACACGCCGCATCTGCTCAAGACGTACTTCGACAACCCGTGGAAGGTCAGCCCGTATACGCGGATGCTGACCGACAGCCTGCTCAGTCAGCAGGGCTCGATGCCCAACCTGCTGACCAGCACCCAGGGCCGCATCAACCAGGGCGTGCGCGTGACGCTGATCGGCGATCCGCTGGAGCCGTACATGGCCATGGTCGAGGAACACGGCGAGCTGGCCCTGGCCGTCGCGCTGGCCGAGTTGTCCCCCCGTCCTGCAGGCGACTTCCTGACCGACGACTATTACGCGTTGCCGGAAGACGTGCGTAACGCGGCAGCGCTGTTCTGCTTCGCGCTGGCGGACGTTCTTGAGCTGCGCTGGCAGGCCGTCGGCGAGCCCATCCACCGGCTGGGCTACTTCGAGGAGGAGGTCTTCGACGCCTGTGTGGACTGGGCCATCGAATTGCCCGACGAGGAGGAGAGCACCCGCTATCAGCGCGAGACGGCGATGATGATGGAGGCGCTCATGGACAGCGTCGACTTCATGCGGCTCAACACCGGCGCGACGCTGCTGGCGGCGGCCGTGGAGCGGGTGGCGGAGCTGCTGGCGGAGCATGATCCTGGCGACGACGACTTCTTCTATCTGGCGTCGACGATCTACGGCGAGGTTGTGATCAGCGGGGCGCGTGACAACATCTACGAGGCCGGCCACCAGGACCTGCTGGTGCTGGACACCGGCGGCGACGACTCCTACTGCGAGGTGGGCGGCACGCGCAACTGGTGGCATCCGGCGGCGGTGATCATCGACCTCGGTGGCGACGATGTGTACCGCGACCTGGAAGAGGCCGACTACCGCCTGCGGGTCTACTACGACGAAGACCACGCGGACTACACGGGAGTGGAATACCACTACAGCCGCGTGCCCGCCTTCGGCGCCGGCGTGCTGGGCTACGGCATGCTGCTGGACCTCGCGGGCAACGACACCTATGACAGCCAGTTCATCGGCCAGGGCTGCGGGGTTTTCGGCACCGGGATGCTGGTCGACCGCGGCGGCGACGATACCTACATCGGCATCGGCAGCGTGCAGGGCAGCGGCTGGTTCGGTACGGGCGTGCTGGCCGACAGCGAAGGCGACGACCACTACGAGCTCTACCGCTACGGCCAGGGCTTCGGCTTCACGGGCGGGGTGGGGCTGCTGCTGGACGGCGGCGGCAGCGACGAGTACGTCGCCAACAACACGGACATCGTCTACGACTCGATTCACAGCCCGGTGATCAACCTGAACCTGGCCCAGGGCTTTGGCTACGGCCGGCGCGACGACTACGGCGAGGGCCACAGCTGGGGCGGCGGCGTGGGGATGCTGATCGACGGCGGCGAGGGCGATGACACCTATGGCTGCGGCATCTACGCGCTGGGCAGCGCCTACTGGGCGGCGGTCGGTATCCTCCACGACTACGGCGGGAACGACCACTACATGAGCGCGCACTACACGCTGGCCGCCCCGCCGCACTACGCCTGCGGCGTGCTGCTCGACGACAGTGGCGACGACGTCTATTACGGCTACCTGCGCCAGACCCTGGGCCACGGGCGCGACTGGAGCCTGGGCTGGTTTGAGGACTCAGGCGGCGACGACTGGTACCAGGCCGGCCATCAGAGCCTCGGGCAGGGCGACGTCAACAGCATCGGCGTGTTCTGGGACAAGGGCGGCGACGATACGTACCTGCTCTATGGCCCCGGCTTCGGCCAGACCACCACGGCGGGCTCCAGCGTGCCGCGGACCGGCGCGCCGGGCTCAATCCGCTGGTACCAGTTCTGCCTGGGCCTGTTCATCGATGGCGGCGGCCTGGACCGCTACCTGCAGGTGCCCGAGGAGCTCCCGTTTGCGGGCGACATCGATGACCTGGAGCCCGATCCCTTTGCGGCGGACGGTACCGTCTGGCACTGCGGCGACAGCATCGATGCGCCCAGCAGCTACAGCGTGGGCATCGACGCGGAGTAAAAGAAGCCCGAAGTCCGGAGCAGCAGCGCAAGCGCCGCCGCTTGCGTGGCGGCGGGTCCCCGACCCGCCGACCAGCCTGTTCGAATGACGGGGTCGGGGACCCCTTCCACGGTTAGCAGCGCGGGCCGCCCCCCTGCGCATTCCATGCTTCGGGATCGTTCGTTCGGCAATCGTCCTGCCCGACTGCCACGCGCCGGTCCGCGGCACACTATAATTGCTTATCACCAACAGGGGTGTGCTAAGTGGGGCTGCTGAGAAAACTGGCCGAACTGGTCGTTGAGTTTCCCGAGGAAGAACAGCCGGCGGAACCTGACGGCGGCACGACGACAGAGGACGTGGTGGCGGCGATCGAGCGGATTCGCCTCGACCTGGAGAAATCCACGACGCCAGACTTCGAGGCGGGCGAAGCGGAGTCTGCGAGCACTGCCGCTGGCGCCGATGCCCCGGCCGATTCAGCGCAGCCAGCCATGGCTGAGACTGCCGGCGAGGACGCGATTCGGGTGCCCAAGGCGCTGAGCGTGGCCGAGGTCTACGAGCGTGCCCAGCTGGTCCAGGAGGGCGGGCTGGACGTCTACCGCGTCGAGGAGATGCTGAGCGACCCGGAGATCGCCGATCTCGACGCCGCGATGAAGGCGCGGATGGTGCGGATGACGCTGAAGAACATGGGCCACGACCTGGCCGACATCCTGTCCGACGCCGGACGGCGCGATCAGGTGCTGGAGGACTACCTGTTTTATCTGAAGCGCCGCGTCGAGGAGATCGAGGGCCAGGTGGCGGACGCCAACGACGGCATCCAGCGTGAAATCGACGAACTGATCAAGTCCCGGCAGGCGGCGCTCAAGCAGAACGAGGACAAGCTGCGCCGGGTGCATGATGCACTGGAGGAGTACCGGCGCTCGAAGCAGGCCGAGGAGCAGCGGCTGTTCGACATCGTGGCGCCGTTCGTCGAGCAGGGACAGAACCCGGTGGAGATCGATGAGTAGCAGCGGCCGGCCGGGTCATCGGCGATAATAGGGGATGGGACAGTAGGAAACACCGAGGTTCAAGCCTAAAGGGGGCTGAATTATGAGAATGAAGCCAGGCGCGAAGTTCTTTCTCTTCCTGGTGATCGTGGTGCTGGTGGTGTTGGGAGCCTACCGGCTGGGCTGGCTGGATCCGCTGCTGGGCGTTATCGCGCCGGATCGCAAGGCCGGCGGCGAGGTTACCCAGGACATGTTCCCGGCCGGAGCGGAGGGCGACCGCACAGCCCCGGCCGATCAGCAGCCAGAGCAGGCGCCGCCGGTCACACCTGGTGAGTTGAGCCGCCCGATCAAGGTCGGGATTGTCCAGTACGGGGGCTTCGCTGGCGGGCTGGTGGCCAACGGCGGAATCAAGCCCAATCCAGACTCGATCTTCACCAGCATGTACGGTGTTGATATCGAGTTCGTGCAGATCGACGACCTGGTGCAGATGGCCAGCGCTTTCCGGGTCGGCGGCGACGGCGGGGGGCTGGACATGATGGCGACCACCGTCGACATGTTCGCTCTGCAGTACGATGCGCTCAGGGACATCAGGCCCGTGACCTTCATGCAGACCGACTGGTCCCGAGGCGGCGACGCCATCGCCGTGCGGGCCGGCATCAACACGGCCGAGGATCTCAAGGGCAAGACGGTGGCTGTCGCCGAGGCCACCCCCAGCCACTTCCTGCTGCTCTACGTGCTCAGCCAGGTTGGTCTGAGCAACAACGACGTCAAGCCGGTCTACACCAACAGCGCCATCGAGGCCGCCGACATCTTCAAGGCGGGCAACGCCGACGCCTGCGTGTCCTGGAGCCCGTTCGTCTACTTCGCCGCCGATGACGTGCCGGGGGCCAGTATTCTGGCCAGCACGCTCGACGCCACCAACCTGCTGGGCGGCACGATGGTGGTCCGCGGCGATTTCGCCGCGCGCTATCCGGACGCAATCAGCGCGTTCCTCAAGGGCTGGTTCGAGGGTGTCGACGCCGTCAACACCGACATGGAGTCGGCGGCGATGGTGCTGCTCGACAGCTTCGCAGGCATCACGATGGACGATGCGATGGGCATGCTCTACGACGTCAAGCTGGCCGGCGCGGCCGAGAACCGCCAGTTGTTCGAGCTCGACGGCGACGCGCTGGTGGGCTATGACGACCTGTGGACTTCGGCGAGCAAGATCTGGATCACGATCGGCAAGCTGGAGGAGACGACCCGGCCCGATCTGACGCGCCAGACACGCTTCCTGCAGGAGGCCACGGCGGCGATCGCCGGTGAGGTGGAGCCCGCCACGCAGGAGTTCCCCTTCGAGGAGCCGCCGGCTGAAGTGGTGGAGCAGGAGGGTATCGTCACTAAGCGGATGTCCGTCTACTTCGCCACGGGCAGCCACGAACTGGATCCCAACGCCAAGGTCGTGCTGGAGCAGGCCGCCGAACTGGCCCAGACATTCGGCTCGGCCTATATCCGGGTCAGCGGCAACACCGACAGTGTCGGTGGGCGCCAGATGAACATCGAGCTCAGCCAGCGGCGTGCCCAGTCCGTGGTCGATTTCATGGTTAGCAACTACGGCTTCCCGCGCGACAAGTTCATCGTGGAGGGCAACGGCCCGGACAAGCCGATCGCCACCAACGACACTGAGGCCGGCCGCCAGCAGAACCGCCGCACGGACTTCGAGGTAATCCCGCAGCAGTGATGTTGGACGGCTCGGGCAGCAGAGTTGAGCAACGTGGCGAGGCTGAGCGGTGCTGAAGATCCGCGTCGAGCTGGCACCGACCCGGCGGCAGCTGCTGTCCGCGGTATCGGTCTTCGCCTTTCTGCTGCTGTGGTGGTTGCTGACCTGGCCGCTGCTGCCGCCGCTGGAAGTGCCGACGGCGACGGTGGCCGACGCGCTGGCCGAGGACTCGGAGGGTGCGGCAGGAATGGAGGCGTTGCCGCGCCCGATCATCCCGGCCTACATCCTGCCGTCGCCGCAGGCGGTGCTGATGTCGGTGGTAGTGCTGCACCGCGAGCACGCGCTGGTGCGCAGCGCGGCGCGCTCGCTCTACCGCATCACGCTGGCGTTCCTGCTGGCGGCGCTGGTGGCGATCCCGATCGGCCTGGTAATGGGTACCTGGCCGCCGATCCGCAATGTGATCGAGCCGCTCAGCGGCCCGCTGCGCTATCTGCCGATCTCCGCGGTCTACCCCCTATTCATCCTGTGGTTCGGCATCGGCGACACAATGAAGGTTGCCTTCCTGTTCGTCGGCATCGTGGTCTATCTGCTGCCGCTGGTGATTGAGTCCGTGATGAACGTGGATCAGGTCTACCTGGACACGGCCTACACCCTGGGTGCCAAACCGCGGCACATCATCTTCCGCGTGCTGCTGCCCGCCGCCTGGCCGGGGATCTTCGAGGCCGGCCGCGTGCTTTACGGCGTCGGCTGGACCTACGTCATTCTGGCCGAGCTGATCAACGCGGAGTACGGCCTCGGCTATCTGCTGACCCAGGCCCAGCGGCGCCAGCACATTGACTGGATCTACGCACTGATTCTCGTGGTGCTGCTGCTCGGCGTCAGCACCAACTACATCTTCGTCTTTGCCGGCAAGCGGCTGTTCGCCTGGAAGGAGGCCAAGCCGTGAGCGAGCAGGTGGTCAGCAGCGAGCAGGTGGCTGGTGCAGGCAAGCCCGCGGCACCGATCATCGAGCTCAGAGGAGTGGCCAAGGCCTATCCGATGCCCGGAGGCAGGGGCCAGCGGCTGGCGATCACGGACGTTGACCTCGTCGTCGACGACGTGCCGGGTCGCGGGCAGTGCCGCGTGATTCTGGGCCCGTCGGGCTGCGGCAAGAGCACGGTGCTCAAGCTGATCGCCGGTTTGCTGGAGGCGACGGCGGGCGAGGTGCTGATCGACGGCGAGCAGGTCACCGGGCCCAGCGCCGAGCGCGGGATGGTCTTCCAGGGCTATTCCAGCTTCCCGTGGCTCAACGTGCTGGACAACGTGCGCTTCGGCCTCGATTTGGCGCGCGTGCCGCGCGAGGAGGGCAACCAGCGGGCGCTGGCGCTGATCGAGCGCGTGGGCCTGGCCGGCAACGAGCGGCTCTATCCCAAGAACCTCAGCGGCGGGATGCGGCAGCGGGTGGCCATCGCCCGCACCCTGGCCTGCCGGCCGCGGATCATCCTGATGGACGAGCCGTTCGGCGCGCTCGACCCCAGGACGCGGATCGAGATGCAGGAGCTGGTAGCGGACCTCTGGGCCGACGAGCAGCTCAATACGACCTTGGTGTTCGTGACCCACGACATCGAGGAGGCGGTGTTCCTGGCCGACCGGATCATCGTGCTGAGCAAGGGTCCCGGCACCGTGCTGGCAGAGCTGGAGGCGCCGGCACCGACGGCGACCACGCGCGAGAATCTGGCCAGCGGCAAGTACCGGGAGCTGACGGAGCGTATCATAGAGTTGATCTACGGCACGGGCGGCGAGGCCCAGGTCGTCAGGGCGGAGCAGCGACTGCTGGAGAGTGACAAGTGAGCGCAGACCATCCGTGGACGGTTTACGTCAAGCGCGCCTTCCAGAACTGGTACAACTACGGCGCGCTGATCCTGTGCGGCGGGCTGGCGCTGATTCTGCGCGAGCCGGGCTGGCTGCTGCTGGGTGGCGGGCTGGAGCTGGGCTATCTCTACATGATGTCCGGCAACCCGCGCTTCCGCCGCCACGTCGACTCGCAGATCATGGCCGAGCAGGAGCTGGACATCGAGCCGCTGCGAGAGCAGCTGTGGCCGCATATCGAGGAGTCGCTGCGGCAGCGCTACCGCGAGCTGGCGCGCCTGGCCGAGCGGCTGGAGGGCGAGACGGCCAGTGAATTGCGCAAGCGCGACCCGTTCTACATCGAGAACAAGCGCAAGGTAGCCGTACTGCTGGCCAACTACCTGAAGATCGCGATGGCGGTGACGCGCTACAACTCCTATCTCTCCGGCGTTGACCAGCAGGGGATCGTCGCCAACATCGAGCGGCTGGAACAGGAGATCAGCAGCGCCGACGAGCGTGTCCAGCAGGTCAAGCAGAAGAACATCGACGTGCTGCGCAAGCGGATGGACAAGCTGCTGAAGGCCAAGGCCAACAGCGAGTACCTGATCGCCCAGATGGAGACGATCGAGGACACCATGCAGCTGGTCGTCGACCAGGCGATCACGCTGTCGGATCCTCGCGGCATGGGCAGCCAGATCGACAATCTGCTGCTCAACCTGCAGGAGACGGAGCTGATCGCCGCCGAGATGGAGCCGTTTTCCGAGCTGGAGCACGGATTCGACGAGGTGATTGAGCTGCCCCGCGAGCGCGAGTAGCGCGGGTACGCCGCGCCGCCGGACGGGGCGCAGCGGGTTGACGGCTTCGCGGCGAAGCCGTTAACATGCGGCTCAGAGGAGGAGGGTCACCGAGGAGGAGGCAGGTCTGAGAAGTCCGTTGTTCCCCGCGTGGGTGGACAAGCTCAACCGGCTCGCGATTGCACTCGTCATCGGCGGGCTCGTGTACTTGGTTGTGCTGGTGCTGGCTGCCACTTCGCCGGGCACACAGCTGACGGGCTATCAGCCCCAGCAGCCGGTACCCTACAGCCACGCCCTGCATGCCGGCGAGCTGGGCATCGACTGCCGCTACTGCCACGTGGGCGTGGAGACCGGCGCGGCGGCCACGCTGCCCGCGACCGAGATCTGCATGAACTGCCATCACTCGATCCGCAAGGACAGCGAGAAGCTACTGCCGGTGTTCGAGAGCCACGCCACCGGGCTGCCTGTGCCCTGGGTGCGCGTCCACGACCTGCCGGAGTTCGCCTACTTCGATCACAGCGCCCACGTTCGCCGGGGGATCGGCTGCGTCAGCTGCCACGGGCGGGTAGACAAGATGGATGAGAGCGGTGTCTACCAGGTGGAGCCGCTGAACATGGGTTGGTGCCTGCGCTGCCATCGTGAACCGGAAAGGCATCTGCGGCAGCGCGAGACGGTCACCCAGATGGACTGGCGGCCAGCCGATCAGCTGGAACTCGGCCGGCGGCTGCTGTCCGAGTACAACATCAATCCCTCTACTGATTGCTCAACATGCCACCGCTAGACGACAGCATCACGACGCGCAAGCGGCTTGCCGGCCTGACCGGCCGTAGGTACTGGCGCAGTCTGGATGAGTTGGCGCGGACGCCGCAGTTCGCCGCGGCGATGGAGCGCGAGTTTCCGGAGGTGGCTGTCGACGCCCTCAGCCCCGAATCGCGGCGCGAGTTTCTCAAGCTGATGGGCGCCTCACTGGCGCTGGCTGGCCTGACGCTAACCGGCTGCCGCTGGCCCAGGGAGACGATCGCGCCCTACGCGAAGCGGCCCCAGGGGTTCACCCCCGGCCAGCCCGCGCAGTACGCGACCGCCATGGAACTGGGTGGCGCCGCCGTCGGCCTGCTGGTGACCAGCTACGACGGCCGGCCGATCAAGATCGAGGGCAACCCGCTGCATCCCGCCAGCCGGGGTGCCACCACCGCCATCCACCAGGCCAGCGTACTGGATCTCTACGACATCGACCGCGCCAGCCAGGTCGTTCAGCGCCAGGGCGGCCAGACGCTGCAGCCGGGCCTCGAAGGCTTCCGTCAGTTCGCGTCCGAGCGCTTCGCCGGGCTGCGCACCCGCGGGGGCGAAGGACTGGCGCTGCTGCTTGAGGAGACCGGCAGCCCGACCACGCTGGCGATGCGCGCCCAGCTGCGCGATAGCATGCCGCTGGCGCAGCAGTTCGTCTATGAACCGGTGTCGCGCGACAACCAGCGCCAGGCGATGCGGCGGCTGTACGGCCGTGCCTACCGGCCACTGCTCAGGCTGGAGGGGGCGGACGTAATCGCAAGTTTCGATGACGACTTCCTGCTGCTGCACCCGGACGGCGTGCGACATGCCCGCGAGTTCGCCGCGCGGCGCAACCCCGATAGCGGCGCGATGAACCGGCTATACGTGCTGGAGAGCACCGTCAGCCTGACCGGCACCAACGCCGATCACCGCGCAGCGCTGCGACCCGGTCAGGTGGCGCTGCAGCTGCGCATCCTGGCGGCCAGGCTGTTCCTGAAGTCGGGGCTCAGCCTGCCGGCGGGCGCGGAGCACCTCGAGGGGCTGCTGCGGGTTCACATGAACGATGTCAATGAACACCCGCTACTGGAGCCGCTGTGCAAGGATCTGCTCCGGCACCGGGGCCGCAGCCTGTTGACGGTGGGCCCTCGTCAGACCGCCGACGTGCATGTGCTGGCGCAGCTGATCAACGACGCGCTGGGCAACGTCGGCAAGACGGTCGAGCTGGTGCCCGATCCGCGGCAGGACCACGGGGACCGCGCGCAGATCGAGGAGCTGGCGGGGCAGCTCAAGGCCGGCGCGATCAGCACGCTCGTAATCGCGGGCGGCAATCCGGTCTACAACGCCCCGCCAGAGCTAAGTGTGGCGGGTAAGCTGGCCGGTGCCGAGACGGTGATCCACCTCAGCCAGGATGAAAACGAGACTTCGCAGCACTGCAGCTGGCTGCTGCCGCGCGCGCACTACCTGGAGGCATGGGGGGACGCCACCGGCTGGGACGGGACCTACAGCGTGATACAGCCCCTGATCGAACCGCTGTACGGCGGTCTCAGCGAGATCGAACTGCTGTCGATGCTGATCAGCGCCGAGCCGCGCAGTGGGTACGAGCTAGTACGCGAGACCTATGCTCAGCGCTTCGGTGAGGACGACTTCGAAGCGCGCTGGCGCACGGCGCTCCACGACGGTCTGGTCGCAGGCAGCGCCAGCGCCCCGGCACGACCCACGCCCGACTACGGCAGGGCCCTGACCGGCACGGACCTGGATGGCGTCAGGGTCTACGGCGAGGAGGCGGCAACCGACGGATTCGAGCTGGCAGTCGTCCCGGATCCCCGGGTCTACGACGGCCGCTTCGCCAACAACGGCTGGCTGCAGGAGGCCCCCGACCCGCTGACCAAGCTGACCTGGGACAACGCCGCGGTGATCAGCGTCGCCGACGCCGCGGCGCAGGGGCTCAGGGACGGGGACGTGATCGAATTGCCGCCGGACTCGGGCGTTAAGCTGCCGGTGCTCGTGATGCCCGGCCAGCCCCGGGGCGTCATCACGGTGGCGCTCGGCTACGGCCGCCAGGTCTGCGGGCGAGTCGGCCGCGGTGTCGGGGTCAATGCCTATGCGCTGCGACCGCAGGAACACGGCGGCGCTGCACAGGTGATGCAGCCGCGCAAGACCGGGCGGACACACGAGCTGGCCTGTACCCAGGACCACTACGTGATCGACACGCTGGGGATGGCGGAGCGCGAGCGCCGCGTCGGCGGTCTGGTGCGCGAGGCCAACCTGGCCTTTTATCATGAACACCCCGACTTCGCCCAGAAGATGACGCATCATCCGCCGCTGAAATCACTGTGGACGGAGCACAGCTACGAGGGCCACCGCTGGGCGCTGGCGATCGACCTGAGCAGCTGCATCGGCTGCGGCGCCTGCATCACGGCCTGCCAGGCCGAGAACAACATCCCGGTCGTCGGCAAGCAGCGGGTGCTGGAGGGGCGCGAGATGCACTGGATCCGCGTCGACCGCTACTTCACCGGCGATCCGGCGGCCCCGCAGTCGCTCAGCCAGCCGGTGGCCTGCCACCACTGCGAGATGGCGCCCTGCGAGCAGGTCTGCCCGGTGGCGGCGACGGTGCACAGCAGCGAGGGCCTCAACGAGATGGTCTATAACCGCTGCGTGGGCACGCGTTACTGCGCCAACAACTGCCCCTACAAGGTGCGGCGCTTCAACTACTTCAACTACCAGAAAGGCATCACCGAGACCCAGAAGCTGGGCTTCAACCCGGAGGTCACCGTTCGCAGCCGCGGCGTGATGGAGAAGTGCACCTACTGCGTGCAGCGGATCCAGGGCGCCAAAATCGATGCCGGCAACGAGCAGCGGCCGCTGGAGGACGGTGAGATAACGCCGGCCTGTGCCCAGGCCTGTCCGGCGCGGGCGATCACCTTCGGCGATCTGAATGACCCGGACAGCGCGGTGCGCAAGCTGCACGACCACCAGCGCGCCTACGCCATGCTGGCCGAGCTGAACGTCAAGCCGCGCACGGCCTACCTGGCCAAGCTGCGCAACCCGGCGCCGGGCACGCCGGAGTACGAGACACCGCCGCCGGAGCTCTACGAGCATGCGGAGGAGCACGATGAGCATGCCGGTCACGCCGGCGAGGGCGATGGGCACGCGGCGGCGGGTGAGGGGGAGGGGCACTGATGGCGGTCCCCCTGTTCCGGCGGCAGTTCGACAGCACCGAGGTGGTCAATACCGCCGACGACGCTCTGGCGCGGCCGGAGCTGATCACCGGCGGCAAGACCTTCGCCGACGTTACCAACATCGTCTCGCGGATCGCCGAGGCGCCCAGCCCGCCGCGGATCTGGTGGCCGCTGTTCCTGGGCAGCGTCGCACTGGTCGGCGTGCTGTTCAGCATGATCATCTACCTGGTGGTCACCGGTATCGGCGTCTGGGGCGTCAATACTCCGGTCAGCTGGGGCTTCGCGATCGTCAACTTCGTCTTCTGGGTCGGTATCGGCCATGCCGGTACGCTGATCAGCGCGATCCTGTTCCTCTTCCGCCAGAAGTGGCGCACCGGCATCAACCGGTTCGCCGAGGCGATGACCATCTTCGCCGTGATGTGCGCGGCGATCTTCCCCGGCATCCACGTCGGGCGGGTCTGGCTGGTGCACTACCTGTTCCCGCTGCCCAACCAGATGTCGCTGTGGCCCAATTTCCGCAGCCCGCTGCTCTGGGACGTGTTCGCCGTCGGCACCTACTTCACCGTCAGCCTGCTGTTCTGGTACATGGGCATGATCCCCGATTTGGCAACCTTCCGCGACCGCGCCCGGACCCGCACGCGGCAGATCGTCTACGGCCTGCTGGCGATCGGCTGGCGGGGCTCCAACCGGCAGTGGCTGCACTACGAGAAGGCTTATCTGCTGCTGGCGGCGCTGGCCACCCCGCTGGTGATCAGTGTGCACAGCGTGGTCAGCTTCGACTTCGCCACCAGCCAGCTGCCCGGCTGGCACACCAGCATCTTCCCGCCCTACTTCGTGGCGGGCGCGATCTTCGGCGGCTTCGCGATGGTGGTCACGCTGGCGATTCCCGCCCGGGAGCTGTTCGGGCTGAAGAACATCATCACGCTGCACCACTTGGAGAACATGAACAAGATCATCCTGGCGACCGGCATGATGGTCGGCTACGCCTACATGATGGAGTTCTTCACCGCCTGGTACAGCGGCAACCCCGCCGAGGGCTTCGCCTTCGTCAACCGCGCGCTGGGCCCCTACGCCTGGGCTTACTGGATCATGATCGGCTGCAACGTGCTGGCGCCGCAGCTGTTCTGGTTCAAGCGGGCACGGACCAGCATCTGGGCGATGCTGGGCGTGGTGATGTGCGTCAACGTCGGGATGTGGTTCGAGCGCTTCGTGATCGTGGTCAGCAGCCTCAGCCGCGACTTCCTGCCGTCGGGCTGGGACTACTACACCCCGACGATGGTCGACATCCTGACCTTCGCGGGCAGCTTCGGCCTGTTCTTCATGCTGTTCTTGCTGTTCGTGCGCTTCGCGCCGCTGGTGGCGATGGCCGAGGTCAAGAGCGTGATGCCGCAGGCGCACCCGCACTTCGACGAGCACAAACCGCTCGGCGACTACTGGGGTGACGCGCCCGGCGCGCACGAGGAGCAGGAGCGCCTGGCGCGGGCGGAAGGAGGCCGGTCATGACGGTCGACCGGCACACCTCGGTGACGTCCGAGCCGCTGGGCCGGCTGCTGGGCTATCTGGTCGAGTTCGACGATGGCCACCAGCTGCTGCACGCCTGCGAGCAGATGCGCGATGCGGGCTTCACGCGCTGGGACGCGCATACGCCCTTCCCGGTGCACGGCCTCAACGACGCGATGGGGCTGAGGCCCAGCAAACTGCCATGGCTGGTGCTCGGCGGCGGGCTGACCGGCCTGGGCCTGGGGCTGCTGCTGCAGTGGTGGATGAACGCCGTCGATTACCCGTATCTGATCAGCGGCAAGCCATTCTTCAGCCTGCCGGCCAACATTCCGGTGATCTTCGAGCTGACGATTCTGCTGAGCGCCTTCGCCGCGTTCTTCGGGATGCTGCTGATCAACGGGCTGCCGCGCTTCCACCACCCGGTGTTCAACAGCGCCCGTATCCACAAGGTGACGGACGACCGGTTCTTCATCAGCGTCGAGGCCGGCGATCCGCGGTTCGACCGCGACGAGACGCGCCAGTTCCTGACTCAGCTGGGCGGCGTCGGCATCGAGGAACTGATCGAGGAGGGCGGCGATGCCTAAGTGGTGGGGCTGGATCGCGCCCGTGATCATCGTACTGGTGGTGCTGTCGTTCATCCCGCTGGCGATGATCTACTACGCGCGATCCTCGCGCTCGCCGGAACCGAAACCCTCGATCATTCCGGACATGGACAACCAGCCCAAGTACCGCGCCCAGGCCTCCAATCCGCTGTTCACCGACCAGCGCGCGATGCGCCCACCGGTGGCGGGTACGGTGGCGCGCGGCATGCTGGCCACTGACACCCACCTGTATCTCGGCGTCGTCGGCGAGCAGTGGGCCGAGGGCTTTCCACCCGAGCTGGAGATCGACGCGTCGTTCATGGCGCGCGGCCAGGAGCGCTACGACATCTTCTGCGCGACCTGCCACGGACTCGACGGCGATGGCAACGGGATGATCAGCCAGCGCGCCGAGCAGCTGGCGGAAGGCACCTGGATCGCGCCGCTGTCCTATCACACGCCCACCGTGCGCGAGCGGCCGGTCGGGCACATCTACAACACGATTACGAGCGGCATCCGCACCATGCCGGCCTACGGCACGCAGGTACCGGTGGAGGATCGCTGGGCGATTGTCGCCTACGTGCGCGCCCTGCAGCTCAGCCAATACGCCAGCCTCAGCGACGTGCCGGCCGAGCAGCGCGAGGCGCTGAAGCTGCAGGCCGAAGCGCTGCCGCCGGATGGAACCGCGGACCAGGAGGAAGCGGCGGGTGGCGAGGAAGCATCCACCGATGCTGCGACTGAGCCGGACGCGGAAGGGGGAGGGCAGGATGGCTGAGGGCTATGTCCATGTGCTCGCGCCTCAGGATGTCCCGGCCGACAAGCCGCTGCTCGGCAAGGCCTGGCGGCCGCTGTTCATCGTGTCACTGGTGGTCGGTGTGGCGGCGCTGGCCGTCAGCTACCTGCTGGGCATGCAGGCCGGGGATCAGCTGCGCCGGTTCTTCTTCTCCTATCTGACCGCGCTGTGCTACGGCGTCTCGCTGGGCCTCGGCGCCCTGTTCTTCGTGATCCTGCAGCACCTGACGCGGGCCAGCTGGAGCGTGGTTATCCGGCGCGTCGCCGAGTTGCTGGCCGCCCTGCTGCCCCTGCTCGGCCTGCTGGCTCTGCCGATCATCATCGCGATGCTGGGTGGCGACAACGGTCTCTACTTCTGGGGCAATCCCGCCCTTGCTGACGGCAGTTCGCCCCAGTTCGACGAACTGGTGGCACACAAGGCCGGATACCTGAACGTCGGCTTCTTTTCCATCAGGATGGTGGCCTACTTCGTGATCTGGGGACTGCTCAGCTGGCACTTCCTCGGTCGCTCGACCCGCCAGGATGGGTCTGGTGATGCGCGGCTGACGCTGGGCATGTGGCGGCTGAGTGCGCCGGCGATGCTGCTCTTCGCACTGACTCTGACGGGTTTCACCATCGACGCGGTGATGTCGCTGGACGCGCACTGGTTCAGCACCATCATCGGCGCCTACTTCTTCGCCGGCTGCGCGCTGTGCTTCCTGGCGGTCACCACGCTGAGCATCATGCTGCTGCAGCTCAGCGGCCGCATGCGGCGGACGGTGACCGTCGAGCACTACCACGACCTGGGCAAGCTGCTGTTCGCCTTCACCCTGTTCTGGGGCTACATCGCCTTCTCGCAGTTCATGCTCTACTGGTACGCCAACATTCCGGAGGAGACCGGCTGGTATCTGCGGCGCTTCAGCGGCGAGTGGCTGTGGTGGTCGGTGGCGCTGCTATTCGTCCAATTGCTGATTCCGCTGGCCGGGCTGCTGTCCCGCTATGTCAAGCGGCGCAAACGCTTCCTGGCCTTCTGGTGCGTCTGGCTGCTGATCGCCCACTACATGGACCTGTACTGGCTGATCATGCCGGAATACGGCGGCGAGGGCATCCCGTTCGGTGCGCTCGACGTGCTGTGCCTCGTCGGGGTGCTGGCGCTGATGCTGGCCGCCTGGGCGCTGCTGGCGCGACGGCGGCCCCTGGTGCCGCTGGGCGACCCGGCGCTGGCCGATTCACTGAGGTTCGAGAATGTCTAGCGAGATGGATCATCAGGACGAGCCGCGGGTGGCGACTCCGCCGGAGGATGCCGGCGCCGTAGCGGAGGTCGAGGATGTCAACGCGCCGATGATCTTCGTCGTCGGAATCGTCTTCACGCTGGTGTTCCTGGTGGTGGTGATCCTGCTGGTGGCGCTCTTCAACCGGGCGGAGCGCGGCGAACTGGAGCGCAAGGTCGTGGAGCAGCGCCACGAGGAGGTCAACCAGCTGCGCGCGCGGCAGCTGGAGCGGCTGGGCGCCTACGGCTGGATCGACCCGGCCCAGGGCGCGGTCAGCGTGCCGATCGACCGCGCGCTGGAGTTGACTCGCCGACGGCTGGCGGCCGGCCAGCCGCTGGGCTTCGAGCAGCTGGGCCTCGCGCAGCCTACGCCGCCACCCTACGCGGAGGAGACGGAGCCTGAGCCCGCCGCGGAGCAGCCACCGGAATAGACCCAAAACAAGGTACTTGTTGGCGAGGTACTAAGGTGTCATGCAGGTGGGGCCGGTTAGTGTAATCCGGGTTGCTGTCTTGCTCGCCTTTCTAGCCTGTCTGGCGACGTCGCAGCCCGCGCGCGCGCAGTCCGCCGACCAACCGGTCTCCGCGATGGAAGGCGTGGGGGTCGACGAGCAGCTGGACGCCCGGGTGCCGCTGGGCCTGGCCTTCACCGACGAGCAGGACCGCGAGGTGCGGCTGGCGGACTACTTCGACGGCACTCATCCGGTGATCCTGACGCTGAACTACTACAAGTGCCCGATGCTTTGCACGCTGCAGCTCAACGGGATGGTCGACACCCTGTCGATGATGGAGTGGACGGCCGGACAGCAGTTCGAGATCGTCACCGTCAGCTTCAACCCGCTGGAGACGCCCCTGCTGGCGCGGCAGAAGAAACAGAACTACATTCAATCCTACGGCCGTCCGTCGGCAGGGGCCGGCTGGCATTTCCTGACCGGCGGGCAGGCCGAGATCGACGCGCTGACCCAGTCCGTCGGCTTCAACTACCGCTGGGATGATGCCAGCCAGCAGTACGTCCACGTCGCGGCGCTGATCATGCTCACGCCCGACGGGCGGGTGTCCCGCTACCTCTACGACGTGCTGTTCGAACCGCGGGACCTGAAGCTGGCGCTGCTGGAGGCATCGGAGGGCAGGATCGGCACCACCGTCGACCACGTGCTGATGTACTGCTACACCTATGACCCCGCCAGCGGCAGCTACGTGCCGGCCGCGATGAACCTGATGCGGCTGGGCGGGCTGTTGACGTTGGTGGTATTGGCGATCGTGCTGGGCAGCCTGTGGGCCCGGGAGCTGGCGCGGCGGCGGCGGCCCGCGACCGGGGCCGGGGAGGCGGGCTGATGGACGCGGTGGGTATCGCGACGCCGGGCCTCAGCATGGCGCTGGCATTGCTGCAGGCCGATGGATTCTGGATGCCGGGCCGCGGCTCGACGACCGCCGGCGGCGTCGACTGGCTGTTTTACTTCATCCTGGCCATCTCAGCGATCTTCTTCATCGGCATCGTGGTGGTGATGGCGCTGTTCGTCTTCCGCTATCGTGCCCGCCCGGGGCATCGCGAGCAGCAGACGGCCAGCCACAACCTGCCACTGGAGCTGACCTGGAGCATCATCCCGCTGCTGCTCGTGATCGTGATCTTCTGGTTCGGCTTTACGACGTACCTCAACCAGTCCACACCGCCCCAGAACTCGCTGGAAGTGATGGTCACCGCCCAGAAGTGGAACTGGCTGTTCACCTATGCCAACGGCTGGGTCGACGAGGAGCTGCACGTACCGGCCGGGCGGCCCGTGACGCTGGTGATGACCAGCGAGGACGTGATTCACAGCTTCTACGTGCCGGACTTCCGCCTCAAGAAGGACGTGGTGCCGGGTCGCTACACCAAGGCGTGGTTCGAGGCGATCGAGCCCGGCGAACATCAGATCTTCTGCGCCGAGTATTGCGGCACGGAGCACTCCAGCATGCTCTCGCGTGTGGTGGTGCACACCGCGGCGGACTACGAGCAGTGGCTTGAGACCGCCGGGGCGTTCTACGAGCAGCTGCCGCCGGCGGAGGCCGGGGCCGAGATGCTGCGCAAGTTCGGCTGCGTGCAGTGCCACTCCGTGGACGGCTCGGCGGGCACGGGACCGACGCTCAAGGACATCTACGGCCAGACTCACCAGTTCACCGACGGCACCAGCGCCGCTGTTGATGAGAACTACATCCGCGATTCGATCCTCAATCCGCTGGACAAGGTCCGGCAGGGCTACCAGGGTGTCATGCCGACCTTCCAGGGCAAGATCACGGACCAGGAGATCAGCTGGATCATCGCCGCGATCAAGGCCTACAGCGGCGTCGAGGAGCCGATGCCGGCGGAGGAAACGGGTGCCGAGCCCAGCGGCGAGGACGCACCAGCAGCCGAGGACGTCGAGGACACGGGGCAAACTGAGCCGGATCAGGACCAGAATTCCGCCAGCGAGAAGCAGGCGGGTTAGCGGGGATAGCGATGACTAGTGACACGGACAGCAAGCAGCGCGGCGTAGTGGATCAAGCCGCGGCGCCGCCCGATTACCTGAACGTCAGGAGCGGATTCTGGTCGTGGTTCGGCACGCTGGATCACAAACGGATCGGTGTCCTCTACTTGATCTCGATCCTCGGCGCGTTCTTCCTGGGGGGCGTGTTCGCCATCCTGGTGCGCACCGAGCTGATCTCCCCGGGCCAGACGATCACCGACGCGGATACCTATAACCAGTGGTTCACCCTGCACGGCGCGATCATGACGTTCATGGTGATCATCCCCGGCATTCCGGCGGCGCTGGGCAACTTCGTGCTGCCGCTGATGCTGGGCGCCAAGGACGTGGCGTTCCCGCGGCTCAACCTGATGAGCTACTACCTCTACGTGCTGGGCGTGGTGGTTGCGCTGCTCAGCCTTGCGCTGGGCGGGGTCGACACGGGCTGGACGTTCTACACGCCCTACAGCACGGATACCAACACGGCGGTGGTGCCGATCGTACTGGGGGCGTTCATCCTGGGCTTCAGCTCGATCTTCACGGGCCTCAACTTCATCGTCACCATCCACAAGCTCCGGCCGCCCGGCATGACCTGGTTCCGGCTGCCGCTGTTTCTATGGGCGCTCTACGCCACCGCGATCATCCAGGTCCTGGCCACGCCCGTGCTGGGTATCACCCTGCTGCTGCTGGTGCTGGAGCGCGCGCTGGGCGTCGGCATCTTCAACCCGGCGCTGGGCGGCGACCCGGTGCTCTTCCAGCACTTCTTCTGGTTCTACAGCCATCCCGCGGTCTACATCATGATCCTGCCGGCGATGGGCGTGATCAGCGAGGTGGTCTCGGTGTTCAGCCGCAAGCACATCTTCGGCTACCGCTTCATCGCCTACTCCAGCATCGCGATCGCCATCTTCGGCTTCATGGTCTGGGGCCACCACATGTTCACCAGCGGCCAGTCGCAGCTGCTGAACATGATCTTCTCCGCGCTGACCTTCAGTGTGGCGATCCCGTCGGCGGTCAAGGTCTTCAACTGGCTGGCGACGATGTACAAGGGACGAATCGTGCTGAAGACCCCGATGCTCTACGCCCTGAGCTTCATCTTTCTGTTCGGCATCGGCGGCCTGACCGGGCTGTTCCTCGGCTCGCTGGCCACCGACGTGCACCTGCACGACACCTACTTCGTGGTCGCGCACTTCCACTACGTGATGATGGGATCGGCGATGATCGCGTTCTTCGCGGGGCTGCACTATTGGTGGCCCAAGATGACCGGGCGGATGTACAGCGAGAAGTGGGGCATGATCGGCGCCCTGCTGGTGTTCATCGGCTTCAACGTCACGTTCTTCACCCAGTTCGTGCTGGGCAGCCAGGGGATGCCGCGCCGCTACTACGACTACCTGGACAAGTACACGGTCTATCACGTGATCTCCAGCCTGGGCTCCTACGTGCTGGCGATCGGGTTCGTGGTGATGGCGGTCTATCTGCTGCACTCGCTGTTCCGCGGCCGGCGCGCGCCCGCCAATCCCTGGGGTGGCGCCACCCTGGAGTGGCAGTGCGCCTCGCCGCCGCCACCGGAGAACTTCGCGGCGGCGCCGTCGGCGGGTGATCCCTACGACCTGACCGGGCTGGAATACGACGTGGCCGAGGGTGGCTACGTCAGCAGGGAGGAGCGACCTGCGCCAGCGGGGTAGGCAGCATGACGAACCAGCATCACGACGATCGACCGCAGCACCTGCACCATCACTTCGACACGGAGCAGCAGCAGTTCGACAGCGACAAGCTGGGGATGTGGCTGTTCCTGGTGACGGAGATTCTGCTGTTCGGCGGGCTGTTCGTGGCCTACGCCTACTACCGCGCCCACCATCCCGAGGTCTTTCTCTACGCGCACAAGTACCTGGACAAAACGCTCGGCGGGATCAACACCGTGGTGCTGATCGCCTCCAGCCTGACGATGGCCTGGGCGGTGCGCGCCGCGCAGCTCGGCCAGCGCCGGCTGCTGATCATCCTTCTGTCGCTGACGCTGCTGGCCGGCTTCGCCTTTCTCGGTATCAAGGCCGTCGAGTACGAGCACAAGTGGAAGCACGGTTTGCTGTGGGGCCAGCGCTTCCAGCCCGAACACCACGAGGTTACGGACGCCCACCAGCCCGAGCCGGCCGCTGAGGACGGCGCGCATCATGCAGGCGACCGTCCTGCTGACCAGGCGGAGGTTGGCCCGGTGGACGCTGAACCCTGCAGCACCGCAGGCGGTCACGATCTCGGCGGGACGCAGCTGCCGCCGACCGCGCCCGGTCCTGGCGGATTGGCCCGGCTGCCGGGGGAGACTCCCGCGGTCGCGGGCGAGCACGTGGTTCCGCAGCCCGAGAACGTGCACCTGTTCTTTGGGGTCTACTTCGCGATGACCGGCCTGCACGCCCTGCACGTCATCGCGGGCATGATCGCGATCTTCGTGATGGTGCTGCTGGCGGCGAAGGGTCGCTTTGGCGGCGGTTACTTCACGCCGGTCGATCTGACCGGGCTTTACTGGCACGTCGTGGATCTGATCTGGATCTTCCTGTTCCCACTGCTGTACCTGATCCACTAGGTAGGCGCGACGGTGATACCGAGAGGCATAAGAGATGCTTGAGCAAGTGAAGAAGATAGTGACGACCTTCCGGCAGGGGGAGCAGGTCCGCCGCGGAGTGGGGCATGTCATCCCGTTGTGGGTGCTGCTGGGCGTATTCATCGCGCTGCTGGCTCTGACCTGGCTGACGGTGGCGGCGACCTATGTCGACCTGGGCCGCTGGAATCTGTGGATCGCACTGGGGATCGCGACCGTCAAGGCCTTTCTGGTCGCGCTCTACTTCATGCACCTGCGCTATGACAAGCTGCTGCACGGCACCATCTTTCTGTTCGCGATCTTCTTCGTGATGCTGTTCGTCGGCCTGGTCCTGATGGACTCCACCGCCTACCGGTCGGAGCTGATCGAGGACTACGCGCCCGCGATCAGCGAGGAGCAGGGAGCCCAGCCATGACCGGGGAGCAAAGGCCGACGATGGACACGACGGGCGACGCGCTACGGCGCGATGACACTCAGACACTCGGCATGTGGCTGTTCATCGCGTCGCTGAGCGTGTTGTTCATCGCCAGCATGGTCGGTTACCTGGTGGTGCGGCTGCGCGCTCCAGAGTGGCCGCCGGCCGGTATGCCGGCCCTGCCGCGCGGACTGTACTTCAGCACCTTCGTGCTGATTGCCAGCAGCATGACGATGCACTTTGCCCTGCACAGCGTGCGACGTGGCCGCGCGCAGCTGCTGCGCATGGGCCTGGCCGCCACCTTCGTGCTGGGGGCGGTGTTCCTGATCAGCCAGGTCTCTGCCTGGTCCGTGCTGCTGGCGGCGGATGTCTACGCCCAGGCCAACCTCTACGCCTTCACCTTCTACATGCTGACCGGCCTG
The DNA here is from genome assembly GCA_964609245.1 of uncultured Planctomycetales bacterium. GTDB lineage: Bacteria > 4484-113 > 4484-113 > 4484-113 > JAFGCY01 > JAFGCY01. The sequence continues at coordinate 96,647 of CAZSSB010000002.1, read as the reverse complement.
CACGCGCTGCACGTGATCGGCGGGCTCATTCCGCTGGGCGTCATCATGCGCGCCGCCTGGCGCGGCGCCTACTCGCCGCTGGCGCATCAGCCGGTGAAGAACACCGCGATGTACTGGCACTTCCTCGACATCGTCTGGCTGGTGATGTTCGTGTTGCTGATCACGGCCGGCTAGTCGTCGGTTACGGTGTGGGTTGCGGCACCTGCTGCGGCGGCGGAGCATCGGGGTGCATCGCGGACCAGGCGAACCAGAACGCGTAGACCGCGCCGACCGGCTCAATGCCATGCATGGCCCGTAGCGTCGGCGGCTCCATTCCGGCGGCGTGTGGCTGCCAGCTGAGTCCCAGCCCTAGGGCGTCATCCTGCCAGCGGCGCGGCTGGTCGCCCGCGTCGACAAGCGGGTCGTGGTAGGCCAGCACGTGCCAGCCCTCGCCGTCCTGCACCGCCAGCACGCGGGCCATGGCGGGCAGCCCGTCCGCCGGTACCGCCGGCGATACGGGGAAGCGCGGCCGGCCGGTTTCGAAGTAGTGGCCGTAGGGATTGCGCTTGTAGCGCGACTTGTACTCGTCGCGGCCGGTGATCACCGTGGTCTCGGGATGGCGCGCCAGCCAGTCTCCCCAGTGGGACAGTTCGGCCGCCACCAGCTGCAACTCGGTTCCCGCCGCCGCTCCGGCGACCGCGCGCAGCTGCAGCTGGCTCCAGAGGCTCTCGCCGCCACCGTCGCGGACGTCGTACATCAGCAGATTGCTGTTGAGCAGCAGCCCGCTGACCTCGAACGCCGGCACATCGCCTGTCACATCGCGACGGAACACCGCCGCGCTGTCGCTGAGTGGGCAGTAGGTCACGGCGATCTCTGTGCCTCCCAGGGTGTCGTTGGCGATCTCATGCCAGTTGAGGATTCGCAGCGGGTAGGCGCGGCTCTCGGCGCCGATTGTCACGCCGATCACGCGGTCGCCGCTGACCAGGAACTTGCCACGCCGCTCGGCGTTGTACTCGACGACCTCCGCGCCGGCGATCGTATTGGGGTCGGTGAGCGCCCGTATCGTTCCCCGCTCGGCGCCGACGACGATCAACTCGCGGGGCACCAGTGAGCCGCTGAGGTCAAAGCCGTTGTCCGCTGCATCGGGATCGGCAGTCGCTGCGGGGGGCGCTTCCCGACTGAGGCCGGGCCAGATGAAGCGGAGCACGACAAGCGCCAGCAGCAACGCCATCAGTGCCAGCACCCAGCCCCCGCTGCGCCAGTCCAGCAGGCGCTGTTGCGGCTCGACCTTACGCGCGGGCTCCTCCATCACCGCGGCCCTTCCCGATACTGGACGCCGGCGGCGGCGAGGGGGGCAGCTTCGGAGGGTTCCGTGGCGGCCCCGGTCAGTCCGCGGTGATCCGCCACGAGCAGGATCAGCACCAGCGGCAGGTAGATCACGCTGGCGAGGAACACGCGGCGGGCATCGCGCTCGCTTCGATTGCGGTTCAGTCGCAGGCTGAGCCACACCATCAACATGCCCAGCAGCAGCGATCCCAGGGCGTAGGTCCAGCCGCCCAGGCCGACCAGCACCGGCGCCAGCCCCAGCGGCAGCAGCGCCAGCGTGTAGATCAACAGCATGGTGAAGTTCAGTCGCCCGGACTCATCCAGCATCGGCAGCATTCGGTAGCCGCCGCGCAGGTAGTCTCGGCGATACATCCAGGCCAGCGCCAGGAAGTGCGGGATCTGCCAGGCGAACAGCAGCGCGCCGAGCAGCCAGGCCGCCGGCTCCAGCCGGCCGGTCGCGGCGCTGAAGCCCATCATCGGCGGCAGCGCGCCGCAGATGCCACCCAGCAGCGTGCTCAGTGTGCTGCGCGGCTTCAGCGGCGTGTACATGCCCAGGTAGACGAGCTGCACGATCAGCGCCAACAACGCCGTCAGGGCGTTGACCTGCACCGCCAGCAGCAGATCGCCGCCCAGCGCGAGTGCGCCCGCTACGGCCAGCGCCTGCCCGCTTGGCAGCCGTCGGGCGGGCAGGGGGCGGCTGCGGGTGCGGTGCATGCGGGCGTCGCGGTGACGCTCCAGCCACTGGTTGAGGCCGCTGGCGCCCAGGGCGGCCAGCGCGGTGCCGAGCAGCGTCCAGCCCAGCAGCATCCAGTCGACCCTGGCGCCACTGGCCAGCAGGAAACCGGCGCAGGTGGTTCCCACGACCATCGTGTTTAAGCCGACCTTGGTCAGCCGCGAGTATTCGCGCAGCGCGGTGCCGGACTTGGCCGGCGGCTGGTTCGGAGTACTCGCTGTGCTGACCGTCGACCCCATGCTTAGAACCACCAGTACTACTCACAGATATTACCCTGCCGCTGGCCTGGGCACGTTAGACACTCGGCGTGCGCGCGGGCCCGCTTGACGCTGCCGCCGGGATCAAGTAGGTTAGGCGCACACGCTGGGAGGTGCTCATGGATGCGGCAGTGACCAAGGCTAAGGCGCCCCGGGGCCGGACCGATCTGCTGGCGCTGGGCTTCGGGACGACGGCCGCAATGTGGGCGCTCGGCTACTTCCTGCGCCTGCCGGTCTCGACGGTGCCGGGCTGGCTGATCATACTGCTGATGGCCCTGTGCGTCGTGCTGGGCGGCAGCCTGGCGAACCGGTTGACGGTGCGAGGGTGGCTGGGCGGAGTCTGGGTCGGCGGCATCGCCGGGCTGCTCAACCTGCTGATCTTCGGCAGCCTGATGTCGGGTGAGCAGGCTAACCAGCTGCTGCCATCGGCCGCGTTGTGGCTGGTCGGTTCGCCGGTGATCGGTGCGCTGCTGGGCGGCATCGGCGCGGCGATCGGCGGCCGCGGCCGGGCGGGGCGGCAGCCGGTCGACTGGCCGCCGGTCCTGGTCGTCGTCGCCGCGGCAATCACGTTGCTGCTGATCGTCGCCGGTGGAATGGTGACGGGCTTCGAGTCGGGGCTGGCCGTCGTGGACTGGCCCAACACGTTCGGCTACAACATGTTTTTCTACCCGCTGGCGCGGATGACCGGGGGCATCTACTATGAGCACGCCCACCGGCTGCTCGGCTCCCTGGCCGGGCTGACCACCCTGATTGTGGCGATCAACCTCCAGTTCGGTCGCCAGCCGCGCTGGCTCAAGCAGCTGGCCTGGGGTGCCCTGGTGCTGGTGATCATCCAGGGGGTGCTCGGCGGCCTGCGCGTGACCGGCACGCTCACGTTGTCTACCTCGCCGCACGACGTGCAGCCCAACATCTACCTGGCGATCATTCACGGCGTGGTCGGACAGCTGTTCCTCGCCTCCCTGGTGGCACTGGCGGTGTATGTGTCGCAGGGCTGGAAGCGGTGCAGCGAGGTGCATCGCAGTCCCCTGGCTCGCACCGACCGCGCGCTGGCGATCTGGCTGCTGGTGCTGCTGATCGTCCAACTGGTACTGGGCGCGGTGCTGCGCCACATCAAGGGCGGGCTGCACCTGCACATCACCCTCGCGGTGATCGTGCTGATTATCGCCGCGGTGGCCGGGCTCCGCCTCTGGGGCATCTATCCCCAGCTGCCACGTCTCAGCCGTGGCGGGCTGCTGCTGGCCAATGCGGCCGGCATCCAGCTGTTGCTGGGTTTGGCGGCCCTGATGACGACCGGGGCGAACGCCGGCTACCAGCCGGGCTGGCTGATGGTCATTGTGACCACCCTGCACCAGACGATGGGCGCACTGCTGTTGGCGCTGGCCGTATATCTCGCCGTCTGGGTGCACCGGCTACTCAGACCTGGCGCTTGATGGTGAGCGACCCGCACACACATCCTCGCCCCGCTGGGGGCCGGCGTCCTGCGCGTCGGCCTTCGCTAGGCGCGGAAGTCGCTGCCTTCTTCTTGTTTAACGAGCTGGAAGAACTCGCATTTGTCACAAGAGCCCAGTTCCTGCAGCAGCGCGCACTCACAGTGTCCCCCGTATAGCGTGCCTGCGGCACGCCAGCAGCAACGTCCGGCGTTAAATCCATGATTGGCGCCGTTGTAGGATTTGTTGACCGCGGCGCTGCAGATGCCGTGGGCGTCCACGGCTTTGCCACCGGGCTCCCGTCCGCAGCTGGTGAACTCCCAGCAGTTTGATCTCATGCTCGCCTCCCGCCTGAAGTTACCCTTGAGAGCGATGTCGCGGTGGCTGTAGCACAGTCCCGTACCACTACCCATCGGCGGCGCCCGATTGAAGAATGCGCCGCGCTGTTGCTGCCCAGTGAGTGCGCCAGTTCTATGTTGCGCGCGTCTGTTCGCCTTCTTAAATGATACCGTGGTCCGGCACTGATTGCAGCAAAGATGATCCGTAATTTCGTGCACGGTAATGGACCACGCACAGAGACCTGGCTGCCCGCGGAATGGTGCGGAATGACAGCCCAGAGAGTAGACCGGCTACGGTTTACACAGGATATGCTCGATGGTAGAATTACAGCGTAGCAACGTGCGGCGGACGAAATGCCGCGAGTGCCGCTAGGAGCCTGGACCAGTCGAGGAAACGATGCGACTGAACTCGCTTTTGGTCCGGTCGATTCGTCATCTGAATGGCGACACACCTCTAATCACTTCCAACTTCCTGATACCCATTCTCATTTACTGCTCTAGTCCTGCTGGCGCTACATCAGCACACATTCCAGTACAGCATCAGCCCGGTCAGTGTTTGATTCCACGTTCTTACTCGAGACAAGCGGAGCAATCAGTGGTCTGACGTGCCAAGTGGCCTACCGCGGCGACCAGCCTGAAAGCGTTGCTGGCGCTGACAAATGTAGGAGATGTGGTCAGGGATCGAGCACCGGCTGGCGCAAGTCCTGAAACCAACCCACATCTGGACGTCGTTATGAAGTACTGGCGCAAACCACTGGACTATGACCAAATCGAGATCCCCCATGGAGAGGTCCACATCATCGCGGACCGCTGCAAGGGGTGCGTATTCTGTGTCGAGTACTGCCCGCGCGGTGTGCTGATCATGAGCGACGAGTTCAACGCGAAGGGCTACCACTACCCGGTAGCGATCAAGACCGGGGAGTGTGTGAACTGCAACCTGTGCGAGATGATCTGTCCGGAGTTCGCGATCTTCTCCTCGCCGCTGCCCAACGGCAAGCTGGGCGACGTCACCGAAGTCACTCCCGAGGGCGTGCACACCTCGAAGGAGGAGCCGAAGTGAAAACCGATCCAGCGGGCGTGCTTACGGGCGCGCATTACCTTGACGGCGACTACGCCTGTGGCGAGGGAGCGATGGCGGCGGGCTGCCGGTTTGTGGCGGGCTACCCGATCACGCCGTCCACCGAGGTTGTCGAGCGCATCTCGCGCCGGTTCCCCTACATGGGCGGAACCTTCATCCAGATGGAGGACGAGATGGCGTCGATGGCCGCGATTATCGGCGCCTCCTGGACGGGCACCAAGTCGATGACGGTGACCAGCGGGCCGGGCTTCAGCCTGATGATGGAGAACATCGGGCTGGCGGCGATGATGGAAACGCCCTGCGTGGTGGTCAACGTGCAGCGGGGCGGACCTTCGACGGGGCTGCCGACGATGGTCGGCCAGCAGGACATCATGCAGGCCCGCTGGGGCTCGCACGGTGACTACCAGATCATCGCGCTGAGCCCCCAATCTCCGCAGGAGGCCTTCACCCTGGTGATCGACGCCTTCAATCTGGCGGAGCTCTACCGCGTGCCGGTGATGTTCATGATGGACGAGTGCGTCGGGCACATGACTGAGAAAGTGGTCATCCCGCCCGCCGACGAGATCGAGATCGTGCCGCGCAAGCTGACGAGCAAGACGCCCGAGGAATACCTGCCGTATTCTGCTGACGGGGGGTTGATTCCGGAGTTTGCCAGGGCTGGCGACGGCTACAAGTTCCATACCACCGGGCTGACCCACGACGAGCGCGGCTACCCCGTGATGAGTGCCGAATGCCAGCAGCAGAACGTGCAGCGGCTGATCGACAAGATTAAGCTGAACGCCGATGACATCGTGCGCTACGAGGAAGAGGAGATCGACTCGGCGGACGTTGTGCTCGTCACGTACGGCATCACGGCTCGCGTCGCCAGGATGGGCATCGAACTGGCGCGCAAGAAGGGCATCAAGGTGGGTGTGATCAGACTGCTGGTCGTCTGGCCGTTCCCCGAGAAGTACATCCGTGAGCTGGCGGGCAAGATCAAGGCGTTTGTGGTGCCGGAGATCAACGCCGGCCAGCTGGTTCTCGAGGTGGAGCGCTGCGCCGCCGGCAAGGTGCCCGCCGTCGGGGTTCCCCACCTGGGAGGGGGCGTACATGATCCCCAGGTCATCGCAGACGCGATTGTGGAGGCTGCCAAATGAGCCCAGAAAGCAAGATAGTGGGACAGACGGCGATGAGGTCCAAGGTGCATCCGGTGCCATCGGCGCCCCCGGCCGGGGAGGGTGCGGCGCATGCCGAGGATGACCACCCGCTCTCCGAGTACCTGCGGATGGACCGCATTCCGCACATCTGGTGCCCGACCTGCGGCATCGGGATCGCGGTGAAGTGCCTGGCGGAGGCGCTGGACGAGCTCAAGGCCGACACCAACAAAGTGTCGATCGTCTCCGGCATTGGCTGCACCGGGCGAGTGGCGGGCTACATGAAGCTCGACGGCTTCCACTCCACTCACGGTCGCGCGATCCCGTTCGCCACCGGCATCAAGCTGGGACGCCCGGAACTGACGGTGGTGGTGTTCTCCGGCGATGGCGATCTGTCGGGCATCGGCGGCAATCACTTCATCCACGCCGCGCGACGCAACATGGACCTGATGGTCGTACTGGTCAACAACTTCATCTACGGGATGACCGGCGGGCAGAATGCCCCCACCACGCCGGTGCCGGCCAAGACGTCCACGATGCCGTTCGGCAACTTCGAGCATCCCTTCAACCTGCCGGCGCTGGCCGAGGGCTGCGGCGCGGACTACGTGGCGCGCTGGACAACCCTGCACGTCCGGCGGTTGACGCGCTCGTTCAAGGAAGCACTGACTCGCAAGGGCTTCCGCTTCATCGAGGTCATCGCGCCGTGTTCGACGCTCTACGGCCGGCTCAACAAGCTGGGCACCGGCTACGACCTGATGAAGTTCTACTACGAGAACACGGAGATCCACAACGGGGCCGACACCAAGGACGTGGACATCGCCTTTCAGGGCAAGATCATCTGCGGCAAGTTCGTGGACTTCGAGCGCCGCACCTACATCGAGATGATGGAGCAGCACTACACGGAGGTTCTCGGCGAGAAGTACGTGCCGATGAAGCCGGAGGGCGGCATGCTGCATGAGCCCGAGGACGAGCAGCAGGCCGCGCCGGCCGGGAAGCCCGCCAGGCGCAAGCGCGAGAAGCAGGAGGTGGCCGGTGGCTAGAACAGAGATCAGGGTTGTCGGTTTCGGCGGCCAGGGCGTGGTGATGATGGGCCACGTCATCGGCCATGCTTGTGCGATCAACGCGGACATGCACGCGACCATGATCCAGAGCTTCGGCCCGGAGGCCCGCGGTTCGGCCTGCAGCGCCACCGTCGCGGTCTCGCAGACCGAGGTGCTCTACCCATATATATTGCAGCCGGACATCCTGGTCGCGATGTCTTCCGAGGGCTATAGCAAGTACCGCGATGAGCTCAAGCCAAAGGGCATCTTGGTCTACGAGGCGGATCTGGTGCACCCGGAGATCAAGAAAGGCCAGCCGTCATATGGCATCTGCTCCACGCGCATCGCGGAGAACCTCGGACGCAAGATTGTGATGAACGCCGTGATGCTGGGATTCTTCGCCGCCGCGACCAAGCTGGTCCCACGCGATGCGCTACGCACCGCCGTGGAACACTCAGTACCGCACGGAACGGAAGAACTGAACCTGAAGGCATTCGATGCCGGTTGGGACACGTTTGGAGAAGAATACGGGGAACGGAAGAAGGGCAGCAAGCAGGCTGTCGAGGCAAAGGCGGAATAGAGCCTGAGCCCATGCTTGGCTCCGCGCCCCGGAAGAGGAGCGCAAGATGGATGGAGTTCCCGCGCTGCGGGACGAGGGGACACCGCCGGTGGCGGAGAAGCGGGCGCTGGTGATCGGCGGCGGGATTGCCGGCATCCAGGCGGCACTCGATATGGCCGACGCCCGAATCCGGGTCACCCTGGTGGAGAAGTCGCCGACGCTGGGCGGGCACATGGCCCAGCTGGACAAGACCTTCCCCACGATGGACTGCAGCATTTGAATTCTCGGCCCCAAGATGATGGATGCCGGTCGGCATCCCCTAATCGAGGTGATCACAAATGCGGAAGTCACCGCTGTCAAGGGACAGGCCGGTGACTTCAGAGTCACGATCCGTCAGAATCCGCGCTACGTCTACGAGGACAAGTGCGTGGCCTGCGGGGTGTGTTCCGATGCCTGCCCCGTAGTGCGCGGCAATGAGTTCGACTACTGCCTCAAGGCGCGCAAGGCCATCTACCGGCCTTTCCCCCAGTCCGTGCCGGCTGCGTACGTGATCGACATGGATCACTGCAAGAAGTGCTGGCGCTGCGTCGGCGTCTGCGAGGTCGGCGCGATCGACTTCGACATGGAGCCGGAGTACACCGACGTCAAGGTCGGCGCGATCGTCACCGCGGTCGGTTTCGAGGAGTTCGATCCGACGGTGCTCGGCAACTACGGCTACGGCCGCTTCCCCAACGTCATCACCAGCCTGGAACTGGAGCGGATGCTCAACGCCAGCGGCGTGACGATGGGCCACGTGGTGCGGCCCTCGGACAAGGTCACACCGAAGCGCATCCTGTTCGTGCAGTGCGTGGGGGCCCGGGGTGAGGGCGGCCGTGACTACTGCAGCCGTTTCTGCTGCATGAACGCGGTCAAGGACTCGATGCTGATCCCCCAGCACGACCCCGAAGTCGAGCACATCACCATCCTGTTCACCGACCTGCGGGCGTTCGGCAAAGGCTTCGACGAGTTCGTGCAGCGCTCCTTCGATCAGGAGAGCGCGCATTATCTGCGGGGCCGGCCCGCCAAAATCGAGGAGAATGAAGACAAGACCCTGACGGTCTTCGTCGAGGACACGCTGTCCCACGAGCAGCAGCAGATCGAGGCCGACATGGTAGTGCTGTCGGTGGCGGCGGCGCCCAGTTCCGGGGCGGTCGAACTGGCGAAAATACTGGGAGCGGAGATTGACCAATACGGCTTCATCGCGCGGCGCGACTCCGCGGTATCCGCGATCGAGACCTCGGCGGACGGCATCTTCGTCTGCGGCAGCGCGGTCGGTCCCCAGGTGATTCCGGACTGCGTGGCGACCGCCTCGGCGGCGGCCTCGCGCGCGCAGCTGTTCCTGACCGGCGAGCGTGTGGTCGAGGAGCAGAAGGAGGTGCCGGAGCGCGATCTGAGCGGGCCGCCGCGCATCGGCGTGCTGGTCTGCCACTGCGGGGTTAATATCTCGGGTGTACTGGACATTGATTACCTGGTGGAACGCGCGGGCCGGATCAAGGACGTCGTAATCGCCGAAGATCACCAGTTCGCCTGCTCCTCGGTCGGCCAGGACAAGCTGGTCGAGATGATCGAGGAGCATCAGCTCAACCGCGTCGTGGTGGCGGCCTGTACACCGCGTACCCACGAGCCCGTCTTCCGCGAAACGTGCGCCCAGATCGGCTTCAATCCATATCTGCTGGAAATGGTCAATATCCGTGACCAGTGTTCCTGGGTGCACGCCAGGCATCCCGAGGAGGCCCTGGACAAAGCCGACGCCCTGATCCGGATGGGTGTCGCGCGGGCGCGCAATCTTGAGCCGCTGCACGAGGGCGAGTCGCCGATGACCCACGGGGCGTTGGTGATCGGGGGCGGCATCGCCGGCATCCAGGCCGCCAGTGATCTGGCCGCACAGGGCTTCCCGACGATTCTGGTGGAGAAGAGCGACAAGCTCGGTGGTCGACTGGCGGAGCCGAACCTGAAGTACCTCTATCCCACAATGCGGTCGGCCGCCGAGATGATGGCGGAGAAGATCAAGCGGCTGGAGAACAGCGGGGCGCGGGTGCTGCTCAACACTGAGGTCCCGCACATCTCGGGATACGTGGGCAACTTCAAGGTTCAGCTGGCGGGTGCCGCCAACGAGATCGCCGAGGTGGGGGCCATCATCCTGGCCACGGGCGCCGACCTCTATGATCCCCGCGGCGAGTACGGCTACCACGAGCTGCGAGGAGTGATCACCAGCGAGGAACTGGAGCACAAGCTGACGCTCTCGCCCCAGGAGATGAACCGCTGGATCAGCGGCAAACCCGGCGAGGTGATCAGCGAGGACATCGAGCCCAAGAGCGTATCGATCATCCTATGTGTCGGCTCCCGCGAGAAAGAGAAGCACAGCGGCTGCTCGCGCTACTGCTGCCCGACCGGTATCAAGCAGGCGATCCTGCTGCACGAAATGGGACTCGATGCCACGGTTTTCTACCGCGACATCCGCACCGTCTCCAGCGGCGCCGAGGAAATGTACCGCAAGGCGCGGGGGATGGGGGTGCTGTTCGTGCGCATCCCGGACGGCGAGAAACCCGAGGTAATCGGTGATCAGCGCGTCCGCGCGGTGCGCTGCTTCGACGCCCTGCTGGGCCGCAGGCTGGAGGTGCATACCGACCTGCTGGTGCTGGGCGTCGGTATGGTGCCGCGCCAGCCCGAGACGTCGCGCTTCCACGACATGCTCAAGGCCAGTCTGGGGCTGGACGGCTTCTTCCTGGAGCGTCATCCCGAGCTGGCCCCCGTCGAGACTTCCGTCGAGGGGGTGCTGATCGCCGGTACGGTGCAGGGCCCCAAGGACATCGTGGACACCGTGGCCCAGGCCTCGGCCGCCGCGGCCAAGGCCGCCGTGTTCCTGGCCTACGACCGCGTGCGTCTCGATCCGGCGGTGGCCCGCGTGGATGAGGAGAAGTGCCGGGGCTGCGGCACCTGCGTCGAAATCTGCGACTACAAGGCGCCATCGCTCTATGAGGTGGAGGAGGGCGTGTTCACCGCCAGGATCAACGCCAGCCTCTGCAAGGGCTGTGGCACGTGCGCCAGTTGGTGTCCGTCGGGCGCGATCGTGGCCCAGCACTTCACCGACCGCCAGGTCCACGCCATGATCGACGCCTTCTTCGAAGTGGAGACGACCCCATGACCGATGCAGCAACATCAAGCAAGGCCGAGGCGAAACCGGCGGGCAAGGCGCAGTGGAATCCCCGCATCGTGGTCTTCGCCTGCAACTGGTGCTCCTACGCCGGGGCGGACACCGCCGGTATCTCACGGCTGGAGCATGAGCCCCATTTCCGGATCATCCGGGTGATGTGCTCGGGGCGGATCCAGCCGGACTTCGTGCTCAAGGCCTTCGAGAAAGGCGCCGACGGCGTGCTGGTATCGGGGTGCCACTTCGGTGACTGCCACTACGTGTTCGGCAACCACCGCGCCGCTGAGATGTTCGAGAAGACGATGAAGACGGTCAAGCTGCTGGGGATTGAGGAGGGGCGGCTGCGGCTGGAGTGGATCAGTGCCGCCGAGGGCGTGCGCTTCGCGGAAGTAATCAACGAGTTCACCGACCAGGTACGAGCGCTGGGGCCCAGCCCGCTGGGCTATGCCAAGGCCCCGGCTGCAGCAGCGGAAGGAGCGGCGGATGTCTGACATGCTCACCATCGCCAGGGACACCAAGGCCTGGGCGTGCTATGACTGCGGCAAGTGCACGGCCAACTGCCCGTTGACCCGCGCCGGTGCGGCCTACAGCCCGCGCAAGCACGTGCTGGCCACCAACCTCGGCCACCAGGAGATGGTGGCCGGCCAGGGCACGCTGTTCGATTGCCTGACCTGCAAGCTCTGCGACGCCCGCTGTCCGGTCGGCGTAGAGTACACCCAGCTGGTGCTCAAACTGCGGGAGCTGTCCTTCCGCGAGGGCACCGAGGTGGAGTGCCCGCACGGCGGGGCGCTGCAGTCGGCGATGCGGATCATGGCCCAGGGCAAGACGCAGCAGGACCGGCTGGCGTGGCTGGATGATGATCTGCAGACGGTGCCGGACAAAGGCGAGGTGTTCTTCTGGACGGGCTGCACGATGTTCTACGACGCCTTCTTCCCCGAATTCGAGATGGCGACGCTGGAGGGCACCAAGGCGGCGGTGAAGCTGCTCAATCATTTGGGCATCACGCCCGTGGTGTCGCCTGATGAGAGATGCTGCGGGCACGATCTGTTGTGGAACGGCGACGTCAAGAGCTTCCAGGCGCTGGCCCGCCACAACGTCAAGCTGGTTGCTGACAGCGGCGCCGAGTTGCTGGTGGTTTCCTGCGCGGAGTGCCTGCGCACCTGGAAGGTGGACTACGCCGAGTTCTTCGAGGGCGCAATGCCGCGGATCGTGCATCTCAGCGAGCTGCTGGCCGAGCGGCTGGATGAGCTGCATTTCGCCGGGGAAGGTGAGACGCGCAAGGTGACCTATCAGGATCCCTGCCGGCTGGGGCGGCACCTCGGCATCTACGACGAGCCGCGCGCCGTGCTGGAGGCCGTGCCCGGCGCGGAGTTTACCGAGATGCGTCGCAGTGGCAGCGGCGCGCTGTGCTGCGCGGGCGGAACCTGGTCCAACTGCGATCGCTACGCCAAGAAGCTGCAGGTCGAGCGCCTGCGGGAGGCGCGGGCGACCGGGGCGGAGCTGCTGGTCACGGCCTGTCCGAAATGCCAGGTGCACTTCCGCTGCGCGATGAATGACCCGAATCTCAAGGATGACATCCAGATCGAGATGCGAGACCTGGCGGAGCTTGCGCTGGAAGGGCTGGCCTGAACCCGGCGCTGCGACGCGGCTGAGAAGAGAGAAAGACTGACGCGGAAGGAGTAGCCATGGATGAGATGGCGAAGGGCGAGGAGCTGCGGATCGGGGTGTTCGTCTGCGACTGCGGACTGAACATCGCCGGCACGGTGGACTGCGCGAGTGTCAATGCGTACGCGGAAACGCTGCCGGACGTGGTCTGCGCGGTGCGCAACAAGTACACCTGCGCCGATCCCGGCCAGAACGAGATCAAAAGCGCCATCAAGGAGCACCGGCTCAACCGCGTTGTGGTCGCGTCGTGCACGCCGCTGCAGCATGAGCCGACGTTCCGCGCCTGCGTGGCCGAGGCGGGGCTGAATCCCTACCTGATGGAGATGGCCAATCTGCGAGAGCACTGCTCGTGGGTGCATCCCAACGACTGGGACGGGGCGACCGCCAAGGCCAGGGACCTCGTGGCCAGTGCGGTGGCCCGGGCGCGGTTCCTGCAGCCCCAGGAGGAACTCAGCGTACCGGTGACCAAGCGCGCGCTGGTCATCGGCGGCGGGGTGGCGGGCATGGAGGCCGCGCTGGAACTGGCCGACCAGGGGCACCAGGTTACGCTGGTCGAGAAGGAAGCGTCCATCGGTGGGATCATGGCCCAGCTGGACAAGACCTATCCCACCATGGACTGCTCGATTTGAATTTTGGGCCCCAAGGCCATTGATGTCGGTCGACATCCCAATATCGAGCTGATGACCTACAGCGAGGTGGATGAGGTTGAAGGCTATATCGGCAACTTCACCGTCAAGATCCGCAAGAAAGCCCGCTACGTGGACCCGAACCTCTGCAACGCCTGCGGCGAGTGTGCCAAGGTCTGTCCGGTGATTATGCCCGACGAGTACCAGATGGGGCTCGGTAGCCGCAAAGCCGTCTACATCCCCTTCCCCCAGGCGGTGCCCAGCGTTTACGTCATGAACATGGAAGACTGCCTGGGCAATCAGCCGATTGCCTGTGGCAAGTGCTTTGAGGTCTGCGATCAGCAGGCGATCAACTACGACGACACCGACCTGATTGTGACGCGCGAAGTAGGGGCCGTGATCGTCGCGATCGGGCTGGATGTTTACGATCCCACGGAACTGGATGAGTACGGCTATACGCGCTTCGAGAACGTGATTACGTCGATGGAGTTCGAGCGGCTGATCTGCGCCGGCGGGCCGACGGGCGGTCACTTCGTGCGCCCCGGCGACCACCAGCGGCCCAAGCGGATCGGCTTCATCCAGTGCGTCGGCTCGCGCAACCCCAAGGTCGGTCGCCCTTATTGCTCGAACATCTGCTGCATGAACACGATCAAGGACACGCTGCTGCTCGCCGATCACTACCCCGACGTCGAAAACACCGTCTTCTATCAGGACATTCGCGCGTTCGGCAAGTCGTTCGAGGACATGTTCCAGCGCTCCAAGGAGGCCGGTACCCGCTATGTGCGCGGCTTGCCCGGCGACATCGAGGAGGATCCGAAGACGGGCAACCTGATCATCACCGCCGAAAACACCACCACCGGCAAGCTGGAGCGCCACGAGTTCGAAATGGTGGTGCTGTCCGTCGGCGTGATCCCGCCCAAGGACCGCGATAAGCTGTCGAGTCTGTTTACGCTCTCCAAGACCAGCGACGGCTTCTTCATGGAGTCGCATCCCAAGCTCAAGCCGATCGACGCGCCGACCCGGGGCGTCTACTTCGCGGGCTTCTGTGAAGCGCCCAAGGACATCAAGGACTCCGTCTGCCAGGCCGGCATGGCGGCCTCGCGGGTAGGCGCGCTGCTCAACGCGGGGAAGGTCAAGATCGAAGCGATCACCTGCCGCATCGATGAGGAGGCGTGCACCAAGTGCGGTGTCTGCGCCAAGGTCTGTCCCTACGGTGCGATCGTCTGGGAGAAGGGCCAGGTGGCGACTGTGATCGAGGCGGCCTGTGCCGGCTGCGGCAACTGCGGCGCCGCCTGCCAGTTCGGCGCGATCACCATGCGCCACTTCACCGACGACCAGCTGACTGCCCAGGTGCGTGCGATCCTGCACGAGGATCCGCAGGAGAAGGTGTTTGTCTTCGCCTGCAACTGGTGCAGCTATTCGGGCGGCGACATGGCCGGGATCGGCCGAATGGCGTATCCATCGACCAACCGCGTCGTTCGCACGATGTGCTCGGCGCGTGTCAGCGAGGAAATGGTGCTGGAAGCCTTCCGCTGCGGGGCGCCGGTGGTGCTGGTTTCGGGGTGCCACTATGCCGACTGCCACTACATCAACGCCAATCGCCAGACGGTCAGGCGCGTTCAGCGGCTGTGGGACAAGCTGGAGAAGGCCGGCGTGCGCCCGGAGCGGCTGCAGCTGGAGTGGATCAGCGCCGCCGAGGGCCAGAAGTTCGCCAGGGTGATGAAGCAGATGGAAGAGCTGCGCCAGACCGTGACGGCGGACGAGATCAAGCACGGCATGGAGGCGCTCAAGCCCAAGCCGAAGAAAGCCAGGAAGAAGAAGGAAGAGGAGGTGGCCGCGCCAGCGACCTAGGCGGCCGGAGTGAGCCATGGCTGAGAAAGTCGTCAATCTGCGCTGCATGATGTGCGGGCACGAGTACAGCGAGAAGATCGAGGAGGGCGTGGACGAGGAACGCTCCTGCCCCAAGTGTCGTTCCAACAGCATCCGTGTGCTGAAGCAGCCGAAGAAGGACTGACCCGATGAATGACGCAACCAACGACAGGCCGGAGCCGATCGTCAAGGTTGACTTCCGCTTCCGCCGCGAACTGGCCCGCAAGGTGGAGGGCAACCTGGCCAACTACTGCTATCAGTGCGGGGCCTGCGTCGGCGACTGCGCGGCGACTCTGTACAGCGACCGGTTCAATCCGCGGGAGATCATGCTCAAGGTGCTCTACGGCCTCGAGGAGGAGCTGCTGACGGAGGATTCCGTGCTGTGGCTGTGCACCAACTGCTACGCCTGCCACGAGCGCTGCCCGCAGCAGGTCAAGCCCGTTGAGGTGATCATCTCGATGAAGAACATGCTCGCCGACCGCGGGATCTACCCACCGCCGGTGGCCGGCATCATCGAGACCTTCGAGCAGACGGGACGGACGGTCAAGCTGGGGCCGGCGATCGACAAGCAGCGCGCCAAGTATGGCCTGCCGCCGATGGAGCCGGTGCCGATGGATGAAATCGCGGCGCTATTGACCGCCGACGATGCTGACGAGGAGGTTGGCTGATGCAGCGCTTCGCGTTCTTCCCCGGCTGCCTGATTCCCGCGCGCTATCCCGCGATGGAGTACGCGATCCGGCAGACCCTGCCGCGGCTCGATATCGAACTGGTGGACCTTGAGGGTGCCTCGTGCTGCCCCGATCCGATCTACTTCAAGTCGAAGGACAAGGTCGCCTGGCTGGCGGTTGCGGCACGCAATCTGACACTGGCGGAGGAGCAGGGCCTCGACGTCGTCACCAACTGCTCGGGCTGTACCGCCACCTTGTCGGAGACCTATCACCTACTGCAGGACGAGGAGTTGCGCGAGCGGGTCAACAAGCGGCTGGCGCGGATCGGACGGCGCTATGAGGGCACCAGCCGCGTACGTCACATCGTGACGCTGGTACGCGACGTCGCGGGCTATGACATGGTCCGCCAGTCCGTCGTCAGGCCGCTGGAAGGCCTCAAGATGGCGATCCACTACGGCTGCCATCTGCTGAAACCCAGCAAGGTCATGGAAGTTGACGACCCTAACAACCCCTCGGTGATGGAGAATCTGGTCGAGGCCCTCGGCGCCTCACCGGTGCGCCACAAGAACTGGTATCTCTGCTGTGGCAAGGCCTGTCAGGACGAGGATCTGCCGGCGGAGATGATGCGTGATCTGCTGACTACTGTTCGCGATGAGCAGGCGGACATCCTGTGCCTGATCTGCCCGACGTGCTTCAGTCAGTTCGATGTCGGCCAGCATCGCGTCGCCAGGAAGTACGACGAGGACTTCCACACCCCACCTGTCTATTTCTTCTCATTGCTGGCCTTCTGTCAGGGCGTCGACTACGACATGCTCGGGTTCGAGCGCCACCGCTTCAAACCGGAGCGGCTCAAGGACTTCGCCGAGATCAAGGAACAGGTCGGCGGCACACCCGCGGACTGACAGCGAGTTCACCAGGTTACTCGGCGTGGTCTGTTGAGCCCATCATGCCCTGTGTGGCATCAGTCAGGTCGGGTGGCGGATCGTCAATGTCCAGCCCCAGCTCTGCCGCCGCCTCCGCGGCTGCGGACATGTCGCCGCGGTGGTAGATCATCTTCACATACTGCGGCCAGTGCATGGCGAAGGGCACGCTGTTGAATGGATCGTGGCAGCGCTCGCACCATTCCTCGGTAAGCGTGGCGACGGGTTCCGCAGGTCGCGTTGCCATCCCTTCCAGCGCCTGCCACTCATGCTCCCAGGTGATGTTGCTGTGGCACCAGATGCAGTTGATGGGTTGGAGCACGTCCTCTTCCGTGTCGTAGACCACGTGGCATTTCATGCAGTCTGGGTTGTACAGCTGACCCGCCTCCTCCAGGGACTTCAGCGAATGCGAATGAGCAGTCGCCAGGTAGACCGCGTAGGCCTCACCGTGACAACCCGCGCACATCTGTGGGGGGATGTAGTCCTGGGCCAGATCGGGCGCGAAGTCGGCGAAGAACCGCTCCAGCTGCGGCTGATAGTCCTGATCCAGCATGCTGTCAATATCGACGCGACCGATCACCGTGTCTTCAATCGGCCGGTTCTCTCCGGTAATCCCGAAGCCACGGCGGGTCGGGTTAACGCTGACAATCCCGACGTACCTCCCCAGTCCCCAGGTGTTGATGCGCGGCGGATCCTGCTGAAAATCGAGACGGGGCAGCTCCCAGGGCACATTGCCCTGCCCCGCGGCCTGTCTGGCGGCTTCTTCGGCCAGCTTGCGCGCGTCCTGCGATCGGTCACCGGATAGGAAGAGGTCCGCCTCTTCTGCCAGCAGCGCGGCGATATCCTCCACCCACGTTGTGTCGCCTTCCAGACAGGCGATCCTGAAATCAACACTCGCGGCCAGATCACTCAGGGCGGCGCTCAGTGCATCGACCGGTGAAGTGAACGCACAGCCTTCAGGCAGATCAAACGTGACCAGCTCTGGCTGCGTCACGCCGGTGATACCGACGCGAGTGCCAGCGATCTCCACGATCACCGAGGGCGTCGGCCACGCTTCTTCATTAATCTGAAGATTGGCGCTGAACAGCGGGAACTGCGCGCTGGCGCTGAGCGAGTCAATGCCGCTGCGACCGTGCTGCACCTCGCGCGCCCCCAGCATCATGGCGTCGTAGTCCATCATGCTGAGGATGCGAACGATGGTCTCGCCCTTGAACAGCTGGAAGCCGGTTTCCTCCTCGAGGATGTGTGCTCCCTCAATTGCCAGCACCGGTCCTTCGGCCCGCAGCTCATCGACAACCGTCGCACGCCGGGCCAGCCCGCCGAGCTGGTGCGCACTGCAGCCGCAGGGCTCGATCTGTCCGCTGGTGTCGTAGCTCCACACAACTGTGAACGGTTCCCGGACCTCAGTGGCAGGGGTGCAGCAAACGAGGCAGAGCAGCAATGTGATGGCAGCAACAGACGCCGATCGCATTAGCAGGGAGCTCATCCTATGTCTCCTTTTAAATCGTGAATCCGGTGACTATTATTCTGTTGGCACACATTCTACCGCACGGAATACCGTGCGTCCGCAGCCTAGTCCCATTATGCATAATCAAGCATAACGAGGCGTGTGCACGTATTCAGAAACATATCAACGAGTTGGTTAGGTGCATGTGAGACGATGCCGCCTAATGAGGTTATTCGTGCTTGAGAATACAGCAGAACGTGGTTGGTGGAAGCAATTGAGACTGAGTCAAGACTATCATTTGGAGAGGGAGACAGTCCCGGGAGGATGCCGGAGAGGCGAATGCCCGACGATCGCGCGTGCCAGCGCGGAGAGGCAGCCGACGGCGGGCGGAGTACTGACCGCCCGGCTGATGGGCGCGGCGGGTCTCCTGCAGAGCCGGGAGAGGGCGGATGTATCAACGGCTGACGATCATTCCTGGCTTGCGGGTGCAGTCTCAGGGCGGATTCTGGTGAAGCTCCAGAGATCGAAACTGAGGTCTGGTGTACCGTATCGCCGGGCGTGAATGCGGAAGGGGCAAAGCGTGCGCCGCCAATAACTGGACTCGGTTGCCAGACATGTGGTAGGATTCTAATGAGACACGAATCGAGAGTTGATTCGCAATTGTTATACTGCGCACTGAATAGAGTGGAGGCAGGCGATGAAAGTTGACCGACGTACTTTCCTCCTTTCTTCGAGTGTTGGTGCGTTCCTGGGATTCCTGGGTTTTGACTTAGGCAGCAGCGCTGCCTACGCGGCGACCGCAAGAGTGAAGCGCGGCAAACTGACAACGACGATTTGCCCGTACTGCGGCGTCGGCTGCGGAGCAATCGTTACCGCTGCGGGAGGCAAGGTGGTCAACGTGGAGGGTGACCCCGACCATCCCGTCAATCTGGGCACGTTGTGCGCAAAAGGCAGCGCGCTCTATCAGGTAGCGAACAGCGACCGGCGGCTCAAGAAGGTGAAGTACCGGGCGCCGAACGCGACGAGTTGGGAGGAGAAGGACTGGGAGTGGGCGATCAAGCGGATCGCCGAGAACATCAAGCGGACCCGTGACGCGACATTCGTGCATACCGACGCCGAGGGGCGGGTGGTGAACCGCACGGAGGGCATTGCGTGCATCGGAGGCGCGGCGCTCGACAATGAGGAGTGCTACGCGTATTCCAAGCTGGCGCGGGCGATGGGCGTTGTCTACATCGAGCACCAGGCGCGGATTTGACACAGCTCCACGGTGGCCAGTTTGGCCAATTCCTTCGGGCGTGGAGCAATGACGCAGCACTGGATCGACATCGGAAACTCCGACTGCGTCATGATCATCGGATCCAATGCGGCAGAGAACCACCCGGTGTCGTTCAAGTGGGTTACCAAGGCGATGGAGAATGGCGCCAAGCTGATCTCCGTTGATCCGCGGTTCACTCGCAGCTCCTCGCTGGCGGACATTTACTCACCGCTGCGGTCGGGCACCGACATCGCCTACATCGGGGCGATCATCAACTACGCGCTTGAGAATGACATGATCCAGCGTGATTACGTGGTCGCGCACACGAATGCCAGCTTCCTGGTCGATCCGGAATTCGGGTTCCACGACGGCGTGTTCGTCGGCCTGGCGGACAACAAGTATGACAAGTCGCACTGGGCCTACCAGAAAGACGCTGGCGGCGTGGTGATGAAAGATCCCACGCTGACGGATCCGAACTGCGTCTACCAGCTGCTCCGCAAGCATTTCTCCCGCTACACGCTGGAGGAGGCCTCCAAGATCACGGGTGCCCCCGTTGCCAAGATCAAGGAGGTTGCCGACACGTTCTGCGCCACCTGCGCGCCGGACAAGTCCGCGACCATCATGTACGCCATGGGCACGACCCAGCATACGCACGGGACGCAGAACATCCGCAGCTACGTGATCCTGCAACTGCTGCTGGGCAACATCGGCGTCGCCGGTGGTGGTATCAACGCTCTGCGCGGCGAGTCCAATGTCCAGGGCTCCACGGACCACTGCATCCTGTTCCACATCATCCCGGGCTATCTGAAGTGCCCGACAGCGGACAACACCGATCTGGCGACATATCTGGACACCTGGACACCGAAGTCGTCCGATCCCAGGAGCGCCAACTGGTGGGGCAACACCCCGAAGTACACGGTGAGCCTGCTGAAAGCGTTCTGGGGCGAGCATGCGACGCCGGAGAACGACTTCGCCTACCAGTACCTTCCCAAGCGGGGGGCCAACTACTCGCACATCGCGCTGTTCGAGGCAATGCACAATGGCGTGATCAAGGGCATGATTGCCCTGGGTCAGAATCCCGCAGTCGGCGGACCGAACTCCCGCTTCGAGCGCGAGGCGCTGGACAAGCTGGACTGGCTGGTGCTGGTTGAGCTTTGGGAGACGGAGACCGGCACGTTCTGGAACCGCAAGGTCCAGGGCCAGCCGGACAGTCCTGATCCCGCCAGCATCGGCACCGAGGTGTTCATGCTGCCGGCAGCGGCGTCCATGGAGAAGGATGGCAGTATCTCGAACTCGGGACGCTGGGCGCAGTGGCGCTATGCGGCGGTCGAACCACCTGGTGAGGCCAAGTCCGATCTCGATATCCTGACCGAGATCCAGGCCGAACTGAAGAAGCTCTACGCCCAGGACGGTGTCTTCCCCGAGCCGATCACCCAGCTCAACTGGGATCATGGCACTGATCCGTACGCGGTGGCCAGGGACATCAACGGCTACTTCCTGCGCGATGTGGATCTGCCGGACAAGGGCAAGAGCTTCAAGAAGGGCGATCTGGTACCGTCGTTCGCCTTCCTGATGGACGATGGATCCACGAGCAGCGGCAACTGGCTCTACTGCGCGAGCTTCACCGGCGACGGCAATATGATGGCGCGGCGCGAGGCCTCGAACCCAACGGACGACCCGATCGGGCTCAACCCGAACTGGGCCTGGTGCTGGCCGGTCAACCGCCGGATCATCTATAACCGCGCCAGCTGCAACGCCAGGGGTGAGCCCTGGGCGCCGCAGAAGCCGGTGATCGCCTACGACCGTGCCGCCGGCAAATGGGTCGGCGATGTCCCTGACGGTGGCTGGCCACCGCTGCTCAAAGAGGATGGCACTCCTGATCCCGCCGCGAAGTACAGCTTCATCATGCGCCCCGAGGGCCATGCCTGCCTCTTCGCGCCGGGGCTGGCGGATGGACCGTTCCCCGAGCACTACGAGCCGGTGGAGAGCCCGGTAGGCAATCTCATGTCCGGTCAGCAGATCAACCCAGTCATCACAATCTGGCACCAGGAGCAGATCGGCGACGTCAGCGAGTATCCGATCGTGGCCACGACCTACCGGGTCACCGAGCACTGGCAAGCAGGCGCGATGACGCGCAACCTGCCGTGGCTGGCCGAGCTGGTACCGGAGCCCTTCGTCGAGATCAGCCACGAGCTGGCGGCGGAGAAAGGTATCGAGCACGGCGACGTCGTGACCGTGACGTCGGCCCGAGCTCCAAACGGCATCACGCTGCGGGCGATGGTGACAAAGCGGCTGAGGCCCTTCGATCTCGGTGGCAGGACTGTCCATCAGATCGGGCTGATCTGGCACTTCGGCTACGCGGGCTACACGTGTGGCGCCAGTGCGAACGAACTGACTCCCCACGTCGGCGACGCGAACACAATGATCCCGGAATTCAAGGCGTTCCTGTGCGACGTCAGGAAAGGAGGACAGATATGCTGGTAATCGCACCTGGACTCGCACCTGACAATTCGAGCGGGGCACTGATCAAGGGAGGTGGCGTATGAGCCGCGGCTGTCTGGTTGATATGACCAAGTGCATCGGCTGCCGGGCGTGCCAGGTGGCCTGCAAGCAATGGAACGAGCTGCCGGCGGAGCGGACCACGTTCTTCTCCGGCTACGGTGGCTATCAGAACCCGCCCAACCTCTCTGCCGATACTTTCACACTGCTGGGTTACACGGAGGTTGGCGAGGGTGACAATCTCAAGTGGGTATTCAGCAAGCGTCAGTGCATGCACTGCCTGGATCCGGCCTGTCATTCGGCCTGCCCGGTCGAGGCGTTCGAGGTCACGGAGGAGGGCGGCATCGTCTATCACGGGGAGAAGTGCATGGGGTGCCGCTACTGCATGATGGCCTGTCCTTTCGGTATTCCGACTTTTGAGTGGGGGAAGACGATCCCCTACATCCGCAAGTGCACTTACTGCATGGATCGCCAGACTGGTGAGCAGTCCGAGGGTGAGCTCAACGGCCAGCCGATGGCCGCCGAGGAGCGGGCCAGGCACACCGAGGGCCAGCAGATGCCGGCCTGTGCCAAGACCTGTCCCACGGGCGCAATCCAGTTCGGCGAGCGCAGCGAGCTGATCGCCGAGGCCCGCAGTCGGATGGCGGCCTCGCCCGGCAAGTATGTCGATCACATCTACGGCGAGCACGAGGTGGGCGGCACCTCCTGGCTGTACATCTCGGCGGTGCCCTTCGAGCAGGTCGGTTTCCCCTCGACCGAGAAGATCGGCACGCGGCCGTATCCCGAATACACGGCGGCGGCGCTGGGCTCCGTGCCCTACGTCGTGATTGCCGGCGGAGCGGTGCTGGGCGGGCTCTACTGGCTCTACCAGCGCAAGAAGGAAAACGGCGAGGCCGTGCATGAGTTTGAGCACACGGAGCGTGAAGTATGAGCAGTCTCGGATACGAACGTGTGAAACGGAGTTACGTGACGCTCGGCTCGGTGATCCTGTTCCTGCTGATGCTGATCGGGTTCATCGCTGCGGTGCAGCGCTATGCCCAGGGACTCGGCGCGGCGACGAACCTCAGTGACCAGTACCCGTGGGGCATCTGGATCGCCTTCGACGTGCTCTGCGGCGTTGCGCTGGCCGCCGGCGGTTTCATCACCGCCGGCGTGGTTTACATCTTCGGTGGTAAGAAGTACCACGGGCTGGTGCGGCCCGCGATTCTGACGGCGCTGCTGGGCTATACCTTCGTCGCGGTGGCGCTGCTGGTCGACCTCGGCATTCCGTGGCACATCTGGCACCCGATTATCTACTGGCCGCCGCACTCGGCGATGTTCGAAGTAGCCTGGTGCGTGATGCTCTATCTGACGGTGCTGGCGCTGGAGTTCGCGCCGTCGGTCTTCGAGCGTTTCGGCTGGGACGGCCTGCACAACGTCTGGAAAGCGCTGGTGCCCTGGTACTGCGTGGCGGCGCTGGCGTTCTTCACGCTGATCATGTCCCACAGCTGGGTCTACGCGATAATCGCGCTGGTCGTGCTCGCCATCCTGGCGATGCTGCTGCCCAGCGCGTTCGCCTCGCGGCCCGGCGCGCCGGTGGTGCTGATCATCGCGGGTATCCTGTTCTCGACGGCGCATCAGTCGTCGCTGGGTTCGTTGTTCCTGCTGGTGCCGGACAAGCTCAGCCGCTTGTGGTATTCACCGATGCTGCCGGTGAACTTCTTCATCACGGCGGTGGCCGTCGGGTTCGCGATGGTGATCTTCGAGGCCACCATCGCGGCCAGGGCCTTCAATCGTCCGGTGGAGAAGGAGCCGCTGGCGGGCATGGGCAAGTACGCCTCGTGGATACTCTGGATCTACCTGGTGGTACGGCTGGTTGATGTCGGGATTCAGGGCGGCTTCGCGGAGATCGGGACGACCCGCGGCTTCATCTTCATTCTGGAGATGCTGATCGCGGTGATCATCCCGGCACTGATGCTGTCGAGCGCCAGCCTGCGCCGCAACACGGGAGCGCTGTTCTTCGCGGCGCTGCTGGTGGTGCTGGGCGTGGTGTTCAACCGCTTCAACGTGACGCTGAGCGGCATGGACATGACTACGATCGGGTCCGGCTATTCGTACTTCCCGAGCATTCAGGAGATTCTGATTACCGTGGGCGTTATCGCGGCGATCATGTTCTTCTACAACATCGCGGTCAAGATGTTCCCGGTCTTTGAACGGCATAGCGCGAGCGAAATGTAGCGGCGGCTGGGTCCGCCGCGAAGTGAGGAAGTATGTCTGAGGGAGGCGGCACGGGGCCGGCAACGACGGCAGCCGAGCTAGTGTGCCAGCTCGAGAGGCTGATCGGCCAGGATCGCGTTGCGGACAGCTACGTGCGGTTCCGCGCGGACCTGGTGCTGGCCCAGGATCGCGTCCGCGAGGCGCTGACCGGTCCGTCCGCCTCCCTCGATGACTCGGCGACCAACGGCCACGGCCCGCTGCCGCCCGCGTACCAGGGGCTGGTGCTGGATCAACAGATGCTGGCGTCATATGGCTCCGAGCTGTTCGTGGCCCTGGAGCGGCACGGCAGTTCTGTGACGGAATTATCGGGCCTCAAGGCGGCTGCCGCAGACAACCCCGCCCTGCTGGAAGACGTGGTGCGGGCTGTGCTGGCGAGCCCCGAAGCCACCGAACCGGCAGGCATTGCCGAGAGACTGCAGGTTCCCGAAGCGGCCGTGCAGGCCTTCGGACAGCTGCTGGCCGCACCGTTTGTCGCTGCCTGGGTAGACGGGCGGATGGCTGCTGAGGACATTGCGGGCGTCGCAGGCTCGCAGGCGGGCAGCTGCCCGCGCTGCGGGGCCCCACCGGCGCTGGCGCGGCTGAGGCGCGACGACGGCAAGCGGATTCTGCACTGCTCACTCTGTGGCGAGCAACACCAGTTCGACCGCGTGCGCTGCCCGTTCTGCGGAATCACTGAGCAGGCCGACCTGCACCTGCTTTACGTCGATGAGCAGGACCCCAGCTGGATCGAGACTTGCGAGCAGTGCCAGCAGTACATCAAGACGTTCGACGAGCGACGGCTGCCCGAGGACGAGCAGTTCATGCCCTTTGTCCAGGACACGGCCACGCTGTACCTCGATCTGCTCGGGGAACGCGAGGGCTATCAGCGCCGCCGTCCTTACGTCTCGGCACGTGAGCTGTGGGGATTCGGGGAGGCGCCCAAGCGCTGAGGTTATTGGAAGTGAGTATCCAAGCATGAGGATAGCCGGCGCAATACTCGCGGGAGGCGCAGCCGAGCGGCTGGGCGGTCGGGCCAAGGGCCTGCTGCGCCGTGCGGATGGCCTCACCATCCTCGAGCATCTGCGCCGCGAGCTGCAGGCGGCCGGCTTCGGTCCGCTGGCGTTATGCGCGGGCGAGCATAACTGCTACGCCGACTGCGGGATGGAGGTGGTCGCGGATCGCGTGCCCGGCCGCGGCCCGCTGACGGGTATCGAGGCTGCACTGTGCCACTATCAGGGCACAGCTGACGCCGTGGCCTTCGCCCCCTGCGATGCGCCCCGGCTGACCCGCTCAGAGTTCTCGATGCTGCTTGACGCGTTCACGTCAGAGAGCGGCAGCGTTTTTGCCGCCACCAGCGATGGAACCTGGCACCCGTTGTGCTGCATTGTTCATATCGGGCTGCTGTCCGAAGTCACGCGAGCGCTTGAAGAGCAGCGCTTGTCGGTCAACAGGCTGTGGCGCGAGCTGGGTGCTGTGCCGGTGTCGTTCACCGATCACGCCCGATTCGCCAACATCAACACGCCAGAAGAGCTGGCGCACATACTGGGAGGTACTGATGAGAGCAGAGAAGCCGAGGATCGAGCCGGGCCGGATCGGTGCTGAGCCGCCGATCAGCGAGGAACTGGCCGCGTTCGTCAGCGGCAGCGGCGTCCGGCTGCATGTCGTCGACGTACAGGATGCCGCACTGGCGGTGCGTGTCAGCGAGGATCGCCGCGAGTGCGATCTGAATGTGCTGTATCAGGGCGGCTGGATCATGTGCGGGACGGCCCGGGCGCTCGCCGACAAGCTCGGCATCGCCAACGGCGAGATGGGCCGCCTGATGGACCAGCTGGACATCAAGGTCAGGGGCTGCGCGCTGGGGTGCTTCTGATGCAGCCGTGGATCATCAGCGGTGCGCGGAGCGGCGTCGGCAAGACGGTGCTGGCCAAGCGACTGTGCGCGGTGCTGCCTGATTCGCTGTACGCCAAGCTGGGGCACGGTCGGACCCGCCGCGACAAGCCGGTCAACTACTGCCGCAACGCCGAGGAACTCGAGGACTTCGTAAGGCGCAGCCGCTCGCGCTGCAAGCATCTGGTCATCGAGTCCAACAGCTACAGCCTGGGCAGCCAGCCCGGCATTCGCATCTTCATCGACGCGGTCGCCGGGGAGCCGGACGTGCGGGAGGACGCCGAGGAGCTTCGGCGGCACGCCGACATCGAGGTCAGCGCCGCAGACGACGGCGGCGGCTGGCACCGCGTGCTGATGCAAAGGCTGCGGGATCAGCGTCTGGCGGAAGCGGTCTGCGGGATCCTGGCGGAGCAGCGACGCCGGCTGTCGCGCCATCGGCTGGCGGTCCGCAGCAAGGTCTGGCTGATCAACGAGCAGGATGAGCACGTCTTCGGCTCGGGGCTGGCGGACCTGATTGAGGACGTCGGCCACCTCGGTTCACTGCGGGCGGCGGCGCAGCGAGCCAACATGTCCTATCGTCACGCCTGGGGGGCGATTCAGGATGCCGAGCGCCACCTGGGACTCAAGCTGCTGGCGCGGAGCACCGGGGGTGCCGGTGGTGGTGGTTCACGGCTCACCCCGGCCGCCAAGCGCGTGCTGGGCCTGTTCCGGCGCGTGAGCGAGCGCGCGGCGGCCAGTGCCGACACCGAGTTCGCTGCGGGCTACGGGGCAGACTGGGGGCCGCATGACGACTGACCGCATGATCCTGCTGGAGGAGGCGCTGGCCAGGTTGGACGGCGCGGTCCCGCTGGGTGCGGTCTCACCGGAGACGCTGCCCGTCAGGGCCGCGCTGGGACGCTACCTGGCCGCGGACGTAGCCTCGCGACTGGATCTCCCGCCTTTCGACAAGTCGGCGGTGGACGGCTATGCGGTCGCTGACGGTGACGAGAGCCCGGAGTTCGGGTTGCTGGGTCTGGTGGCGGCGGGACAGCCCTGCCGCTTCGAGCTTGAGCCGGGTCAGTCGGTCAAGGTGATGACCGGCGCCCCGGTGCCGGCGCGCACGGGCCGGGTGGTGATGCTGGAACACGCCGTCGAGCACGGCGACCGCGTCCGCATCGAGCCGGGTCATGCGTCGCGCAACGTCTGCCGCCGAGCCGAGGATGTCGCGGTCGGCGATGTGGTTGTCCGGGCCGGCCGGCGGCTGGGGGCGGTGGAGATCGCCAGCCTGATCAGCTGCGGGGTGATGGAGGTTGCGGTGGCACCGCCGGTGGGGCTGGCGATCGTCTCGACCGGCGACGAAATCGCCGACGATCCGGCGGACCTGGCGGAAGGACGGATCATGAACTCCAACGGTCCGTTGCTGGCGCTGCTGGCCCAGCGCCACGGCCTGCACGTGGCCTGCGAGACGCGGGCAGCGGATAGCCTGGAGGACACGCGGCGGACGCTGAGCGAGGCGCTGGCTGTCGCGCCGCTGGTCGTGCTTTCGGGAGGGGTGTCTGCCGGCGATTTCGATTTCGTGCCGCCGGTGATGGAAGAGCTGGGGCTGACGTCGCACTTCACCCGCGTCGCCTCGAAGCCGGGCAAGCCGCTGACGCTGGCCACGGGCGCGGGGGCAGTTGTCCTCGGGCTGCCCGGCAACCCGGTGGCGGTCTATCTGATGTTTCATTTGTTCGTACTGCGGGCGGCGCGGCGACTGATGGGCCTGCCGGCGGAGCCGCGCAAGGTGGCACTGAAACTGGCGGCATCGTTCGAGCGCCGCAAAGGCGTGCGCGCCGAGCACGTGCCCTGCCGCATCGATGCCGATGGGCGGGTCGCGGCGCTGGAGTATCACGGATCGGCGCACTTGGCTGCCCTGATGGAGGCGGATGGGGTTTTCATCGTGCCGCGCGGTGTGGTGAGCCTGCCGGCGGGTGCCGACGTACAGCTGCTGCCGGTGGATGTGAGGTGGCTGCATGACTGACAAGTACGGACGCCGGATCAACTACCTGCGCATCTCGGTGACCGACCGCTGCAACCTGCGCTGCCGCTACTGCATGCCGCCCGGCGGGGTGCCGCTGCTCAGGCACAGCGACCTGCTGTCCTACGAGGAGATCACGGAGGTGGCCGGGGAGGCGGTGGCGCTGGGCTTCGACAAGGTGCGGCTGACCGGCGGTGAGCCGCTCGTCCGCCGCGGCGTGGTCGAGTTGGTGGCGATGCTCGCCGATCTGGACGGCATCGCGGATCTGGCGATGACCACCAACGGCGTGCTGCTCGGCGAGTACGCCGGGCCGCTCAAGTGGGCCGGTCTGCTTCGCGTGAATGTCAGCCTGGACACGCTGAACCCGCGGCGCTATGAGGAGCTCACCGGCGGCGGGGATCTGACCAGAGTGGTGGCCGGCATCGAGGCGGCGCGGGCGGCGGGGCTGACGCCAATCAAGCTCAACTGCGTGGTGGAGGGATCGACCGACGAGCCCGACGCGCAGTCCGTCAGGCGCTTCGCGCGGGTCAACGGACTCGAGGTGCGGTTCATCCGGCGGATGGATCTGACCAGCGGGCGTTTCTGGGTGGTTGAGGGCGGTAGCGGCGGGGACTGCCGGGCCTGCAACCGGCTGAGGCTGTCCAGCGACGGGCTGATCAGGCCCTGCCTGTTCAGCGACCTGGGGTTCAGCGTGCGCCGGCTGGGCGCGCGGCAGGCGCTTGAACTGGCGATCGACGCCAAGCCCGAATCGGGTGAGGCGTGCTTTGAGAGTACTTTCAGCAGGATCGGAGGCTGAGGTGGACAAGCTGTCACACGTGGACGAAGCGGGGCGCGCCAGGATGGTCGACGTCAGCGGCAAGCAGCCGCAGCGGCGGACGGCACGGGCCGCGGGTCGCATCGAACTGGCGCCGGCGACGGTGGCGCTGATCGCGGAAAACAACATCAAAAAGGGCGACGTACTAGCGGTGGCGCAGCTGGCGGGTATCCAGGCTGCCAAACGCACCAGCGACTTGATCCCGCTCTGCCACCCGCTGCAGCTGGGTCACGTCGACGTGACGGCGCGGCTGGAGGATGAGGGGGTTGGCATCCAGGCGACGGTGCAGTGCGTCGACCGCACCGGCGTCGAGATGGAGGCGCTGACGGCGGTCAGCGTGGCGCTGCTGACGGTCTACGACATGTGCAAGGCCGTCGACAAGCAGATGCGCATTCACGATATCGTGCTCGAGGAGAAGACCAGGAATGACTGCTGAACAGTGCGGCGTTGTGTCCGTGAACGTGTCGAAGGAGAAGGGCACGATCAAGCTGCCGGTCAGCGAGATTGTGATCGACGAGAGTGGAATCGTCGGGGATGCCCACGCCGGACCGTGGCACCGCCAGGTCAGCCTGTTGGCCAAGGAGAGCATCGAGCGCTTCGGCCGGGAGGAGAGCCGGCAGTTCCAGCCCGGCGAATTCGCCGAGAACATCACCACCCGGGGGCTGAGCCTCGACGAGGTGGCGGTGCTGGATCGGCTGGTCAGCGGAGACGTGCTGCTGGAGGTCACCCAGATCGGCAAGGGCTGCCACGGCGACAACTGCGCGATCTACCGGCAGGTCGGGCGCTGCGTGATGCCGAAGGAGGGCGTCTTCACGCGGGTGGTTCGTGGCGGTCGGATTCAGCCGGGAGCGGAGCTGCGTCACGAGCGGCGACCGTTCACCTGCTGGATCATCACCGTCAGCGACCGTGCCAGCCGCGGCGTCTACGAGGATCGCAGCGGCCCGCGCGTGCGGGAGCTGGTCGAGCGGTTCATGGAGGGCAAGCGCTGGCATCTGCGCGTCGAGCAGGCGGTGGTGCCGGATGATCCGCAGCAGATCGAGGCCGAGCTGAAACGCGCTCAGGCGGCCCCGGCCGACTTGGTGATCACCACCGGCGGCACCGGCATCGGCCCGCACGATATCACGCCCGAGGTGGTGGTGATGCGCTGCAGCAAGCTGATCCCCGGCGTGATGGAGCAGATCCGCGCCAAAACCGGCGCCGCCAATCCAAATGCGCTGCTCAGTCGCGGGGTTGCGGGAGTAATGGGGCACGGACTGATCTACACGCTGCCCGGCAGCGTGCGGGCCGTTGAGGAGTACCTGGAGGAGATCTTCAAGACAGTAGAGCATCTAGTCCTGATGTTGCATGGCATCGATGCACACGGCTAGCTCATTTCATCCAGTGCACTGTGGGAGGTGTATGTATGCGTAGTAAGTGTGTGCTGTCCTGCTGGATAGCTGTGATGCTGGTGGTGCTGGCCGCGGGCGCCGGTACGGCGGCGGATGTCGAGGTCGTCAGCGAGGAGGCCGGCGAGCTGATGGTAATTCACGCGGGCAGCCTGGCGGTGCCGTTTCGGGACCTGTCGGCGCTGTTCATGCAGATGTACCCCAACGTCGAGGTCAAGGCCGAGGCGCACGGCAGCCGTGACTGCGCGCGCCAGGTGATGGATCTGGACAAGCGCTACGACGTGATGGGCAGCGCGGATTACTCCGTGATCGACACGCTGCTGATCCCCGATCACGCGGATTTCAACTTGCGCTTCGCCACGAACGAGATGGCGATTGCCTACACCGAGCGGTCGAACTACGCGGGCGAGATCACGGGCGAGAACTGGCACGAGGTGCTGCTGCGCGATGACGTGGCTTTCGGCCGCGCCGACCCCAACCGCGATCCCTGCGGCTATCGCAGCGTGATGGTCTTCCAGCTCGCCGAGCGCTACTTCGGCGTGCCCGGTCTGGCCGAGCAGCTGGAGGAGAAGGACGGCCAGAAGTACATCCGCCCCAAGGAGACCGACCTGCTGGCGCTGCTCGAGGCCGGTGAGATCGACTACCTGTTCATCTATCGCTCGGTCTGCCAGCAGCACGGGCTGCCGATGCTGCTGCTGCCCGACGAGGTGAACCTCAAGGCGGCGGAGCTGGCCGAGCTGTATGCCACCGCCACTATCGAGCTGACCGGAACCGAGCCCGGCACCTTCGTGACCAAGCAGGGATCGCCGATGGTCTACGGCGTGACGATTCCAGGAAACGCCGAGCACCGCGCGCTGGCCGAGGCCTATCTGGCGCTGCTGTTATCGCCGGCCGGACAGGCGATCATGGAGCAGAACGGCCAGCCCGCGATCGTGCCGGCCGTTACCGAGCAGTACGACGCGGTGCCGGCACTGCTGAAGGACCTCTGCGTGCCATTGGAGGGCGATTAGTGGACCAGCCACCGGACAGCACGGCGCAGCTGCGTGTCACTCGCATCCACCGGGAGGGCGCGGCTGAGCGGCGCGACGATACCGTCGCCCGCGAGGTGCAGCTGCGGATCGTGGTCAACGACCGGGAGCTGGCCGTCGCCAGCGTGCTGCCCGGCCAGGAGTGCGAGTTCACCTACGGGTTTCTGCTGACGAGCGGGTTGATCGAACGAGCGAACGCCGTGCGCGGCTGGCAGTTCGACGCCGAGCGTGGGGTGGCGTTTGTCGAGCTGGCGGGGGACGCTCCGCTGGCCGACTTCGCCGCCCCACCGGTGGCGCTGGGCACCGCCTGCGGCTCCGAGCCGCTGACCGTCTCCTCGCACCGGCTGAGCCCGATCGAGTCGGACCTGTGCGTCCACCCGCAGGCGATCCTGCGGGCCGCCGACGCGCTGCGGGAGGATTCGGTGCTGTTTCGCGAGACGGGCGGCGTGCACAGCGTGGCGCTGTGCGACAGCGACGGGGCCACGCTGCTCAGAGCGGAGGACATCGGTCGTCACAACGCCTGCGACAAGCTGATCGGTGCGGCGCTGCTGGGGGGCGAGATCGATCCTGCGCGGTGCTTCATGATGAGCACCGGTCGGCTGTCCAGCGAGATGGTCACCAAGGCCTGGCGCCTCGGGGTGCCCCTGCTGGCGTCGCGCTCGGCACCGACTTCGCGAGCGGTGGAGATCGCGGAGAGCGCGCGGCTGACAATAGTAGGCTTCGTGCGCGCCCGGCGCTTCAACATCTACTGCTGGCCGCGGCGAGTGGCAGGAGGCGAGCCATGCTGATGCGCAGCCGGCCGTCGGCTTTCAGTCTGATTGCGGTGCTGCTCAGTGGCATACTGCTGCTGTTCGTCGTGGCTCCACTGATCCGGCTGGTGCTGGCCACGCCCGCCGGTGACATGATGGGCTCGCTCAGGGATCAGGAGCTATGGCAGTCGATCGCGCTCACACTGCGGGCTGCCGGCATCGCGACGCTGATCAGCACCGTGTTCGGCGTGCCGCTGGCCTACCTGCTGGCGCGCGGGCGCTTCGTCGGGCACGCCTTTGTGCAGGGGCTGGTGGACTTGCCGATCATGGTGCCGCACTCGGCGGCAGGCATCGCGCTGCTGACCATTATCGGCCGCCATTCACTCCTGCAGAAGGCCGCCCGGCCGGTTGGGCTGGAGTTCGTCGGCGAGGAGGCGGGGATCATCGTGGCGATGGCGTTCGTCTCGCTGCCGTTCCTGGTCGGGGCGGCGCGCGAAGGCTTTGCCGCGGTGCCGGAGCGCCTGGAGAAGGTCGCGCGTTCGCTGGGAGCCTCGCCGGCGCGCGTGTTCTTCACCATCGCGCTGCCGATGGCCTGGCGGGCGGTGCTGGCCGGCATGGTCCTGATGTGGGGGCGGGGGATCAGCGAGTTCGG
>CAZSSB010000002.1:22747-63792 GCA_964609245.1 uncultured Planctomycetales bacterium | reverse complement strand
GGGCGGTGCTGGCCGGCATGGTCCTGATGTGGGGGCGGGGGATCAGCGAGTTCGGCGCCGTAATCATCATCGCCTACCACCCGATGACCACGCCGATCCTGGTCTTCCAGCGCTTCAACGACTACGGCTTGTCCTACTCGCGCACCGCGGCGGTGGCGCTGATCGTGGTCTGCATCATCGGGTTCACCGCCCTGCGCTTCATCGCGCGCCCGCCGCGCCGGGAGGCCGTATGACCCTGGTGCTGACAGGTCTGACCAAGCGGCTGGGCAGCTTCGAGCTGCCGCCGCTCGATCTGGAGGTCAACGAAGGCGAGTATTTCGTGCTGCTGGGGCCGTCGGGCGTTGGCAAGACCGTGCTGCTGGAGATCATCGCCGGGCTGCTGCGTCCGAACGGCGGCCGCATCAGCTGGCGGGGGCGCGACGTTACCTGGCTGGCGCCGGAGCAGCGGGGCTTCGCGATCGTCTACCAGGACTACGCGCTGTTCCCGCACATGAACGTCCGCCACAACATCCGCTACGGCCTGCATGCCCGCCGGCGTCCGTCGAGCGGGACGGCGGCTGCGGTAAAGGCGGTGGCGCGGCAGGTCGGCGTCGAGGAGCTGCTGCATCGTGAGCCGAAGACGCTGTCGGGTGGTGAGCAGCAGCGGGTGGCGCTGGCCCGGGCGCTGGTGGTCTCGCCGTCGCTGGTGCTGCTCGACGAACCGCTGTCCGCCGTCGATCTGCGAATGCGGCGAGAGCTGCGCGCCCAGCTGAGGAAGCTGCACCGCGAGGCCGGCACCACCTTCCTGCACGTCACCCACGACGTCGACGAAGCCCTGCAGCTGGGCCAGCGCATTGGGGTGATGCTGGACGGCCGCATCCGCCAGGTCGGAACCGCCGAGGCCCTGTTCCAGCACCCCAGTGACCCGGCGGTCGCGGACTTCCTGGGCATCCGCAACATCCTGGCGGTGGCGCGGCGCAACGGCGAGGTCTGCGAGGTCGGGGGGCGCCCGATTCACGTCGGCAGGCGCGACGGCGAGTTCAGCCACGTCTGGATCAGACCGGAGGAGATCCTGCTGTCGGCTGAGCCGTTCGCTTCCAGCGCGCGCAACCAGCTGCACTGCCGGGTGGTGGAGCGGGAGTTCCGCGACGTGCTGGTCGCCGTGCGGGTGGCCTGCGGCGGGCTCCAGCTGACGGCGCTGATCACCTACACGTCGTTCGAGGAGTTGGGGCTCATGGCCGGGGCCGAGGTCTACGCAACGTTCAAGAGCTCGGCGGTGCACTGCTTCTAGCCGCCGCCTGGCGGGGGCAGGCTCTGCGGCGTGGCGCTGCCGCCGGGCTAGCCCAGAATCTCCTTGATGCGGCTCAGCACGTCCCCGGGATCGACGAACTCCACGTTGGGCGGGGTGTCGGCAGGCTTCGTCTCGTGCGCCTTGTCCATCAGTTCGCGCGGACACACGCACAAGACGGGAATTTCATACACCTTGGTGCGATGCAGCATCTCGCCGATCGTCAGGTCCACGTCCGCCACCGGCGCCAGCTTGTGCAGGTAGCAGAGCACCAGGCTGGGCTTGCGGTGCTCGTTGATCAGCTGGATGTTCATCCCGTGGCCGTCGCAGCCATTGGAAACCGGCAGCGTGTTGTAGCCCCACAGCTGCAGCGTCGTCAGCCACAGCGGGTCGGTGCCTTCCATGTAGGCGATCACTTTCGACATGTCCTTCTCCCTACCGTATCGTGCTCGTAAGTGTTTACTGCGATTACGCCCACGTCTAAACAACGCCCTGGGCCAGCATCGCCCGGGCGACCGTCAGGAAGCCGGCGATGTTGGCGCCCATCACGTAGTTGCCGGCGGCGTCGTAGGCCTCCGCCGTCCGCAGGCAGTTCTTGTGGATCGCGACCATGATCTTGAACAGCCGCTCCTCCACCTCCTCCGCGGTCCAGTAGAGGTGCTGGGCGTTCTGCGACATCTCGAGGCCGCTGACGGCGACACCGCCCGCGTTAGCCGCCTTGCCGGGTGCGAACATCAATCCCTGATCCTGGAAGTAGTGCACCGCCTCCGGCACCGAAGGCATATTAGCACCTTCGCAGACCAGCCGCACGCCATTGGCTACCAGGTCCTTGGCGTCCTGCAGCTGCAGCTCGTTCTGGGTGGCGCAGGGGAACGCCAGCTCGGCCCCCGGAATCTGCCAGACGTTGCGCTTGGGCAGATACTCGCAGCCGAAGTGCTCGGCGTACTGGTCCAGGAAGCCGCGCTTGACGTAAACCAGTTCCTTGATCCACGCCAGCTTCTCCTGGTCGATACCGTCGGGGTCGTGGACCGCGCCGCGGATGTCGCACATCGCGATCACCTTGCCGCCGATCTGGTTGATCTTCTCGACGGCGTGCTGGGCCACGTTGCCGGCGCCGGAGACCAGACAGGTCTTGCCGCGCACGGATTCGCCGCGGGTCTTGAGCATCTCACTGGCGAAGAACACCGCGCCGTAGCCGGTCGCTTCGGGCCGGATCAGGCTGCCGCCCCATTCGTGGCCTTTGCCCGTCAGGACGCCGTGGAACTCCTCGCTGATGCGTTTGTACTGGCCGTAGAGATAGCCGATCTCGCGGGCGCCGACACCGATATCCCCCGCCGGTATGTCGGTATCGGGGCCGATGTGGCGGTACAGCTCCGTCATGAATGACTGGCAAAAGCGCATTACTTCGCCGTCGCTCTTGCCGATCGGGTCGAAGTTGGCGCCGCCCTTGCCGCCGCCCATCGGCAGCGTGGTCAACGAGTTCTTCAGCACCTGCTCGAAAGCCAGGAACTTCAGGATGCCCAAATTGACGGATTTATCGAAGCGCAGCCCGCCCTTGAAGGGGCCGATCGCGCTGTTCATCTTGACACGGAAGCCGCGGTTGACGCGGATTTCCCCCTGGTCGTCCACCCAGGGCACGCGGAAGATGATGATGCGCTCCGGCTCCGTCATCCGCTCCAGGATGCGCGCTTGTTGAAACTCAGGATGGCGGTCCAGGATCGGCAGGATCGATTCCGCGACCTCGTGGACGGCCTGGTGGAACTCCGCTTCACCGGGCGTGTCCTTGATGATGGGATCCATGAACTCGGCAACGCTCTTGGCCATGACAAGCTCCTCATGCCAGGTACAGGCTGAGAGTACACAGAACCTGTACCCTGGTTCTAGGTGTATTGTCCCGTCTGACGCTAATTCCGCAACCACCATGCGGCCCAGCCGTGCCCGTGGCTCGCCGGAGTTCGCGTCGGCTGCACCCCACCACCAGCCTCCGCGCGCTGACGTGCGCCGCGGGGGTTGGAGTAGGTGGGGGCAGAGGCTGCCTTCAGCCTCATTCGTATTGTCCGCCCAAACCTGCAGCGTGGCAATCGGGGTATCCCTGACGGGCGATCCCTGAGCGGGGTCGGCAGCTAGGTGGTGATGAAAACGAAGCCGGCCAGTGTATGGCCCAGCTCCCGCAGTTCGGCGACCACCACCGCCAGCTCAGTCAGTCTGCGGCGGCCGGGCGATGTTATCAGTACCACGGCGGCCCCCAGGCCCAGCGCCGAGTCATAGAGCGCCTCACTGCCCGTGCCCGCGGCGGCGCGCAGCCGCTGGCTGAGTTCGTCGGCGGACGGGCCGGACTCGGCCAGCACCAGCTTGAGCGTCGCCAGCGCCCGGGTGGCGTGCTCGCCGTTGTGCATCGCGACGAGGGCCAGCTGCTGGTCAGTGTCTTGGAGGAGCCCGGTTGCCCGCAAACGCAGCCGTTTGGCCTCCAGCGGCGTGGCGGGTTGGCCGGCAGCGTCCAGAATCGCCAGCAGGGGGGCGCCGAAGCGCACGCTCAACGCGGCGGGGTCCCGCAGATCGCGATCCAGCAGTCCGGCGGCCAGCAGCACTGCCGCCGTCAGCAGCAGTGCCGCGATCACCGAAGTGAAGGCCGCCATGCTGAGCCGTGGCCGCGCGGGCCGGTGGTTGGGAACGCCCCGATCAAGGACTGTGATGGGCGAGACGTCGGACTCTTGCTGCAGCGCCGCCTGTTGGCGCTCGGCGTACAGCGTGGCCAGTATCTCGGTGGCGATGGCGATCTCGCTGTTGAGCCGCCCCAGTTCCACCTTGGCCTCGGGTGAGAGGTCGAGCAGGGCCTCGTAGCGTCCCATGTCGCGACGGGTGGCGCTGACGCGCTGCTCCAGCTGGCCGAGGCTCTCGTCCAGCAACTGAGCCAGCGAAGCGCGCTGGCTGGCGATCGTCTGGCGCAGCTCCTGAACATCGGGGTGCTCGTCGGTCTTGACCAGCAGTTCCTCGGCGAGCAGCTGCTCGCTGCTCAGGATCGACTGGGCGATCTCGGTCTCCACCGGCCGGTCCAGTACCAGCGAGTCGTGATAGCCGGTCAGCGGTTGATCGCCGTCCAGGCGCGTGCGCAGCTGCTGCACCTGGGCGCGCTCGGTGAGCAGCGCCGACAGGCGGTCCTGGGACGTCAGATAGGAGCCGGAGACCAGTTCCGGCCCGCCGCTGGCGATCAGGTTGCCGCGGTCGCCCAGCAGCTCGTTCATCGCGGCGCGCTGCCCGTCCAGCTGCGCGTCCACCGTCTCGATCTGCTGGTCGATGTAGACCAGCATCTCGCTGGAGCTGCGCTGCTTGACCTCCACGTCGCGCTGGATGTAGTAGTCCATCATGGTGTTGACGATGCGCGCCGCCAGTTCGGGGTGCGGCGCCTCGCAGCCGATTCCGACCGTGTTGCTGCGCGCGCCGACGCGCAGGACGGTCACGGCGTCGCGCAGCGCCGCCGCCTCCTGGCCGGGCTCGGTGAGGCAAAGCCGCCAGCGCTGGGCGCGGCCAGGGGTGAAGCCGTCCAGCGCAATGCTCAGGCCGGTGGTGCTCAGCGGCTCGCCGACTGGCTTGGTGTCCACCTGGCGACGCCCGACGCTGAGCGTGTAGCTGCCCTCACCGTCCAGGCTGATCAGCAGCCGCTGCTTGGCCACCTTGTCGTAGTCCAACTCCAGCTGTGTGGTGGTCGGGTAAGCCAGCTTGCCGTAGTCCAGCGGACGGCGCAGCCGGAAGATGAACGCCATCACGCGCCCGAACTGATAGCCGAAGGGGCTGGGCTGCCAGGCGGGTTCCGGCCGGCACTCAAGGTGCAGCAGGTCCGAGGTGTGCTGGCGGATCGCCACGGACTCCAGCACCGCCAGTTCGTCCTCGATGTTGTCGCTGGACAGCAGCGCCATTGGGCTGGCCAGTGGTGAACTGGGCAGCGAGCCGACCTGGGCGGTGGCGCGGGCGGAGTAGACCGGCGGCGCACACAGCTGCAGGCTGCCGATGATCGCGGCCAGTACGAGGAACAGGATGATGCCGCGGAGTCCGTAGCAGCGCAGCAGCCCCAGCGCCCCCATCGTGCGTGTCGTGTTACCCATCAGGCCCTTCCGCTTCCCACCGCGTGGCGCCGCTCGGGCGCACGGGAGTGTGCATTATACCTGCTGGGAGGGTTGATCTGTGCCCGCTCCGGCCGGTGCCGAACCGGCCTGCGGGGCGCGGAACAGCGTGCGCAGGAACGCAAGCTGCTCGCGCCACGGGCGAGGTCCGAGACGCAGGCAGAGCAGGGCGGTGAGTGCGTATAGCGCGATGTAGCCCAGCACGTAGGCGACCGTCGGCAGCACGCCGCGTGGCGACGGCACAGCCTGGTTGAGTGTTAGCAGCACGCCGATCGGGATCGCCACCGCCAGCGGCTGCAGCCAGGGGAAGCCCCAGCGGAAGTGGCGCTGGGCGCCGAGGTAGGTGACGCCGCAGTAGGCGCCGTAGGCCAGCAGCGCCGCCAGCGCCGCCCCGGCCGCTCCCAGCCACGGGATCAGCGCGAAGTTGAGCGCTACGTTCAGCACGCCCGCCAGCAGCGTGTACCAGGACAGCGCCCCGGTCTGCCGGGCGAACTCGAAGGACTTGATCAGCAGCGGATGCAGCATCGAGAGCGCCAGCGCGGGGGCCAGGTAGCCGATCAGGTCGGCGGCGGACGCATAGGCGGGGTCCAGCAGCGCGTCGACGATCGCGTGGCGCAGCAGGAACAGCGTCAGGCCCATTCCGGTGGCGATCGTGACCAGCAGGGCGGCGGTGTGGTGCAGAGCGCGCCTGGCCGCATGCTCGCCGTCGCGCTCGAAGATCCGGTAGCTGACCGGCACGAAGGCCATCGTCAGCGGGCGGACCCCCATCTCGATCAGCTGGCGGCTGAGCTGGTTGGCCGGCGCGAAGATGCCCACCGCCCCGGCGCCGGCCAGCAGACCCAGGATCAGCCGGCCGGCGGTGTTCATCAGCGCCGTGCCGGTATTGACCAGCGCCAGTGGCAGGCCGTAGCCGAGGACCGGCTTGATCGCCGTCCAGCTGACGCTGCCGCGCAGGAATCGCACCGGCTCGCGCACCTGGGTTGCCGCCCAGATGAATGTCAGCAGCACGGCGCAGGTCTGCACCAGCACCAGGGTGCGCCCGGTGTTGGCCACGTAGCTCAGCAGCGCCCAGCCGAGCAGCAGCCGGACGACGGCCACGATCAGCAGCGTGCCGAGGAAGAACACCGGGCGCCGCTGGGCGCGAAACAGCCACTGCGACATGCTCAGCGCGCCCATCGGCAGCACCAGTGTCAGCACCAGCCAGGGCAGCGAGGCGTCGGCGCCGAAGGCCGCCAGGGCCAGCGAGGCGAGCAGCGCCAGCAGTGCCAGCACAGCGGCGGTCAGCAGGAAGGTGATTGCCAGGTTTCCCAGCAGCAGCGGGCGCTCGGTGGCGGTCGTCGCCGGGTGCTGGCGTACCAGCGTGACGTTGATCCAGCCGACGGCGATGCCGTTGGTCATCTCCGCGGCGGCGAGCACCACGAAGTAGTAGCCATACTCGCCGGGTGCCAGCAGGCGTGAGAACAGGTAGAAGGCGGCCAGCGCCGCGAGGGCCTGGCCGCTGGTCGCCAGCACGTAGATCAGGGCTTCACGTCCGACCCCGCGGACCTCGCTCATGGGTTCAACTCCCTGACTACGTGGGCGAACTGGCGGTGCGAACCCAGCAGCCTGTGTTTGACCGGACCCAGCGCCATCGGCATTACTCCGGCAGCCATACTAGCAGTTGCGCCCCGGCGGTGCTAACGGCGTGGCCTTCGGCGGCGGGCCGCGGCCTCCGCGATCGCGTCGGCGTAGCGATCCGCGGCGGCGGCGATCGAGTAGCGTGTCCGCACCACCTCGGCGGCCGCTGCTCCTCGTGTGCTCAACTCGGACGCGGGCATGGCGAGCAGCGTGCGCAGGCCGTCGCTCAGGGCCTCGGCGGAGTCCGGCTCCACCAGCAAGGCGCCCAGCTGGGGAGCCACCTCGCGCGCAGCGCCGCAGGCCGTAACCAGCGCCGGCCGTCCGACGCTGGCGGTCTCCAGCAGCGTGTTGGGAAACGACTCGGTGCGGCTGGGGATCACCACGGCGTCGCTGGCGGCGATCCAGGCCTCGGGCTCGTCCGTCGGCGGCAGCAACCGGACGCGTTCGCCCAGGGGGGCGCAGGTGGAGCGAATCGCGGCCGCCAGCTGGCGGTCCTGAACCGCTCCGGTGTTGACCCAGACCACGTTGTGCTTTTCCAGCAGGTCGGGGCTGCCCGCCAATGCCGCCGCCAGCAGGTCCTGCCCCTTGTTGGCGTGGATACGGTTGGGGGTGTAGAGCACGAAGGCGTCGACCGGCAGGCCCAGGGCCTCGCGACTGGCGGCTCGTCGCTCATAGGGCACATGGGCGAAGCGCCGCGTATCACAGCCGTTGGGGATGATGCGGAAGCGTTCGGGCGGGATAGTGTACTTGCCTCTGACCGCCGCCGCCGCGGCTTCTGAGTTGAACAGCAGAAAATCCGCGCGATGGCTGAGCCGCCCCTCGGTCTGCACGATACGGCGCGGCAGGCCGACCCGCGCCACGCGAATGAGGCAGCCCACGCCGCGCACCGTCGGCGTCGCCAGCAGGTTGTAGAGGTTGACGGTCTGGTACATGCTGAGCACGGCGTCGATGCGCTCCTGCACGATCAACCGCCTCAGCCCCCACAGCAGCCTGAGGTCCAGCTTGGCGCGCTTGGGCAGCACGAAGCTGCGCACGCCGGCCGCCGCCAGCTCGGTGTCCAGGCCCTCGTGCGGCACATAGGTCAGCAGCAGCGGGGTGACGCGGCTGCGGTCGAAGGCCAGGCACAGGTTGCGCGCCATCCGCTCGGCGCCGCCGGCGCTGAGTCTGCCCAGCGGGTCGATACTGGGAACCACCAGCAGTGTCTTCAGCGGCTCGGGCGGCATCGCCCGCATTATAGCCCGGCAGCCGGGGCTGCTAGAATTGGCCGAGTGCTGGCCACCGAAACGGTGGCGATAGAGGTTGTCGGTTTGGCGGGTATCAGGTCACAGCTGCAGCGCGGGATCTATGCCTGGCGGCGCTACGCCACTCCGGACTATGCGCGGGGGACGCGCTGGTGTGAGACCGGACTACGGCTGGATCGCGACGCGCGCGAGGCCCGGGAGCTTGCGCGATTGGAGCAGCTGATCGCAGGTCTGCGCCGCAACGGCTTTTGCGATGCTCCGGCATTTCAGCGCTTCAGCGCCGCGGCCGGCGCTGCCGCTCTGCGGTGGCTGCCGGTGCTGACCAGGCGGGATCTGCGCGAGCTGTGGCCCAGACTCAGCAAGCTGCTGGTGGCCCGGCCGGATGTCTATTCCTACGCGACCGGGGGCTCGACCGGCGAGCCGGTCAAGTACCTGCGAAGCCAGCGTCTGGACCGCCTGGCGGGCGGAGCCGT
Organism: uncultured Planctomycetales bacterium; assembly: GCA_964609245.1. Classification (GTDB taxonomy): domain Bacteria; phylum 4484-113; class 4484-113; order 4484-113; family JAFGCY01; genus JAFGCY01. The sequence continues at coordinate 55,076 of CAZSSB010000002.1, read as the reverse complement.
CTACGCCATGCACCACATCCTGGGCTGGCGGCCGGGGATGGAGCGCCTGTGCCTGTGGGGCAGCGAGCGTGACATCGGCCGTGCCGAGCAGGAGGCGCGCGGGCTGCGTGGGTGGTTGCAGGACACCGCGGTCTTCGGGGCCTACGCGCCGGGCCAGGCCGAGTACGAGAGCTTCGCGGAAGCCGTCTGGGAGCGGCCCGGCTGCGCCGTCTACGGCTTCACCTCGCTGCTTATCGAGTGCGCGCGCGTGATGCTGGAGCGCGGCTGGCAGCTGGGGCCCGGCCACGTCAGGGCGGCCTGGGTTGGTGCGGAGTCACTGGCGGACGCCCAGCGCGCGGTGTTCCGCGAGGCATTCGGCGTCCAGCTGCGCGACCACTACGGCAGCCGCGAGTGCAGCTCGATCGCGGCGGAGTGCGCACGGGGCAGCCGCCACGTCAACCCGCGCTACGTCGTCGAGGTCGTCGATCCCGAGACGCACGAGGCGCTGCCGGCGGGTGAGACCGGCAGCCTGCTGGTCACCGACCTGTTCAACGAGGTCACGCCGCTGATCCGCTACGAGATCGGCGACATCGGCGCCATCGAATGGCGGGACTGCGCCTGTGGCCGTCGCGGACCGTGCCTGACGGAACTGGCGGGCAGGGTCGCCGCGCTGTTCACGCTGCCGTCGGGCAGCAAGATCAGCGCCCTGTTCTTCAACCACCTGCTCAAGGACTACCCGGCGGTGCACCAGTTTCAGGTGCTGAGGACCGGCGCAAGCAGCTTCGAGCTGCGCTATCGCGGAGAGGAGCTGTCGGACGAGGCGCGCGCCGGGCTGATCGAGGCGGCCGCGAGGCTGCTGGAGGGCGCCCGGGTCACAGTGGCGCGCTTCGAGAAGCTCGATCGCTGCACTTCGGGCAAGCTGGTCCAGTACCGCGATCTGACCGCCTAACGCTAGCCCCGCTGCAACGCCGGGTGGGCGCTGTGCTGCGACACCGTGGCAGCAGGCTCGACCGCCGGCGGAGCCAGTTCCAGGTTGCCCAGGCGGCCGCCGCCGATCAGCAGTGCCAGCGCCACGATCAGGGGGCTGGTGGCCAGCATCCACCAGATCAGGCAGCCGCTGACCAGGACTGCCAGTTCCGGCTGCAGCCCTCGCCGGGCCAGCTGCACCGCGGCGAGCGTCACGAACGCCAGCAGCGCCGCCAGCGCGAACAGCCCACCGTGCATCACGATGTACAGATAGGCGTTGTCCACCGTGTAGTAAGCCCACTCGCTCCAGGCCTGGCCGCCACGGGCGCCGAACACGATCGAGGCGCGGGCGGTGCGATAGGAGGGCTTGATGCCGGTCAGCCAGCCGTGCTGGCGCGTGATATCGTCGGCGACCCGCGACCAGATCGTGATCCGGCCGGCACGGGTGGCCGAGATCAGGTTGGTCGGATCGAGCAGGTCGATGCCGTAGGCATTGCGGACAGCAACAGCCGTCAGCAGACCTACCGACAGGACTGCTGCCAGCGCCAGCACAATCGCGCGGGCTGCCCATGCGGTGGGTACTGGTGCGCTTCGCGAGCACTTGATCGCCCAGACCACGTAGAGCCAGATGTAGATGGCGAACATCGTCAAGATGCCGCCGCGGCTGAAGCTGGCCAGCACCATGTAGAGCGAGCCGGCGGCCAGCAGCGCGTAGGCGATCCGGAGCCGGAGCGTGGCCCGGCCGCTCAGTGTCTGGTGCCACGCGATCGCGCCCGCCACCACGAACAGCGCGGTCATCACCGTCCGTTCCAGGATCAGCGGCATCGGCACGACGACCAGCTGCTCGAACTTGCCGAAGGTCAGCGCCGCCGATTCACCGAAGACGGTGCGGTAGGCGTCCATCCACAGCCGGTACTGGTCCATGAACAGCAGGCTGATGATCAGGGCGGCGGCGATGTTGACGGCGGCGATGACCAGCAGGGCGGCGCGCACCTTGCGCCAGTCGAAGCCGGTCAGGATGCCGGTGCCGAAGGCCAGCAACGGGTAGAGCAGGCCCTTGATCTCATTGGCCTGGGCCATCGAATCCAGCTGCAGGCTGAGAAACGCCGCGCAGACCAGCAGGCAGACCACCTGCCACCAGACGTAGGGTACGGCGAAGCGCCGCCGCCAGGTGGGGTCGGCCGCCATCCGCCAGACGCCCATCAGCAGCAGGGCCAGCAGCACGGCGTCGCGCCAGGGCAGCGGGGGGATGCGGAAGCCGGTCAGCAGCGGGGCCAGCTCGGTGCCCAGAATGCGGATGAACAGGTCGTGAAACAGCAGAATCAGGAGCAGCGTCACCAGCGCGTCCCGCAGGCGCAGCCAGCGCCCGGCGCCGGACCAGGCCGGCCCCGGCTCAGCCCAGGTCTCCCGTTTCTCCACGGCGCCATTGTATCAGGGCTGAGGCCGCCGTCGGATTACTGACCGGCGGCCGGGCGGGGTTCAGCGGTGCTAGAATTGCCGCGTGCCGACCCAGCCGCTCAAGGTGCTGCGCATCCTGCCCGACCTGGCCACGGGCGGCGGCGTGCGCCAGTGCCTGGAGGTCATGGAGCGCTTCCAGCAGGAGCGCGACTGGCACCAGATTGAGGTCGATCTGGCCACCATGTACCAGCCCCGCTCGGGCTTCTCCATGACGGTGCCCGAGGGGGTAGTGCACCACGCGCTGGATCTGCCCAAGTCGCCGCTGGGGCTGCTCAGCGCCGCGCGGAGACTGCGGCCCATCCTGGCCGACTACGACTGCGTGCATGCGCTGATCTGGCACGCTACTTACGCGGCGGTGCTGGCGGGCGGATGCGTGCCGCTGGTGGCCTCGATCCACTTCACCCAGCTGCGCGACGGCGTCCTGGGCTGGAAGAGGCAGCTCGACCGCTGCTTCTACGGCAAGGCGGCGGCGATCGTGTTCTGCAGCGCGGCCTCGCGGCAATACCTCGCCGGCAGGTTCCGGCAGGATCCCGCCGCCGCGCCGTACATCAACAACGGCAAGCGGATCTACGACGGGCCGTGGCCCGAGCGGTCCGGCCTGGTGACGATCACGCGGCACGGCGCATTCACCTGGACGCGCAACGGCAAGCGCCCGGACCTGCTGCTTGACGCGGCGGTGCTGCTCGGCGACCGCGGCGACTTCGAGTTGCGCTTCCTCGGTTTCGGTACGGGGACGGCGGAGTTTCGCCGCGAGGTCGAGCAGCGTGGGCTGACCGGCGTCGCCTGCCTGGGTGAGGTGCCGGAGGTCAGTCCCTATCTGGCGGCGGCCGAGATTCTGGCGCTGCCCACCGACCACGAGGGGATGCCCAACACCATTCTGGAGGCCTGGAACACGCGCACCGCGGTGATCGCCAGCCGCGTCTCCGGCGTGCAGGAACTGGTGCGCGACGGGGTGGACGGTCTGCTGGTGGACAACACGCCCGCGGCCTGGGCGGCGGGGCTTGAGCGGTTGATGGCCAGCGAGGAGCTGCGCCGCAGTCTGGCCGAGGCGGGGCGGGAGCGGCTGGAGCGGGAGTTCTCGCTGGACGGCACAGTCGAGGCCTGGGCCAGGATCTATCGCAAGGTTACGGGCACCAGGTAGCAGGCCGGCGGTGCGGCCGGGGACCCGTGGGCCCGCCGCGATGTTACAATCTCAGCCATGACAACCGCGCAGGCAACCTACCGCGCGATCGTGGCCAAGCCTGGGCTGGACGGCCATGACCGCGGCGCGCGCGTGGTGGCCCGGGCGCTGCGCGACGCCGGCATCGAGGTGATCTACACCGGCCTGCACCAGACGCCCGAGATGATCGTGCGCGCCTGCCAGCAGGAGGATCCGGACGTGGTGCTGCTCTCGATTCTGTCCGGCGCGCACCTGGCGCTGATCCCGCGCGTGCTCAGCGCGATGCGCGACGCCGGACTGGATGGCACGCCGGTGCTGGCCGGGGGGATCATCCCCGAGCAGGATGCCGCGGCGCTGCTTAAGGCCGGCGTGAAACGGGTGATGGGACCCGGAACGGACACCCGCGAGATCGCGGAGCTTGTCAAACAGCTGGCGGCCGAGCGGCGTGCCGCGCTGGAGAGCTAGGATGGCCAAGATCGAAATCAAGGTGCCGGACCTCGGCATGGACAGCAAGGAGATCCACTTCGGCTTGTGGCTGAAGGAGCTGGACGACGAGGTCGAGGTCGGCGAGGACCTGTTCGAGGTCGAGGCGGACAAGGCGACGGTGGTCTGCGAGTCGCCCGCCAGCGGGGTGCTGGTCGTCAAGGAGATCACCCAGGGCACCGTCAAACCGGGGGACGTCATAGGGTATCTCAATGCTCGATAAGAAGCTGCTGCGCGCTGATCCCGAGTCCGTGAAACAAGGCCTGGCCCGCCGTGGCGAGGAGTTCGCCGCCCAGGTGGATGAGTTTCTGGCGCTGGATAAGGAGAGGCGAGAAGCGCAAGCAAGCTTGGATAGCCTGCGCAACGCCATTGGGACTCTCAGTAAGGACATCGGGCGGCTGATCAAGGATGGTCTCACTGATGAAGCCGAGTATGCCAAGTCGGAGGTCAGGAAGTACAAGGAGACCCTCGGTGCGGAGGAGGCCAGCTTCGCCGAACTCGATGCGCGCGAGCAGCAGCTGCTGCTGGCGATGCCCAACCTGACCCACGAGTCGGTTCCGGTCGGTGGCGAGGAGTGCGCCGAGGTGGTCAAGGAGTGGGGCGAGCCGCGCGATTTCGACTTCGAGCCGCTCGATCACGTCGAGCTGTGCCAGCGGCTCAGGCTGGTCAACTTCGAGGCCGGGGCGCGGCTGGCGGGCGGGGGATTCCCGGTGATGCACGGCCAGGGGGCGGTGCTGCAGCGGGCGCTGATCAACCTGATGCTGGATGTGCACGCCGCCGAGCACGGCTACACCGAGCTGCGCACGCCGTTCATGGTCCATCCGCGCTGCGCGGTCGGCACGGGCCAGCTGCCCAAGTTCGGCTCCGAGATGTATCACGTCAGCGTGGAGGGGGTGCCGCCGCCGGACGACGCGCCGGATGGTCCGCACTTCTATCTGATCCCCACCGCCGAAGTGACGATCTGCAACTACTACCGCGACACCATCCTGGAAGCCCCGGCGCTGCCGATCAAGCTCTGCGCCTACAGTCCCTGCTGGCGCGTCGAAGCGGGCAGCTACGGCAAGGAGGCGCGCGGCCTGACCCGCGTGCACCAGTTCGACAAGGTGGAACTGGTCCGCATCGCCGATCCCGAGCATGGCTGGGACGACCTGGAGGATCTGACCCGCGAGGCGGAGCACATCCTGGAACTGCTGGAGCTGCCCTACCGCCGCAAGGTGCTGCCCACCGGCGACATGACCTTCGGCAGCGCCAAGACCTACGACCTGGAGGTCCACTGCCCGGCGGAGGACGCCTGGCGTGAGATCAGCTCGGCCTCCAACACCGCGGAGTACCAGGCGCGGCGGATGAATCTGCGAATCCGGCGGAGCAAGGGCGACAAGCCGGTGTTCCCGCACCTGCTCAACGCCTCAGGCACGGCGCTGCCGCGGCTGGTGATCGCGCTGATCGAGACCTATCAGACGCCGGCCGGCACGGTGACGATTCCCCAGGTGCTGCGGCCCTACATGCCGCGTCTCCCGGAGCTCACCCCGCAGGAAAATGGTGTGCCGTTTGTGTGATTCAGGAGTGGGTCTACGGTGGGACGGGTCTCCGTGCCCGTCCGCAGCGACAGGCGAGGCGACCTTGGAGCGCAATTAGCAGGGCATAGGCATGAGCAGTGACGGCATCGGCGCGAGTGACGAATCCGGGTTGCGATCCTACGTAAGACACTTGCCTCACTGGCGTGTTCCGGGTTCAGTCTACTTCGTCACGTGGCGGCTTCATCCGAGGCAGCAGCTTCTCAGCGCAGATGAACGCAGCGTAGTAGTAGAAGTCGTCAGGCATTTCGCGGGAGAGCGATTCGAGCTCTATGCGTATGTGGTTATGGATGATCACGTTCATGTCATTGCCAGGCCGACGGCTGATCACGCACTGGAGTCAATCGTTTACTCTTGGAAGTCCTACACGGCTTATCGCCTGCAGCGTGAGCACGGCAGGACGGGGGCGCTGTGGCAGGACGAGTACTTCGACCGTATTGTCAGAGACGAGGATGAGTTCTGGGAGAAGTGCCAGTACATCCTGAACAACCCGAGGAAGCGGTGGCCTGAGTCAGGTCGCTATGCCTGGGTATGGGTATTCACAGGGGACGGGCACGGAGACCCGTCCCACCATGACCCCGGCAGCCCAGATCGACCTTCCTATGCAGTGTCCCGTCTGGATTACGAACTCCCGCCGGAGCTGATCGCCCAGCAGCCGCTGCGCGGACGTACCGAATCGCGACTGCTGCATATCGAGGTAGTCAGCGGGGCCATCACGGACCGGCGGTTCACGGAGCTGCCCGAGTTGTTGCCGCCCGATACGCTGATCGTGCTCAACGACAGCCGGGTGGTGCCCGCGCGCGTCTATGGCCGGCGTCCGGTCGGCGAGCTGGGGCAGGGCGGGGGCCGCGTCGAGGTGCTGTTCCACCGCTGGCTGGGGGACGGCGTCTGCGAGGCGGTGATCGGCAGCGGTGCCGGCCAGCCCGCCGGCGAGCGCGTGCTGCTGCCCGGTGGGTGGCGCTGCGAGCTGCTTGAGCCCAAGGCGCTGGACGGTCTCCGCGTGCGCTACCTGGACGCAGCCGGCGAGCCGGCCTCGTTTGAGGCGCTGACGCGCTACCTGGAGGAGCACGGCCTGCCGCCGACGCCGCCGTACATCAAGCGCAGCGCGGACTCGCCGGACACGGCGGCGCGGCTGGCCGAGGACCACCAGCGCTACCAGACGGTCTACGCCGAACGGGACGGCTCGGTGGCGGCGCCGACGGCCGGGCTGCACTTCGATGAGGCGATGTTGGGTGTGCTCGGGGAGCGTGGGCATTCGCTGCGGCGGGTGACGCTCCATGTCGGCCTCGGCACCTTCGCGCCGGTGCGGGTGGACGATCTGGCGCAGCACGACATGCATGAGGAAGCGTACAGCGTTGAGGCGCAATTCACAGAAGAATACAGCCGGCGACGGGCGAACGGAGAGCCGGTGCTGGCGGTGGGCACCACCAGCCTGCGAGTGCTGCATACGCTGGCCGGGTCAGAAGGGGCCGCAACCACTGGAATGACCCGGGCCTTCATTTACCCCGGGCGGGGCACCAGCGCCTGCGAGCTGCTGCTGACCAACTTCCACCTGCCGCGCTCGACGCTGCTGGCGCTGGTCTACGCCTTCGGCGGGGAGCAGCTGCTGCGCCGGGCCTACCGGCACGCCATCGCCGAGCGCTATCGCTTCTACAGCTACGGCGACTGCATGCTGATCGACCGGCGCGCGCCGCTACAATAGCCCCGTGAAAGCCCTGCTGCTAATCGGGGGTCAGGCGACGCGGCTGGCGCCGCTGAGCAAGACGCTGCCCAAGTCGCTGCTGCCGGTCTGCGACCGCGAGATTTTGCACTACCAGATCACCCAGCTGGCGCTGGCCGGCATCGGCGAGATCGTGCTGGCGGCGGGGCATCTGGTGGAGCAGCTGCGCTACTTCGTCGAGGGCTACAGCGGCGGGCTCAGCTTCCACTTCAGCATCGAGCCCACCCCGCGGGGCACCGCCGGTGCGATCGCCGAGGCGCGAGACTACCTGGGCGGCGAGCCGGTGGTGGTGCTCAACGCCGACATCCTCAGCGCGATCAGGATTCAGGAGGTGGTGAAGCGTCATCGGGACGGCGGCCGCCCGGCGACGGTCGTCGGCTTCGCCGTGCCCGACCCATCGCGATACGGCCTGCTGAGGGTCGAGGGTGACCGGTTGCTGGGCTTCAGTGAGAAGCCCGAGGGCGAGCTGGGCGAGGGGCCGCACTTCATCAACGCCGGAGTCTACGTGCTGGAGTACGAGGCCTACCGGGAGATTCCGGCCGGGCGGCCGGTCAGTATCGAGCGCCAGACCTTTCCGCACCTGCTGGCTCGGCACGGCAGCCTGTCGCACTACGCCCACGAGGGGCTGTGGATCGATATCGGCACCTTCGAGAGCTACTTCCAGGCCAACTTCGCCCTGCTGGCGCGCCGCTACACCGGCAGCGACGACTGGCTGTGGGGCCAGCGCGACGACTGCGCGATCTTCAAGGACCTGGTGATGCTGAGCAAGAGCGCGCGGCTGGGCAGCGGCGTCGACCTCTTCCACCGCGTGATCGTGATGCGCGGCGCGTCGATCGGGGAAGATTGCCGGCTGCAGGACTGCCTGGTGCTGCCCGGCGCGTCGATCGGCGCCGGCTGCCGGCTGCGGGAGTGCATTGTCGGTCCCGGCGCGATGGTGGCCGAGGGCCGGCAGCTGGCCAATCAGGTGGTCATCGACGGCGAGGCTGAGACGCCGTTCTTCCCGCAGGCGGTTGACGGCGGCTAGCCGCGGCTAATCCGGGATACTGATCGGCGGCGGACCGTCACCAGCGGGCAGGCTGAACAGGTCGTCACCGGCGGGCGCCGGGGGCTCCTCGTGCATCGCGCGGCGCGGCCTGAGGTCCAGCTTGACCATGCCGCCCTTGAGTGGGCCGAGGCTGAACTCGCGCAGCTCGCTGTGCAGCTCCGGGTCGGCGCCGCTGAGGTCCACCATCTGGCGGTGAACCAGCAGGCGCCGGCCGCCGTATTGGTCTTCGACCGAGAGGTAGATCGTCTCGCCGTCACTGGCCCACAGGCGCTGCTTGTTCAGGCCGTCGACGCTCGCCGCCCACAGCTCCCACTGCATGCCGTCACCGGCGGGATGCTGGCGCGTATAGAACAGCACGCCGTCTGCGGCGACGAAGGGCAGTCCGGCGGGCAGGTGATCCTCCACCAGCACCGGGACGGCGTCGCGCACGTCGGTCACCACCAGCCGGAACAGCCCCTGGTAGTTGCCCCGCGGCTCCTCTCCCGCGGGGGCCGGCAGGAACTGCACCGTGGCCAGCTGATTCTCGGAGACCCACGCGAGTGGTGGCCGCCACTCGAAGGCGGTGTAGCTTACGTGGTAGGGCAGCACCGCCAGTTCCTGCTCGGAGCCGGGGCGCGCGCTGAGCGCCGTGCGGTAGCTGATGGTCGCCTGCGCGGGCAGCACCGGCTCGTAGTCGATGGTGTATCCGGCCAGCCGGGAGCGCGGCGCGTTGGCCGCGAACAGCCCGCTGTCATCGTCGATCCATAGCCCGCCCGCCGCGCGGTAGCGCCGGGCCGGTCCCTGCCAGTCCAGACTGGCCGCCAGCAGCCCGTTGTCCAGCTGCATCGCCGTCACCCGGCGGCAGATCAGGCTGTGATCGTCGATGAACCCCAGCGGCAGCAGGCGCTCGTCCGCCTCAGCGTCCGGCGGGAAGACCAGGACGCCGCCGCCGCCGAGCACGATCGAGGCCTGATCGGCGGTCGGCGCATCGCTGAAATCGGCGGACGCCACTGCCCAGGCCAGCTTGCTGGGGCTGACCGTCGCCGCGAAGGGCAAGACATCCGCGCCGGTTTCGATGAGGTCGCTCGTACCGGCGTCCAGGGTCAGCAGCGCCGCGGTCTGCGCGTCGGGCCGGTCGCCGCGCCGGTCGCTGTAGTCGCGCAGCAGCAGCAGGGCCGCGGGCGGCTGATCCTCGCCCTCGGGCAGCACGTAGCTCGCCTGACGCAGGTCGAGGCCGCAGGGCGTCCGCAGGCGCAGCGCGTCGTCAACTCGCGCCGCGGGATTGAGCCACGGCGACTCGGGTACGGTGATCCGCTCGGGCTGGGAGTCGGTTGGGATCGACTTGTCCGCCTGGTCCGGCAGGACGCAGCCCGCCAAAGCCACGGCCAGCAGTGCCGCCGCCAGCAATCGCATTTGCTCAGCATAGCATGGCGGCTATAATCGCGCTGCCGTGCGCATCGGTATCTCTGGACTGGCGGTAGGCAATCCCGGCGGGCTGGGACGGCTCAGCCGCACCTATCTGCTGGCCCTGGCCCGGGCCGCGCCGGACTGGGAGCTGCACGTCTACTTCCGCGATCGACGCCAGGCGGCGCTGCTGGCCGGTGAGCTTCCCACGCGTGACGCCGATGCGCCCGCCGGCATCGTGGCGCACTACGCCCCGCTGGGCGGGCTCAACCGGCTGCTGCTGGAGGAGTTCGATCTGCCGCGCCAACTGGGACCGCTGGAGCTGGACGCCTACCTGGGCTGCGACTTCACTTTGCCGCCGCGGCCGCTGGCCCCCCGCGAGCTGGTGGTGCTGCCCGATCTGCTGCCGTTTACCCGCCCGGCCACCGTCGGCTGGCGCGCGCGCTTCCTCTATCGGCGCGGGATTCGCCGCAGCATCCGGCGCCGGGCCACGCTGCTGTGCATCTCGCAGCGGACGGCGGAACTGCTGGGCCAGGTCTTTCCTGGTGACGAGTGCGACGCGCGGGTGGTGCGTCCCGCGCTCAGCCCGCGGCTGCTCAAGCTGGCCGTGGATCAGCGGAGCGCCGACGTGCCGCTGCAGGTGCGGGGCAGCCTCCACGGCGTCAGCTCGCCGGGCCGCTATCTGCTCAGCGTGGGCGTGGCGGGCTCGCGCAAGAACACCGCGCTGCTGCTTGACGTCTACCGGCGGCTGGTGCTCAGCGGCGACTATCACGGCTCGTTGATCCTGGCGGGCGGGAATGGCAGCTATCACACCGCGCCGGGCGAGCGCAAGCTGGTGCTGGAGGCGGCGCATCCGCTGCCGCGTCCGGCGGGCGATCCTGTGCCGGCGGTCTATGACCTCGGCCACGTCAGCGACACGGACTTGAGCCAGCTCTACCGCGACGCGGACTTGCTGGTCAGCCTCTCCGCGGAGGAGGGCTTCGGCTATCCCGTGCTCGAGGCGCTGGCCCACGGCACGCCGGCGCTGGTGACCGACGGTTCGGTGATGGCGGGCATCGCCGCGGGGGGGATTGCCACCACCAGGCTGAGCCTGCGGGAGTGCAGCCAGCGCCTGAAGTCCGCCCTGGCGGCATTGCCGATGCTGCGTCAGGAGGCGGCGGCGCTCAGGCTGGAGGACTACTCGATCGAGCGGCTGGGCCGTGAACTGGTGGCGGCGATCGCGGATGCACCGTCCGGCGAGCCGCCCGCCCCGTGAAACCGCGAGGACTTCAGTGCGTCCTGAGGTGAGGATGATGATGAGAGCAACGAACTGGCTGATGGTGCTGGCGATCATCGCGCTGGCCGGCTGCCCGACCGGCGAGTCCACGGATGGCACCGGCGGCGGCGCGGGTGCCGGGTCGGATGCGCCGGGCGCGGCCCCCGTCGTCGAGCCCGCGGCGGGCGGGGTGGTGCGGCTGCCGCTGACGATCGACGGCGGTGAGCTGGGCCTGGACGGCCGGTATGACCTCGGCGATCCGCGGCTCTGGGCGCTGGCGCGCTGCATCGAGCTGCCCTTGGTCCGCGTCACCCCGGGCGGTGAAGTATTGTCGGGCCTTGCAGTCCGCTGGGAATCGGACGACTCCGGTGCTGAGTGGACCTTTGAGCTGGCGGCGGACAGTGAGCGCGCGATCGAGCCGGAGCAGCTGGCAGGATCACTGCAGCAGCACTGGATGGAGATCCTGCGCGATGAGCCGTCTCCCCTGCAGGCGCAGCTGGCTGATTTGGTCATCGGGGCGGCCGACTACCGCGACGGGCGGGCGCTGGAGATCTCGGGGATCAGCTTCGAGGATTCGGTTCTCACCATTGAGCTGACCAGACCGAACCGGCTGCTGCCGCTGTGGGTCAGCCAGCCGGGGCTGGGCGTTGGCGGCTCATACGGACCGTTCGTCGTGGCGGAGACCATCACGCCCGAGGAGGGGCCCGCCGAGCTGTCGCTCAGGCCCAACCCGCAGTCCCTGGTCGGCCAGCCGCTGCTCGAGGAGCTGCGCTTCATCTGCGAGCCGGATCGCGCGGAGCAGGTGCGCTTGTTCACCGAGGGCGGTCTCGATGCCGCCAACGTGCCGCCGCGAGCAGCCGTGCCCGCTGAGCTGGAGCCGGCGCTGGTGCGCCACGAGACGGCGGCGATGCTGCTCTGCGTGTTCAACTACTCGCACTTCCCCTGGGACGACGTCCAGTTCCAGTCGCGGGTGGGCCTCCGCCAGGCGATAAACTGGGGGCTGGACCTCGACCTGCTGGCGGAGATGAACGGCGAGATGCTGAGGCCCTGGCCGCACTTCCTGCCGGCGGCGCTGCGCGACTACATCGATCCCGAACTGGTGCAGTCGCCGCTCTACCCGCTGTCGCCCCGCATCGAGGAGGCGCGGCGCGCCATGAAGGCCGCCAACCACGAGCAGGGCATCCGGCTGCCGCGCGGGATGGACCTCGCGGTCGTGGCGGGCGAGGGCACCGAGAAACTGGCGGGCGACGTGCTGGACTACTGGCGCGAGATCGCGGTCAAGATGGCCCTCTACGGCGAGGATCGCGCCACCCTGATGGGACGGATCGAGACCGCCGACCACGAGATCGTGCTCAGGCGTGTCTACCCGGCCTGGCCGGACCCCGACGCCTGCTTCTATCCAATGCTGCACGGCAGCCTGACCGGCCTCGGCGGCAACTGGTCCTGGCTCGCCGAGGACGGCATTGACGCGGTGCTGGAGGAGGCCCAGGCCGAGGGGGACGAGACGACGCGGCGGATCATCTACCGCAAGCTGGGGCGCCAGCTGGAGGAGCGGGCGCTGTTCGCCTTCCTGGGCTACGCCACGCCGTCGCTGCTGATCAGCGAGCAGCTGGCCGGCTACCGGCTGACGCCGTACGACTTCGACGCCTCGCTGGCCGCCCAGGACTTCACCCGGCTGGGCCGCCGGGCGGACTAGTCGGCGCTGAGCGGGATCGTCAGCGCATTGGGATCGGGGTAGCGGTTTTTCCAGGTGCCGTACTGGTTGAGCAGCTTCACCACCCGGCCGTAGAGCGCGGTGGTCACCTTGTTGCCCTCCGGGACCAGCGCAGCGGGTACCCGAAAGCCGGCCAGCGTGCCGTCGCAGAAGCGCGGCCACCACTCGGTGGCGATGATGAACTCCCTGAGCCCGCTTGACAGGCGCGAGAGCATCGGGATGCGGCGGCTGGCCTGCTCGATCATCTCGCCCATCCCCTCGGACAGCCAGCTGCGCGACTGCTCCTGCAGGTCCGCGCAGGAGGGAATCGATCTGAGCGGGTGGGACTCAACGTGGATCGCATCGTCGGTGACGGTCAGCAGCCGCCAGGCGTGGGGATAGCTGACGGAGGCGGCGGTGACCAGGTTGAGCACCCCGCCCTGGCGACCGGCGCTCTGGGCGTGCAGGTGGCCGGACAGCACCAGCGGTACGCGGTGGCGCGCCAGCACCTTGCGCAGCGGCTCGGCGTCGTGAATCCGCCAGAAGTCGAAGAAGCCGTAGAGCGGGTGCCCGGGATGCTCGGCCGGCGACTGCACGGTGACGCTGTGATGGACGGCCACCAGCGGCAGCCGGCCCACCTGGCGGATGTTGCCCAGCACGTGATGCAGCCAGCGGCGCTGGGACTGGCTGACCCAGCCGTGGTCCTGGCGTTTCAGCCCGCCCTTGATCAGCTTCAGCTCCGCCAGCGTGCAGTTGCTGTCCAGCACCACCAGCACCACCCCACCCGGCAGCTCGACGGCATAGCGCGTGGTGTCGCCGGGCAGCCCGGCGCCGCGGTAGAACTCCTGGAAGCCCTGGCGGTCGAGGCGCGGCTCATCCGGGTAGCTGACCCCCTTAGCGCGGCGGCGGACGTTGTCGTGGTTACCCGCCACCAGATAGAACGGCATCGCCAGGCGCGCCAGCTGCTCGCGGGCGACCTCGTGGTTGAAAACCTCACTGTCGCGGGTCAGATCGCCCAGCACCAGCGTCGCGTCCACGCCGCCCGCGGCATTGATCTCGTCGATGGTGGCGGTCAGGAGTTCCACGCTTAGGCCGTGCAGCTTGCGGCCGGGATCGACCTCCAGCCGGTGGTCCGGCTCGCCGCGTGGAACGGCCAGGTGCGGATCGCCGATGATCGCCAGTTTCAGCCGCTCAGCCATGCGCTTCTCCAGTGATTTTGGCCAGATATGTTGCGAACAACGCGTTTCTGCGGTACGTCTTTAATAGTGTTGCGCACAAGTGGCGTAACGCAGCTTACCATCCCCCCTAACTTGGTAGGGCCCCGGGAAACCGGGGCCTTCGCTTCTGGGCGTGCAGGCGCGGTCCGCGCCCGCCGATAGAGATGGCATGAGAGCATGCCACTGCGTGCGGGTCGTGCTGGCTGCGGTCATCGTGCTGCTGGCGGTGCCGTCAGCCGCCGGGGCGGGCGGGCGCAAGCAGGTCGTGAAACGGCCCCTGAAACCTGCCCTGTCCCTGCTGCCGGCTGCCGGGGGGGCGGAGCTGCTTGGCGCGCCCATCCTCAGCGGGCTGGACTATACGCAGGTTGCGCCGCCGGGCGTCCGGCTGCGGGTGATTGAGGACGAGCCGTATGTCTGCCTGCTGGGCGATGCCGCCTCGCGCCACCTGCAGGATCGCCAGGGCCTCTCGCAGATCACGCTGCGCGCCGACCTGCCGGCGGGCGATTGGTACGAGGCCAGGGTCAGCCTGCGGCAGGTGTCGGGCATCGGGGCGGAAAACGAGCTCAGGCTGGCCTTCGATACGGCGGCGCACTATGCCTATCTGCGGGCGCTGACGGCCGGCGAGCAGCGCGGCGAGTCCGTCTACGCGCTCAGCGAGGTGCGCTCGCCGCTGGGGCTGACCGATCCCAGGGACAAGGACAACGCGCGCCGCGAGTATCTGGCCTACCGCGCTGCGATCATCAGCCCGCTCGGCTGGCAGTGCGGCGCCATCGAAGCGGAGGCCACGGTGGTGGAGGACGGCCGCGTCAATGGCAATGTTGTGGCGCTGGCCGCGGAGCTGGCAACGCCGCCCACACCCTACAGGTTCACCGAGGGCGAACTACGGGTGCTGCGGCGCGACGGCCACCAGCACTACATGCTGACCATCAGCTTCAGCGCGCAGGACTTCCCCCGGACCCTGACGCTGACGGAGAACTTGGCGCGGCGCGTGCTCAACGAGGTGCTGGCGGCCAAGCCAAAGTCGCAGCTTAAGTACCTGCCCTACGGGCCGGAGTACTGCTGCTTCCTGCCGTACTACGAGGGCGAGGTGCCGGATCCGCGCGTGGCGGACCTGGCGGAGCAGCCCGATGATTGCCAGACCGCGGGCGGGGACGAGGAAGCAGCCGATGCTGAGCCGGTCTGCCCGCCCGGTCGCTGCGAGCGCTGCCGCGAAGGCGACCGCGCCTGCCCCGGCTGCGCCCACCGCTGCGCCAGCTGCGGAAAGCGCTAGGACGGTGAATCCGCGGGGCTAGGTCGAGGTGCCGCTTTCGCTGGGCACACCCATCAGTGGCTGCTTGCGGATCAGCACGGCGTCGCCGGCCTGGACCTTGTCCGGGCTGGGATGCTCGATCTTCCAGTAGCCCGGCGGCAGCCGCGTCTCCCAGAAACCGCCCGTCCAGCTGACCGACAGGTTGTTGTAGGAGTCCACCTCCACCTGCCCGCGCCGGCCGTGAAACGCGATCCAGATCGACTGCGCGCCGCTGAAGCTGGCGGGCAGCACCGCCACGAGCTCCTCGCACTCCGCCGGCCGCTCGCCGCCGCCGGTGTAGGCCGCCCGCTGCGGAGCGCTGTGTACGATCAGCAGCTCGCCCGCCGCCTCGCGCAGTTGCGGCTGGTGGGTGGCCAGCTCCTCGAAGCCCGCGTGGCTCTGCATCGGTCCGCGCAGCAGGTGGCCGCGGCTGCCGGGCGTGGTGGCGATCACCAGCTGAGCCAAGCTGTCCTCGCTGACGGCGATGCGGGGGCTCACCCCGAACATCCCCCAGCTGAGCAGGTTGGCCAGCCGGTTGGCGTGGGGCAGGGCTCCTCCGGTATTGCCTTCAAGCCTGAAGCAGTCGCTGCCGCAGAGGTAGATATCCGCATAGGCCGGCAGGGCCCAGCTCAGCCCGCCGCGGGCGCCCAGCACGGCCTCGGGATGTGCCTCGCGGACGGCGTCGGCGCAGCGCATCCGAAGCATCGCCTCGGCGGCCATGTGGCTGACGTAGTACGGCCCCTGCTGGGGCGATTGCTGCTCGATGACGGGCAGCATCGGGCCACCGAACAGATAGCCGCTCGCCGCTTGCTCGCCGGCCAGCCCGGTGACCAGCGTAGAGAGCACTTCCGTTGCGACCTGCGGTGCGCGAATGTTCACGAGCTGACTGCCCGGGCAGTCCGTGCTGATGATCGGGACGCCGGCGTCGTCGAGGGCCTGCCGTGGCGAGGTGCCCGAGGCCGGTCCCCCGAACCAGATCGGCGCTGCGGTCGAGCCCAGCACCGGGATTCCCAGCTGCTGCAGCGTGGCGCCGGTCGTTCCCAGCGCCGTGCCCGGCACGCCGGGCGGGCTGTCCGGGTCGCCGGCCAGCGCGCAGGATACGTCCCACAGGCCGGTGGCGCGCTCGATGAATCCCGGCTCGCCCTGCTCCGTCGCCGCCCAGTCGTCCAGCACGATCACGCTGCCGGCGGGCAGCTGGCCGGGCGCCTGCGGCACGTACTGGAAGACGCGCGTCATCTGTACCAGCAATGTGATGATCTCGGCGGTTTCGGCGTAGACCAGGGTTGGGTCGACGCTGGCCGCATGAATGAGGAAGGGCTCCAGCGCGATCGAGTCGCGGAGCGGCAGGCCGCTGGGCAGAAACGCCTCGTGGCAGCGATCCTGGGTCGGGTCGTAGACCCGGTAGGCCAGAGAGAGCTGCTCGCCCGCCCGCCGGCCCGCGTCGACCCGCCAGGCGCAGTCATAGGCGCGGTCCAGCGCCAGCGGATGGTCGTCGGCGACGCTGAGCAGGAAGCCGCGCTCGCCGTCGTAAGCGGCCAGCGCCGGGCACATCAGCTCCGCCGGGTAGCCGCGCGCGTGCCATTGGCCGTCGGCCTGCCGGTCGGGGACCACGCCCCAGGGTCCGCGCTCGCCGGGCAGCATCCGGTAGGGCAGCCACGGGCCCTCCAGCACCCAGGTGGTGTAGTCCGCGGGCAGCCACAGCTCGTGATCGAGCCCGCCGAGCAGCAGCTCGCGGTTTACCTGCAGGTAGCGGCCCTGCACCCAGCGCGCCGTCAGCGCCACGGTCAGCGCCGCGCCGCCGAGGTTGAACTCCAGCAGATAACCGCCCATCGTCGGCTCGTCGCGGATCACGGTGATCTCCGGCGCGGGGGCCTCCTGATCGGCCCAGCCCCACAGCGTCCACACCTCGCCCGTGTCGTTGTCGGTAAACGCCAGCCCGGCGCGACCATCCACCAGCCGGCTGCTGATGGTGAACTGCTGGTCCTGGAGGCCGATGCCGGCCAGCCCGCCGCGCGGCGGGTCGGTGACCTGGCGCTGCAGGCGCTTCAGTTCGTTAGCCGCGCCCTGCTGATTCTGCATCAGCGCGCCGAAGTCCTCGGCCTCGTCCACCACCGGGAACTGCGGCGGTGTGTCCGCCGCCGGTGGTTCGTCGTTGGGCCTCGGGCAGCCCGCCAGCAGCAGCAGCGTCAACGCCAGGCCGAGGTGCGGCAGTCTCATGTGCCGATTGTACCCCAGCCGCGCGGGGGCCATTGCTGCTACAATCCGCGACATGGCGCGTGTGCTGCTGCTGGGCTACTTCGGCGCGGGCAACTTCGGCGATGACGCGCTGCTCGCCGGCTGGCTGCTGCGGCGCCGCGCCTGGCTTGAGGGGCATGGGTTGCAGGTGGACATCACCGTCGCCGGCGAGCTGGACCCGCTGGGCGGCTTCGGCGAGGGCGAGCAGGTCCGGCCGCTGGTCTCCAGGCTGATTCCCCGCCGCCAGGTGCTGCGGCTGAAGTGCGATGAGTACGCCGCGCTGATCGCGCCGGGCGGCAGCCTGCTGCAGGACGCCACCAGCCTGCGCAGCCTGCTCTACTACCTGGCGGTGATCCGCCGCTTCCGGCGGGCCAAGGTGCCCGTTTACCTGCTCAATCAGGGCATCGGGCCGCTGAGTTCGCTGGTCGCCGACTGGCTGACCCCGCGCTACCTGCGCCGCGTGCAGATGCTCAGTCTCCGCGATGAGGACAGCCACGGCTGGTGCCAGCGCAGCCGGCCGCTCAAGGGGCTGCCCGAGCTGCACCTGGCCTGCGATCCGATGCTCGATCCCCCGTTCGCGCCGCTCGGTGAGGCCGCCGAGTCGCCGGCACTGGCCGAGCCCTACGCGCTGCTGATCCCCAAGCGCACCGGTGACCTGCCGCACCCGGGCGACGCCACGACCGAGCCCGAGGCGCTGGGCAGGCTGGTGGAGACGGTGGCGCGGCTGACCGGGCTGCGCACGGTGCTGCTCTCCCTGCACGGCGGCCAGGACGCCGGGTACTGCGAGGAGTTGGCCGGGCGGATCCCGGAAGCCAGCCTGTTCGACGCGGCGGGCTATGGCGCGCGGCGCGGCAACGCGGCGCTGGCGGTGATCGGCGGGGCGCAGCTGGTGATCGGCTACCGGCTGCACGGGCTGGTGACCGCCGCCGCCCGCGGCATTCCGGCGCTGGGGGTGGCCTACGATCCCAAGGTGCAGTCCTTCTGCTACGAGATGGGCTATCCGTACTGCTTCCCGGCGCTGGTGCACGAGCAGACGGCCCGCGAGGACCTGAAGCGGCTGTGGCAGGACCGCCGCGAGGTGCTGGTGGCGGTCGCCGAGCGCCGCAAGGCCGGCCTGGCGCGGCTGGCCGCTGTGGAGGAGCGATTCGATGCGCTGTGGTAACTATTGGCTGGCGGGGATTGCTCTCACACTGGTGGCGGCTATGCTGCTGCTACCGTCGCAGGCCCCGGCCCAGACGCTCAGGATCGTCGCGCGGCTGACACCCGAGGCGGGGCGCGTGGTGGACGCCGCGCTGTTGGGCGCGGACCACCTGCTGCTGCTTTATCCCGACGCCGGGCGGATCGCCGACTACACGCTGGACGGCGAGCTGCACCAGCACATCCTGCGCGAGGGCGGGCGCGAGCTGCGGTTCAGGCCCAGCGCCTGCGTGGCGGCGCCCGACGGCAACCTGCTGGTCTTCGACGAGGCAGCGCACAAGGTGTTCTTCATCGGGCCCGACGGCAACATCTTCCGCGGCGTCGACCTGGCCTGGCCCGAGCCGGGCGGCCAGCTGCTGGCGCTGTCGAGCGTCGGCGACCTGACGCTGGGAGCAAGCAACGTGATCTGGGCAACGCTGCCGGAGCGCGGGGTGCTGGCGGGCTTCGACCGCGACGGCAACCACGCCGCCACGCTGGATCTGGCTGCGCTGCTGCCCTACGATCCGGCGGTCTATACCCGCGCCCAGCTGCTGAGCGACGGCTCGCTGTTCGTGCTGGAGTACCACCAGGGCGCGGTGCTCTACCGGCGGGGCAGCCAGGGCGCGTTCCGGCGGCTGCGGCTGGCCGCCCCCCAGGACTCTGTGGCGCTGCCGGCGCTGCAGGACTTCGCCGTCGACGACGCCGGACGGGTGCTGCTGGTGACGCACAGCGAGGAGGCGCCGCTGACCATGCTGCTGCCCGGCGACGGCGGCTACCAGTCGCATCCCGTGGGTCTGGACCTGCCCGGCGGCAACCGGCGGTTGGCGTGCCGCTGGTCAGCGGGTATGTTTATTGTGTGGACCCGCGACGAAACCGAAGTGATCGTGCTGGAATTCGTGCCCTGACGGCGTGGTCGGGAGCACTGGTGCTGGGCGTGCTGCTGCTGGCGGCTTGCGGCGGCGGGGGGGGCGCCGACCCCGATCCCGGCCCCGGACCCACGCCGGAAACGCGGGTGACCCTCAGCGGCACGGTGCGCGACGCGGCCGGACTGCCGGTCGGGGGCGCCGAGGTGCTGCTGGGCCAGAACCCGGCCACCGCCGGTGCCGACGGCGGCTTCAGCTATCCCAATCTGCTGCCCGGGCAGTACACCATCAGCCTGCAGGATCAGGCGGGCAGCTTCGACTGCCGCCAGATCGACCTGAGCGCCGCGACCAGCACTGTGAGCTTCACCCTGCCGGCGGCGGACGACGGGCTGCGGGCCGTCGGGGTGGCCCCGCCGCTCAACGCCAGCGGGGCGCCGCTCAGCGCCGCCTTCACGCTGACCTTCAGCGCGGAGCTCGATCCGGCCAGCGTGGCGGCGGACGACTTCACGATCACGCCGGACGTGGGCCAGCTGACGGTTGCGGTCGACGGCGCGCTGGTGACACTGACGCCCGTGCTGCAGCTGCCGACGGATCAGCAGATCCTGATCGAGCTGACCGGCGATGTCGAGGACCTCGGCGGCGGCTCCCTGAGCCAGCCCGTGCGCTGGCGGCTGCGCACTTCGGCGGCCGACGTCTATCCGCCGCAGTTCATCGGCAGCGTACCGGCCGACGGTGCGACCGGCCATGCGCCCAACGCCGCCGTGCGGCTGGAGTTCAACGAGACGCTGGGAGCCGTTGACGAAGGCGTGGTGGCGACGGTGGTGCCGGAGGCGGAGCTGCAGCTGCGAGTCAGCGGGCGCTATCTGCTGGTCGGCGCGGCCGGTGGCTGGGAGCTGCTGACCGGCTACCAACTGAGCGTCAGCGGCGTCGTCGACGCGGCGGGCAGCCGCAGCGAGGAGCTGATCGAGCTTTCCTTCACCACCGGCGACCAGATCGCACCCCAGAGCCACATCGATCCGGAGTGGAACCGCGTCAGCGGGCTGATCGTGTTCGCCGCCGACGCCGGCGGGGCCTGGGACATCTTCTCGATTCTGCCCGACGGCACGGAGCTGACCCAGCTGACGGCGCTGCCTGGCGACGAGCAGTCGCCGACGCTGTCCGCCGACGGCCAGCTGCTGGCCTTCCAGTACCGCGACGGCGGGCGCTGGAGCATCTGGGTCCAGGCGCTGGAGGAACTGGCCGAGCCCGTGCAGATCACCCCTGACGACTACAACGATACGGGGCCGCAGTTCTCGCGGACGATCAGCAACCGGCTGATCTTCGTCAGCGACCGCGCCGAGCCGCGGCGGCTGATCATGGTCAACGCCGATGGCTCGGACCCCGTCGACCAGGACCGGGACTTCGGGCTGACCAGCTGGCAGCCGGCGCTGCATCCGCTGCTCGACACCCAGATGCTGCTGGCGGCGGGCAGCGCGGGAAGCCGCGACATCTGGCGCAAGACGGTCAGCGCCGTGGACGGCACGGCGATCAACCTCAACCTGACCAGCGCGATGCTCTCGGACGAGCACTCGCCGGACTGGGGGCCGGATGCGGGCTACATCGTTTTCTTAAGCGACTTCGCCGGGCCGGACAATCTGTGGTACGCGGAGGCCACCGGTGATTTCGAGCGCCAGGTGACCACCTTCACCGAGCCCGTGCTGGGCGTCAGCGTCTCGCCCGTCAGCGGCGAGGGCCGCGCCGTGGTCTCGGTCAGCGACGGCGAGGGCGGCAGCGACCTGGCCGTAGTCGACCTGGTCAGCGGCGAGGTGGAGCGCTACCTGACGGGGGAGGGCGGCGATTAACACGCAGCTCAGACCCCGCATCGCCGGCCACCCGGCCCTGCTGGTCAGCGTGCACCTGGCGGCGCCGCTGCACGCTCAGCAGCAGCGCGGCGCGGAGACGGACGGGCCGGAGCCCGAGAGCGGCAATGCGCAGCTGCTCAGGGAGCTGGCGCGGCGCTACGCCCAGGACTACGACCCCCAGCTGGCGACCTACGATTTCATCGAGCTGGCCGTCGCCGCCGGGCTGAAGGTGTCCGAGACGCTGGAGTTCCGCGTAAAGCGCATCCAGCCGCGGCTGTTCATCGGCACGGGCCAGGCCGAGCGGGTGGCGGAGCACGCGCATCTGGGCGCGGTCGACCTGGTGGCGATCGACGCGGACTTAAGCCCGGTCCATCAGCGCAACTGGGCGGAGAAGCTCAGGATGCCCGTGCTGAGCAGGCACGATCTGATCTTCGCCATCTTCCAGCAGAACGCGCGCACCGCCGAGGGGCAGCTGCAGGTGGAGCTGGCGCGGCTGCGCTACGAGCTGCCGCGGATCGTCTCCAGCTACGAGCAGCTCGATCCGCTGGCGGGCGGCATCGGCACGCTGGGGCCCGGCGAGCAGCTGACGGAGCGCATCAAGCGCCGCCACCGCCGCCGGATCTACGACATCGAGCAGAAGCTTTCGAAGCTCCGCGGCCAGCGCGCGCTCAGGCGCCGGCGCCGCAGCAGAAGCGGCATCTTCATCGCCAGCCTTGTGGGCTACACCAACGTCGGCAAGTCCACGCTGCTCAACCGGCTGACGGGCAGCGGGGTGCTGGTGGCCGACCAGTACTTCGCCACGCTCGATCCGACGGCGCGCAGCCTTAGACTGCCCGACAAGGGCAAGATTCTGCTGACGGACACGGTGGGCTTTCTCGACGACCTGCCGGCGGAGCTGGTGCAGAGCTTCCGCGCCACCCTGGAGGAGATGGAGGGCGCCAGCCTGCTGATCCACCTCGCCGACGCCAGCCACGGGCGCGTGGGCATGCAGATCGAGAGCGTGCGCCAGATCGTGCGCCAGATCGGCCTCGGCGACACCGACGAGCTGCTGGTCTTCAACAAGTGCGACCGTGCCGACGCCGACCGCCGCGCCGAGCTTCGCGCCGCCCACCCCGGCGCGCTGATGATCAGCGCCACCACCGGCGAGGGCCTCGCCGACCTGCTCGATCGCCTCACCGAACTGCACGCCAGAAGCGGCAAGGTGTACGACCCGGGGTAAGGCCGTAGCGATGGACGCGTAGTGTTGTGATGAACGACATTCTGTATGGATCAGTGTCGGTGATGACGACATATTGTCTACTTATGTTATAATCCTGAAGCTGGGCGTGCTCAGCATTGAAGCCGAGTTAGGAGAAGACCGCGCCGATTCCTTGGTCGACGCTGTCGTGGCGCCTGGCATGCTTGCAGGCAAGGCCTCGGGAGGTGTGTCTACGCCATGGCAGGAGAGCATCAGGATTCCCCTCATCCCTTCGCGTTTCGGATCGCTGCGCCGTTGCTGCTACTGGCATCTGTAGCTGTCCTGTCCTCAGGCTGCGGCGCCGAGGGTCTGCAGGCGTCGCTTCACCCGGCGGCCTCACAGCAGGAATCAGCTGGCGCTGTACAATGCAGTACACGTCAGAGCGGCCCCGATGCGCCCGTCATCAAGGGTGTCCCAGTCAGACAGACCGCGGTGGGCAACGATCCTGATTTTGGCTTCGCCTCAACGAAGTACGGCTTGACCTACCGGAACTACGCCTTGCCCTCCGTCGGCAATCCGGTGAAACTGGCCGTCGTGCCAATCATCCTCTATGCTGGCGAGGACAACAGGCTTGTGGGGCAACGCGTTGTGGACAAGATGCCATCGGTCGCTGTGCTCCAGGAGGCCTTCTTCAGCGATGATTTGTCCGGCTTGGCATCGGAGGAACTGAAGAAAGCCGCATTTGCCTTCAGCCCGTTGGGCTCATTGACTCACTACTTCTCTGAATGCTCCAATAAGAAGATGCATCTGGAGGGCCGGGTCTTTGACTTCAGTACTATTCCCTCCTGTTCGGACCACAAAGGTTGGTACGTACATGATGAGGATATGGAGGGCAGCAGTGCCCATCCTGAGCAGCAGATAGGCTGGCACGCGATCAACAAGATACTAGGCTCATCAGTTCACAGGAGCCAATTGGAGGACCTTGACAATCTCGATCAGTGGGATAGCAGCCAGGGGCGCGATGGGATTTCCTTTGGCATTCCCGATCCCGAGAGTGATCAGGATCTTTACTTCGACTGTGTGCTGTTCCTTCTTGCTCGCATGCAGCCGTCCAATTCATACAACGGCTACTTTCAATCGAATCCCGAGCCCCCTGTTGATCCCGGCCTGACTAGTAGTATAGACGGAAAGCCTGTTCGGTCATTCATCATGGTCTATGTGATGCCAACTACTGCGGGCAGTGGACCAGTGACGGGGCTGTCATTCTCCATGTGGTGGGTTGCTCACGAGATTGGCCATGCTATGGGCTTGCCGGACTTATATGACGCCTACGATCAGCTCGTGAGCCCCATGGCGAAGTGGACCGGCGACCCCGCCGCCAATCCACTTGAGCACAATCCGTACAGCCCCGAGGTGTCCGACCCCTCAGTGTCCGACGCGGATTACGGTGATTACCTGGTTCTCAACGAACGCGACTACGGGAGCATTAATCGATGTCTGCCGCACTATGCTGGGCATGAGAAGTACTTGCTCGGCTGGATTGACAGCATCGTGGAAGTTGACTACACGGATCCTTCGAGCATGTGTGAGCTGAAGCCCATTACCGATGGTGAGATGCTAGTAGTGCACGCCGTGAGTCCATCTGCAATACACAGCGATTGGCCGCTGTTCAAGGGCTCAGGTCCGACGGCACCGACAGACCAGTATCTGGTATTCGAGAACAGAGGAAGCGATGTCACGGCCAAGTTCGACTACTCGCCTTCTGGTTGTGGGCTATACGGCTACTGGGTCGACACGACCCGAGCCGGGGAAGGCTGGCAATACGTGATGGAGTGCCAGCACTACAACAACGTATATCGGCAGATCTGCTTTGACTCCATGACAGGCACTCCTCAGGCAGGCGGAAGCGTGGTGAAGGGCGGCAACCAAGCCAGTTACATGTCACCTTACACGGGGCTCAGGGGCCCCTTGGGCGCGATGCAGGTAGTGACTTCAGCGCTGGGCGATCTCTTGCCCTCCATCGTTTGCGTGAACAATCCCCTGCTCACGGCAGATAACGTCGCACGTGTTCAGGTGTATCCGGAACACTCACCACAGGTGCATTTGGTGGAAGCACGACATCGCCCGCTATTCAGCCAGGAGCACGGTGGCGATGCATACGAGCTGTCCGTGTTGTTCTGGGATAGCGAGTTCTCACACAGCTGGCCGGGTGGTGAAGACGATCCGCCGTACAGCCCATCTTTCAGAGTCACCTACGACAAGCTCCTAAGCTGGGACGGGGACGTGGATCCAAGCTTCGATCCAATCGTACGCACCAACCTGTACGAGCAGTTCAAGGCGATCGTCTCTGTTCAAGTACTGCTGAACGGAGGATTGCCCGGGGAGCACTACTTCCGCGCGACAATCGAGAATCTGAATCCGCGCACTACCACCCGTACCGCGGAGCAGCGAACCGCAGCTCTCCCATTCAGCATTCCGCTTGAAGACCCCATCACCATTCCAGGTGAGGAGCCTGTCACACTGAGCTTCGCGGAAGCGAGGATACAGGCGCTCTTCATTCCAGTGGGAACTGGCCCAGAAGGAGGCGTCTGGAACTACATCGAGGATTCGACGCAAGATCCGACCTTCGATGTCGCCTACTGCGGCAGAACAGGAGGCGATGATGAGCCACTCGGATACGAGCCTGGCCTGGATGTCTCATTGGAGGGCAGCGTCAAGTTCAAGTTCGTTGGCTCGGGTACTAAGACAGTGGCGGTCACGATGCGCCACCAGATAGAGAAGGCCATCCCGGCGGACAATGACACTGGCGGCAACGCCAACTGGGACTTGATCGGCCGGCCGTGGGACGACAGCGATTACCAGGTTGACGGCGACAGGCTGTATGTCGAGTTGAGACGATTCACCGATGGCGCCAATGAGTATAAGTGGTTTCCGGCCCCCTATGTCGGGCTCGAACCAGGGGGTGAGGAAACAACCTACCAGACCTACAACCTTGAGTTGACGGATCTGTTCCTGTCTGGACCGGGGCTTGATGTGCTGAACGCGGATGATTCCGGCACGAAGTACGCCCAGCTGAGGTTGAGGTTCGTCGCCGATGATTCAGTGCAGTTCGAGGGCGTCTCTGTAAAGGAACTAGTCCTCAACCAATAGGGAGCCTGACATGCGGATTTCGAGACGGCTTGCAGTGGCATTCCTCGGCTTAATCGTGCTTGCCGGTAGCGGTTGCGGTTCCACGACGCCGGTGGACCCCGGAGACGGCAACGGCGACGGGCGGCTGCCCGCCGGGTTCATGCCCGGCGTGGAATTCGCCACGGACTCGCCGGGGATGGATCTGACGGCGGTGGACGTGGACGGCAACGGCAGGCTGGACCTGATTATTCCTTTGCTGGGCGGGGGCGTCAAGGTGGTATACAACATGAGCGTCCCCGGCCTGATCGAGTTCGATGCCGGCCATCCGAAGGAAGACACCGAGCGGAGCCTGCTTGACGCCGCGGTTGCCGACTACAATGACGACGACCGGGCCGACCTGTTCACGCTGGACAACGCGGGGTATCTGGAGATCCGGCTGCAGGATGAGCAGGGAGTCTTCAACCTGCTTGGCCGCTACCCGACAGAAGGCACGCAGCTCTGCGTCGACCGGGTAAACAGCAGCGACGACACCCTGGACGTGCTGCTGGCCAGCGACAGATGGCGGGACATGCTGGCGGTCTACCAGATCCCCGACGGTGGCGGCGTGGACCCTGATGACGGCTCGCCAGGGGGGATTCCGGGTTGGCGTGATCAGCCAAGCAGTTCCCAATACAGAGAGATGAAGCTGACGGACTTCGAAGGTAACGGGCTGATGGATGCGGTGTTGGCGGATGAGCTCGACCATTCGCTGCAGGTGTTTACTCACATTGAGTTGCCGCTGGGTGATTTGGTCAATAATCCAGAGACCGGTGAGCCTGAGGAGCCCCAGCCCGGCGTGTTCTATGGATATCAGGCGGCATGCTACGAATACTCCATCTGCGACCTGCCGACGCCCGGACCCATGGACGATCCCCACAATGCGACGCCCTTGCGGCTCGCATCCGGTGACATCGACCACGACGGTCTGACGGATGTCGCCGCGCTGTGCAGCTACTTCGGCGGGATGCCCGAGCAGCCCTGGTATACCACCAGCCCGTCGCAGACGCTGGCCGTACCTTTGACCATGATCTGGCTGCTAGAGAGCACCATTATTGAGTATGATCCTCTCTATGACTGGACCACTGACGACACAGCACCGCGCACCGCCACCCTCACCGCGCGGACGGGACTGACCTTCCCCAACCTGATTCAGGATGTCAAGCTGGTGGACGTTGACCGTGACGGCGAGCTGGACGTGCTGGGGTGCTGCGACGGTTCGGGCGGTGGCGGTTTCAGCTTCTTCTACTTCCCCGGTCTGGGCGATTTCCAGTTCAGCGCGCCGCTCGGCTTCACCGTGGCGGCACCGCCGTTCCGGCTGGTGGCGGAGGACTTCGACGGCGATGAGTACGTGGACGTGGCGGTGCTGCTGCCGACGCTGAATGCCATCACCGTGTTCCGCAACGACGCCGACACGGGCCTGGGCGAGGGCGGTACGCAGTACGTGTTCCTTGAGGAGTGAGCCGATGCGGTCCTTAACGTGGCCTTGTTTGAGAGTCCTGCTACTGCTTGCAGTCGCCGGGTTGGGCATGCTGGCGATTGCAGGCTGTGGAGGTGGCTCTGCGGGCAATGGAGCCGATGTGGTCGTTGGAAGTGGCGACGAACCGGCGGTCGACACAGCCAGCATGCTTCCTCTGGCGGCTGACGACTGTGAGCAATTCACACTGATGCCGGTTGATCCTTCACCGCATGTTGCGCGGCTTGACGGCCTGATGGCGGCTGACGGTTCCTGTGTGGCGCTCATCGTTGCCCTGCCCGACGACAAGGGCACGCTCTCCACATCGGCACCATTCCTGTGTGAAGTAGGCTTCGATGCTCGGCACTGGCATGTGTCGGCATTCGAGTGGGCGGAGTCGATAGCCGGTGATCGGCAAGTGCTCACGCTCGTGCTGGATGACTACTGCGGCCGCTGCCAAATCGGTGCTTGTCCTAAGGGCAGCTACGCTCGGCCCTTGCCAGCCACCTTGGGCGCGCTCCTTCTGGCCAAGGGGCCAAACAGAGAGGTCGCTTCGCTGGACCCGCTGGAGTGCGCCCGGAGCAGGATTCCAGATTTGGAGACCGTGTATTTGCAGGAGTACGATCCCGATACTGGGACGGCCGGGCTTGACCAGGTGTTGCTCACATGGTCCTACGCGTTGACTGGCGACACGAACATCAACACGGAGGTGGAAGTTGGAGACCTGACCGAGATCGGCCAGCGATACGGGGCTGAGGCGGATTACGACTGCGCGTTCCTGCCATCGACGGAGCTGACGTTCACAGTGGCCACTGATCCCGCCAATCCAGCGAGCGTCTTCCAGGGCGCATCATTCCGTGCTGATGCCAATCACAATGGCATAGTGGACTACATGGACCTGACTCCAATCGGGATCAACTTCGGTCTGACGCTGCAACGGCTTACCGGCAGGTACATCATGACCGATGGCGAGACAGAGTATTTCACTGATCTTGAGTTCAGCAAAGACGGCGTGGCTGCAGTTGACGAGATCTTGATTCAGAACGCTGATGCAGAGGCGAAGGACAGTCCAACGGCGACCCCGTTTGCGCGCAACCAGTACTGCAGGCGCGTGGAGGTGACGCAGGGCTTGGTTGACTCGATTACAGGGAATCTGCAGGCCAAGCACGGTTTCGCCCTCGTCTCCCACTACAAGTACAAGGATCCACATACCAGCGAGTACTCATTCAGCAATATGGAGTCGCTTCGCAGGGCATCACCGTACCACGGTGTTTCTGATACTGTGTCGATCAGCCGGGCTACTCTGCCCGCGTCGGTCGGCACAGGTCTGGTGGCTCCCCTAGTCCTTGGGAGTCAGTCCTACGTAATCGTTGCATCCGCTGAAGGGGCTTCTTCGCTGAATCACCTCGAGGCCTTTGAGTACGATCGCCAGAGCATTCCGCCGGCGATTGAGGCCACCTCATCCTACTCCTATGACATCCCGTCGCTCGCGTCGATCACCGATCTTCAATCCGGGGAGTTCGGATTCGAAGCCAACTTGGTCGTCTTGGGCACCATCCCCGCCAGCGCGGAATCGCGGGTCGTCTTCCTCAGTTTGGGTTCTGAGGGCTTCGAGTTGATCGATCAGTTCGACGTTGGGTTCGAGGCAGCGATCCTGATTGCGGGTTGCATCTGCGGTTTCACGAGGGACGAGGTGCTGCTGTGCCCCGGCGTCGACAGCCTGCACTACCAAGGACTACTCATCGCATATGATGAAGGCTTCACCGCCGCACCGTTTCCCCTCGGAGAGGGCGTAACGTCAGGCACTGCCACGAACTTCATTTACACGGGCGGCCCTTTGGATTCTTATCCTGACCACCTGTTTGTGCTGACCGCGAAGAACGGTGTTCAAGGCGACTTGGCTCTCATACAGCACATCAATCCAGAAGTATGTGAACTTGGGGATGTCTTCGATCTACCCTCGTCATCCGCCGCACCCATCGGTGGCCTGCTGGCGGACTACGGCAGGAGTCTGGGCGATCTGCGCAGCGGAGTGGACTGGGATCTCCGCGAAATGACGGCACACTCATTTGTTACCACGGGAATGCAGTTTCCAATCGGCGGCGGCGATCTGGGTGCAACCACTGTGATCGGCTTCCGGGACCTGCCGTACTTCTCGTATCAGCTGTGCCGCGCCGGCACCGGCGGTGGACATGTCGCGTTCCTGGAAGATGATTTCTGCATGGACATCTACCGGAATGTTCTGTCGCCAAGCGGTGATCTCGTTGACACCGAAATTAGGGGGGTTCAGTTCTGTAGCCTGAGGAGCGAAGATGATCGTGACTTGGCCTACATCACTCACGATGCAGTGGGTTGGCGGATCGGCAGCGAGACACGCTTCCTCTGGAGTGAGACGTACTCGCCCTCGCCAGGCTATATAGCCACCCAGAATCCGGTCGGCGGCTATGAGAAGGACCGCTTGAGCACATTCGGCCCCATCTACTTGCTGGGCGCGGAAGATGAGATCGTGTTCAGCCCTGCGCACATGGCGTGCGCGCCGCTCGGGGGTGCTTACGACAAGGATGACATTGTGGTAAGTGCTTCAGTTGGTTTGGGCGGTAGGCACCTGCTGGTGATCAGTTTCGAGTAGCCGCTGCCATCGATGAAGAATGGTCGGGTGGGCGAGATTTGAACTCGCGACCTCTGCGTCCCGAACGCAGCGCTCTAACCGGACTGAGCCACCACCCGACGGGGGCCAATATGATACCACGATCACTGGCGGCATGCCACGCGGCGGGCTGACCGGCCGCCTGCAACGCGCAAGGCTCACAGGCGACGCGCCACGCCCTGCCGTCACAGATCAAGCGGCCGCCGCCGCCCCTGCGGCTCAAGTAGGCCCGGTCCGCCAGACTAGCCCGCCGGCGCGAGCGGTATAATACTCGGTCTGAGCAATGGATAAGCAAAAGACTCCCCCACCCGCGGGCCGGCGCACTCCGGCCAAACCGGCAGCCGGCGCCGCCACCCGCCGCCGCCAGCTGGAGGACCTGCTGCTCAGCATCAAGCTGGCCGGCCAGGAGCAGCGTCTCACGCTGATCGCCGAGCTGGCCGAGAAGGGCGAGCTGACCAGCGCCGAGCGCCGCCAGGTGCTGATCGCCATCCAGCGCTACATCCTCGGCTCGCGCTCCGAGACCCCGCGCGACCTTTCCGGCCTGCTTAGCTCCATCCTGCGCCTCGCGAACCGCTATGAGCTCAGGCGCAAGGCGCTGGAGCTGTTCCGCGCCGCCCTGGAGTGCCTGCCGCGCGCCGAGGTGCTGCCCCAGCTCAAGGGCCCGCTCAGCGAGCTGGTCGGCCAGCTGCTGCCCCGCGGCGGTGACACGACGTTCTCGCCGGAGCTGTTCCTTCGGGCCGGGCGCCGGCTGGAGCAGACGGAGCACTTAAGCGAGATCGTGCAGCTGACCACGCTGGGGCTATTCTTCTTCCCGTTCAACGGCCCGCTCCGCGAGCAGCGCGCCCAGGCGCAGCTCGCCACCGGCCACAACAACAGCGCCTTCAACGACTACGACAAGCTGGTCGAGCAGTATCCCGACCGCCTCAACTACCGCCTCGACCGCGCCGAGACCGCGATCCGCATCGGCGAGTACGAGGACGCGCTCGCGGACCTGGAGCTGTTCCTCAGGCACAACCCGGACGACGCGCTGGGGCTCCGCAAGAAGGCCGAGTGCCTGTTCCACCAGGGCCACCACTTCGAGGCTCTGGGCGTGGTCAACAAGCTGATCGAGCTGGAGGGCGAGGAGCCGGAGCTGCTGCTCCACCGCGCGCGGGTCAACGAGCAGCTGGAGTTCCTGGAGGACGCGCTCCGCGACGCCGAGCGCGCGCTGGAGCTGGACAAGGAGCACCAGGAGGCCCGCCAGATGCGCCAGAGCATCCTGCTGCGGCGCCAGACCTACGGGATGGAGGACGACCTCTACAGCGCCTTCGTCCGCGGCGAGGAGGAGCTGTTCATCGGCGACCTCAAGGTGCCGGAGACGCGCTTTTCTGACATCGGCGGCCTCGAGCAGGTCAAGCAGCTGATCCGCGAGACCATCGAGTACCCGCTCAAATACCCGGAGGTCAGCGAGAAGTACGGCAAGGTCGCCGGCGGCGGGCTGCTGCTCTTCGGCCCGCCGGGCTGCGGCAAGACGATGCTGGCCCGGGCCGCGGCCGGCGAGTGCGGCGTGACGCTGGTCAACGTCAACCTGGCCCACATCCTGGACAAGTGGGTCGGCAACAGCGAGAAGGCCGTCAGCATGGTCTTCGCCGCCGCGCGCAAGAAGGCCCCCAGCATCCTGTTCTTCGACGAGGTGGACGCGATCGGCGGCAACCGCGCCAATCTGCAGACCGGCTGGGAGAAGAAGCTGATCAGCCAGCTGCTGATCGAGCTGGACGGCGTCGGCGGCGCCTCGCGCAGCGTGATGGTGCTCGGCGCCAGCAACAGCCCCTGGGAGGTCGACTTCGCGCTTCGTCGCCCCGGCCGGCTGGGGCGGCTGGTGTTCGTGCCGCCGCCGGGCAGCGGAGAGCGCGCCGAGATCTTCCGCCTCTACCTAAGCCAGCGCCCGCTGGTGGCGGAGGGCATCGACTATCAGGCGCTGGGCGAGATAACCGCGCAGTACAGCCCGGACGCCATCCGCCAGGTGGTGGAAAACGCCGCCTCGATCCCGTGGCGCGCGGCGATCTCCAGCGGCGAGGCGCGGCCGATCGGCCAGGCGGACCTGACCCAGGCGATCGAGCAGACCCCGCCGGACCTCACCGAATGGGAGAAGGTGGTCAGCCGCTACCAGGACTTCGCCCGCCAGAGCCTCAGCAAGCCGGGCATCGGCTTCAGGCGCAACAAGCTCGAGACGTAAGCCGCGGCGCGCCGGCTAGAATGGCATGTCCGTCTCATACTCGTCGTCAGCGTCGTTGC
The DNA here is from genome assembly GCA_964609245.1 of uncultured Planctomycetales bacterium. Lineage (GTDB taxonomy): Bacteria > 4484-113 > 4484-113 > 4484-113 > JAFGCY01 > JAFGCY01. The sequence goes on along the minus strand of CAZSSB010000002.1, from coordinate 23,022 downwards.
TGTCGTCCAGCTCCTCGTCATTGTACTCGCCGTTGTCGTCCGGGGGGCCATTGAGCGCGCCTTCCGGCTCGTCGCCCTGGATGTTGAGCGGCAACATGTAGGAGTTGTAGATCACCCACTCCATCTGGTACTTCTCGTCGACGTGGTCCTCGACCTCCTCGTCGTCATCGCTGCCGCCGCCGTTGCCGTTGAGCTCCTCGCTGTAGTCATAGGGGCGCGCCAGGGTCAGCAGCAGCTCGTTGTTCAGCGGCGCCTCGACGATCTGGTCGATGATC
>CAZSSB010000002.1:0-22647 GCA_964609245.1 uncultured Planctomycetales bacterium | reverse complement strand
CAGGGTCAGCAGCAGCTCGTTGTTCAGCGGCGCCTCGACGATCTGGTCGATGATCGAGTCCAGTTCGCGGTCCCGCAGGTCGATCAGCGGCCCGAAGCCGAACAGCGAGCGGCCCTTGCCGCCCAGCTCGTCCCAGCTCATCAGGTCGCCGCCGCCGTGGATGTAGAGGCTGCTGCTGCCCGAGGGGAAGTCCGCGGGGATCTCGATCTCGAAGCGGCGCCAGACCGGATCGGTCCGGTAGGGCTGCAGCCGCACCTTGACCGCCACGGTGTCGCCGGGGGCGAAGGTCGGGATGTCCTCCGGGAACTCGGGGCCGACCATGCCGGGCGGGTACAGCTCCTCCTCGCCGGCCTCTTCCGGCCCGGGCGCGGGCTCCTGCAGGCGCACGGCGCGCTTGGAGCGCAGGTTGCGCAGCCGCGGCGGGTCCTGCCAGGCCTGGTCCTCGGCCGGCGCGACGGCCTGCTCGGCCTCGATCATCTCCAGCGTCTCCTCGATGGTGCGCAGGTCGGGCTCCTCCTCGCTCTCGCCGTCTTCACCCTCGGCGGGCTCCTCGGGTTCCTGCTCGTCCAGGATGAAGTCCGCCTCGTCGATCGAGGCGTTGCGGCGGTTGCGGGTGATCTCGGCCAGGATCTCGATCTTGTCGATCTTGATCTCCCGGTAGACGTTGTTGGCCAGCAGGTCGGCGATCGGCATCAGCTCGTAGGCCGCGTTGCTCAGCACGTAGCCCTCGTCGTAGTAGTAGTTGGTGCGCCGCATGTGGTCCTTGAGCCCGACGCCCTCGATGTGGTAGGAGAACTTCATGGTGCCGCCCGGCTCGCGGTCCAGCATCTCGGCGGCGGCCTGGCTGATCGCCAGCGAGATCAGCATCGGGGTGAAGTTCTTGTGGCGCACCACCTTGAAGCGCTTGGTGGCGCTGGCACCGGTGTCGGCGTCGATCAGCTTGAAGCGCACCGGGATCATGTCGGGCTCGATCGCGAAGCTGCCGCCGCAGGCCGCGGCGTGGTCCTTGGTGACGGTGCCCAGCGTGCTGAGGCGCACCCCCTGCTTGAAGGCCCGCACGATACTGCCGTGGGTCCAGGTGATATAGGCCAGCCCGACCGGAAAATGGCTGGCGCCCTCGCCCATCATCATGTGGCCGAACAGCAGGAAGCGGCCCTCGGGGTCGGAGTAGGTCACCGTGCCGACGCCGTAGAGCTCGACGTCGCCCTCGACGAAGGTCACGGCGCAGGCGTCGCCGGGCTTGAGCGGCGGCTCCTTGCTGGTTTCGTGCAGCAGCAGGCCCGGCACGTCGCCGTCCTCGCTGAGCAGCAGGCCGTAGTCCCGGGCGCGGCCCATCGGCACGTCCATCAGCTGCAGCTGGCTGCCCAGCAGGCCGCTGAGCTGGTCGCTGTACTGCGCGAAGACCGCGGGCGAGATGCCGGCGAAGTAGACCGGCGTCCTGGCCGGCACGGCCACCAGGCGGTCGCTGCCGTCGCGGCGCGCCTCGTCGTTGAGCCGGCGGGCCAGCTCGTAGTCGTTCGCAAAGGAGATCAGCTTGCCGTCCTCGTCGACCGGTGTGCCGCTCTTCTCCGTCGCCGGCAGCACCGTATTGCCCGAGTAGTCAAGTTCCTCGCCGTCGGGCAGCGACTTGAGCATCTGGCCGATCGGGGTGATGCCGCCGATGTGGGTGTCGGTCATCGGCATCGCCATGCTGACGGCGCCCACCAGCTTGCCGCCGATGTAGACCGGGCTGCCGCTGTAGCCGCCGGCGATGCCGTCCGAGAAGTCCACGACCGGGCCGCTGAAGCGGGCCAGGATCATCGGACCGCCGTCGAAGCCGCCGTCCGGAATGACCTCCAGCACCTCGACGTCGAAGGTCTCGACCTTGGTGCCGCGGATCACGGTGTAGGCGATGCCCTTCATCCCGAGCGTCAGCTCGCCCAGCGGGAAGATCTCAACCCCGGTCAGCGTCGGCGCCGGCGAGGCGTCCGCCGGTTCGGCGGCCCAGGCACAGCTCAGCAGCAGTGCGCCGGCAATCAGCGTCGCAATCAATAGCCTCATTATCGCCCCCTGGGCAACAGGTGTCTTAGTCTTCGTGTGACGGCTGGGAATCATGGCGTCGGAGCAAATGTCGGTATACCATCGCGCTCATCGCGCCGTGGGCGTGCCATCGCTACTGTCATTACTATATCTCATTTTTCGCGCCCGAAGTTCAAACCGGCGGCCGCGGCGACCCTAGGTCCCCTGCTCGTAGCTGGCCAGGTAGCGGGCCTGCTGCTCGGTCAGCTTGTCGATCCCGACCCCCAGCGACCTGAGTTTCAGACGCGCCACGCGCCGGTCCAGTTCCGCGGGCATCGGATAGACGCGCGGCTCCAGCTTGCCGGCCCGGCGCGCCAGGTGCTCCGCGGCCAGCGCCTGGTCGGCGAAACTCATGTCCATCACCGCGGCCGGATGGCCCTCGGCGGCCGAGAGGTTCACCAGCCGGCCGTCGACCAGCACGCGGATGCGCCGCGTCTTGCTCAGCTCGTACTCGGTGACGCCCGGCCGCACCTCGCGCCGGCGGCGGGCGGCCTTGCGCAGCGCCGCCAGGTTGATCTCGACGTCGAAGTGGCCGCTGTTGCAGACGATCGCCCCGTCCTTCATCCGGCGCATGTGCCTCAGATCGATCACGTTGACGTTGCCGGTCAGGGTCACGAACACGTCCCCGCGCGGCGCGGCATCGGCCATCGGCAGCACGCCGAAGCCGTCCATCACCGCCTCGATCGCCTTGGTCGGGTCGATCTCGGTGACGATCACGTGGGCGCCCATGCCCCGGGCGCGGTTGGCGAAGCCGCGGCCGCACCAGCCGTAGCCCGCGACGACCACCGTGCGGCCCGCCAGCAGCAGGTTGGTGGCGCGCAGGATGCCGTCGATCGTGGACTGGCCCGTGCCGTAACGGTTGTCGAAGAAGTGCTTGGTGTCGGCGTCGTTGACCGCCACCACCGGATAGGCCAGCGCGCCGTCAGCCTCCATCGCCCGCAGCCGGATCACGCCGGTGGTGGTCTCCTCGGTGCCCCCGATCACGCCGTCCAGCAGCTTGCGCCGCCTGGTGTGCAGCGTAGTCACCAGGTCGCAGCCGTCATCCATCGTGATCGTCGGCGCGAAGTCCAGCGCCGCGTTGATGTGGCGGTAGTAGGTCCGGCGGTCGGCGCCGTGGGTGGCGAAGACGCTGATCCCGTGGTGCTTCACCAGATGCGCGGCGACGTCGTCCTGGGTGCTGAGCGGATTGGAGGCGCAGAGCCTCAGCTCAGCCCCGCCCGCCTTGAGCACCTTCATCAGATTGGCGGTCTCCGTCGTGACGTGCAGGCAGGCGGCGATGCGCTGACCCTTCAGCGGCCGCTGCTTGCGGAAGCGCTCGCCGATCAGCGCGATCACCGGCATCTCGCCGGCCGCCCATTCCGTGCGCCGTTTGCCCTCCGCGGCCAGCCCGCTGTCAGCGATGTCCGCCGCCGTCTTCGGTGTGGATGCGCTCATGGTCGTTTCCTGAGGTGAATTCGGGCTAGATTCTAGCGCAGGCCGCGCAGGGCCGCATCACAGCAGCTTGCGCAGCAGCAGGAAGATCAGGACCGTCATCACTGCCGAGAACGGCATAGTCACCAACCAGCTGAGGAACACTGTGCGCACCACGCGCAGGTCCAGTCCCCGAATGCCGCGCGCCAGTCCGATGCCGACGACCGCGCCCACCAGAGTGTGGGTGGTGCTGATCGGCATGCCGAGCTTGCTGCAGACCAGCACGGTGGTGGCGCAGCCGAACTCGGCACTGAAGCCCCGGCTGGGAGTGATTGACGTGATCTTCCTGCCGATCGTTGCGATCACGCGGTGGCCGTAGGTGGCCAGCCCCGCGACGATGCCGACGCCGCCGAGTGCCAGCACCCAGAGGGGCACGCTCGTGGTCTTGCTGATCACGCCGGTTTGCAGCACCGAGACTACGGCTGCCAACGGCCCGATCGAGTTGGCGACGTCATTGGCGCCGTGGGCGAACGCCATGTAGCACGCGGTGATGACCTGCAGCACCGCGAACACGGGCTCGATCTGCTTGAAGCGCGCCTTGTATGTACGTCCGTGCTCAAGCCTCAGGCGACGCATGATGGCGTGGGCCACGCCGGCGGCGACGACGCCGACGATCGCGGCCATGATCAGGGCCTCAGCGGGCGGGAGGTCGAGATTCAGGTTCTTGAGTCCCTTGTAGAACATCGCCAGCGCCAGCATGAAAAACACCACGCCGGTGGCGGGCGGCACGATCCGACGCAGCTGCTGAGCGGGCTCCTTGCTGCGGTAGATGGGCAGCACTACCAGCAGGTAGACGGCCACTGCGATCAGGGCGCCGCTGATCGGGCTGACGACCCAGCTCAGTACGATCGCGACCATCTTGCCCCATTCCACGGTTGCGATGCCCCCGATGATCAGGCCCACACCGATGACGGCGCCGACAATGCTGTGGGTTGTCGAATCCGGCCAGCCGCGCCAGGATGCGATCGTCAGCCAGATCGCGGCGGCGAACAGCGCCGCCACCATGCCCAGCGCCAGGTCCGTCTCATGGCCGGCGATTGCCTCCAGGCTGATGATGCCCTTGGAAATCGTGTTGGTCACCCGGCTGCCGACAAAGAAGGCTCCGGAGAACTCGAAGACGGCGGCAACCACAACGGCGCCCAGCAGGGTCAGGGCCTTGGAGCCGACGGAGGTGCCCATCGCGTTGGCGACGTCGTTGGCGCCGATGGTCCAGGCCATGTAGGCGCCGCCGACTACGGCGAGTACGAACAGCAGTGTCTCGGTTTCCATGTGCGATCAGTGCTGGATCGTCCGCCGAACATGCTTGGCGAGTTTCTCGCAGCTGTCGGCAAACCGGCCGAGATGGCGGGCGATGTCGTGGATCATGAACAGGTCAACGGGCGAAATGTGGTCCTCGAACTCGAAGATATGCTGGGAGAGCTTGTACATGATCTTGTCGCTTTCCCACTCCAGGTGGCAGACGCGGTCGATCCCCTCGCAGACTTCCTCAGCGATCGGGCCGGCGAACCCGGACTCCACCAGCTGGTCGAAGTTGGCCACCGTTTCGGTCAGGGTGCCGTAGCACTCCAGCACCTTGTCCGTGAGCTCCGCGATATGCGGCTGCAGCTCGTCGGGCATTACCGTGTGCCTGATCGTCAGCAGATACCCGAGATCCTCGACGCGGTCGGCGATCTTGTCCGCGGCGGAGATGATGTCCAGGAAGTGCCAGCGGTCGATCGGCATGAACATCGAGCGACGCAGGCTGTCGCGGATGCTGCTCTTGATCTCGTCGGCCTCGTGCTCCGCCTTGGTGATCTCGCGGAAGTGGTCCTTGACGGCGTCGAACTCGCGGGCGAAGTTGGCCTCGATCATCGGCTTGATGTGGCTGACGCAGCCGTCGATCTTGCCCAGCAGCTGATTGAGCGGTTCGAACGGGTTGTAGGCGAAACGCCTGAATATGCTCATGCCTGACCTCCGGGGGGCAAAGGAGCCCAACACGGGACCGCTCGCTACGACCTGGCAATCCATGAGGGGTCGACTGGGTTGCCGTGGCGGTCTTCGGCGAGCCGCCATATTCTGTCACATATCGGCGCAAAGGCGAAACATCTCCGGTTCGGGGGCGTCACACGGCCGATACGTGAAGACTGACGCGAGGAGCAAGACATGGAAGCGCTGATTCCCGTTGTGGTGATGCTAGTAATCGGAGCCTGCATCATCGTGCCGATTGCGCTGAAGCATCGGCTCTACCAGGCGCAGCTCGAACTGCTTGCCAAGGCGATCGAGAAAGGGGTCGACCCCGCCGCGATCAGGGGCAGCCTGCAGACCCAGCCACGCAGCGGAGACATCAACGGCAACTGGAAGGCCGGAGTGATCCTGGTGGCCTTTGGCGTCGGGTTGTTCTTCGTCATGCTGCTGACCACTATCTCCGAGGGCTTCAATCCGGAGATGCTGTCCGTGCTGATCATCGCGATACTGGGCGTCGCGCTGCTGATTGTCCACTACAGCGTGGTGGGATCCGTGGTGCGCGTCCGCACCGATGGCCTGACCGACGGCAGTCCGGAGACGCCGGGGTCATCGCTGGACCGCGGCGAGGGGCCGTATAGCTAGGTGTGGCCGATGTCGAAGCAGACCGACAGGTGGCGGGCGTGAACGGACAGGCGCTATCCTTGGTGCGTGACGCCTGCAGCGAGGCGCCGTGTGTGACCACAGACAACCACGACAGCCGTGAACATCAGATTCTGGCAGCCTGCCGTGCCGGTGACTGGTCGGAGTACGGCGTGCTGGTCAAGCGCTACCGCCGGCTGGTCTGGGCCGCGGTCGACGCGGTCGTCGCCGACGAGACCGCGGCGGCCGACCTGGTGCAGGAAGCGTTCATCCGCGCCTACGAGAAGCTGCACACCTTCCGCGGCCGCAGCCGCTTCTCGTCCTGGCTCTACCGGGTGGCGCGCAATCAGGCGCTCAGTCACGTGCGGCGTCTGCGGCGGCGTCCGCCACCGGCCAGCCTGGATGACGGTGCAGCCGGCGAGCGCGACCTGCACGAGAAGACGGCGGGCGACGGCGGACCTGATCAGGACTACGAGCACCTGGCCCGGGCGCGGGCGGTGGAGCGGATGCTGAAAAGCCTGCCGGCATCCTACCGCGAGTTGGTCAACCTGCACTACCTTGGGGAGTTCAGCTATCAGGACATCGCCGACACGCTCGGGATGCCGATCAATACAGTCAAGACCAAGCTGCGCCGGGCGCGGCTGCGGCTGCAGGAGCAGGCGCGCCGCCTTGGCTGGCAGTAGCCGTGGGCACAGGAATCCATGATGGACGATAACAGAGAAGACATGCGGACCGAAGAGCATCAGCCGTCCGACGGTGAGTTGGACGTACTGCTCATGCGGCGGGCGCTGGACCGCAGCGAGCTGCCCTGGCTGGCGCTGAGCGTCAGCTCCGAGATCGAGTCCCGGGAGCGGGCGCGGCTGTGGCTGGCCCAGCACGGCAGCCTGTTCGGTCCAAACGGGAGCGACCAGCAGGGCAGTCGCCCGCTGCGCAGGTGCCGGCACTGGATCGCGCAGCTGCAGGATGCCCTGGCCAGCCCGCGGGTCTTGACGACCATTGGCGCCACGCTCGGCGGGGGAGTAATCGGCTACCTGATCGGAAGCTACACGCCGGTCATCACGCAGCTGGGCAGCTACAGCCTGGCGGTGGTGCTGGGCGCCACGGGCGCGGCCGTCGCGGGCTTTGCGGCGCAATGGCAGTACGTCCGGGAGTACTACTCCTAGCGATCGACTTTGGGCACGCCGCGCGCCTGAGCGCTACAGCTCGGCGGCAGCCTCGACTTCGAAGGCGCGATTCCAGGGGAAGCTGAAGCTGACGCGGCGCGAGGCCTGCGCGCTGATGCCGGCCGCGGCCAGCACGGGCGCCCCGTCGGTTTCCACCCAGTCCCGCCAGCAGTCCGCGATCAGCTGCCCAAGGGCCTGGCGCTGGACGCTGTTGGCACTGGCGAAATCCAGCGGATCCAGCTCCTGCTGGCGCAGGTACTTGATGACCGCCGGGCGGGCCACCGACTGGTAGACCACGTCGTCGGCCAGCCGCTCCAGCAGGAAGCGCTGCTCCGGGGCGCTGTCGCCCCGCGTGAGCCTGAGCCAGGCCGCGCTCAGCCCCAGCGTGTTGAAGTTGGTGTTGAAGCCCACCAGTCCGCGCAGTCCGCCCGGTTGCAGCGCCGCGAGGTGCTTGACGAGCAGGGGATTAGCGCCGTTGCAGGCGCAGAGATCGCTGAGCAGCGGGCGACCGCCGGCCGGCACGGCCTTGGGCAGCAGGAACGGGTTGTTGAATGCCTGGTCCGGCGGGGTGGCCAAGACGTCGGGCTGCGGCTGGACACCGTGGACCACCAGCCAGTGGCGCTCCTGGGGCTCATAGCCGTAGGAGAAGTTCAGCAGCCGGGCCAGCATGGTCAGGCCGTCGCCGAGGCTGTGGGACTCGTAGAGGCCGGTGTAGCGGTCGGGGCCCGGCACGGCGGGATGGACGGACAGCTGCAGGGGCAGGGCAGCGGCGCCCCGCGCGTCCGTCGCGGCGCGGGCCAGCAGCAGCGCGGCGCACTCGTCGGCGCCGTCGAAAAACGTGCAGCGCGCCCGTGGATAGTCGCGGCGAGCGTCCAGATAGGCGCGGCGCAGCTGCTCCGCTTCCGCCAGATGCGGCCCGGCCCGGGCGTTGTCCTCGCTGGCGACGTGACAGTGCGCAAGCCCCAGCTCGCAGCTGAGCAGGATCGCGCGGCGGGCCAGCTCGTGGTTGCGCGTCCGCCAGTTCCACAGCGCCTCCACCGCCTCGTGGCCGAGTTGCTGCTCCAGGCTGCGGGCTCGCTCGGCGGCGCGTGGGTCCTCGTCGCGGCGTCCCCAGTTGATGAAGTACTCGCGGACCAGGGCGTGGGTGGCTTCGACCGCGCTGCTGGCGACGCTGATGCCAAGGCGCGGAACGGTCGCGTAGCAGTAGCCCGCCACGCGGCTCCAGTCGATCTGCCGCAGCACGGCCGCCACTTCATCGAACCGCGGCTCGGCGTCCAGCTGGCGGCTCTGGATCAGCCCGCCGTAGAGCAGGGCGTCCCAGGAAAACACCGCCGCCCGGCAGCGCACGTCGCCCAACGGGTTGGTCACGGTGTCGCGCAGCCAGCGTGCCAGCGCCAGGCCGTCGGCCCCGCGGTGCAGCGTGCCCAGCAGCTCGCGCGGGGGCAGCTCCAGCTGGACCCCGGCGATCTCCGCCAGCCGCTGGGGGAAGAGCCAGTTCGGCGGACGGCTGTCGAGGGGCACCAGGGCGATCCGCATCAGGGCTCCTCATCGGGTGGCAGGTAGCCGCACCTGTCATCCGGCCGCCTGTCGGGCACGCCGACGGAGATGTGCCTGGTGCTGGTTGCCCAGCCGCGGCCCCCGTGCCGGTCGAGCACGATCAGACCGGCCAGACCGCCCGTGATGTCGACGAGGTGATCGACGCCCCGCTCGGCGGCTTCGCCCGCGGAGGCGCCCAGTTCCAGCAGGTCGTAGGCGTACTTGGCCAGGCAGACCCGCACCACCGGTTCACCGTGCCCGCTGCAGGTGACGGCCCCCGCCGGTCCGCAGTAGCTGCCCCCGCCGATGACCGGCACGTCGCCGGCGCGGCCCGGCAGCTTCATGATCATGCCGCCGGTGGTGCTGGTCACCGCCAGGTTGCCCTGTTCGTCCAGCGCGCAGGCCCCGACGGTGTCGCCCGTCGTGTCGTCCGCGGGCGGATCGTCGATCGGGTCGTCGGTGGCCTCGCGCTCGGGATTGGTCTCGAAGGTGACGCCTTGCTCCTTCATCTGCAGGTAGCGCTTCAGCCGTCGCTCGGTGACCATCTCGGCGGGGTTGCACAGCTCGATGCCGTGCTGGCGCGCCAGCGCCATCGCCCCCGGCCCGACGATCAGCAAGTGGTCGGTGTGCTCCATCACGATCCGCGCCAGATCGATCGGGTTGCGGATGCCGCGCACGCCGGCCACCGCGCCGGCATGGCGCTCGCTGGTCATCACCAGCGCGTCGCACTCCACCATCCCCTCGCGGTTGAGCGCCGAGCCCGTGCCGGCGTTGAAGGTCTCATCGTCCTCCATGAAGCGCGAGGCGGCCATCGCCGCGTCCACCGCGCTGCCGCCGTCGTCGAGGATCGCCTGGCCGCAGCGGGCCGCCAGCTGAGCGTGCTCCAGGAACCGGCTCCAGATGTAGGGCTGGATGCTGCCGGCTCCGCCGTGGACGATGATCGTCGGCCTGGGCATGGCGGCATTGTAGCGGACTGGGGCGGGCGGGTGGAATACTAGGGACAGATGAATGTGCTGTCACTGATCCGCCGCAAGCGCCGGGGCCAGGAATTGTCGCCTGCCGATATCGAGGCGTTGGTGCGTGGGGTGGTGGATGGCGGTGTGCCTGACTACCAGCTCAGCGCGCTGCTGATGGTCATCTGCTATGAGGGGTTGACCTATGCGGAGACGGTGGCGCTGACGCGCGCCTTTGTCGAGAGCGGAGCGACGCTGGACTGGTCGGACCTGCGCGGGCCGGTAGTGGACAAGCACTCGACCGGTGGGGTAGGTGACAAGGCCAGTCTGCTGCTGCTGCCGTGGCTGGCGGCCGTGGGGCTCACCGTGCCCAAGATGAGCGGGCGCGGCTTGGGCCACACCGGCGGCACCATCGACAAGCTGGAGAGCATCCCCGGCTTCAACGTCAACCTGTCGCGGGACGAGATGCGCCGGGTGCTCAGCGAGGTCGGCTGCGTGGTGGTCGCCCAGAGCGCCGATCTGGTGCCCGCCGACAAGCGCATCTACGCCCTGCGCGATGCGACGGATACGGTGGATGAGCTGGGGCTGATCGCCGCCAGCGTGCTGAGCAAGAAGCTGGCCGCCGGTGCGGAGTGCATCGTGCTGGACGTCAAGTGCGGCAGCGGCGCGTTCTTCACCGACGAGCAGCGGGCGCGCGAGTTCGCCCAGCTTGCGCTGAGGCTGGGCCGCGAATTCGGCCGCGATGTCTCGTGCGTGATCAGCAACATGGACCAGCCACTGGGTGAGGCTGTAGGTAACGCACTTGAGGTGGCGGAAGTGCTGGCCGTGCTGGAAGGTCAGTCCTCGCAGCCTGATCTCGTCGAGCTCTGTGCGACACTTGGCGGGGTGCTGCTGGCCCGCACCGGTCGCTGCGACTATTACGGGGATGGCAAGGCCCTCATGTATGAAGCGCTTGTGTCGCGCGCTGTCCTGGAGCGGTTCCGTCGGTGGGTGTACGCCCAGGGCGGGGACCTCGGGCATTTCAGGCGGTCGCAGGCCCAGGCGGGCGCGGTTGAGAGCATCGAGGTGCCGGCGCCGCGGTCGGGAGTCATCTGCAGGATGGACGCGCGCGCGATCGGCGAGGTGGCGCGCAGCCTGGGCGCCGGTCGGCAGGCTGCGGAGGACTCAATCGATCCGCGGGCGGGGGTGCGGTGCCTGCTGAAGGTGGGCGAACGAGTGGCTGCTGGGGACCCACTGGCGGTGATGGCTCGAGGCAAGGCGGGCGAGCAGCCGCTGGCAGACCTGGTTCCGGCGTATCAGAACGCGGTCACTATCGAGGATCAGGAGCCGGAGGTGCGGCCACTGGTGCTCGACGTGCTGCTCAGCACGCGCGGGCTCAATCTAGTCGGCGGCTGAGTCTGCGTCATCCGGATCTGGCTGCGCGGCGACGCTGTTGCCGTTGGCCGGGGTGGTGGTGCCGTCGATCAGCTGCTGGACAGCGACGGCCAGCGCGCCGATCTCCCCTTCGTCGGCCAGCGTGACCGCCGAAGTGCGGCGCGTCTCGGCGGCCTGGCGCACCTGCTGCGTCAGGATACTGAGCGGCTGGGTCAGGCGCCGCGCCTCCAGCCAGGCCAGGCCGAAGGCCAGGAGCAGTCCGACCGCGCCGATGGCGACGACCAGCAGCAGCCTGCCGCGCCGCCACATGTCCAGCTGACTCTCGTAGCGCTCCACGGCCAGCAGCGCCGGGCTCTCCGTCAGCCCAGCCAGCACCCAGCCCGCGGTGGTGACCGGGGCGGCGGCGACGAAGTTCCCGGCCTGGTCAGTCATCACCGAGATGTCCGGCAGCAGTTCGGACAGCGTGGTGGCGCTGGGGCTGAGCTGCTGCTTCAGTACGTCAGCCAGCGCCGGCTTGCCGTGGGCCAGCACGTCGGCCTCATCGAGGATGTCGGCGCCGGTGTGCCTGTCGGTGGGCAGCTCAGCGGTATCCAGCGCTGTCACGCCCAGCACCTCCACCGCGCCGTCCTGGGCGGCCAGCACCAACCAGCGGGCCGGCTCGTCCCCGTCACCGTAGACCGGCTTGATCAGCCAGCTGGTACCGCGCGGGCCCAGTTCGGCCGTCAAGACCGTCTGGGCCAGGCCGCTAACGTCGATCTCGCAGCCGGTGACGGCGACCAGGCGGTCGGCGACGCGGACCGGCGACATGCAGGCCACCACCCAGGTCTCCGTCAGCGCACTGACGTAGGGCGTGGTCCAGACCAGCCCGTCGGCGTCGGCCTTGGCCTCGCTCCAGAAGTCCCGCGGCTTGCTGAGGTCGCGGTCAGGGGGCCACAGCGTGAAGTCGCGGAACGGGTAAGTCCTCAGCAGGTCGTCGCGGGTGATCAGGAAGGCCTGGGTGCACAGCGGATCGGAGCGCACCGGCTCTATCAGCAGCGGATCGAGCACCACGGTGGCGTGCAGCCGCTGCATGTCGTAGGTCGAGTACTCCCCGGAGGTGCGCGCCGCGAAGTAGACGGCGGTGCGGCCGTCGTCGATCAGCTTGCGGATCGCGCCGTCGTCGCTCTGGGCGTAGAAGATCGGGTTGTCGAGCGGTGCGGGCTCCGCCTCCGGCGCTTCGCCGGTGGCCTCATCCTGCTCGTCGAACAGCCCCGGTGCCACCTGCTCGGCGAAGATCTGCGGGCTGCCCAGCGCTTCCTCGGCATAGGCCCCGAGCAGCTTGACGGCGTAGCCGATGCGGCTCAGCCGCGTGCCCGCGTAGTCGGCCTGGCGGCCGGCGATCTGCGCGACCTGCTGGCGGGCCTCCTGGGCGACCTGGCTGCCGATCTGGGCGCTGCTGGCCGCGCCGCTGAAGGGGGCGAAGATGGTGACCAGCGCCAGGATGCCAACCGGAATCAGGCAGCACAGCAGCGCGAGCGTAAGCAGCCGCCGCCAGATCCAGGGCTTGTACCGCATCCCATCTTCCCGCACCGACTGAGTATAGCACCGCAGGACAATCCCCTGCGGCCGGTGGTCGTCGACACGCCGATTGGACTCAGGCTCCGGTGGCCCGCTGCCGTGAAGTCAGGTATAATAACCGCTTCGCGTGCTGAGAAGTTCATACAAGCGCATCCACTTCGTGGGAGTCGGGGGATCCGGCGTCAGCGCTCTAGCCCATCTGCTGCTGGACATGGGCTATGACGTGACCGGTTCCGACTGCCAGGAGTCCGCTGTGACCAAGGAATTGGCCGCGGCCGGCGCCACCATCTGGATCGGCCACAGCGAGCGCTATCCGCGGCTGGCGGACATGGTGGTGGCCAGTACGGCGATCCCGCCCGACAATCCCGAAATCGCCTACGCTCGCCGTGAAGGCAAGCCGCTGCTGACGCGCATCGAGCTGCTCAGCTATCTGGCGGAGCGCAACGACAGCATCGTGATCTCGGGCAGCCACGGCAAGTCGTCGACCACCAGTATGGTGGCGATGGCTTTCATCGCCGCCCAGCGTGATCCGACCGTGGTGATGGGCAGCGTGCTGAAGCACAACATCGGCTCCGCCAAGCTGGGCAAGAGCAAGGTGTTCATCGCCGAGGGTGACGAGAGCAACAACTCCATGCTGGAGTTCACCCCCAAGGTGGCGGTGGTGACCAACATCGACTGCGACCACCTCGACTTCCACGGCAGCCTCAGCAATCTCAAGGACAGCTTTATCCGCTTCCTGAACAGCCCCAAGCGCGGGGGCTACTGCGTGGTCTGCATCGACGACGACAACATCCGCTCGATCCTGCCCAAGGTCGGCAAGAAGGTCATCAGCTACGGCTTTCACCCCGATGCGCTCTACCAGGCCCAGGGCCGCAAGCTCAACAACGAGGGCGGGGTCTCGTTCGAGGTGCACCACAAGACCGACGGTCCGCTGGGCGTGATCAACCTGCGGCTGCCGGGGGACCACAACATCCAGAACGCGCTGGCCACGGTGGCGTCGTGCCGCGAGATGGGCGTCAGCTTCGATACGATCTCGTTCGCGCTGGAGAACTTCCCCGGCGTCCGCCGCCGCTACGACATCATCTACAACGACGGCGTGATGATCATCGACGACTTCGCCCATCATCCCAGCGAGATCCACGCGCTGCTGTCCTCCGTGCGCGAGGTGATGAAGGGCCGGGTGCGGGTGGTGTTCCAGCCGCACCGCTTCACGCGCAGCAAGTACCTCGCCCAGCAGTTTCCCAGCGCCTTTGTCACCGCCGACGAGATCATCCTGGCGCCAATCTATACCGCCCACGAGAAGCCGATCGCGGGGATCGGGCTGGACTATCTCAACCGCTTCTTCCAGCGCCAGTACGACGAACGCCGGTTGCGCTGCCTGGGCGAATTCGACGAGATCGTCAACTACCTCGAGACCTCGCTCAAGCCGGGCGACGTCATTCTCACGGTTGGGGCGGGCAACATCTACAAGGTGGGCCAGCAACTGGCCCAGCGGCTCCGCCAGCGGGACGAGGAGCGCAGCGCCGAGGTCGACGTGGCCAGGCTGCGGGCCGGCCTCGAGGAAGAGACGCTCTTCGGCGAAACCTAGCCGTCTCCGTAGTCCGGCAACCCGGCTGCCGCCGCTCCGCGCCGTCTCCACCACCGGCAATGCTATAATCTGTGCACTACGCGCTTGCGTGGAGGGTTGAGTGAGACTGGAAGGGCTTCGCAGCAGACTGCACAGCCGCCGGGACGATCTGCGTGCATTGCGCATCGCCGTGCTGGCCGGCGGGAGCAGCCGCGAGCGTGAGGTGTCCCTGGTCAGCGGTGAAGCCGTAGCCACGGCGCTGATCGACGCCGGCTATCAGGCCGAACTGCTGGGCGTCAATCCCGACGACTTCACCTTCGAGCGCAGGCTGTCCGCCGGCCGCCAGCCGGATGCGCTGCCGGTCGGGGACGGACCGGCCCAGGCCCTCCAGCCGGCGGTCGGTGGTGGAATCACGCAGTACCTGCGGGGCGGCCAGCTGGTCTTCACCACCCTGCACGGTACCCGCGGCGAGGACGGCGTCTGGCAGGGGATGTTGGAACTGCTGGACGTGCCCTACGTTTCGGCGGGTGTCAAGGGCAGCGCGCTGGCGATGGACAAGCTCGTCAGCAAGCGGCTGTTCGAGCAGCTGGGTGTGCCGACGCCGCGCTACTGGGTCTGGCGCCCGGAGCGGCCCTGCCGCGCTGAGGTGCCCGCGGAGTTCACCAAGTTGGTGGCCAAGCCGGTCGCCCAGGGCTCCAGCGTCGGCATCGCGATGATCGCCAACGACGCCGAGGGCTGGCATCAGGTCGAGCAGCTGTCGGCCGAGTTCGGCACCATGATCATCGAGCAGCGCATTCAGGGCCGGGAGCTGACCGCGGCCGTTATCGGCCACAGCGCCGAGCCGGCAGTGCTGCCGCTGGTGGAGATCCGTCCCGTCAGCCACGAGTTCTACGACTACGGCGCGAAGTACACGAAAGGCGAGACGGACTACATCTGCCCGGCCCCGGTGCCGGAGGCGCAGGTGAAGCTGGTGCAGCAGCATGCCGCCACCATCTATCGCGAGCTGGACCTCGGTCCCTACGCCCGTATCGACTGCATGCTGGACGAGGCCGGCGTGCCCTGGTTTCTGGAGGCCAACACGCTGCCGGGCTTCACGCCGCTGTCGCTGCTGCCGCAGGCCGCGGCGGCGGCGGGAGTTGACTTCGCCGAGCTGCTGGAGCTGCTGATCCTGCTGGCGTTCGAGCGCTGGGAGGCGGCGAGGGAGGTGCGCGATGCGTAGCGGCTCCGGCCTGCGGTCGACGCGGCGGGTGGCGGCCACCCGTATCACGGTGCTGATTCTCGGCGCCGTGGCACTGGGCTTGCTGGTCCTGGGCGGCCGGGCCCTGGCCGGACAGCTGGTGGCGCAGCGGATCGTGGTGCGCGGGTGCTGGTTGACCGAGGTCTCCGAGGTGCTGGCGGCGGCGGACTTCGCCGCGGGGATGACGATGGACGAACTGAGACGCGGCGCCGCGGCGGTCGGCGCCGGCGGGCATCGCTGGCTGCGGGCGGTCAGCGTCAGGCAGACTGCCCCCCGGGCCGCCGTGCTGGAGGTCGAGGAGCGCCGTCCGCTGCTCAAGGTCGAGAGCCGCGCTGAAGCGTTCTGGCTCTGTGACGACCTGTCTCTGGTACGTTGTGACGGGCAGCTGGACGTCGGCGAGGTGTTCGACGCCATCCGGCAGCAGCCGCTGGTGGAGCTGCCCCGGGCCGAGCCGGGGCGGAAGCCGTCCGCCGCGGCCGATGTGCTGCTGGCGGCGGCGTGCTGCGCGGCCGCGATGCCCAACGTGATCGCCGCAATCCGTGTTGACTCGCAAGGGGAGTTCAACCTCTACGCCCGGGACGGGCTGCGCATCAGGCTCGGTATGCCGGTGGACCTGGAGCGGAAGATCGGTGCGGTTCCGAAGGCGCTCAGGCTCTGCGAGCAGGATCACGGCAAGCTGGAGTACCTCGACGCGCGCAACCCGGCGGTGTTTTACGAGAAGTGGGCTGAACCGATTAGTTAGTGTAGCCGCCCGGTGGTCACCGCCGAGCGCTGGCAGCGCCGCGCTTCGCGCCGATCGAAGGACTTGGGATATAGTCTAAGCACATGGCCGGCAGCCGCATCATCTTGGGCATCGATGTCGGATCTACCAAGATCGCGACGGTGGTCGGCGAGATGCATCCCTCGCGGGGCCTGATCCTGCGTGGCCTGCGCTCGGTGCCGACCGAGGCGATCACTCGCGGTACGGTGCGGGACCTCAACCAGGTGGCCAAGGACATCGACGACAGCTACTCGGGCGCGATGTATGCCTCGGGGTTGGCGGTCGACCAGGCCTACGTCGGCATCACCGGGCGCGAGTTGACCAGCGTCAACCGCACGGCGGCGCTGGACATCAACCATCCCGACGGCGAGGTTGACGCCGAGGACGTCGAGTTGGTGGTCGAGCATTCGCTGCCCCAGCACCTGCGCGCCGGCCAGCAGATCGTGCACTCGATGGTTCGCCAGTTTACCCTGGACGGCATCCGCATCGGTCGCTCGCCGGTGGGCATGATCGGCTCGCAGCTGGCGGTCGAGACGCACGTCGTGCTGGGCGCCGCCAGCCAGATCGCCAATCTGGAGCGGGCGCTGGGGCGGGTCGACCTCAAGGTCCGCAGCTACGTCTTCAACCTGATCTCGGCCGGCGAGGCGGTGCTCAGCGCCGAGGACCGTAACGCTGGCTGCATCCTGATCGACTTCGGTGGCGGGACCACCAACGTCGGCGTGTTCCGGGGCGGCAGCCTGTGTTACTCGCGCTGCATTCCGGTCGGCGGGCAGAACTATGACCACGACCTCAAGCACGGCCTGGGGGTCTCCTTCGAGGAGGCGCAGCGGATCAAGAAGAGCTACGGCAAGGCCTGGATCGATCCCGACAACGAGGAGCTCGAGGACTTCATCGACATCAAGTTCTACGGCCGGCGTGAGTACGACAAGATCAAGCGTCGGCGGGTCTTCGAGATCATGCAGCCCCGCGCCGAGGAGATCCTGGAGCACATCATCCAGGCGCTGAACGACAGCGGCGAACTGCCGCGGATCGCCGGCGGAGTAATCATCGTCGGCGGCGCCAGCCAGCTGCGCCAGCTGCGGCGCTACCTGCAGAAGCACCTGCAGCGGCCGGTACGCAGCGGGCTGCCGACCGGCATCGGCCACCTGCTGGACGAGTACCGCTCGCCGGCCTACGCCGCCACCCTGGGCCTGCTGCTCTACGGCGCCAAGTATGAGCAGACCGTTCAGAGCGACGAGCAGAGCTTCTTCGGCGAGGTGGTGCTCGCGATGCGGGACATGGTGCGGCGGATCATCCCCGGCCGCGAGAAGTAATCAACAGTGTGCAAGTCTGCTATAATTCTCTATTGATCGATTGTGGATAAGTACGGGGCAAGCAGGCCGGGAGCCTGCTGCTGGGTGGCCGATAGGATGGTGGCTCGATGAACATCGCAACGATTGACTATCCGCCGCATGACCTGCAGGCCAAGATCAAGGTCGTCGGCATTGGGGGGGGCGGCTGCAACGCGCTGGACCGCATGATCGAGGCCGGTCTCGAAGGCGTGGACTTCATCGCCCTGAATACGGATTTCCAGGCCCTGACGCGCAGCAAGGCCCCGCATAAGATCCAGCTGGGGCAGAAGCTGACCAAAGGGCTCGGGGCCGGCTCCAACCCGGAGATCGGGCGCCGCGCCGCGGAGGAAAGCCGCGCTGATCTGCAGGATCTGCTCACCGGCGCCGACATGGTGTTCGTCACCTGCGGGATGGGTGGCGGCACCGGGACGGGCGGCGCGCAGATCGTGGCCAACGTGGCCCGTGAGACCGGCGCGCTGACGGTGGGCATCGTGACGCGGCCCTTCAAGTTCGAGGGGCGCCGCCGGCTGAAGGTGGCGACCGAGGGGATCAACGGCCTGCGGGACCAGGTCGACACGCTGATCGTGATTCCCAACGACCGCCTGCTCGACCTGGTCACCGAGAGCACCAGCCTGCAGGAGAGCTTCCGGCTGGCCGACGAGATCCTGCGGATGGCGGTGGCCGGAATCAGCGAGCTGATCCTCAAGCCGGGGCTGATCAACCTCGATTTCGCCGACGTCAAGATGGTGATGGAGAGCAGCGGCACGGCTATCATCGGGCTGGGCGACGCCTCGGGCGAGCAGCGGGCGGTCAAGGCCGTCGAGGAAGCGATCATGTCGCCGCTGCTGGAGACCAGCATCGACGGTGCGCGGGGAGTGCTGATCAACTTCATCGGCGGGCGTGATCTCAGCCTCCAGGAGATCAACCAGGCCGCCGAGATGGTCTCCAACCGCGTCGACGAGGAGGCCAACATCATCTTCGGCGCCACTGTCGATGAGGAGAAGCGCGATCGGGTGCGCGTGATGATCCTGGCCACGGGCTTCGCGGCGGAGCCGGTACTGCAGCAGTCCACCGTGCGCAGCACCGAGTCCAAGCCGGAGTCGCGGCCGGTCAAGCTGATCTACGACGAGGCGGGACGCCAGAAGCCGCTGCCGACCATTCCCGAGCCGGCCAAGCCCGCCACCAAAGGCAAGGAGGAGTCCGACGAGGACCTCGATATTCCGGCTTTCCTCCGCCGGCTGAAGAAATAGATGACCGACCAGCAGCTGACTGAGCGGGTGGCCGAGAACCTCGCCCGCGTCCAGGACAACATCCAGACCGCCGGCGGCAAGGACGCCACGCTGGTCTGCGTCACCAAGTACGCCGAGGACGACTGGGTGCGAGCCCTGCTGGCCGCGGGGGCCGCGGACCTGGCCGAGAACTACCTGCCGCGGGCGGCGGAACGCTTCGACGAACTGAGGGCCGCCGGGTACTCGTTCCGGCGCCACCTGATCGGGCCGCCCCAGAGCCGCAAGGTCAAGCTGATTCCGGGCCACTTCGACCTGGTGCAGGCGGTGGACCGGCTCAAGATCGCCAGGCTGCTCAACGACTGCCTGGGGGACGGCGACGAGCGGCTGGACGTGCTGCTGCAGATCAACGTCGCCCGCGAGGAGCAGAAGCACGGCGTCGACCCGGATCAGGCCGAACAGGCCTGCGGTGAGGTCCTTGAGCACTGCCCGCGGCTGCATCTGCGCGGGCTGATGGCTGTCCCGCCCTGGCCCGATGCCTACGGCGGCGACGACGAGTTCGAGCGCGAGACGCGCCGCTACTTTCGACAGATGCGGGCCCTTTTTGATAGAATACGCGCAGCCTGCCCGACCGCGTCGGGCTTCGATGTGCTCTCGCTGGGGATGAGCCTGGACTACGTCTGGGCGATAGAAGAGGGTGCGACGATGGTAAGGGTGGGCAGCGCCCTGTATGCAGGGCTTGCGGAGGGTTAGATGAGTCTGATGGACGGGGTATGGCGCCTGATTGGCGTGCACGACGACGAACAGGAAGACATTATCGAAATGGAGCACCCAGCCCGCAAACGCCGGGCCTCGGCTGCGTCCGCCGAGGGCGACGCGGAACTGATCGAGCTGCCCGAGCCGGAGACCACGGCCGTCTACGTGGTCAAGCCGGCGCGCAACGAGAAGGGGGAGTCGCAGTACAGCCTCTCGGCCTACGTCAACTTCCTCAAGAGCCGGCAGGCGCTGATCCTCGACGTCAACGAGCTGGCGCGGATCGATCTGGAGGAGGCCAAGCGCGTGGTGGACTTCCTGGCCGGGGCGGTGCGGATGGCGGAGGGCGAAGCCTTCGAGATCACCACCAACGTGTTCATCTTTGCCCCGTACAACATCAAGCTGGCCGGCGATCCGCTCAGGCGGGTCGAGGTTTCCTAGCCTATGAAAGACGCTGCTGACTTCAGCTGGCTGAGCCTTGGCGGCATCGGCGAGATCGGCAAGAACTGCTACGTGATCGAGGTGGCCGGCAAGCTGCTGATCCTCGACGTGGGCATGAGCTTTCCGGACGTTCGTGACTTCGGCGTGGACGTGGTGATCCCCGACTTCAGCTACCTGGTCAAGAACCAGAACCGTATCGCCGGCATCGTCCTGACGCACGGTCACGAGGACCACATCGGCAGTCTGCCGTACCTGCTGCAGGAGCTGAGCAAGCGGCCGCCGATCTACGGCAGCAAGTTCACGCTGGGCCTGGTGCGGGGCAAGCTGCCCGAGTTCGGTCTGACCGACACGCCGCTGACCGAATTCAAGCCCGGAGACGATTTCAGCGTCGGCGGCATCGACGTCCAGACGCTGCGGGTCACCCACAGCATCCCGGACGCCTCCAGCGTGGCCGTCCACACCCCGATCGGCGTCTATCTGCACAGCGGCGACGTCAAGATCGACCCCACGCCGGTCGACGGCCGGGTCACGGACTTCGACAAGCTGGCGGCGATCGGTGACGAGGGTGTCGCCGTGATGAGCATGGACGTCACCAACATCGAGCGGACCGGCGTCAGCGGGTCCGAAGCCTCGGTGCATCCGGCGCTGCGGGACTACGTGGCCCAGCACCGCGGCCGGGTCTTCGTTACCACCTTCGCCAGCAACATCCACCGCATCCAGCAGGCGATCGACATCGCCGTCGAGCTCAACCGCAAGGTGCTGGTGCTGGGCCGGACGATGGTGGACAACGTCGCGATGAGCCAGGATCTGGGCTATCTCAAGGTGCCGCCCGGCGTCCTGCTGCATCCCACCGACCTGGACCACATCAAGCCGCACCGGCTGATGGTGATCCTGACCGGCTCCCAGGGCGAGCCGCTGGCGGCGATCAGCAAGCTGGCCAGCGGAGAGCACCGCTTTGCCCAGGTGCAGACCGACGACCTGTTCATCTTCAGCGCCAGCCCGATCCCCGGCAATGAGACCGCCATCTACTCGGTGATCGACGACCTGTTCCGCAAGGGCGCCGAGGTGATCTACGGGCTCAATACCGGTGCCCACGTCAGTGGTCACGGCTACCAGGAGGAGATCCGCCAGTACGTCCAGACGGCCCGGCCGCGCTTCGCGATCCCGACCCACGGCGAGTACCGCATGCAGATGCGCTTCAAGAAGCTGGCGCGCCAGTGGGGCCTGGAGGAAGGCAACATCCCGATCATCAGCCTCGGAGAGCGCTGGGGCTTTGACGGCGTCGAGTGCCGCCAGCTGGAGCAGGTCAAGGCCGGCAGCGTCTTCATCGGCGGCGACGGCGGGGCCGACATCAGCCGGCGGATGATCAACGAGCGGCTGGCGCTGGCCCAGGACGGCGTGCTGATCTTCTCGGTGGTGCTCAGCGCCGACGGCGATGAGATCATCGCCGGACCGGACCTGCTGCACAAGGGCTTCGTGCCGGAGAACCAGGCGCCGGAGCTGTACGAGGAGCTGCGCGAGGCCACCGCCGCGGCGATCCTGCGCAACAAGCAGCGCACGCCGGAGTTCCAGCTGCAGCTCAGAAACAACGTCCAGAACGTCATCCAGCGCACTATCTTCCAGAAGACGCGGCTCAACCCGACGGTGCTGGGCATGGTCAGCTACGCCGACGGCGCCCAGGCCGCCGCCGGTATGGACTAGCCGCCGCTGATGCTCAGTCGCCTGGCGCCGCTGCGCTGCATCAGCTGCGCCAGCGTGAACAGCACGCAGACCCAGGCCAGGCCCTGGGCCACCAGCACCCAGCCCTGCTGGGGCGTCACCTTGCCGAGGTAGAGCTGGAGCGGCTGGAAGAACATGTACTGCGTCGGCAGGTAGCCGAAGATGCGGGCCAGCGACTCCGGGAAGTAGCTCAGCGGGATCACCATTCCTCCGGCGATGTTCATCACCAGCCGGATGCCCCAGCGGATGCCGTTGTTGTACTCCAGGAAGAAGGCGACGAGGCCGATCATGTAGTCCAGCTGGAAGTTCATCAGGTAGCCGAGCAGGATCGCCAGCAGGAACTGGGGCAGCAGCGCTGGGCTTGGCGCCCGCACGCCGCCGGCCAGCAGGAAGACCAGCGCCAGCGGGATGGTGGCGAAGACCAGGCGGAACGCCGTGCGCCCCAGGCTCATCCCGAGGTAGATGCCCTGCAGGTTGATCGGCTTGATCAGGTCCATCGCCACCTGGCCGTCGCGCACCCGGGCGCCGAGGTGCCGCCCGGTGGGCGTCATGTAGAAGGTGTTGAGGATCCAGCTGATCGTCACGTAGGTCAGAATCGCACCGAGGTCGTAGCCCGCGATGTCCGCGCGGCTCTCATAGACCGCGCCGAAGACGAAGCGGTACATCAGGATCACGATCGGATAGCTGGCGAACACCATCAGCACGCCGGCCGGGTAGGCCAGGTACATGGCGAAGCCGACCCTCGCCATCGCCAGCAGGAAGCCCAGATTGTGGCGCGCGTGAGCCAGCACAGGGCGATTGTACAGGGCGGCGGTCAGTGGTCAGGGATCAGTGATCGGTGCCCAGTGGTCAGTGGTTGGCTGCCAGTGGGGTGGCCGTCCCTGGCCGCCGATCCGGCATTGGCGGGCGCGGGGGCCCG
>CAZSSB010000001.1:54320-154098 GCA_964609245.1 uncultured Planctomycetales bacterium | reverse complement strand
GCGCACGCCGGAGATCGACGCCGAGCTGCGGCGGATCGGCGCGATCAAGCCCGGCCAGCTGGAGGGGCTGGCGGAGGCGGCGTCCGGTGCCGGCGCTGGCCGCCCACCCGACACCGGCTAGCCAGGGGTCCCCGACCCCTGGACATTTGAACCGGTCGGCGGGTCGGGGACCCGCCGCTACCGGACTTCGGACCTCCAACGGATCGCGGGCGTGACGCCCGCGCCACCGAAGCTTGACGCCTGAATCCTGTTGCCTGATCCCTGACCAGCCTAGCGTCGACCCCCGCGGTCCCGGTCACCGCCGCTGCGGCTGCGGTCGCCGCGGTCACTACGGCTGCGGTCGCCACGACCACCCCGGTCACTGCGACCCCCACGGTCACGGCCGCCCCGGCCGTCGCGGCCGTCACGCCGCCTGTTGTCGCCGCCCGGGCGCCGCTCCGGTCGCGGAGGACGGTTGCCGTAGTCGATGTCTGTACGGATCAGGCTGATCTTGCCCTGGTCGTCGACTTCCTCGACCCGAACCGGAATGATGTCGCCCATGTCCAGCACATCCTCGACCTTGTCGATGCGGCGCTCGGCGACGTTGCTGATGTGCAGGAAGCCATCGCGGCCCGGCACCAGCTCAACGAACGCGCCGAAGGGCATGATCCGCACCACCTTGCCGTTGAACTCGCCGCCGGTCTCGATCTCGGTGGTCATCGCGCGGATGATGTCCAGCGCCTTCATCACGCCCTCGTGATCGGTGCCGCTGACGAAGACCCGGCCGTCCTCGTCGATGTCCACCTCGGCGCCGGTGTCGGCGCAGATCTTCTTGATGTGCTTGCCGGAGGGGCCGATGACGAGGCCGATCTGATCGACGTCGATCTGCAGCATCTCCAGCTTGGGCGCGAACTCGCTGATCTCCTCGCGGGGGGCCGGGATGACCTGGCTCATCTGGTCGATCACCGTGCAGTAGCCCTGGTAGGCCAGCTTGAGCGTCTCCTCGACCATCGCCACCGTCAGGCCCTCGATCTTGACGTCCAGCTGGATGGCGGTCACGCCGTCCCTGGTGCCCGTGACCTTGAAGTCCATGTCGCCATTGAAGTCCTCGAAACCCGAGAGGTCCATCAGCAGCTTGTAGTCGTCGCCCTCGGTCACCAGGCCGATGCTGATCCCGCCGACCGGCTGCTTGATCGGCACGCCGGCCGCCATCAGCGCCATGGACGAGCCGCAGGTGCTGGCCATGCTGCTCGAGGCGTTGCTCTCCGTGACCTCGCTGACCACGCGGATGGTGTAGGGGAAGGTCTCCTCATCGGGCAGCACCGGTTCGACGGCCTTCTCCGCCAGGGCGCCGTGGCCGATCTCGCGGCGGCTGGCCCCGCGCATGAAGCGCACCTCGCCGACGCTGTAGGGCGGGAAGTTGTAGTGGTGCGTGTAGCGCTTGCTTTCGTCGAAGTTGACGGTGTCGATCCGCTGGCGGTCGCCGCCGCTGCCCAGCGTCACGTTGCTGACCACCTGGGTCTGGCCGCGGCTGAACATCGCACTGCCATGCACCCGCGGCAGGATGTCGACGAGGCCCTCAATCGGCCGGATCTCGCCGACCGGCCGGCCGTCCACGCGGGTGCCCTGCATCGTCAGCTTGCGGGCGTGCTGCTTGACCAGCTTGCCCACGTAGCGCTTGACCACCACCGGGTCCAGCTCCTCGTCCGCGGCCGTCAGCTCCTCGGCGACGTCGCGCTTGAGATCGTCGAGCATCCCGAACAGGTCTTCCTTGCTGTCGGCGGGCAGCATCCGCTCGATCCGCGGCTGAGCCAGCGCCTCGATGCGGCGCTTCAGTTCGTCCTCCAGATCCGGCGCCGGCGTGTAGTCCATCTCGGGGCGCGAGCGCCCCTCGGCGAACTGCTCGATCTGGTCGACCAGGCGCTTGATCTCCTCGTGGCCGCGGCGGATGCCCTCGGCCACGATCTCGACCGGCACCTCCTGGCTCTCGTCCTCGATCATGTTGACCCGATTGCGAGTGCCGCTGACCAGCAGGTCCATCTGGCTCTCCTCAAGCTGCTCGAAGGTCGGGTTGATCACGTACTCGCCGTCGACGTAGCCCACGCGCACCGCGGCGATCGGGTTGCGCCAGGGGATGTTGCTCAGGGCCAGCGCCAGACTGGAGCCGACGATCGCGTAGATATCGGGCACCTGGACGTTGTCCTGGCTCATCGCGGTCACGATGATCTGGACTTCGTTGCGGAAGTCGTCGGGGAACATCGGCCGCATAGTGCGGTCGACCTTGCGCGCGGTCAGCACGGCGTTTTCGCTGGGCCGCCCCTCGCGCTTGATGAACCCGCCGGGGAACTTGCCCGCGGCGTAGAACCGCTCTTCGAAGTCGCACATCAGCGGGAAGAAATCGATGCCTTCCCGCGGCTCACGGGTGGCCGTGGCGCAGCACAGCAGCGCCAGGCCGTCCTTGTAGATCATCACCGCGCCGCCCGCCTGTTTGGCAATCAGGCCGGTCTCGACGCGGAAGCTGGTTTCACCACAGGTGAATTCGGTACTGAAATGTTCCACTTTGCGCCTCTTAGCTTTGGTTTCAAGCGTGCCCATCCGGCACGCGGCAGTGGAAAGGGCGCATCAGGTCGGAAGCAGATGGCACGACCAGGCTTACTTGCGCAGGCCCAGTGCCGAGATAACTTCTTGATACTTGGAATAGTCTCTGGTGCGCAGATAGTTGAGGAACTTGCGGCGTTTGCCGACCATCAGCAGCAAGCCCCGGCGGGAATGCCGGTCCTTCTTGTGCTCGTTGAGGTGCTCGTTCAGTTCCTGGATGCGCTGAGTCAGCAGCGCGATCTGCACTTCCACCGATCCCGTATCCTTGGGGTTTAACTGGAATCGCTCAATGATCCCAGTCTTCACCTCCGGGTCCATCGTCATACTTGAGCCTCCACGGCGCCGCGTCGACGCCGCCTCTCCTTCTTCTACCCTTTCACTTGAGCGAGTGATTATAGCATGATCAGGCAAACGTCAACCCCGCCTGCCATGCCTGAGCGATCAGCCGCCCGGTGTGCCATCCCCTTCCAGGATGACCGTCATGTTCATACCCCCGACATTGAACATCTCGTTCACCACGCCGCTGACGGTCACCGTCTCGCCCTGCTGGGGCAGGCCGCGCTGGGTGACCACCTTGATCGTCCCGCTGCCGTCATCGAGATCGAAGGCCTTGAGGCCCAGGATGTTCAGCACGCTGGCCACCTCGCCCCTGACCGTCACGGGCTGGCCGTCATAGGTGCGCATGTCCGCCAGGATGTCGCCGATCGGCGTCGGCCGCGCTTCGATCGCCTGCCAGGCGACATAGGCCAGTATGCCCCCGACGACGATCACGACGACAACGATGATGCCCACGACCAGCGTGGGATTGCCCCGGCGCCGGGGCTGCTGCTCTTCGGTCATAACCCTTGTCCCCCTTGGACGCGATATGCAGCTTAAGTCTAACACGATCAGCCCGCAGCCGGTGGCCGCCGGGGCGCCAAGACGGCCCGCTGCGCCGTCTGTGCTTATAATGGTCTATGCGGCTGGCAGGGCCCACGATGCTCCTGCTCTTGATCATCGGGCTCACTGCGCCCGCCCATCCCCAGCAACCCGGCGCCACCCCACTGCTGCCGGCGGGCGCCGAGCCGGACCGGATCGGACCGGCGCTGCTGCCCCAGGCGCAGGCCGTGCTGAAGTACCTGATCGTGATCGAGAACCGCTCGGGCAGCATCGTCCGCGCCGTCGACCCGCCGGCGGCCTACGCCATCAACCGGCCGGGGGTGCCGCTGGGCACCGTGACGCGCACCTGCCGCCGGACCGCGGTGGTGACCTTCGAGCGGCAGTCGGCCACGCATCCGCGGGTAACCGGCAGCGCCCTCGACGGGATCGGGCTGCAGCTGTTCGCCGAACCGGACGGCAGCTGCGGCGAGATCATGGTCAAGCCGGCGGCCGACGCACTGGCGCCCGGCGGGCCGGACGAGGCCGCGATCTGTCTGGACATCGCCGCCGGCCACGGCATCTTCGGCGGCAGTCATCCGCTGATCGTCGGCAACCCGCTGGCGGTCTATCGCGGGGGCACCTATCTGCAGCTGGAGTCCGCCGCCCCCGACCTGCGCGTCGGCGACACCCTGGTGATCGGCGTCTTCGCGCCCGAGGTCTGGCCCCGCGCCCTCAGCATCGAGAACGCGGAAGGCGGGCTGGTGACTGTCACGCTCGACTCCGGTGCCTCGCTGCCCTGCGGCTACGTGCGCCGGACGCTGGCGGGGCCCGTCGCGGCGGACGAGGTGCCGCCGGGACCGGTCGGTGCGCTGCTCGCCGCCGCCGAGGATTCGGTCGAACTGCGCTGCTGCGCACCGGAGCCGGCCGGGCTGCTGCGGCTGATGCCCGCCGCGCGCCTGGCGGACGAGACGGCGGCCGGGACGCTGCTGGCCGAGATGTACAGCGGCACGGGCTGGGGCGAAGCACCGCTGTTCTCCGGGTTTCTCTATCCGGTGGGCGGCCGCGAGCCCGCCCTCAGCCTGCCGGCGCTGACCGTGGAGGTCAAGGCCGGCGGGGGCTGGCTGCCGCTGGGCGGCATCGTGGTGCCGGATGCGCTCAGCGAGCTGACGGCGCTGAGGTTCAAATGGGCGCCACTGCCGGACGCCGACCAGCCGCCGCCGGAAAGCGCCGGCCTGGAGCAACTCGACCCGGTGTTGGTGCCACCCGAGATGCCCAGCTTCCGCGAATAGCCCTTAGTCCGCCGCTGAAGGCGGATCACTCTCAGCCGGCCAGGCCTCGATGCCGTCCAGCGCGCCAAGCGGCAGGCCCCACTGCTTGTAGCCCGCGCGGATGGTCTCCAGGTACAGCGCGCTGGGCTTGTTCTCGGGAGACAGCGCCGCGGTGGCGACATACATCAGCACGGGT
The DNA here is from genome assembly GCA_964609245.1 of uncultured Planctomycetales bacterium. Taxonomy (GTDB): domain Bacteria; phylum 4484-113; class 4484-113; order 4484-113; family JAFGCY01; genus JAFGCY01. The sequence continues at coordinate 149,199 of CAZSSB010000001.1, read as the reverse complement.
TCGCCCTCGTAGCCGATGGTGGTCTGATCCTTGTAGTAGCTGCCCTGGCCGACGCCTTCGGCGCGATCCAGGGCGGCCTCGTCCAGTGCGCTGATCCGGTAGAGCGCGCCGTGAACAAGGCAGCCGGCTGCGGGAATCACGGTGGCCACGCCGCCGCGGCCCCAGCGCTGGCTGCGCTCACCGACGAACGCCAGCCTGAAGCCGCTCAGCACATAGGGGGCCAGTGGCACGCTGTCCGGGCAGCGATTCAGCCGTTGGCGGCGCGCCAGCTCGCTGTCCGGGCTGTCGCAGCGCATCTGCGGCCGGTAGAGGTTGCTGCCGTAGGCGAAGTACAGCCTGGACGGTTTGTGGCGCGCAGCGGCCATATGCTCATTGTCGCATCGTGCCGCTGTAACCCGCGCCATGCCCCGGCGTCTAAGTTACTGGAGTGCGACGCGGCGATGCGTAGTACTGCCCGCCCTGGCGGTCGATCCGCCCGGTGACCAGGGGCCGCAGATTAAATCGGGTTAATCTGGCAGCCACCGGTTTCAGGGGCCAAACGCCTGGGTAACCTATACGGTTCGCGAGACGGACCAACAGAAACGGAAGATTGACAGCACTGACGAGGTGGGAGTGCAATCCTCTTAGGTTTTGCCCAAAGCTCAATTCCCATCATTCCCATCACTCCCATCCACATACCTCCTGCATGCGCCCCGGGTTCCCACCTCCCCGGGGCCTCTTCTTTTCCGGGCGGGCCGGGCGGCTAGTCCGCGAACTGGATGCGGATGTCGTTGAACTTGCCCGCCACGCCGAGGAAGGCGTCGAAGACCTGCGGATCGAAGCGCTGGCCCCGCTCCTCGCGCATCATCTCGATCGCCTGCTCGTGGCTGTAGGCCGGCTTGTAGGGGCGCACCGTCGTCAGCGCGTCGTAGACGTCGGCCACGCTGAAGATCCGCGCCACCGGCGGAATCTGGTCGCCTTTGAGGCCCTCGACGTAGCCCCGGCCGTCCCAGCGCTCGTGGTGGCTTCTGGCGATCTGCTCGGCCATCACCAGAAACGTCGAGCGCGCCTGCATCCGCTTGCGGGCGGCGCGGATGGTGTTGGCCCCCACCAGCGTGTGGCTCATCATGATCGCCATCTCGCCCTCGTCCAGGATGTCGGGCTTGAGCAGGATCGAGTCCGGAATCGCCACCTTGCCGACGTCGTGCAGCAGCGAGGCGTCGTAGAGGTCGGCGATGAACTGGCGATCGATCAGGGACTCCCAGCCCGGCTCCTGGCGCAGCGCGTGGGCCAGCACGCCGGCGTACTCGCGCACCCTCAGCAGGTGCCCACCGGTCTCGTTGTCCCGCGCCTCGGCCAGCTTGGCCAGCGCGTAGACCGCCGTCCGCTGGGTCAGGCGTACCTGCTCGTCGCGCTCCTGAATGCCCTCCGCCATCTGGTTGGTCGCAGCCGCCAGCGCGTTCATCTCGTCCATCGGATTGACCGCGGCCCGGGCCGAAAGGTCGCCCGCCGCCAGCCGCCGCGCCACGCCGATCAGCCGGTCGACGCCGTGGAGCACCAGCCGGCGCAGCGTGGCCGACAGCACGCCGGCCAGCACCAGCGTCAGCATGAACAGCAGCCCCACCTGTCGCGCCAGGTCGCTCATGATCCGCTCGTTGATGTCCGCCGTCGACTTATCGGTCACGATCAGCCAGTTCCAGGGCTCGTACAAGGCGACGTACGCCAGCTGGTCGGGCACGTCGACCGCCCCGTCCAGCCAGCGCCACTGGTAGGTCAGGAACACCCCCGGCTGATGCCGGCTCTGCTCGATCATCTCGGCCACGAAGGCCTGGCCGCGGCCGTCGGCAAGCTCCAGCAGGTTCTCGCCGACCAGGTCCGTCCGCAGCGGATGCGCCACCAGCGTGCCCTGGGTGTCGAGCACGATGAAGACGCCGTCGCTGAGCTGGCCGTAGCGCATCGCCGCCAGCATCTGCCGCGCCTGCTCGATGCCCACGTCGCGCCGCAGCCGGCCTTCCTCCACCTCCGCGTTGAAGCGCCGGCAGACCGACAGCGCGGTGTGGACCTGCTCGGCCAGCACCTCGCGGCGGGCGGCGAACAACGACTGCTGCTCGGCATACAGCAGCCAGTAGAAAGTCCAGCCGAGGAAGACGAACAGGATGATCAGTATCACGGTGATGACGCGCGGCGTGAACCGCGAGGAGGGCTCGGCGCGCTCGGCCCGAACCGCCGCCCCGTTGTTCGCCGGGCCGTTCGCCGCCGGCCTGCTGTACTTTCCCGTCACGTCTATACCTTACATACCCTCGGGCACCGCCGTATAGGCGTCGAGCGCCTCGACAACACGCAGGCGGGCCGCTTCCACCGCTGCGGCGCGCTCCTCCGTGGGCTCGGCGATCACGTCCCGCAAAGCGCCAAGCAGCTCCCCCTCGGCGCCGAGCATCGTCTCCAGGCGGTCCAGTTCGTCGAGTGCCGCCGTGTCACCCGCGGGCGTCGCGGCGCGGATGCTGTTCAGCGTGCTGGTGCACACGCTGTGCAGCAGGCCGCTTTCGTCCAGGGCGAACAGCGCCGTCTCGGCGTCGATGTACCCGCTGGTGTAGTCGGCGGCCACGATGCCGCACGTGGAGTAAAGCTGGTAGCAGCAGACCGCCACCACCTGCAGGTAGCCCGTCTGATAGGCCTCGGCCAGGTCGAGCAGCTCCTTAAGCTGCTGCTCGGCCGGCACCAACGGCTGCTGCGCAGCGGCCGGCACCGCGGCCCAGGGCCCCCAGAGCAGCAGCAGGCCCAGCCCGGCCGCCACGGCTGCGCGCCGCAGTCCGGACCAGATTCGGGCCCTCACCAATCCTGCATCATCTCTCATTGCACGGTCCACCTATCATATGAAGACAACAAGGGCGCACCGTCGTGCGCCCTCATATTGTCTCATTAACGTCGACGGCTAGCTGCCAGCGTCCGCATCCGCGCCGTCCGCCTCAGCCGGTGCGTCCGCCGCTTCGGCATCCAGCTCGACCTGCAGCGGTCCGACCTCATCCTCAATCAACTCCAGCAGCGACTGCTCGCCGGTGCCGGGGATGGTAGCGGGCGCGGTGATCTCCTCGGGCGGCACGAAGGCCTCGACCTCCCAGTTCGGATAGGCCGGATCGTCCGCGACCAGATCCGCCAGCTGGGTCTCGCGCTCCGCCATCTGGGCCTCCACCACCTCGGTGGCCACTTCGGCGTCACCGATGTAGCGGTAGGGCAGTCCCTCGCCGTCGCTGCGCTCGCCGGTCGCCATGTTGACGAAGTAGGTGTAGATGATCTGGCGGCGGCGGTTGGTGTCCCGCGTGCGGGCCCGGGTGATGTTGATCCGCTTGTAGAGCACCCCGTCGCGGCCGAAGAAGTGGCCGTAGTCCGGATAGGGGCCGAAGACCCGCACCCAGCCCTCGATGGCCGTGTCCTGGAAGGCCAGCGTGGCGTGGCTGTAGGACACCGGCCCGGGCTTCCAATAGCCGCTGTAGATGTCGTAGTAGTAGGCGTCACCGTTGTAGGTGCCCTGCCAGTAGGCGAACAGGTCGTCGTAGTAGACGCCGTCCACGTACATCTGGCCGAGTCCGGTCATGCCGTTGGGCAGGCGGAGCAAGGCCTGGACCGTCTCGCCCGCCTCGACCGGGATGGTGGGCTCGTACTCCAGCCCCGACGGCTGGAACTCGTACCCCTGGGCCCCGGCGGCAGTGGCCACGCCCAGCGTCAGCAGCAGTATGACCAGAGCAATGCGCATCATGTCACGCTCCATTATTGATCTCACCGATCACGGGCTGCACCGCAGCGCCGTTCACCTAATTCTACCCGCTCCGCGGCCCGCTGCATCCGCCCCCGCCGCAAGGGCTAATCCACCAGCGCCGCCAGCTCGCGCTGCAGCCGGGCGCTGTGCCACAGTTCGCGCAGCGGCTCGATCAACCGGTGGCGCTCGAGGTTGACCCTGAGCAGCCCGTAGTCATCGTCCGCCAGGTAGTCCGAGGGACTGCCCTCGGGCTGGCGCATGTAGTGCTCGGTAAGCACCAGGCTGCCCGTCACCAGACAGACCGGCCGGACGTAGGGATCCAGCGGATCCGGTTCCATCAGCCGCACCACCGGTTCCCAGCTGCGCCCCACCAGTTCCGGCACCAAACCCGGCAGGCCCCAGCGCCTGACCAGCTCGGCGCTCAGCACCGGTGAACTGACCTGCCAGCGCCCCTGCTCGTACTCAAGCCGCTGCAGTTCGGTCGGCAGCTGACGGTAGTCGTCTCCCAGCGGGGGCGTGCCCAGCCCCAGCAGCAGGGTGCCGACGCGCGCCAGCAGCGCCACGGTGGCGACGGTGGACGGATCCGGCAGGTCGACGGCCTGCCCCCAGCGGAAGGCCACCACCGAGGCCCCCGAGGACCAGCGACGCACGTAGCCGACGTGCTCCTCCGCCAGCGGCAGCGGCTGGCCGAAGTGGTGCTCCAAGACGTACGAGATGATCACCGACTTCACCAGATTGAAGCCCAGATGGACCATCGCGCGCTGAATACTGGTCATCGGCTTGACCAGCCCGAACCTCGCGGAGTTGGCGGTGGCCAGCAAGCGGGCGCCCAGCACGGCGTCGTGGCTGACCTTGTCGGCCAGCGACCGTGCGTCGAACTCCTCCAGGGTCAGATGCGGGCCGGCGAACTCCGTCAGCAGCGGCGGGGCCGGTACCAGTTGCTCGATGTGTGGACTCCACTCCTCGCGGACGTCGGGGTCCAGTTCCGTCCAACTCGGGATCTCAAGGTTGCCGATCGCGTCGCTCATAGTGCCGTGTCCATTATCCCACTAGCCCCCGCATACGTAGACAGCACCGCAGCTTCACGCTGTGGCCGGCCCGCTCCTAGCTGGTCGGCTCATCAACGGGCGGCGGCAGCGGCGTCTCAAGCCGGTACCTGTCGGGGTGGTCCGGGTCGATGACCCGGTGCATCTCCACCGGCTGCTCGCGACCCTTGACCGGCCGTGACCCGACCAGTTCGAAGTCGAACTGCCCGCCGGCCGCCTGCATCACCTCGCGCGTGACCAGCACCGCCCAGCCGTACTCCTTGGTCTGGCTCTCAACCCGCGCCGCCACGTTGACCGCGTCCCCGATCAGCGTGTAGTCGTGACGCCGTTCGCTGCCGATGTTGCCCATCACCGCCGGCCCGATGTGAATACCGATGCCAACCTTGAACCTGGGCAGGCCGAGTTCTTCCAGATGGGGGTGGACTTTCTCGTACAGCGCACGGATCATCGCCAGCGCGGCGCGGATGGCGTCGGTGGCGGGATCGGGCGTCGGCACCGGCGCACCGAAGAACGCCATCAGTCCGTCGCCCAGGTACTTGTCGACGAAGCCGCCACCTTCCTGGATGATCTCGGTCACTTCCCCCAGGTAGACGTTGAGGAACTCGACAATCTGCTGCGGGCTGAGGCGCTCGGTGATCGTCGAGTAGCTGCGAATATCGTTGAACAGCACCGCCACCGTGCGCTCGATTCCGCCCAGCCCGGCCACGCTGGGATCCTCGATGATCTGGGCCACGATCGCGTCGCTGACGTAGCGCCCGAAGATCAGCCGAATGCGCCGGCGCTCGACCTCCTCCAGTACGCCCTGGTAGACGGTGGACGACACGCCCGGCAGCAGCAGGCCCAGCAGGGTGACGCTCAGGCTCAGCTCGACCTGGACCACGGCAAACAGCCCGGCGTTGGCCAGGATCGCGACGATGAACACCACGCCCCCCACCAGGGAACCGCGCCACAGCGGGCGGATCAGAGCGATGCGCCAGGCGGCCAGCGCCAGCAGCGCGGCGATCAGCAGCGTGGTCAGCGGCGGCACCGTGCGCACCAGCCGGTGGCGCGCCAGCGTATCGAAGGCCTGGGCGTTGGTGTCGACACCGAACATCTGGCCGAAGGGCGTGTTGAAGTAGTCGTTGTCGGCCCGGGCCCGGCTGCCGACGAACACGATCGCATCGGCGAAGATCCCGGCCAGCTGGGCCTGCTCCCCGGCCGTCAGCTCGCGCATCGAGATCGGTGCGGCCTGGCTCTGCGCGTCTTCTTCCAGCCAGGTTTCCGGAAACAGGCGCTCGAAGGAATAGACATGGCCGGCGTAGCGTTCCGGAGGGGCGCAGTAGTTGACGCGGAAGACTCGCTGCACCTTGCCGGTCTTGCGGTTGGTAACGGTTACCAGTGCCTCGTCCAGCTCCATCTGCCAGTCGCGCCCTTCCTGCTCGCAGTACAGCCGGAAGGCCTCAACCGCCTGGGTGTTGTAGGTCTGGGGCTGGCCGTCGGGGCCCAGCGGCAGGCTCAGGTCCACCAGTTCGTTGAGCTTGAAGCTCAGTTTCTCCCAGGTGTTGCTTACTCCCAGCGCCGGCGCGGCGTCCATGATCAGCGGCGCCGGCGTGATCAGCGTCTCGCTGTAGGCCCCTTCGGCGTAGTCCTGGCGCTCCACCACCGCCGCCAGCACCACCTCGCAGCCCCGCTCCCGGCAGTAGGCGATCGCGTCGCGCAGCGCCGCGTCCTCGGTTTCGTCCCAGCTGTCGGCCTCGGAGAACAGGATGTCGACCACCACCACCCGCGCGCCGGCATCGGCCAGGCGCCGCAGCGCCAGCGCCTGCCAGTCGCGGGGGAACGGGTAGTAGACGCCCATCGAAGCGAAGTGCGCGATGGCGTTCTCCGTGATCCCGACGACCTTGAGGTCGTCACCGGGCGCCACCGGCCCGCGCAGGGCGTAGCGCACCTGCGTGGCCAGCAGATCCAGGGTGTTCAGCCAGCGCCGCGGTACGGGCGTGACGTAGGCCACCACCAGCAGCAGGAACGCCAGCACCACGACCACAAGCGACTTGCCGGTCAGGCCCGATGCCATGCGCAGATTGTAGCTGAGGCCCGGCGCCTAGTCCTTGAAGTAGCTGCCCGTCGTCGAGCCGAAGGCGTTGGCAAGCACGTCGATGTCCACCGTCTCGCCTCCCTCGGCCACGATCTCGCGGTCCAGGATGTCGGTCAGCGCCACGTCGGTGATCTCGACGGTGCTGGTGCCCTCCTCCAGCGCCAGGAACTCCAGTTCGAACAGCTCACCGGTGCCGGTGACGGCCGGCGCGCCGCGCGGCACGCTGCCGCTGACGGTCAGCACGCCGCCCAGCTGGTCGCCGAAGAACAGCGTGGCGCCCGCGAACAGGCCCAGCCGGCGGCCGATATCGAACTCCAGCACCGACGGGTCGTAGACGATTGTTAGCTCCCACTCGCCGAGGTCGGTGACCTCGTCGATCTCCGCCCGCACCCGCACGCGGTCTTCCGGGGCTACCGTCACCGGCCCGGCGGGCACCAGGTCGATGACGACGAACTGGTCCGGCGGCGGCACGTTCAGGGTCACCGTCCACTGCTGGCTGGGCACGCTGGCCGGCCCGGCGGGCGGACCCGCTGGTGCCTGAGCCGCCACCCGGCCCACCAGCCGGTCGGCATCGAGATTGGCCAGCACCACCCAATCGATGTCCAGCGTCTCGGCGGCGGCCAGCAGGTCGGCGAAGACCCCGCCCGGCCCCACCAGCACGCTGAGATCAACGTCCTCGGCCGCGTCCACGTCGCGGCGCTGCCACTGCACGCCGTCGGCCTCGAGCCGCAGGTCGTAGCTGAGCACGATCTCGCTGTCGAGCGGCTCGAACTCGAAGGTGACCAGGTCGGTCTCCGGGTAGTCGAACTCCTCGCCGTCGTCGGGCGCGATCAGGTCGAAGAACCCGTCGTCGTTGCTGACCATCGGGTCGGTGCCCAGCGCCAGCTCGTCAAGGTCTGAAACCCCGTCGTTGTCGGTATCGATCAGATTCCAGCGCAGCCCCAGCGCCGGCGCGCCCGGCGGGATTGCGCCGCGCAGCATCTCCAGCAGCTCCTCCTCATCACCGATCAGCGGCTCGGCCTCGCTGGCCAGGTCGTCGAGGCGCGCGTAAAGATCGGCCAGCAACGCTTCGATCTGCTCGCCCAGCTCGCCCGCCAGCTCCTCCTGATCCGCGACCGCCGCCGCGTAGTCATCAGCGGCGGCATCCACCTCGTCGCGCAGGCTCAGCACCTGGGCGTAAAGGAACAGCAGGTGGCTGGTCTGGTCGCGGCGCTCGTAGCGAGCCCACTCATCCTCGTAGTCCGCCAGGACAGCGTCCAGTTCCTCCAGCCGCCCCAGGATCGCCATGAGCTCCGCCGCCAGCAGCCCGGCCTGCTCCTCGACCGCCTCGAAACCCTCGCTGTCCTCGGCATCCGCCACGAACTGCTGCGCCTCGGGTCCGGGCAGGTAGGGCTCGCCGGGCGCCTCGCCCGCCGCCACGTCAACGGCAAAGCCCGCTCCCAGCTGCACCGGCGGGAACTGCCCCGCGCTGTCGAAGATGTCGACGAGCCCGCTGTAACCGTAGAAGGTCACGTTGTACTCACTAATGTCAGCCGCACCGTATTTGGTGCCGCGGACCACCGCCAGCGCCGTCGGGGTCTCCAGCTCGAAGTCCGAGCCGGGCGCCAGCGCATTGGCCAGGTCAACCAACAGGCTGCCGGCGCTGGCCTGCAAGCCGGCCCCGCCTCCCGCGTCCAGTTTGTCGACGTAGAGGACGGAATTCTCCTTGAGAATCACCACGTTGTCGCGCGGAAAGACCAACTGCGCCTTGGACGCCTCACCGGTACGCAGCCGCCAGCCGCTGCCGATCTCCATCCCAACGCCGGCGGCGATCCACTCGGCGGCGGTCAGGTCGGCGTGGGCGACCTCGACGGTACCCAGCAGCCGCGCCAGCAGGATCGAGGCGTCCTCATCCTGGGCCGCGGCGGGAATCAGCAGCAACAGCGCCGCCAACACCGTCAGGGATGCAACAGCAGTACACCGCTTGCCTGTCTTCACCATTTCAGCGCCTCCTAGGCGGGGCCCCGACCCGGGCTACAGCTCGAATTCGAGCCTGGCCTCGAGCTGGCCATACTCGATATCGTCATAGGCGTCGTAGTCGCGAACGTGGTACTCATAGCTCAGCCTGAGGTCGACACAGGGGTCGAGTTCATAATCCCAGGCCGCACCCAGCCGGGTCTCGCTGTACTCATTTACCGACGCCGGATCGGTCTGACCAAGCATGCCGATCCCGTAATATACCCGCCAGCGCTGCGGACCGAAACGGTAGTCCAGATAGCAGTTGAGGTCGTCCCGCGCATAGTCGCGGTCCGCGTCGGCGTCGAACACGTACTCCCGACGGAAGTAGTCCGCGCTGGCGCTGAAACGATTCATGTAGTAGCTGACGCCGACGCCGGCGTCCCGGCGCTCGAAGGCCCGCGCCGCGTTCACGTAATCGTACTGAGTCCGCCCCAGCCCGGCGTAGATGTTCCAGTCCCAGGTCGGGTTGTAGTTCATCCGCAGATCCACGCTGTGCTGGTCGAGGTCGCTTGCCGTCCCCAGGTCGTAGTCCTTCTGCCGCTCCCGCAGGCGCAGCTCGGCGTCGAGCCGGTCGCTGAGGTTGCGGCGATAGCGCACCTCCAGCGAGGCGTCCTCGTAGCTGCTCTCCGGCCGCAGTTCGCGGTCGTAGTCGACCAGCTTGCCCTTGACTCGCAGGCTGCTGTCCGCGTCGATCCGCCAGTCCGCGCCGACCTCGTAGCCCTGCTTCTCATAGGTGCGCGTCTTGCTCAGGTTATAGTTCTTGCGCTCCCGCGCCGCGCCGGCGCTCAGCTGCAGGCCGTCCACGACTTCCCACTGCCACTCGTTGCCCACGGCGTGGCGGTTGCTGCTCAGGGTGCTGCCCTGGCTGTAGTTGTAGTCATCGAGGCGCCCCAGCACCCGCGTCGCCACGCGCGGCGACAGCTGATACTTGAGCTCCGCCCGCCCGCCCTGGTAGATGTAGCTGCGCGTCGAGAACGTCTCGTAGACCCGAATGCGGTATTTGTATCCGATGTCCGCTTCGAGACAGCCGCACAGCCACTCGGGATCGAAGCGCAGCTCGAACAGCCCCTCCTGACGGTCGTAGACGCCCTCGTCGCGGTCGCGGTAGAGCCGGAACTCCTCCTTCAGCCGCAGGTCGCCGCGCCAGGCCACGTCCCGGAGCCGCTGACGGGCGCCCAGCGTCAGCAGACCGGCGTTGACGAAGCTGTGCTCGGTCTCGTAGATCTGGTAGAACTCGTAGCGGTCGCCGCTGAGCAGGTCCAGCGATTCGCGCAGCGCGAAGCCGACGTAGTCCGCGTCGGCGTAGGTCGCATAGCCCGGCGCCAACGTGACGCTGCCGTCGATCCGCCAGCCCGCCCGGGGCGCACGGGCCGCCGGCCGGCGCGCGGGCAGCGCCGGGGCGGGATCAGTCCGGCCCGACTGCCGGCGCCGCAGACCCTCGTAGGTCTGGTTGTCGAACAGCTGCTCGAGCACGGACTCCTCCGTCTCGCCCTCGAGGCTGGCGCCGACGACGTGGTCATCGGCTGCGGGCAGCAAGGCGGCCGTCGTGTGCTCCTCGCTCGGCGGCTGCACCGCGAGCGGCGGCGGGCCAACCTGGCGCCAGGAGATGAGTTCCAGTAGCGAGATCTCGGTGGCTTCGCTGGGGGCGGCGTCCTCGGCAGGCTCCGCCTCCGTCGGCGCCGGATCCGGGGCGGCAACGGCTTCAACCGCCGGCTCCACCTCGATCGCCACCGTCTCGGCGGCCATAGCGGCGGCGGCACAAAGGCACGCCGCCATCAGCAGTCCGGCAGCGCAAATCCACTGCACGCTGAAGCTTACGCGCATCCCCACGTCCCGTTGATTATAGTCGATTGTGCCGCACAGCACAAAACGGCGGCCGCTGTGGTATAGATATGCCTGGTTGTGGGCGCCGGACAGGCGTGCCGGCTCAGTGGTTGACAGGCGCGCCGCCGTGGCTATAATCCCACATTCCGTGAGAGGAACCTTTGCGGAGAAGCGGTGAGGAATGGCACTTCCGAAATACAAGCTGCGGCGGAGCAAGACGCGCAGTCGTCGCGCGGCTAATTTCCTGAGCCAGATCAGCAAGCCGGAGCTGAACCGCTGTCCGCGCTGTGGAACTCTCAAGCGCACGCACTTCGCCTGCCCCAGCTGCGGTTTCTACGCCGGCCGGCAGGTGTTCGTCAAGCGCGAGCGCACCAAGGCCGAAGAGGAATAGGCGGCCAGAATAACCTGAGGGAGCCAGCGATGCCTGTATTCGAGGAACTGCAGCAGATGATTGCCGAGAAACTCTCGGTGGATCCTGGCGATATCAAGACCGAGTCCAACTTCATCGATGACCTGGGCGCGGACTCGCTCGACCTGGCGGACCTGGTCATGGTCATCGAGGACAAGTACGAGGTCGACTTCTCCAACGAGGATACTGACGAGTTCAAGACGGTGGGCGACGTCGTCGCAGTCATCGACAAGCTCAAGGCCTAACGAGTTCGTCCGGCCCTCGGGAACCCGCTGCGCCCCCGCGGCGGCGGCGGCCACTATAATTGGCTGGTGCATTGGGCCAATCGCTTGCGATCCCAGCCGGCCGTCACGGGACACCAGGACGCGCGCCGCAGCACGCATACAATCATCGCCGGGCTCCTGCTGGCCGCAGTGCTGCTTCCCGGCCTGGCCTGGGCCACCGTCAGCTACGAACTGGCGGAACGCATCTACCCCAGCCACGGCGTGGTCGCCGGCGTCGCCTGGCTGGACAGCGAGCACTACCTGACGCTGTCCCTGACTCCCGACGGCACGGAAGTGTCCCGCCACACCTACCCCACCGCCTCACTGCCGGAGCCCTTCATCTCCGCCAACTTCATGCGGCAGTACGTCTGCGGCCCGGAGCTGGCCGGACGGCTCAGCTGGACAATCAGCCCGCGCAAGAACTACCTGTTCTTCAACTGGTTCACCGACAGCGGCAACCGTGAGTGGGTGCTGATCGACATCTCCGGCCGACCTGACTTCAGGATCAAGCGCTTCGAGCCGCCGGCCGGCATGCAGATCCGCCACGCGCTGTTTTCGCCCGATGATCGCTTCGTGGTCTTTGTGCACGACGCGGTCAACGGCGGCAGCGACGTGAGTCTGCTGATGATCGACCTGGCGGCGGGCGTGGAGCACTGGCGGCTGACCACGGAGGACATCAACTTCGTGGATGAGCTGTGGTGGGGCGGCGCAATGCTGGACGCGCCGCGCTTCTGGGGGGCGGCCAAGCTCTACGACGGGCAGTTCCAGACGCGGCACGGCCTGGCCAGTTTCGACCTGCAGGCGCGCGAGTGCTCCTTCGCCCTCGGACCCGATGACATCCTCTGCGGTGCCGAAGCCATCTGGGGACGCGCCGGTTGCCTGGCGTCCACCGGCGGTGGCCTGCCCTACTACCTGGAAGCCGAGATCCCGGGCCAGAGCGGACCGCGGCAGATTCCGCTCAGTGCCCATCCGGTCGCCGTGCAGGCCCTGTCCAGCCCCGGCCTGGTGCTGCTCAGCAATACCACGGACTGGATCACCAACCAGCTGTGGCTGATCGACGTCCTCAGCGGCGACAAGCACGCGATCGACGCCGACTGCGCGCAGTTCTCCCTGGCGCCGGACGGCAAGCTGCTGGTCCAGGCGCGCACCAGCATCGAACTGCGCGTCTATGTGCCGGTGACGGTCGAGGACGCCGCGATCGACGGCGGCGAGGAATTCGACTACGAGAACTAGCAGCGGGGCGTGACCCGGCGCCCGACGCCTCAGCCTCCCTTGGCCAGCGGGTAGCGCTCGCGGACCTCGTATTCCACGGCGCGGCCGACCCAGATGGTCTCCATCAGTACGATCTCGCGATGGACGGTGGTCAGGTCCACCTCGATCGGGTCGGGGCCGATCCGGCCCAGTTCGCGCAGCCGGCGCAGCATGTTGGCGTTCATCCGCGCCAGCCCCGGCTCCATGTGCTTGCGCGCCTTGGCCAGCGTGACGTGACCGCGGAAGCGCTTGCGCTGGTCCTCGCCGGGGAACTGCTTCATGATCGCCGCGACCATCTGCTTTAGTTCCGCGGATTCCTCGGCACCGATGAACAGCACGCGCGCCGCCTGGGGCCGGCCGAAGTAGTCGACGGTGTTCCAGTGCAGCGTCAGCGGCTCGAACGCCCGGACCAGCCTGCGGCAGTCGGCGTTGATCTCCTCAATGCGGCTCTCCGGTATCTCGCCGAAGAACCGCAGCGTGACGTGGAAGTTGATCGAGGGGATCGAGTGCCAGTTGGCCAGATACTGGCCGATGCCCTCCTGGACCTGGGCCATTCGTTCCTGGGCCGTGCGAGACAGAGTCAGTGCCAGGAATACTCGCGGATCATAGCGTGGTTTCACTGCCTTACGCCGCCCCTAACTCCGGTAGTGTCAACATCTAGCGAAGCTCCCTACAGCTCACCATGATTATACAGAGCGCTGCCCGACAAGCACAGCGTGCCGCGGTGGCAGCGGTATGATGGGCGTGGTGCTGACCTATTTCGCCGGCTACGCGCTGCGCCAGCTGGCGCGCTTCGGGATGCAGAGCGCGCTGGCGGTGCTGGGCGTCACGATCGGCGTGGCCAACATCATCCTGCTGATCAGCATCACGGACCTCGGCCGCCGCCAGACGCTGGGTCTGATCGGGGACTTCGGCGCCAACCTGCTGATCGTCACGCCCTACATCGACGTCCAGCAGGGCCCCCTCGGCGGCATCAACATGTCCCAGATGTCGGCCCACGTGCCGGACGACGCCCGCCGGGTCGTCGCCGCGGCGGAGGAGATCGAGGCGGTGGCCGCCGCGATGCTGATGCCGGCGCACGTCGAGCGAGGCGAGCAGCGCAGCTTCACCACCGTCCAGGGCGTCAGCGCCGCCTTCAGCATCCTGCGCGGCCAGGAAGTGCAGGAGGGCCGCTGGCTGACGGAGCAGGACGTGCAGGAGCGGGCCCGGGTGGTCTGCCCCGGTGAGACGCTGCGCCGCGAGTTGTTCGGCGATGACGACCCGCTGGGCCAGAGCCTGGTCATCCGCGGCGAGCAGTTCACCGTCGTCGGCGTGATGGAGCCCAAGGGCCGCATCGGGCTGGAGGACATCGACGACCGCGTCTTCATCCCCTTGAGTACCGCCCAGGAGCTGTTCGAGTTCCCCGGTGTCCATGGTATGTTCGCGCGCTACCGCAACGACGTCAGCGAGCAGCAGGCGGTGGCTGCCGTCCGCCGCCAACTCGCCACGCTGCTGACGCCGGACGAGATCCTGGACGAGACCTTCAGCGTCTTCACCATCAAGGAAGCCCGCGATCTGCTGTCATCGACGCTGGGCATCTTCCGGGCCGTGTTGACCGGCATCGCCAGCATCGCCCTGCTGGTCGCCGGGCTGGGCATCATGAACGTGATGCTGATCCGCGTGATGCAGCGGCGCCAGGAGATCGGGGTGCGGCGGGCGGTGGGCGCCCCGGCCAGCGGGATTGTGCTGCAGTTTCTGCTGGAGGCCACCGCGCAGGCGCTGCTCGGCGCGCTGCTGGGCATCGCGGTGGGAATCCTCGGCGTGCATCTGTACTGCTCCTACGCCGAGTGGGAGCCGTACGTCAGCCTGGCGACCGTGCTGTCGGCCGTGGCATTCGGCCTGGGTACGGGCATCCTGTTCGGCGCCTACCCGGCGCTGCGGGCCGCGCGGCAGGACCCGATCGCCGCGCTGCGGCACGAAGCCTAGCTTGGGTTCATATCGTCGCAGTCACTCCGCCCGCGGACGAGCGGTGCTTATTCGGCGGTCGACGGGGTCTCGGACAGCTCTACCACGCACGGCAGCGACTCACCGGGCCTGAGGTTGATCGTCCGCTCCGCCGGATACAGCCCACCCGACTTGTCCAGGAACTTCAAGGTGTAAGTACCCGGCGCCAGCTGCGAGATGTAACCGATGCCGTTCCAGTCGGTGGAGACCTCCTGGATCTGCAGGCCCTTGCTGTTGAAGACCTGGACCGTGACGCCCTGCGGCTCACCATTCATGGTCGCGATGATCGAAACCTCGGATGGCTCGGGATCGAAGCAGCCGACTACGCTGACTGCCACGAATACCACCAGCATCAGTGCCGCGAATACGCTCCTCATATGCACTCCTCTGTTGCCACTACTATATACCGTGCGTTTGCCGCACCTTCATCGCTCGGCCGGTATCGGTGCAAGGCCGGGCGGTGGCTGGCTATCCCAGATGGCTGAACGCGTCCCGCAGCCGCTCCAGGCCCTTCTCGATGTTCTCCTTGCTGTTGGCGTAGCTGAAGCGCAGGTAGCCTTCGCCGCCCGGTCCGAAGCACGTACCGTCCAGGCAGGCCACGCCGTACTCGTGCAGCAGGATGTGCTGCAACTCGCGGGCGGTCCGGCCCTGCTTCTCCGTGAATTCCTTGACATTGGGATAGGCGTAGAACGCACCGGCAGGCAGCGTGCAGGTCACGCCGGGAATCGAGTTCAGGCCGTCGACGATCAGGTTGCGCCGCATCTTGAACCGCGCCACCATCTCATCGACGCTGCTTTGATCGCCCAGCAGCGCCTCCGCGCCGGCGACCTGGGTGAAGGCCGCGGTGCAGCTGTTGGCGTTGGTCATCAGCACCGTCATGTGGTCGACGACCTGCTCGCTGCTGATCGAGAATCCCAGCCGCCAGCCTGTCATGGCGTAGGTCTTGGAATGACCGTCGAGCATGATCGTCTGCTCCAGGAAATCCGGGACGTGCAGGATGCTGGCATGCTCGCCGTCGTAGACCAGCCGGTTGTAGATCTCGTCGCTGAAGACGTAGAAGTTGCGTCGGCGGGCCAGTTCGGCGATGAACTCGAGATCCTCCATCGTCAATACGCCGCCGGTCGGGTTCTGGGGAGTGTTCATGTAGAACAGCTTGGTCTTGTCAGTCACCAAGCTGGCCAGCTGGTCGTGGTCGAAGCGGAAGCCTGATTCCTCCGTCAGCGGTAACCGCTTCACCACGCCGCCCATCAGGTGGGCGGCGTTCTCATACGCCGGATAGGTGGGATCGAAGATGATGACCTCGTCACCGGGATCGATCAGCGCGACGCCCACCAGAAAGCAGATGGGCTTGGCGCCCGGCGTGATCACGATGTTGCGCCCGGTGATCCCGCTGACCCCGTAGCGCCGGCAGACGTACTCCGCGTAGCGCTCGCGCATCTCCCACAGTCCCGCCGATGGCGTGTAGTGGGTGAAGCCTTGATCCAGCGCCTGCTTGGCACGCTCGATGATGTTCGGCGCGGTGTCGAAGTCCGGCTCGCCGATCTGCAGGTGAACGATGTCTCGGCCCTGGGCCTCCAGTTGCTTGGCTTCGGCCAGCACCACGAATGCGCCCTCGGTGCCACAACCGGACATGCGCTGCGCGATCCGGTGTGAGAACATGGTTTTGACTGCCTCCATCTGGCTTCCTCCTGGCCGCCGCCTGGCGACGGCGGTGCCCTCATTGTTGCACGTGCGCAGGCCGGCCACCGGTGGCGCCTGGTCTGCACGGAGGCAAGTATAGCGTGCGTTGCACTCTGGTATCATGCGCTCCGGTGAACGCCCAGGCAACAGGGAGGCCGGAGCATGCCGGATAAGCCGCTGACCTACGAAGCAACCGGCGTCAGCATTGCCGCTCAGGATGAGGCCATCGCGCGGTTTCGGGCGGCCGTGGAGGCCACCCACGGGCCGGAAGTGCTGGCCGGCGTCGGCGCCTTCGGCGCGGCCTTCGCGCCGCAGCTGGATGGCTTCGCGCAACCCGTGCTGGTCAACAGCACGGACAGCCTCGGCACCAAGACGATCCTCCACTCGCGCTTTCGCACCTGGGAGTGGGCCGGCCGCGACGTCGTCGGCTGCGTGGTCAACGACATCATTGTCAGCGGTGCTCGCCCGCTGTTCTTTCTCGATTACCTGGCGCTCAACAAGGTCGTGCCGGACGAAGTGGCGGCGATCGTCAGCGGAGTTGCCGCTGGCTGCCAGGAGATCGACTGTGCGCTGATCGGCGGCGAAGTCGCTGAGATGAACGATGTTTACAGCCCGGGGGACTTCGATCTGGTCGGCTTCGCCGTCGGGTTGGTCGACCGCGACCGGATGAACGGCCCGCAGCAGGTCAGCGCCGGCGACGTGCTGATCGGCCTCAGTAGCACCGGCGTGCACTGCAACGGGTTCTCACTGGCACGCAGGGCGCTGGCCGACATGACCGACGACGAGTGGCTGGCGGTCGATCCCAGCCTGGGCACTTCCCTCCGCGATGCCCTGCTGCGCCCCACCCGCTGCTACGCCAACGAGATGATGGCCCTGACGGAACGTTTCAGCATCGCGGCCGCGGCCCACATCAGCGGCGGTGGCCTGATCGACAACGTGCCGCGGGTGCTGCCCGCGGAGCTGGCGGCCCGAATCGACCGGAACGGAATCGACCGGCCGCCCGTCTTTGATATAATCCAGCGCCGGGGCCGCGTCACGGATGATGAGATGTGGCACGTCTTCAACATGGGTGTGGGCTTCGTGGTGGTGGCCAAGAGCGACGAGGCCGACCAGGTCATGGAATTCTGCAAGGAACGGCAATACGGCGCAGCCGTGATCGGTGATGTCGCCCGCAGCGACGGTGGCAGCCGGTTCATTTGGCGCGCGTGAAGTGAGGAAATCGTGAAGACACTGTATATGACTATGACAGCCTGCCTGATCCTGGCGACGTTTGCGCTGGGATCCTGCAACGTCGTCGGCAATATCCCGGGCAACATCGCCGGCCAGCTGATGAACGAGGGGGGCCAGGGCCAGGGCTTCATCGCCGTGCAGCTAATCGACGCCGAGACGGGAACGCTGGTGACCAGTGAGAACGCCGATGACAAGGGCAACTTCATGTTCAAGAGCGTGGAGCCGGGCAGATACATCATCAAGACTGTCCCGGTCGGCGGCGGCGAACTGCGCAACGACTGCGGGGAGTTCAACCTGTCGCCCGGCAAGACGATGACCAAGAACATCATCATCTACCGCGACTAGTCCCAGCCCGCGGGCTCAAGCGCCCGGCCCCGGCGCCGATATGATTGACGTTGGGGAGTATTGAGCAAACCGCATTCGGGCCGGGTCGGTCCGCGCAAGCCCGTGTAGTCATGGGTGCGCGCCCACGGCCGGGCTATTCCAACGCCGCGTTGGCGGGCCTGCTGGCCTTGGTGGCGGTGATCGCGCTGCTGACTCAGATTCAGCGCGGCGCCATCGACTTCGGGGCTCTGGTGGCCTCGCCGGCCGGCGGCAAGTCCGCGTCCGCCCGCGGCGGCACCGCACCCCAGCTGTTCCCGCCCGAGCCGCCTGCGCCCGACCCGGCAACCGAAACCGATCCGGGCGCACCGACGGCGGAGCAATATCAGCCTGATCCGCAGCGAGAGCTGGGGCAGGCACTGGCGCGGATGGACGGCCGGGCCGCGGCGCACCTGCTGGCCGAGCTGGAACCTGAGTCCGCGCGCGGCCTGCTGGCCACACTGCACGAGCGCGACCTGGCACGCATCCTGGAGGAGGCCGATCCGGCCATGGCCGCGCGGTGGATTGAGGAACTACTGGCGCTTGGCCGGGCGGTCCCGGACGTGCCGCCGCCAGCTTCCGGCGAGGATACTACCGAGATGCAACCTGATACAGCCGGCTCCGAGCCGGCTGCCGAGCCGCCACCCGCGGCTGATGAAAGCAGCCCCGCGGACACCATGGAGGAAGGCGGCGCACCCCCGGCGAGCAGCGGCAGCGGCCGTCCACCGCCGGATTCAAACGTGGCGTAACCACCGGGCGAAGCCGGTGCCGAATCCACTCACAAGGAGGTGAGAATGTGAACGCGGCAAACCTGATTACCCTGATCCAGGCTTCCAGCGAGATCGCGGGCCTGCCCACGGTTTCAAGCAGCGAGTCACAGCCCGCGGATGGATTCCTGCTGGCGCTCCAGCAGTACGTGCAGCCCGAGCTGGCCAGCCTGGAACAACAGCCGAACAGCGAACTGGCAGTGACCATCGGTGATGGCCTGGCACCGCCAAGCCTCACGGCGGGCGACGGGACATCCGCGCAGCCTAGCAGCGCCGACGGCCTGCTCAGAGCGCTAACCGAATGCCTGGCCGCTCTACTGGGCCAATACGGCGCAGCCGAGCTTCCGTCTGACTACAGTCAGGACACCGGCGAGGCGCTCGCCGCGGGCAGTCCGCAACCGGCTGCTCCGCAGGCGCCGGCCGAGACCGTCCTGACACTGCTGGCCGGGTGGCGGCAGCTGCTGGCCGATCTCGCCGCGGTGCTGGGCGGCTCCGACGCCCAAGTCGCGGTGGAGTCCAGCCAGCCCGTGCTGACCTCGGCCCTGGGCCTCAGCCTGAGCCTGCCATGGTCCGCGACAGCAGGTCAAACCGACGCCGCCGGCCGGACCATGTCCCTGGCGACCGCCGCCAGCGGCACCCAAACGCCAACCGGGTCGATCCTGGCGGGCGCAGCTGAACTGGCGGCCGCCCCGGCGAGCATCAAGTGGTTCGCGACGGCGGGCGTGATTGGCGCAGGCCAGCCCGGCACGGAGGCGGTGCAGACCGCTCCACCGGTCCTGACCAGCGAGCTGACGGCATCGGACGGTTCGACCGTCAGACTCAGCCTGCAGGCTGCTCAGCCGCAGCCGGCGACCGAGCAGTCCATGCTGCAGCCGGCGGCGACCCAGACGTACAACGTGACGGTCGAGACGACCGGCGGCAGCAGTGCGGCACTCAGCGCCCAGCTGACGATCAGCCGGCTCGACGCGGCGCTGCCCGCCATCACGGCGGACGGCCAAGCGATCGCGCCGAATCTGACCAGCACGCAGCCTCAGCCGGTACCCGCCAGCCCGACACCCGCGGCCGCCTCGCAGCCCCAACTGACTGCGACGCCGGCTACAGCCGGTCTGCCGATCGGTGGCGAGACTGAGGCAGTCGTCAACCCGTCCCCATCCAATCCGACGGTCGCGGTGACCGCGGCCGACAGGTCCTTCACCGCCACCGCGAAGACGGCCCAGCCGCCCGCGGCGACAGCCGCTGAGCTGACCGCGGTATCCACATCGGACGGCCAGCCGGCGGCACAGGCCCTAACGGCCGACACGCAGCTGCGAAGGATGCTGGGCGCCGACCAGACGCCAGTGCGCAAGTCGACACCGGCAGTAACGGCACCGGCCGTGTCCGGCGGTACCGGCGGCACGGCCAACGCCGCCGCCCAGCCGCTGGCGAGCAACGGCTGGACCGCGGACCAGGCGCTGGTACAACTGGCGCCCGATTCGCCTGACCAGGCCCTGCTGGCCCAGCAGCCCCAGCGGCTGGAACCTCAGCGGCTGGAGCCACTGCCGACCGCCAGCGGGCTTGCGACCGTCGAGCTGGACCTGACGGCGATCCAGCCCCAGGCCGCACAGCTGCCGGCGCAACTGATGGAGTTCGTCGGTACGCGCTTCGAGATCGCACCCTACCAGGGCCTGCAGTATCAGCAGCTGCTGGAGCAGCTGTTCGACAAGGTCGAGCAGGCGCGCAACGCGGGCAACGGCCTGTACAACGCGCACCTCGATCTGAACCCGCCGAGCCTTGGCAAGATGTTCGTCAACATCTCGGTCCGCGGCGACGCGGTGGCGATGCAGCTGGCCGTAGCGGCGAACGTGCCCAAGGAGCAGCTGAAGGACAGCATGGACGCCCTGCGCCAGAGCCTGGAGGAAGCCGGCCTGTACGTCGTCGAACTGCAGATCGTGGAGATCGAGGGCGACGGCGAGCGCTCCGGCGGACGCCAGCAGCAGGAGCACAGCGACGAAGATAGCGCCGCCCGCCAGGAGGGCAGCGCCAGCAGATCAACCCCGGTCATCGAGCCGGCGGTCAAGCAGACATCCCCGCTCAGCCGCGGCGGCTGAGCCAAGGAGACCGTACTATGAGCGGAGTAAATGCCGGGGACAGCATCCAGTTCGTCGGCGAGGCCAACTCGCGGATCGTGGTCAACCCGGACCCAGAGAATCCGGTCGTCAGCGACCCCAACGAGATCAGTGACAGCCAGAGCTTCATGCGGCTGATGATCGAGCAGCTCAAGAACCAGGACCCGATGAATCCGACCGACAGCGGGGAGTTCACCCAGCAGCTGGCGGCGATCAACAGCCTCGAGCAGCTGATCAGCATCAACGGCCTGCTGGAGGAATCGATGGCCTCGTCGCGCCTGGGCGAAGCCGCGATGCTGATCGGCAGCTACGTGGAAGGGCTGGACGCCAACAACGAGTCGGTGACGGGCTACGTCGAGCGCGTCGAGGTGCTTGAGGGCGCCGCGACGCTGAAGGTCGGCGACAAGCTGCTGCTGCTCGATCAGGTGCTGACCGTCGACGACATCTCGCCCGAGGACGAGGCCCTGCTAAGCGAGCAGCTGGAGCAGCTGGAGGAGCTGGCCGGGGAGGAGCAAGGAGGTGAGGAGTCGTGATCGACAAACTGCTGCCGGGACAGCCGGTTCAGTCCGCCGCACACTCGAGGTCGCAGTCAAGCACCGCGGCCCGACCGCAGGCGGACCTGAACGGGCTTGCGTTTCGACAGCTTCTCGATGAATCGCTGCGCACGGCGGCGGGCGTCAAGTTCAGCGCCCACGCGGTGCGCCGGCTGGAGAGCCGCGGCATCGAACTGGGAGCGACCGAGCTGACCCGCATCGAGGCCGCCGTCGACCGCGCCGCCGCCAAGGGCAGCCGCGACAGCCTGATGGTGTCCGGCGACTATGCGATGGTCGTCAACATCCCCAGCCGCACCGTCATCACCGCCTTCGACCAGGATCAGTTGTCTCAGAACGTGGTGACCAATATCGACAGCGCAGTGTTCGTATAACCGGCGACCGACGACGGAACAGTTCGTCGCGCCGCCGACCAGTTTGAAAACAAGTCAGGAGCGGAGGACCGGACCCGCGCACCGCCCGCCAGCCAGGCGGACGGGGCCGGGAGGTCCAGGGACCCACCAATCGACAGCGGTGGGCCGCTCCTCCATGAGCCGAGGCTGCCGAGGCAGTCGCGGACACCCACCCTATTCATGGAGGAATATCAATGGCAGGAAGTGCATTCTTCACTGCGGCGACCGGCTTGCGCAACCACCAATTGCGCATCGACGTGATCGCCAACAATCTCGCCAACGTCAACTCGGCGGGCTACAAGGGCTCCAGCCTGTTGTTCGCCGACGTGCTCAGTCAGACGCTGCGCGGCGCCAGCGCGCCGTCGGACGTCGTCGGCGGCACCAATCCCCGCCAGGTCGGCCTCGGTATGCAGGTCGCGGCGATCCAGACGCTGATGCAGCAGTCGGCGCTGGAGAACACGGCCCGGCCGACCGACTTCGCGATCAACGGCGCCGGCTTCTTCATCGTGCTGAGCGGCAACCAGGAGATCTACACCCGGGCCGGCAACTTCAGCCTCGACCGCAACGGCGCGCTGGTCTCCGGCGACGGCTACCGGCTGCAGGGCTACAACCAGCTCAACTCCGACGGCACCGCCGTCGATCCCGGCAAGGGCACGGGCGACATCATCATCGAGTTCGGCAAGAAGCTCGAGGCCCGGCCCTCGACCTGGCTGGACTTCGCCAGCAACCTCGACAGCGCCAGCTTCCGCTACGGCAGCGCCAACAACGAGACCGCCAGCGTCGGCACCACGGGGATCCTGACCTTCGCCGGCGCCGCCCAGCCCTGGGCGACCCTGGTCGGCAACCCGGTCGACGACGACCCGCTCAACTACCCGGTGGTCGGCGGCACCGAGACGCTGGACATCAACGGCGAAATCCTGACGCTGCCCCCGGTGGGCGTCAACGCCGCCGATCCCCAGGAGTACAGCCAGATCATCGCCGACATGATCAACTACAACGACATCCTCAACAAGCAGGTGCAGGCCACCGTGGTGCAGAACGACAACAACGAGTACCAGGTCTACATCCAGTCCGTGAGCCCCGGCACCTCGTTCACCATCGACGCCTCGCTGGCGCCGCTGACCGGACTGCCGTCGGTGGCCACCACGATCGCGGCAGCGACCGAGCCGGGCAAGTTCCTGGTCGGACGCAACTCGATTACGGTGACCGACGCCAAGGCCGCGACCGACACCACCTCGGTACCGGTCGGTACGGGCGTCAACGCCCCGGTGACGGGTGACTCGCTGTTCATCAACGGCGTACAGGTCACCCTCGCCGACACCTACGCCATCACCAACACCGCGGCCCAGAACGCCGTGATCCTGGCCAACGAGATCAACAACACGCCCGACATCTCGGTCGTCGCCACCGCTAACGCCAACGGCACAATCACCTTCACCCACGCCTTCGAGGGCCAGCAGCAGCAGGCCGACTACACCGCCCGCGTGGCACCCAACGTGTTGGCGGGCTATGAGAGCGTCGACATCTACATCGACGACAGCGTGGCGCCCGGCGCCGCCTCGCGCTGGGGCCTGACCTCACTGGCCGGCTGGGACGCGGTTAACGACGTCGGCGTCATCGACAACGGCATCAACGCGCAGGCGGAACTGGTGTTCACCCCCGACGACGGCTCGCAGCCGCTGACGCGGTTCTACGAGGACTGGGCCTACACGCCGGAGATTCCGCCGCTGCTGGTGGCATCGCCGCCCGACGGCGCGCCGACGCAGAACTACGTCAGCAGCACGCTCTCCGCGGTGCAGACCGCCATCCAGGGCGCCAGCGCCACCTTCCCGCTGCTGCCGGGCGTCAACATCAGCATCGATGAGCTGGGCGCCGGCCAGGCCACCTTCCGCACCGAGGACGCCTTCCGCCACACCACCAGCCGGCTGGTCTACGACTCACTGGGCAACGCCCACAACCTGACCGTCACGTTCACCCACGTCAACGAGAACATCTGGGACTACGAGGTCAGTCTGCCGGAGGAGCCCAACATCCTGCTGACCAATACCACCGGCCGCATGGAGTTCAGCATCGACGGCCTGCTCACCAGCGGCAACGCCGCCAATCCGGTGCAGTTCACCGCCCCCGGCGCCTCGCAGTCGTCCGTGGATCTGATCTTCGACGGCGGCGGCAACATGATTGACGGCATCACCCAGTTCGCCTCGGCCACCACGACGGCGGCCCGCGAGCAGGACGGTTACGCGATGGGCGTGCTCTCCGACTTCGAGGCCGACGCCAGCGGCACGATCATCGCCTTCTTCGACAACGGCCAGCGGCGGCCGATCGCGCAGCTGTCACTGGCGACCTTCAGCAACCCCGAGGGTCTGCAGCGGCTGGGCGCCACCACGTTCCAGTCCACCACCAACTCGGGCTCGGCGGTCAAGCTGCAGCCCGGCACCGGTGGCGCGGGCGTGGTGTTCAGCGGCTACGTGGAGCAGTCCAACATCGACATGTCGCTGGAATTCACCAATCTGATCATCACGCAGCGCGGCCTCCAGGCCAACAGCCGCGTGTTCACCACCCAGGACGAGATCCTCAACGAGATCGTCAACCTGAAACGGTAGCCGGCGTCAGCGCCGGTAGCCGCACTGGGGCCCGCCTGATCTCAGGTGGGCCCCAGTCACAGCCACAGGCTCAAGCCGGGGATTCGGTTAAACCTGCGTTGAAACCGTTTATCGGCGGCGCCACTCAGATATAATTGTGGGTAGCCGATTGAGTCGCGTCAGGGTTTCATGACGGACAGCGGTCACCGTAGTTATGTATTTCGTGGACTGAAGTCACGCCGCTTGGGCGGCATGCGTTATCGAGGGTTGATGCAGTACTAGGTAGAATCCTCCTCTGGAGGAGAAGACAGGCGCATGTTCACCGCACGTGCCACCGAGGTAACCGGAGCACCGGACGTCGTTCAGGCGGGCTTCCTGCTGGAGTCCCGGCTGGACCTGGTTACCACTACGGAACCCGTCTACCTGGGTCGCGATCGCGGCACCGGGCAGCGCTTCTGGATCAAGTGCCCGGACGGTACCGCCGAATCCGACCAGCGGATCGCCGCCGAACACGCGATTCTGGGAGGGATCCAGCACCCCCACGTCCTGCAGCTGGTCGATGAGCCGCAGGCTTCCTCCACCCCCTTCCTGCTGTTCGCCTGGCAGGCGGAGCAGCCGCTGACGGCGACGCTGCTGGACTCGCTGCCCGCCACCGACCGCGTGCGCCTGGCCGCCGACGTGCTGGACGTGATCCAGTTTCTGCAGACGATGGATCAACCCGTCGTCCACGGCGGCCTGGACCTGGAGAACCTGTGGGCCACGCCCCTGGTGCGCTGGGTGCGCCTGGCGGGTTTCAACCGCGCGCAGGCGGAGGCGCCGGCCGACGAGTTGGAGGCCGAGCGCCGCGGCGCGCTCAAGCTGCTGGGGCAGCTGATCGGACCGGAAGAGCCGGATACGGAGAATCACCGCGCGCTGCGAACGGCGGCGGAGTTATGGGCCGAGGACCCGGCCGGTGGATACAGGGCGCTGGGGACCGCGATCCGCCAGGTGCTGCTGGACTGTATCACCGCCGACCTGTAGTGTATAGAGAAAGCCAGTAGGTAGGTCAGGAACAGCGGATGTTCAAGGGCTTTGACTTCGGCAAGGGGCTGCTTAGACAGGTCGAGTCTTTTCGCCGCCTGAATCCGCAGCAGCAGAAGCGCAAGGAAGCCGGCTTGCTGCGCGCACTCCAGACCTACACCAAACGCTACATGGGGGTTGTGGACAAGCCGGCCAACGCCAATCCCGGGCTGCTGACCAACGGGGCCGAGGCGCTGGTGGAGGCGTCGCTGGCGCTGAAGAACGGCGTTGTGGCATATCCGGCCTTTGCCGAATTGGTCGCCCGCAGCCGCAAGATCGCCGTGGTGCCGGGCCTGCAGAAGCTCGTCGACCGGCTGCTGGAGCTGCCCACGCATCTGAAAACCGAACGCGTGGCGCTGCTCAGCTGGCGGATCACCAAGGGCAGCCTGGGGCCGGAACGCGCGCTGCAATACCTGGCCGAACGGGCGCAGCTGACCGGCGAGA
Source organism: uncultured Planctomycetales bacterium (assembly GCA_964609245.1). Classification (GTDB taxonomy): domain Bacteria; phylum 4484-113; class 4484-113; order 4484-113; family JAFGCY01; genus JAFGCY01. The sequence continues at coordinate 123,448 of CAZSSB010000001.1, read as the reverse complement.
GTGACGATTGGAAGGACTACGCCTACGAGCTGCTGCAGCTGGTCAAGAAGGACGCGCTGCAGACCGAGCAGGACCTGACGATCGAGGCGCTCAAGGAGCTGCTGGCCAACAAGCACAAGCTGGGCGAGGACCTGATCAGCGTGCAGCTGCTGATGGCGGACAGCCTGCTGGCCCGCAAGGAGGAACAGCAGGCGGAGACGCTGCTGATCGAGATCGCCGGTGACGCCGAACGCCTGCCGCCGGCCTACGCGGAGTCCACGGAGAAGCTGCTGCGCGTGCGTCCCGCCGCCGAGTGGGGGCTGCACAGCCTGGTGCTGGAGCCCGTGCTCGACGACTTCGCCCAGGGCAAGCTGGGCTGGAATCAGGTCCAGGACAAACTGACGCGCGCCCAGATCCACGGCGAGCGGCTGGTCGAGTTCCTGCTGGGTCACGACCACCTGCCGCTGGATGCGCGCCTGTCGCTCTTCGCCCTCAAACAGACACTCAAGGTTGAACCGCCCGACCGGATTCCCCAGCTCGTCGAGCGCTGGGATCAGCGTCACGAGCAGGCGGGAACCGCACGCCCGGAGGAAGCCGGGCAGTTGCTGACCCAGGCCGTCACCCAGGGCAAGGTGACCCAGGTGCCGGCCGCGGTGACGGCGACCCCCACCAGCATGGACGCGCTTGCCGCCAGCAGCTCGCCGGCCGAGCTGGAGGAGCAACTCGCGGCGACGTTCGAAGGCGAGCTGACGGCCGCTGAGGCCGCGTCACTGCTGCGCGAACTGGCGGCCACCGACCAGCCGGCCTGGCAAGTCGGCGCGGCGCGCGGCTGGCTGGCGGGACGCCTGCTGGCCCAGGAGGACCTCGCCGGGCTGACCGAGCTGCTGGATGCCGTCGCGATCGAAGATCCGGACGACGTCGGCGCGATCGTGGACCTGCTGCGCGCCAGCCTGCCGGACGAGCCCGAGCCCGCCGCCGCGGCGCTGCTGGCCAGGCTGGAGCTGGCCCGCGAGGACTACGCCGCAGCGCTGGACCAGCTGGCGACGCTGCCCGCCAACGATGAACAGCGCGGCGGCTTGCTGGCGGCACTTGAAACCCAAATTGTGGCCCAGGCCGAGCCGTCGCCGCCCGTGCTGATGGTGCTGGCCCGCACCCAGCACCTGGCCTCCAGTGACCCGGAGGCCGGCTTTGAACCGGCGACGACGGCCAGCCTGCTGGCCCCGGACGATGAGCAGATCGAAGCGGCCTACCGCCAGTGGCGTGAAGCTTTGGATCCCGCGCTGGTCCACCGCCGGCGCGCTCAGCAGGCGACGTATCTGACCGTCAGCGAGGGCCACCGCGAGCTGCTGCCGGTGGCGGTCGGTGAGATCGAGTCGCTGGCCCAGATCGCCGGCGAGCAGCTGCCGGCCGAGCCGCTGGAGTGGCTCAGTGAACTTAGGCCGCTGCTCGACGCGATGCCCGACGACGGGCAGCCGCAGCTGCGGATTCAGTGGACGCGGCTGTACCTGATGTTCGTAGCCGGCACCGGGACTGCGGAGCAGATTCCGGCGGCGCTGCAGGCCGCGGCCCAGCAGGTCGAGCCGCAAGTCGCGCTCTCGCTGGCCGAGGAGCTGGGTGTGCCGGTCCCGGCCGGCGCGCGGCTGCTGGTCGAGTGCGAGACCCTGGCCCGGCAGGGCGACTGGCAGCGCGCGGTCGAGATGATCGCCGAGATCGATCCCGCCGAGCAGGCGTTGGTGCCGGTTAAACTGCTCTGCGATCAGCTGCCCGCCGACAGCCTGCGCGAAGCCGCCGAGCAAATGCACGGCCTGCTGGCCAGCCGCGGCCCGGATCAGCAGCTGGAACTGGTCCGCTGCCTTGACGCGCGGCTGACCGACGAGTCCACGGAAGCATCCGCCGCAGACATCCGCGCGTTTGTCGACCAGGCGCTGCAGGAGCTGTGCGACGCCGGCTTCGAGCCCGCGGCCCGCTACCTGCTGGCCTCCGGGCGCCAGTTCGGTGATCCCGCCGAACACCTGCGCCATCTGCTCAAGCTGTCCCGCGGCGGCGATGAAGAGGCCCTCGAGGCGCTGAAGGCGGCCCTGCCGCAGCTGCTGCCCGCGGGCGACCCCCCCGAGCTGCTGCGCGAAGCCGCCGAAGTGGTGGCCGAGGCGCTGCAGGCCGAGCAGCCAGCCGCGGCGCTGGAGACGCTGACAACCACGGCCGAGGCCACCGGCGACCCACAGTGGTGCCTCGACACCCTGGAGACCCTGGGCCTGACCGCGACCACCAGCGAGCACGTCGAGCAGCTGGGGCGACTGGCCCTGGCCGCCGGCGACCAGGCGCGCGCGCTGAGCGCCGTCCGTGAGCTGTGCGGGCAGGGCGCCCACGAGGCGGCCGCCGCCCTCGCCGCGCAAGTGGCCGAGGCCGGCGGGGACGCCGAGGCGGTGCTGCGCGAACTGATCACCCTGCAACTGGCCGGGCCGAATCCCAACTACGCGCTGGCGACCAAGCACCTGCTCAGGCTCGTGCAGATCTACCAGGACCGCGACAGCGAGATGCGCAAGGTGGTCGGCAGCCTCTCGACGGAGATCGCCGAGCCACTGGCCAGCGCCGAAGACAACGTGGACGCGCGGCACCTCCGGCTGATCCTGGCGGCATTGCACGGCCAGGGCGAGGAAGCCCACGAGTTGATTGAAGGGATCCTCGCCCAGGGGCCTGACGCCGCTGCCAGCCTGCTGGAGCTGTTCGACAAGCTGGCCCTCGAGGATGGCGGGATGCCCACGGCGCTGGTGGTCACCTGGGGACGCCTGCTGTTCATGGCCGGCCGCACCGAGGACGCCCTGGACCGCCTGGCCGGCCTGCGCGATACCGTCCGCGACTATCCGGAGTACGCGCCGCTGCTGGCCGAGATCCGCGACAGCGGCGGGGGTCCGGGCGCCAGCATGCAGCTGGGCCAGGCCTATATCCGCGTCAATCTGTGGCAGGACAGCGCCGAGGAATACGCCGCGGCGCTGGAGCAGGACGCCAGCCTGGCCGTGCCGATCCTGACCCAGCTGCGCCACCACGGCGCGCTGGCGCCCAACCCGATGCAGTATCCGCTGCACCTGCTGGCGCTGAAATGCGTGGCGCAGTCCGAGCGGCCCGGCGACTGGGGCTGGGCGCTGTCGGCGCTGACCTGGCTGCTGCCGCGCTGGTCGGCTGACGAGCTGTATGAACTTGCCAGCGAGCTGTGGAACAACGCCGAGCGCGTCGAGCTGTCCCCCGAGCAGCGCTGCGAGCTGGCGCTGCACCTGCATCACCTGGCACTGAAACTGAATCAGGCCGAGGAGGCGCTGGGCTACGTGCAGCAGGCCTGGCAGCTGGTCGATGAGCCGGGCCCCGAGCTGCTGGAAGCTTTGGCCGGCTTCGATGCCAGCCAGCTGCCGGAGGAGTCCGCGCGCTGGCAGGAACTGCACGCCCTGCAGATGCGCGCCGCCGTGCTGCGGGACGACCTCACCGCGGTCGCGCTGGCCGCCCGCAAGCTGGCCGAGACCAGCCCGGCCGGACGCGAGCAGGCGCTCAAGGCGCTCAGCGAATACCAGCGCGTGGCGAGCAACGTGGCGCCGGTGCTGCTGGCCCGCCTGCAGCTGCTGGATCTCAGCACGGAGAGCGGCCGCCAGGAGTTCGTCGAGCAGCTGCTCGCCGCCCGCGACGCGGACCTGCCCACCGGCGAGGTCCACCAGCTGATCCGCACCGTGCTGGCGCTGATCCGCGACTCCGCGGACAGCCCCGGCCTGATCCGGCTGCTGCTGCAGCTGTTCGGGCAGCTCGGCGACCAGGCCCGGGCCTGGCAGCTGGCGCTCAACTTCATCTTGGAGGACGACGACCTGGCGCAGCTGGCGCTTGACGTGCTCACCCAGCTGGCGACCGACGAATATGCCGTCGCCCAGCAGGTGGCGCTGGTGGAAGTCCACCTGCTGCGGGGCGATCACGAGGCGGCGGCGACGGCGCTCGAGGCCCTGGGCAGCGCCGCGCTGGACGAACACACGGCTGCCGCAACCGCGCTGGCCGAGGCGCTGCTCAGCACCCCGGCATCGACGGCCGCCCGCCGCTGGCTGGTCGGTCACCTGCGCGAAGCGGGCGAATTGCCGCTGGCCGCCGACCACCTGGTCTGGGCCCACGCCACCAGCAATCCGCTGCCGTCCGGCTGGCTGGAAGAGCAACCGGGCGGCGACCTCAAGTACCGTGCCGCGCAGCTCAAGGAGCTGCAGGGCGATCCGGCCGCGGCCCAGCGGCTGTATGAGCAGGCCACCCGCGACAAACAGGCCGACCTCCACATCCGCGCGGCGGCCCAGCTGCGCCTCTCGCAGCTGGTCGAGGAAGCCGGTGACCTGGAACAGGCCCACCAGCGCGTCAGCGCGGCGCTGGAGCTGCTGCCCGATCAGGAGCCCGCCAAGCGGCGTCAGGCCGAGCTGGCCACGGCGATCAACCGCCAGCGGATCGAGCAGCTGCGCGGCGAGCCGGACAGCGTCGAGCGCACCATCGAGATCGCGCGCCTGCTGTGCGCCGTCGACGAGCCGGTCGAGGCCATCGGCGAGCTGCAGGCCGGCCTCGACCGCGGCCAGGGCAGTCCGCTGCTCTCGGTCGAGCTGGGCGAGTGCTTCGTGCTGACCGGCGACTACCGCATCTCGCTGAGGGCCTTCGAGGACGTCCTGCGCCGCCTGGGTGACGACACCGAGCACAACGAGCTGCGGCTGCGCGCGCTCTACGGGATGGCCACCGCCTACGAGCAGCGCCAGGACCGCGAGGCCGCGGTCCGCTGCCTGGAGCAGATCCTGGTGCTCAAGCACAACTACCGCGACAGCCGCCAGCGTCTGCAGGCCCTCTACGCCAGCGCCGACCAGCAAGACCGCGCCGCGGCGCCCGAGCCGCGGGATGACCGGCAGCAGGAGATCCTGGGCGAGATCCTGTCGATGCTGGGCGTCCCGGAGGAGCCCGAGGAGGACGACGGCCGGTCATGACCGATAGCGAGGCCTCCACCCCGCCCGACGGCGAACTGACGGCGATCCGCATCCGGCTGCTGGAGCTGGAGCAGCGCGTGGACGAGCTGTCGGACCGCCTCGGCAACCTGGTGCAGCTCGTGGCGCAGCAGGGCCCCGACGGCCCCCCGCGGCCCGCCGAGCCCCAGCCGCCCGTGCTGCTGGCCGACCCGCCCACCGGCGAGCCGGACCAGCCCGCCGAGTCGGGGGCCGCCGCAGCCGCGCCCGCAGCCAGCCGCGGGATGCTGCGCGTCATTCAGCACATCTCGCAGGGCGACGGCGAAACGGCGCAGCGGGAGCTGCAGGCGCTGCCCCAGGAGGAACTGGCCAGCCAGCCGGCGGTGGTGGCGCTGGTCGCGGCGGCGCTGTTCGTCCAGCGCGGCGACCTGGAGGCCGGACTGAAGGCTCTGAAACAGGCCCGCGGCCTCACCGACGATCCGCGTCTGCTGAAGCTGATCTCCCTGCTCGAAAGCCAGTCGAGCTAACCCGCCGCCGCGCAGTTCCCGCCGGACCGCTAGAGGTGCTGGTCGCGCAGCAACTCCTCAAGGGTGGGCAGCCGCCACTGCTGCACCAGGAACTGCACGCTGCGGATCGGGGCGGCCGCAGTTCCGCTCAGCAGCCGTGCCGCATGCTGAATCAGCAACGCGGCATCCAGCTGGTCGGCTCCTACCGCGGGATAGTCCAGCAGCGCGCCGGTCAGCAGCGTCAGCCAGCGCCGCCGCCGCTCCGCATCGAGCCTGAGCATGCCGCCGCCGCTGCGCGCGTAGTGCTCGTTATAGGCCGCGCGGCCCACCAGCCCGTCCCCGCGGGGCAGCAGGTGGGCCGGTTCGTCCGGCGCCAGCGCGTGGCCGTCGAGCGCGCAGCAGCTCAGGTCGGCCAGCAGGCCGTGCAGCCCCAGCAGCTTCAGGCTGAACACCGCCGCCGCGCCATAGCGCAGCTCGCCGTCCGGTTCACTGCGCAGCAGGTTCGCCAGCAGGCGGTACATGTCGGCGTTGACCTGCTCTTCACCGGCGCCGACGTACAGGCATTCCGCCATGAACCAGTACAGCGCCAGCAGGCCCAGGTCGGCGCGCCAGTGTGGATGGCTTCGGACCGGCTCGACGCCGATCAGCAGCCCCACCCCGCCGCGGCCGGCCGCGGTCCGCACCTCCAGCTCGTCGGCGGGCTGCAGCCGCGGCGCCAGCTTGCTCTGTGCCTTGCGCAGCCCACGGGCGCGGGCCACCAGCGCGCCCCGGCCGTCCGCGAACAGCCGCACCACGGCGTCGCTCTCGGCATGCGGGCTGATCCCCACCAGTATGGCGCGGTGTCTGCGCTCCTCAGCCGCCACGGCGGTGCTTCCGGACCCCCGGCACAGGCCACCGGTTGTTATAATGTGCGGTTAGTCTCACCAGAACCAGAGGGGCAGCTACGCCATTTGTCGACCGAGCGATGGTAACAAAGGCTGTACTTGCCGGAAGGAACATGATGCGTGCAATTATCCCACTGATCGTGCTGGTACTGTGTCTGACGGGCTGCGGCGGAGCCCTGAGCCTCGAGCAGCCGGAGCTGGACCCGACGGCGGGCAAGGCGGCCGCCTGGAACCCGCTGGCGCCCAGCATCGAAGTCAGGCCACTGATGGAAGCGCTAGCGACCGCGCCGTTTGTCAGCAGCGGCGGCTATCGCGTCAGCGCGCTCGGCGCAGCCAACCTGCCTGACGCCGAGACGCTGGCGGCGCTGCGCCTCGAGGCCGCCGGCGATACGCTGGCGATCTACAGCGACGCGGCGCTGCCCAGCGCCAGTCTGTACGTGCGGTTCGACCCCGAGCGCGAGCACGTCACGTCCGCCGAGGTAAAGCGCGGCGACGGACTGGGCCTGGCGATCGTGCGCCGGGGGCTGGTGGCGATCGCCGTTACCGGCACCGGCGGGGCACTGCTCGATCCGGCCGAGCCGCTGGCGGTGGTCAGTTTCACTGCGGGCGCCGAGCCCGTGGCCAAGATACCGGCGGAGATCAGCCAGGTCCCGCGCTCCAAGGTCAAGGATCTGCAGGCGATCTACGACGGCGAGAGCTCGGCGACGCTGAGCTGGTTTGAGCGCCACAACGGCGACTACAACCTCGACGGTGAGGTAGGCGTCAACGATCTCACCCCGCTGGGGCTCTATTTCGATCAGCCCGCCGTCGAAGGCGAAGATGACTGGGCGCTGATCGAGGTGGTCGACGGCGACGAGGACGGCCTGATCACCGTCGCCGACATCACGCCGATCGGCCAGAGCTTCCTCAGCTTCATCACGGGGTACAACGTCTACCGCACCCCGCTTGCTGAGCCCGAGGAAGAGCCCGACCCCGCGGATAGCGGCCGCTGGGAGAAGGTGCTCAACAACGCCGAGCCCACGGGGCCGTCGGCGCCGCGCGACTACAACGGCCAGAAGACGCGGCTGCAGTACACCTTCCTCGACACCCCCGAGGAACCCGGCAGCTTCGGCTGGTACGTGGTGCCGGTCGGCAAGCCCGGCGAGACGCCGCTGGAGGGGCCGGTCAGCAACGTGGCGACCACCATGGTGGTGCCGCCGGGCGTGGCGCTCAGCTTCGAGATTCAGGCGCCCAAGAGTGAGCTGCTCAACGTTGGCAACGAGTTCTACATCGGGGTCAGGGTCGCCAATGTCGAGGGGCTGTTCAGCGCCAACGTGCGCTTCGAGTACGATTCCACGCTGGTGGAGTACGTGGACAGCGTCGCGTTCTACACCGATGAGCTGTCCACCGAGCATCCCAACCTGCTGGAGCCGCCGCTGTTCGTCGGCGCCGACGTCGGCGACATCGCCGACGGCTATCGCGAGGTGGGCTTCAACGCCACCCAGCGCAAGGACCTGGACGAGCCCAAGGACGGCGAGGGCTTCGTCGGCTACGTCAAGTTCCGCTGCATCGACGACGGCATCAACGAGGAGTGCTTCCGCTTCCCGCAGTCCTCGGTCTACCTGTATCTGTGGGGCGCGACCTACGGCGTGCCCGTCGGCATCCCCGAACTGGGCGACCCGCAGATCGTCAACATCGCGGAGTAGCAAACCTGCGGCCGGCCGCTGGCCGGACGCCTCGGAGGGACATATGGCGCTGGTGAGCGTCTATCGCGCCGCGGACGAGTTCAGCGCGCTGACCATCCGCGATATGCTGCGCGAGAATGGCATCGGCGCGATGATCCGCTCCCACCAGATACCCGGATACGGCATTCCTGACATGCGGTCCGGCGGCAGCTGGGGTGAAGTACAGGTCGAGGAGCAGGACGTCAATCGCGCCCAGGAACTGATCGGCGCCTTCCGCGGCACGCTGGGCGAATTGGCCGAGGCCCAGCCGATCGACATGCCGGAAGAGGAGTAGCCTCCGGCGCCGAATGCTCCGTCACCGCTTTCCCGAGCACTAGCCCCGCAGCTTCGCCAGCTTCTCCGCCGTCTGCTGTGAGCGCGGCACGCCGCCGGCGCGGGTGAACTGCACCGCGCCTGTCGGGCAGCTTGCCAGGCAGTCGCCGCAGCTGAAGCAGTCCGAGGGCAGCTTGTGCCTGAGCAGAATGCCGCGCATCGCGTCGCTGGGGCAGTCGTTCATGCAGGCCTTGCAGGCGATGCACTTGTCGTAATCGACGCGCACCTTGACGAAGCTGAGGCGCTCGAACAGCCAGCTGACCAGCCCGAACGGACAGGCCAGATGGCACCACGGCCGGTAGATCAGCGGGCTGAGCACCAGCAGCAGCAGGATGAAGCCCGCACCCAGCGCGGTCAGCACCGGCGGGTTGAAGACCTTGAACGGGTCGATCGGGCCGATCAGATCGAAGGCCCAGGCGAAGGCCACCACGGTGAAGACGACGAAGAACGCGATGCGGACGGCGTTGCTGACGGCGTAGGGGATTTTCAGCAGCGGCAGCACCCCGCGCCGCTTCTGGCCCCGACGGTTGAGCCGATAGAGCAGTTCCTGCAGCGTGCCCAGCTGGCAGCCCCAGGAGCAGATGAACTTGTTGGCGGCCACGACCAAAAGCAAAAACACGACAAGCGCGATCAGGCGCGGGATGAAGACCACGCGGTGCATCCCGCCCAGCGCGATCATGTCCTTGACGGTGCCCATCGGCGAGGGGTCGCTGCCCAGGATGATGCCGAAGACCAGCACCGCGCCCGCGAGCATCCCAAGCCGCCAGCCGCGGCTGAGGCGCCGCCGGATCAGCAGCACCAGCGGCAGGATCAGCAACAGGATCCAGAGACTGAACTTGAGGTAGATCTTGGTGAAGTCCTTGGTCTGGCGCTCGATCATCAGCGCGTGCGCCTTGATGATCTCGCGGCGCGCGTCCTCCACGCCGATGCCCAGTTCGCCGAGCGTCGTCTGAGCCTGATCGGGCAGCTCAGCTTCCAGCGCCCGGCCGATCAGCTTCGCCGGCAGCTCGTTGGCCTGGGCGATCTGGCCCAGCGTCATCTCGGCGCTGAGTCTGAGCTCCGGCAGCTGCGGCATCTCCTCCTTCTGCTCGGCCAGCACGGCGCGCGCCAGCCAGGCCAGGCCGACCGTGGCGGCGATGACGGCAATGATCAGCAGTGCGGTGGCCGCTGTGCCAGCGCCGCGGCTCGGTGCTCTCTGCTCCTCAGACATCAGGCGGATACTCCGGTGGCTTGATTGTGAGCCAGCACGGTAGCACATGGACCGGCGTGGCCGGTGAAGCGGCGGCGCGGTTATACTCTCAGCGTGGGACAGCTGAGGGTCGTTTATCAAGCGACGGGCGAGTACATGGCGCTCGCCGTGCGCGATCAGCTGGAAGCCCGCGGCATTCACAGCGTGCAGCTGCTCAACGAAATCCCGATGCAGCCCGGCTTCACCTTCGAGCTGCGCCCCTGGGCTGACGTGCTGGTCGACGAGCGCCAGTACGATGCGGCACAGCAGGTGGTAGCCGAGCTTGAATCGTCCATCGCGGAAGACGAGGCGCCCGCCGCGGACTGGCCACCTACCATCAGGGTCCGCACGACACCTGGGCTTGGCGCTGCGTGGGCGGCTCTGCTGGCCGCCAGCTACTTGCTGCTCCTGATCAGCAACATCTACGCACTAGAGCTAAGCTACATCGGTTCGCCTCGCGGCTTGTTCATCTGGCTGGCGCCGGACTTCCTGCTGATGATCGGTCTAGCTGCGTTGAATTGGCGGCTGCTGCAGCGGGCGCTGCTGGCCACGCTGGCGGCGATGGCCGCGCTGCCCGTGCTGGCGTGCTGGCTGCTCTATGAACTGGGGCGCTGGATGGCGAGCGAGTTCCGCTGGCTGGTTGGCCTGAGCCGGCAGTAGCCCGGCCTACCCCAGTCGCTCGCGGAACCAGGCGCTGGCGTAGTCCAGCAGGGTCACCGCCACCAGGATGATCAGGAAGCACGTTGAGGCCTGCTGGTAGCGGAACATCCGGATGTACTGATCCAGCAGGAAGCCGATGCCGCCCGCGCCGACGATGCCCAGGATGATGCTCATGCGGATGTTGATGTCCCAGCGATAGAGGCTGAAACTGAGGAACTGCGGCACCACCTGCGGCAGGATGCCGTACCAGACCACCAGGAAGTTGCTGGCGCCCGTGGCGCGCACCGCCTCGACGGGGGCGGGATCGACGCTCTCGATCGCCTCGCTGAACAGCTTGCCCAGCATGCCAATGCTGTGCAGCCCCAGCGCCAGCACGCCCGGAAACGGCCCCGGCCCCACCATGAACACGAAGATGATCGCCAGAATAAACGGTGGAAAAGCCCTGAGCACGTTGAAGATGAAGCGCGTGGTGCCGTAGAGCACCAGCCCCGCGGCGCTGCCGCGCGTCAGATTGCGGCTGGCGAAGAAGGCCAGCGGGAAGCTGAGCAGCACCGCGATCAGCGTACCGATCAGGCTGATCTGGACCGTCTCGTTCATGCTGTCCAGCAGCGTCGGCAGCGTACCCCACTTGGGCCGACCGGTCCTGGAGTCCAGCTTGATGATCGGCTGGCCATCGGCGCCGAGCTTGACTGCGCTCTCGGTCAGCGGCTCGCCGCTGCTGTCTACCTGCGGCTGCCCCGCTTCGTCCAGCAGTGGCACGCGCTCGGTCTCGTAGACGTACCAGCTGAAGTCGGGGTGCGCCAGCTCGCTCATCACGCGCTTGATGTCCTTCGCGCCGGCGACCAGCGTATACATGTTGAACTCGGTGCGCACGAAGCTGGCCCAGAGGTAGGCCACGAACAGCGCGATCCCCAGCCACTTGAGCCCCGACCACAGATGGTCGCGCCAGCCGCGCCGGCGCCTCGGCGGCGTGATGTGGTCCTGCTCAGAAGTCGGCGAAGTGCTCACCGTACACCTCCTGCAGGACTTCCTCGGTCAGCGCGGCCGGCGCGCCCTCGAAGACCACGCGGCCGTCACGGAACGCCACGATCTTGTCGCCGTACTCGCGGGCCAGCGCCACGCTGTGCAGGTTGGCGACCATCGCGATCCCTTCCTCGCGGCAGATGCGCACCGCGTAGTCCAGCACGATGCGCGCCGTGGCCGGATCGAGGCTGGAGACCGGCTCGTCCGCCAGCAGCACCGCCGGGTCCTGGCACAGCGCGCGGGCGATGGCGACGCGCTGCTGCTGGCCGCCGCTCAGATCGCGCGGCCGCTTCTGCCACTGGTCGAGGATCTCGACGCGGCTGAGCGCCCGGAGCCCCCGCTGCTTCTCGGCACTGGTGAAGAAGAACAGCGCCCCGCGCCACTGCGGAATCTGCCCGCTGCGGCCGATCAGCACGTTGGTCAGCACGCTGACGCGCGGCACCAGCCCGAAGCTCTGGAAGATCATCCCGACGTCGCGGCGCACCATCCGCGCGTGCGCCCGACTGGAGTGCACCGGCGTGCCGCGGAACAGCACCTGCCCGCTGGTGGGCGTCAGCAGGCCGTTGAGGCACCTCAGCAGGGTGGACTTGCCCGCCCCGCTGCGGCCGATCACCGCCACCACCTCGCCGGCGGCGATGCGGAAATCGACGCCCGTGAGCGCGCGCGTGCCGTCCGGATAGGTCAGACAGAGGGAGCGCGTCTCAAATACCGGCATCGTCACCGGCGATGATTGTAGCCGCTGCGCTCCCTCTGCCCTTGCCGCGCCGCGCCCGAGTCAGCGCGAACCACTGCCTGGGCATCCTGCTGATTGCGATACCGAGCATCATGACCGCGCCCCAGCCGCAGTGCTTGCCGACCAGGGCGCGGTCAATCATCGAGTGCAACTTGTTCGGTGCGCTCAGCGCAGGTCGAAGCGGTCGAGGTTCATCACCTTGCTCCACGCCGCGACGAAGTCACGCGCCAGTTTTTCCTCAGCTCCGTCACAGGCATAGACCTCCGCGATGGCCCGCAGCTGCGAATTCGAGCCGAAGACGAGATCGACCCGCGTGCCGGTCCACTTGACTTCGCCGGTAGCCCGGTCGCGTCCTTCGAACACCTCGGGGTCCTTCGTCGCCTTCCACTCCGTGCCCATGTCGAGCAGGTTCACGAAGAAGTCGTTGGAGAGCGTCTCGGGACGCTCGGTGAACACGCCGTGCGGGGACTGCCCATGGTTGGCGCCCAGGACCCGCAGGCCGCCGACCAGGACCGTCATCTCCGGCGCGGTCAGGGTCAATTGCTGGGCCTTGTCCAGCAGCAGTTCCTCAGCCGTCACGCTGAACCGGCTCTTGAGGTAGTTACGGAAACCGTCCGCGACCGGCTCGAGCGGGGCAAACCCTTCCACATCGGTCTGCTTCTCCGACGCGTCCATGCGACCCGGTGCGAAGGGGACTTCCACCTTATGCCCGGCGCTCTTCGCCGCTTGCTCGACCGCCGCGCATCCGCCCAGGACGATCAAGTCGGCCATGGACACCTGCTTGCCACCGGACTGCGCGCCGTTGAACTCCTGCTGGATCCCTTCGAGTGTCTTTAGCACCTTGGCAAGCTGCTTGGGCTGGTTGGCGTCCCAGTTGTTCTGGGGGGCTAGTCGAATGCGGGCGCCGTTCGCACCGCCGCGTTTGTCGCCGCCGCGGAACGTTGAGGCGGAGGCCCAGGCGGTCGTAACCAGTTCCGAGATGGACAGACCAGATGCGAGAAGCTTGGCCTTGAGGGCGGCGATGTCCTTCGCGTCGATCAGCTCGTGGTCAACCGCCGGAATGGGGTCCTGCCAGATCAGCTCTTCGGCCGGAGCCTCCGGTCCGAGGTAGCGCGAGCGCGGACCCATGTCCCGGTGGGTCAGTTTGAACCACGCGCGGGCGAAGGCGTCGGCGAACTCATCCGGGTTCTCCAGGAAGCGCCGCGAGATCTTCTCGTAGGCGGGATCGAAACGCAGCGACAGGTCCGTGGTCAGCATGTTGGGTGCGATGCGCTGGTTCGGATCATGGGCGTGGGGCACGGTGCCTTCGCCGGCGCCGCCCTTCGGCTTCCACTGCTGCACGCCGGCCGGGCTCTTCGTCAGCTCCCATTCGTATTCGAAGAGAATCCTGAAGAAGTTGTTGCTCCACTGCGTCGGCGTGTTGGTCCAGGTCACTTCCGGACCGCCGGAGATCGTATCGCCGCCCTTGCCGGAACCGTGGCTGCTGATCCAGCCCAGGCCCTGCGCCTCGATCGGGGCGGCTTCCGGGTCCGGTCCTACATGGGCGGCGTCGCCGGCACCGTGGCACTTACCGAAGGAGTGACCGCCAGCGATCAACGCCACCGTCTCCTCGTCGTTCATCGCCATCCGCGCGAAGGTCTCGCGGATGTCCTTCGCAGCCGCGATCGGATCCGGGTTGCCGCCCGGGCCTTCCGGGTTGACATAGATCAGGCCCATCTGCACGGCTGCGAGAGGGTTCTCCAGGTCGCGGTCGCCGCTGTAGCGCTTGTCGGCAAGCCACTCCTCCTCCTTGCCCCAGTAGACGTCCTCATCCGGCTCCCAGACGTCTTCGCGGCCGCCGGCAAAGCCGAAGGTCTTGAACCCCATCGACTCCAGGGCCACGTTGCCGGCGAGGATCATCAGGTCGGCCCAGGAGATGCTGTCGCCGTACTTCTGCTTGATGGGCCAGAGCAGGCGCCGCGCCTTGTCGAGGTTCGCGTTGTCGGGCCAGGCGCTCAGCGGCGCGAAACGCTGCTGGCCCCGGCCACCGCCGCCTCGCCCATCACCGACACGGTAGGTGCCGGCGCTGTGCCAGGCCATGCGGATGAAGAAGGGCCCGTAGTGCCCGAAGTCCGCCGGCCACCAGTCCTGCGAATCCGTCATCAGCTTCTGCAGGTCCGTCTTCAGGGCCGCGTAGTTGAGCTTCTTGAACTCCTCCGCGTAGTTGAAGTCCTCGCCCATGGGATTGGACTTCGCTGAATGCTGGTGGAGGATGTCGAGCCGCAACTGGTTCGGCCACCAGTCCCGGATCGTCGTTCCCCCGCCCGCAGCGTGCTCATGGATGCCACCCGACATCGAACGCTTGGTGTCTTTGCCCATATTATATGCTCCTTCTTTTCCTCTCAGCTCTGAATGACATTGTAACCCCCTACTCCTCGTTCCGCTCTTTCATGCAGCGACTGCACACGCCACGCACCTCCACATGCGCGGCGTTGACGCTGCCGAACTCGGACACCGACTCCGGAATGCGAAGCGCGTTCAGCTCTCTGCTCTCGAAGTCGCGAGTCAAGCCGCAGCGAACGCAGATGTAGTGATGGTGGGGTACGAGGTTCGCATCGAAGCGAACGCTCTCTCGCCTGGGCCCCAGCGTTGAGACCAGTCCCAGATCGCTGAGCAGCCAGAGCGTCCTGTACACCGTGTCATGCGACAGCGTCGGCATCCTGGGTTTAAGCGCCTGCAACACGGCATCAGCGCTCGGGTGATCAACGCTGGCGGCGACCTCGCGGAAGATCTCAAGCCGCTGGTGGGTCAGCTTGACGCCGGCCTTCCTTGCGACACCCTTGAAATGCTCGATCCTGTGCTCGACCTCACTGCTGTCTACATTCACAGTCGTTCCTATCTGCGAGTAATTAGCAGGTAGTAATGTATCAGCGTTTGCAGCACATGTCAAGAAGCGGAATCGCTGCGTACTTGATCCTGAAGTGGCGGGCCATGTGCCGCCGCAGCCCGGCCGCTGCAGGCACCACGCTGGGTCCGCGGCGGTATAATGACGACCGGGCGCGCACCGGAGGAAGGATGAAATGAAGCGCATTCCGCTTGCTGCCTCGTTCTGCCTTTTGCTACTGATTCCCGCGTGCTCCGGCCACAGGCTGCTGCCGGCCGGTGGCGACTCACCGTCACCGATCGCGACGATTCAACAGCTGGATGACGTGCTGGCGGAACTGGACGCGGTCGAATCGCCGCCGGGGACCGATGCGGCTCTCTTTGACGAGCTCAAGGTAGAACTGGCCCGCGTGCTCAGCGAGCGATTCAGCAGCGGCAAAGTCGCCACCGAGCCGCCCCGGGACGACCGCTCGCGCGCCCCGCTGAGCTGGGACGAGGGCAGCACCGCGCTGCGCTGGTACTACTACAGCACTGGCGACTACAACCAGGACGGCCTCGTCACCGTCAGCGACATCACGCCGCTGGGCCAGAACTTCGATGCCGAGGGACCCTTCGACATGGCCACGGCCGTCTCGTGCGTCGACGGCGACCAGAACGACTTCATCACGATTGGCGACATCACGCCGATCGGCCAGTGCTTCGGTCGCCAGGTCAGCGGCTACAACGTCTACGGTAGTAGCAGTGCCAGCGACTACCCGGCCGCCGCAAGCGACGGCAACGGCGGCGCGACGCTGCTGGGCAGTGTGGAGTTCAGCGCCGCCGGCGGAACCGTCACCGACCGCAAGCGCTTTACCTTCATGCTGGCGGAGCCTCAGCCGGAGCTGTACTGCTGGGTGCGGCCCACGGACGGCAGCGCGGAGGGCACCCCCAGCTCGCGCGTGCAGCTGCCCGCCGCCGCCAACATCCCGCCGGTGGCCAGCATCAGCGCCGATCCGCAGGAGGGGGACGTGCCGCTGGCGGTGGATTTCGACGCCAGCCTCAGCCACGATCCCGACGGGCTGGTCGTCAAATACGAGTGGGACTGGACGGGCGCTGGCGACGGCTGGCAATGGGTGGACACCGGCGCCACGCCGACGGCGCAGCACACCTTCGAGAACGCGGGCAGCTTCGACACCGTGGTGCGCGTCACGGACAACCTCGGCGCGACGGATACCGAATACGTGACTGTTACCGTGACGGAGGAAGGCAACCTGCCACCCGTGGCGGACCTCGTGGGTGTTCCCACCACCGGCGATGCACCATTGATGGCGGATTTCGACGCCACGGGGAGCCAAGATCCCGACGGCACCATCGTGGACTACGAGTGGGACCTTGACGGCGACGGCGTGTACAACGGTCCCACGCCCGAGGAAACGCTGGCGCGGGGCCTGCCGGTGGCCAGCTTCACCTATACCCACGGGGGCAATTTCACGGTGAAGCTCCGCGTCACCGACAACGACGGTGCCACCGCTGTCGACGAGTGCACGATCCTGCTCAGTGGGCCTGTCGCGGAATGGCACGTCTACACGGTAGCCGCCAGCACAGAGGTGTATTACCCCCACCTCAGGAACGTCAACGGCCGCCCGGGCGTGGTGTTCTACAACCACGCCGACGACGAAGTGCAGTTCATCCGCGCCGATGATGCGCTGGGCGAGAGCTGGACCGACACGCCGAAGGTGGTCTGCAGTGACTTCGAAGACTGGCTGGTATTTGTCGAAACGGACGACAACCCGGCGGTGATCTATCACACCGCGAGCGGGCTGACGTTCACCCGCGCCGTCGATCCTGACGGCGACGTCTGGGGATTCCTGATCCACGCGGCTGACATCAGTGTCATGCTCACCACATACGGCGGGGCGGTGATCGACGGCAACCCGACGGTGACCTACGGGACTATGAGCGGCCCGCCGGACGGCTACGTCTACCGCCGGGCCAGCGCCCCGGACGGCATCAGCTGGGCGGACCCCACGCTGGTCAGCAGCGAGGTGTTCGGCGTGATGGACCTCGCGGATATCAACGGCGCGCCGGGCATCTGCTACGAGGACGAGGACAACGGCTGGTGCATCTCCTACTGCTGGGCCAGCGACGCCGCCGGTACCAGCTGGAACAGCGTCACCGTCGACACCACGATCGTGCTCGCCTGGTTCCCCTCACTGATCGAGGTTGCCGGCCGGCCGGCGATCCTGTACAAGGACTTCCTGCCGGAAAGCGTCAGGCCGCTGTACTACATCCGGGCGGATAACGCCACTGGCTCCAGTTGGGACAGCGAGCACCGCGTCCACATCGACTCGCTGCAGTTCCTGATGACCGGCGACACCATCGCGGTTGTCGACGGGCGGCCCGCGGCGGCCTATGCCGGTGGAGCGGACAACGGCCTGGGGCTGAAGAACCTGTACTACAAGCAGGCCCTCGATTCAACCGGCGACGCCTGGCCGCCCGCCACCGAACTGGTCTCGGAGCACGCCTGCGGTCAGACCGACGCATCGCTGGCGGACATCGGCGGCCGGCCCGGGATCGCCTTCAGCACCAACGCAGCTTCACAGGAAGGAATCCACTTCGCGATCTACTACTAGCCGCGTGCCGTCAATACAAACGGGGCGGGGTCAAGCCCCGCCCCTCACCGGCAATGTTGTGGATCGATCCTAAGGATCGACTTCGATGATATTCATCTGGAAACTGCCGCGCGGCCAGAGGATCACCGCATACCAGTCGCCGGGACCCGGCACGTAGTTGTCGCCATTGGCGATCGCATCATTGATGAAGGTCCATGCATACGAGCCTGCCGCAGGCGAGTAGTTGCTGGTTCCGTACTTGAAGTACCAGACCGCCTCCTGGAAGCGGTCCTTCCAGTAGTTGTTGCTCCAGGTCTTGTCGAACGGCGCCGCGCCCTTGTTGCGCATGTCGATCATGTAAGAGATGAACTCCCAGTTATCGCTCTGCGCGTAGGCAGGCAGCGTCGGATCGTAAGATGAGTACACATCCACGCAGTACTGCCGACCGCTGTACATAGTGCGCGGATCGGTGCACCAGCCCACCCAGTCATTGCCGCCCGGGAACGGGTACCAGTCCTCCGTTGCGAAGCGGACGCGCCAATAGCTGAACGGCCCGTAATGCGTGGCCGTGTAGCACTTCTCCATGACGGGATCGAAGACCGGCAGGCCCTTGCCGGAGGCCGTGTAGACCCAGCCACCCCACTTCTTCCAGTAGCCATCCCAGTCCGCGGCGTCATCGTACTTGCTGCAGTAGCCGCCCCAGCCGGTTTCGTTAGCGTCCTCGACCCAGTACTCCGCGCCAGTCTTGGGATCGACTTCCCAGTGCCCGCGGCAGATGGTGGCGTGGATCGCCAGGTAGTCGCCGCCGTCCGACGGCGACCAGTCCCCGAGAGGCAACATGACCGTGGTGGTCAGTTCGTCGGGATCGCCTTCCCAGTCCCACTTGTAGGGGAACTTGCCAGGACTGCCCTTGGTGGGCGGATCGTCGCCGGCATACACGTGGGCGTCGCAGAACATCCAGCCGGCAGCGAGGGCTTCCGGCGTAAGCCAGTACTTCATGTACCACCACTCGTTGCCGTCGGCGTCGGTCTCCATCACCAGCTTCGCGCCGCCGTACTTGTAGTGCTGGCCATACATCATGCACCAGCGCCAGACCGGGTCAGCCGGAGTTGGATCATCGAACAGCGACGCAGCTCCCTTGTCGCTACCCTCCGGCTTAGCCACCAGGGCACCGGCTTCGGGATCAGCAATGCTGGACCCCCCGGCGCAGCCGGCCAGCAGCCACAGGCCAACAACCATCGCGATGGAAATCAGCAGGAACTTCTTCATAACTTCGGTCCTCCCTACGGCCAATATCAATAAACCAGTAACGGTCCCACGGACGCCCCGGTGCGCCCATGTCAGCGACCAAACGACCAGTCCGACATCTGTGGGCTTGGACTGCAGCGGCAGCATTCATCTATGCCACTCGCTCAGATGAGGCATTCTCCCTACGGCGCCCCGCGCTTCCCAGCACCAGCCCGATCAGTTGTACCGTTATCCCCGAGGCCTGCTTTCCAGGCTCCGGCAGGCCGGCTACGCTATGCCACGCATGCCGAACTGAGATGAGTCTAAGGCGCTATCCGCCTGAGAGCAAGGGACAATTTAACTGATTCTAAACAGTGACAATCTTAAGCCTTGGTTAAATGGCTGCATCCACCCAGCATTGAAGCGCGTCGAGCGGAACTCCACTCGCTTCCACAAGCTCAGCTCAGCATCGAAGTGTCCCCTGCCATAGTCCGCCTGTCGTACTTGTGTCCCAGACAGATTTGTGCAATACTTAACCCCAGGCTATTGGGGCACCAATGGTATCTGGGCTGACTGGTGATGAACCTCGAGATCAACAGAGCGGCGACCGAGCCGCTGTACGAGCAGATTCGCGACCAGATAGAAACGCTGGTCCGTGACGGTCTGCTGCCCGTTGGCACACGCCTGCCCAGCGTACGGCAGCTGGCCGAGGAGCTCGGGGTGTCCAAGAACACCGTTGATCTGGCCTATGACGAGCTGGCGGCGCACGGTGTGGTCGAGTCGCGGCGGGGCAGCGGCACCTTCATTGCCGCCCAGCCGCAGGGCGGCAACGGTGTGAACCTGCGCACCCACGATGAGTTGGGTCCAAGCCTCGGCGACTACCCGCCGATGCGGTGGGACCCCTACGACTTCCGCAGCGAGTTCTTCATGATGCCGGTCAGCCGGGGCAGCAGCGAGATGATCCGCTTCACTCAGGCCTACCCCGACCCGGAGCTGTTCCCCTTCGACCGGATCAAGCAATCCACGACCAACATGCTGTGGAATCCGGAGCAGTTCTTCTTCGACATCGGCCATCCCCAGGGCTACCAGCCACTTGTAGAGCATCTCGAGAGAGAGATGGCACTGGCCGGCGTACCGATGGCGCAGGGCGAGAACGACATCATCCTGACCGGGGGCTTTCAGCGTGCGCTGGCGCTGGTGCTGGATTTTCTGCTCAAGCCCGGCCAGGCCGTCGCGATCGAGTCACCCACCTACAGCGGTCTGCTCAACCTGCTGATCTCCCGCAACATAGACTACGTGCCCATCCCGATCGACGACCATGGCATGGACACTGACTACCTGGCCGGCATACTGAAGCGCGATGAGGTCAAGGCAATCGTCACGGTTCCGACTTTTCACAATCCGACCGGCATCTGCATGTCACCGGAGCGTCGTGAACGGCTGATGCACCTTGCGATGAGCCACCGCGTGCCGGTGGTGGAGGACGACTGGGCGCGCCTGCTGCGCTACGACGGCCCGGTCGATCCGCCGCTCAAACGCCTCGACCAGGGCGGCTACGTGATCCACATCGGCACCTTCAGCAAGGTCTTCCTGCCGGGGCTGCGCGTTGGCTGGATCACCTGTCCGGCCGCGATCAGTGTTCCCCTGCTGCGCGCCAAGACGGGTTCGGACCAGAGTGACAGCTTCTTCCTGCAGGTGTTGCTGCACGATCTGATTGAACGCGGACATTTCACCCGGCATCTGCGACGTGCCAACAAGGCCTACAAGCAGCGCCGCGATGTGATGTGTGCCACGCTGCTCAGTGAGCTGCCGGACGGCTGCCGCTTTCGGGTGCCGCACGGCGGTTTCAGCGTCTGGCTGGAGCTGCCCGAGCAGATCAAATCCGTGCCATTGCTGACCCTGGCGCGGCAGGCAGGAGTCGACTTCGTGCCGGCGGCGTTCGTGATGCCGGATCGCCGCGATGCACCGGCACTGAGGCTCAGCTTCAGCCGTAACACTTCGGAGCGCATCGAACGGGGCATCAAGCTGCTTTGCGGCGTGATATCGGATTGCATAGAGAACCCAGGTCTCCTGGACTCGGGAGCCAAGACCTATGAGGACCTGTTTTAAGATGAGTACTTACGGACGCGCAATCCTGCTGGGGGCGGCGCTGCTGGTGATCGCCGGCTGCAGCGGCCCGAATCGGGAACTGCCGATGCGCAGCCCGTCGCTCAGCCCGCTGGCGGGATCTGACATCGCCGGGCTCAGCCTGGTGGATCGCGGCAGCGCTCTGGAGCTGACGTTTGCCACTGTCACGGCCGACGGGGTTTTCGCCCACGTGGACCTGCCGGATGGACGGCGGCTGGACGGCGTGCAGCTGTTGAGTTCTCCAGAGCACATAGGCCTCGCCGCGCCAGCCGGCGGCGGGTTCGACGTGGGCGTGGTCGGCCTGAGCGAGCTTGCCGGCCAGCCGGTCACGATCGAGCTGCCGGTCAGCGCGGTGGGCAGGCTGGTGAGCGTGCCGCCCGTCGGGGCATACAACGTGATCAGTGATCTGGCCGTCACCTCGGCGGGCGACGGCCTAGTCGAACTGAGTTGGACGCAGACCAACACCGGCGACTACGATTTCGACGGTCTGGTCGGCATCTCGGATCTGACGCCCATTGGGCAGCTGCTGGGCCTGGAGTACGACCGCGCGGCACCGGACGCCGCCGCCCAGCGCACCTACTGGGTCGACGGCAACGCCGATGGCGAGATCACCGTCTCCGATATCACGCCGATCGGCCAGAACTACGGGTCCTATATCGCCGGCTACATGGTCAAGCACAATGGCGTGCCACTCCAGGACACGGCACCAGGCGAACCGACGGTGCCGCGCTCGGCCGGTCAGCCGCGCGAGGGCCTGCCACCGCTTTACAGCGCCGTCCTGCCCGGTTCGCCGGCCGATGACTGGGCGGTAGTCGCCGTCGACAAGGACGGCGTCGAGGGCTCGGGCAGCGGCGACATCATCGGCGACATCAGCCTGCGGGCAAACCTCGACCTCAGCGGGCTGGATCTCTTCGACCTCAACGGGACCAACCCCGGACCGTATGCGCCCAGCAAGGGCGGTTCGCGGCTGATCGAGCCGGTCGAGATTATCGGCTCCGAGCGCTGGGAAGTGCCGCACCTGCCGCTGGCGACGCGGACGATGGGCTGTGCGACCGTATTTCTCGGCGCGCCACGCGAGCAGCTGCTCTATCTCGATATCTTCTATCTGCCGACCGTCGATCTCATCACCGGTGATTCGCGGCCGGTCTCATCCACCCGTGCCGTCAGCACGGCGTCAGCGGAGCACTACACGATTTCTTCGGTGCCGGTCAGGCTGCCGGCCTTCGGCACGACGGACCTGGACATCGCGATCGAGTTCAGCCCCAACCCGGATGGTGGTTACTTCACGATGCTGACCGTGGACTCGCTGATGCCGGGTGACAATCCGGCGACGCCGGAGATCGAGGATGGGTATGCGCTGAAGACCCGCAACCGGCTGGCCCACGCCACCGGGCTGGTCAGCACCGATACCGACCTCGACGGTGATTTTGGGGACGAAGCCGAGCTGCTGGACAGCGACCGCGACGGCATCAGCGACGTGCGGCTCGAACACGACGCGGCTCTCAGCTCCGGCGATCTGGTCTCATGCGGGGAACTGGAAATCGAAGGGGAACTGCTCGCCTTCGCTGAGCACACGGGCGTGGTGACACTTGGCGGCGCGGTGCTGATCGAGGACGGCGAGACGGAGCTGCCCGATCCGCTGGTGATCGTCACCTCGGAACTCACGCGGTACGAGGAGCATGTCAAGACGGATGAAGGACTGATCAGGCGCGACATCGATCCCAGCAGCCTTGCACCGGGCGACACGATCGAAGTGACCATGATCTGCCTCGAGGATCCCGACGAGCTACTGCCCGACAAGTACTGGGTCGAGAAACTGATGCGCAAGCTCGACGAGCGCACCAAGTAGCGCCAGTCCCCACGAGCAGCACTGAGAACGACGCGGTACCCGCGACGCTATAATGACCGCCAAGCGCGCACCGGAGGTGGGGTGTTATGCTGCGTAGTACTGCTTTGCTGATGGCTGGCTGCCTGCTGGTTGTTCCCTCCTGCGGGAGCGACACGGTCCCGACTGCGGCAGACCAGACCCCGGTCGCGGAGGTCCTGCCGCTGGACCCGGTCCAGCTGGCCCCGACCGGGCCCGTCCTGCCCCCGCCGGCTGACCTGCTCAAGGGAGTCTCCTACGTCGATGCCGACCGCGTCCGCGCCGGCGCGGATTACATGCCGCTGCTGCCCCACAACCGCGTGGCCGCCTACGGCACCGATGCCGTGCTGTTCCCCAACTGGGAGTCCGGAGTCAGTGCGGCCCGAGACGGGCTTTCCTACTGCATCTACGGGTTCACGCTCGATGGCTACGACCTGGACCCAAGCCTGTGGCTTTCGTGGCAGGTGGCTGACGTCAGCCCGCCGGATCTCTGGATCGGCATCAGCAGCTGGGAGGACGGCACCTGGCGGTGGCAGACCGGCCCCGCGGGCACCGAGCTGCCGCTGGGAACGCTGGACCCCTATGTCGAGCCGGCGACCGGCGCCTGCGTTGTGGCTGTGATGCTGCTCGGGACCGATACCTGGCGCCTTGAGTGGCTGCGCTTCGGTCCCAATGCCCCGCCCAGGGCCGAGCTCAGCGCCGCCCCGCTGGCCGGCCCGGCGCCGCTGACGGTTGACTTCGACGCTTCCGCCAGCAGCGACCTCGACGGCAGCATCGTGAAGTACGAGTGGGACTGGGACGGCGACGGCACCTGGGACGCCGACAGCGGGGCGATCCCCTTCGACCAGCACGTCTACAGCACGACCGGCAGCTATCAGGCGAAGGTGCGCGTGACTGATGACCTAGGCGCCACCGGCACGGGCTCGATCACGGCGCTCACGATCAAGGTCAACGACGCACCCGTAGCCAGTCTGGCGGCCGACCCGGCGCTCGGCGAAGGCCCCCTCGAAGTCAGGTTCGACACGACCGGCACCCAGGATAGTGATGGCACGATCGAGGGCTTCGACTGGGACTGGGACGGTGACGGCACCTACGAGGTGCTGGGCGGCGGCGCCAGCCCCTGGTATACCTACGGCGCGGCCGGCACCTACCACCCCACCGTTCGCGTTCATGACAACGACGGCGCCACGGACACGGCATCGGTGGAGGTCCGCGTGCTGGAGTGGGTGATCGATGTGGTGGACACCCAGATCGGCCATGGTGCCTTCAGTTCGATCGCGCTGGACTCCAGCGATCAGCCGCGAATCAGCTACTACGACGACTTCCTCGGTGATCTGCTGTTCGCCACCTGTACGGCGGGGAGCTGGGACACGGAGGTGGTCGACGAGTCGGGCAACGTCGGGCTCAACACCTCGCTGGTACTGGACTCGGCTGACAACCCCCACATCGGTTACTTCGACGACGACAACGGCTGGGTCAAGTACGCTTACCACAACGGCACTTCCTGGGACATCACCGAAGTCAGGGCGATCTGGAAGGCCGGTGAAGGCGGTATTTCGATTGCGCTCGACTCCAGCGAGGTGGCGCATTTCGCCTACCACCGCTTCGACGGCTCATTCAACTGGATGCAGTACGCCTATCCTGACGGCGGTGGCGGTTATGACTACTGGGACCACGGGACTGGTGACACCGGGATTACGGTTTCGCTCGAGATCGACCAGTTAGACCTCCCGTGCATCAGCACCTACGACGCCAACGGCCAGTTCCTCTACTACATCTACAGCTACGGCCCGCCCGCCAATCCCCAGATCGTGGACGGGGCCGGCAACGTCGGGATGTTCTCCTCGGTGGAACTGGACTCACTCGACCGCCCGCACATCAGCTACCAGAACGGCACCAGGTATGACCTCTGCTACGCGTGGCACGACGGCAGCGACTGGGTCGTGGAGACCGCCAGCAGCAGCAGCAGCAAGGAGGGCTACTTCACCTGCCTGGCGCTGGACTCCACCGACGCTGCCCACATCGTGCACCAGGACTGGGACAGCTGGCAGCTGCTCTACACCACCAACCGCGGCGGCAGCTGGACCACCGTGGTCCTCGACAGTGACGGCAGTGCCGGCTGGTGGCCGTCGGTCGCGATCGACAGCCATGACCTGCCCCATGTCAGCTACCACGAGGCTGACGACGACGAACTGCGCTACGCCCATCTGGACAGCTGATCAGCTGATGTCGTGGTGGTTCCGCTGCCCGCTGCTCAGCACACTCCCGCGCAGCACCAGCGGAGGGCGCGGTGGTATGGGCTATCCGGCTCGCGACAGATCACCGATTCGCGGACCGCAGATCAGATACGCTGCGCTGTACCGACGGCGGTGCTAATGGGAATGAAGGTATAATCGTGGCGAGATCGATCGCGGGAGGTAGTGGTCTTATGCCGCGCATTACTGGTCTGTTGTTCGCCTGCTGCCTGCTACTTCTGCCTGCGTGCAGCGGCACGTCACCAGGGGCCGTCATCGGAGACGAGTCAACCGATTCGCCGCCGGAAGCCGACGGTTGCTCCCTGGATAGCGCGCTCGACGAACTGGCATCCCTTGAGACTCCCGCCGGCGTCGATGAACAGCTGTTTGCCGGGCTCAAACGCGAGTTGGCCAGGGTGCTCACCGCGAGGATGAGCAACGGCAAGCAGGCATCCGAGCCTCCCCTGGACGGACGTTCGGAGGCGCCATTGCTGTGGAACCAGGACACAACCACCCTGACCTGGTACTACTACAACACCGGCGACTATAACCAGGATGGATTCGTCACCGTCAGCGACATCACCCCCCTGGGACAGAACTTCGATGCGGAAGGACCGTTTGATCCAGCTTCGGCGCTGTCCTGCATCGACGGCACCCAGGACGGCTTCATCACCGTCAGCGACATCACGCCGATCGGCCAGGCCTTTGACCGCAGCGTGACCGGCTACAACGTCTATGCCAGCAGCTCGCCCGACGATTACCCCGATGGCGCGACCGATGACAACGGCGAGGCGGAGCTGCTGGGCAGTGTCGCGTTCGCCGATGCCACGGGCGAGGCCAGTGATCGCAAGCTGTTTGCTTTTTCCGTGACCGGCGCCGAGGCCGGTGATGCCTACTGGGTGCGGCCGACCGACGGCGAGAGCGAGGGAACGGCCAGCAACCGCGCCGAGGGCGGATCACCGGTCGGCGAGACCCAGGGCGCGGTGGATGGCATCTCCGCCGACTTCTGGGTAACCTACGACCTGGAACTGGTCAATGGCAATCCCGCCTTCATGTACGTCAACGATGAAGGCGAAACGGAGTCGATCTACTACATCCGCGCCAATGACGCCCTTGGCACCGACTGGCCCGAAACCTCCGTGCTGGTTGCCGATGAGCTGAGCAACCCGGAAGCCCGCATGCTGGTGCTGGCGGACGGCAGTCCGGCAATCTTCTTCACCAAGAAGCCCGATGAGCAATTCGTCACCCGCCTGCACTTCATCAGCGCCAGCGAGTCCAGCGGCGCTGCCTGGAATGCCGCGGTAGAGGCAGACCCCATTACCACGAGCCCCGATCACCTGGCCGAAGGCCTGATCGGCGGCATGCCCGCCGCGGCGTTCGGCGCCCAAGGCGCCAGTGAGGGCGAGAGTCGCTTCGGCTTGCGCTACATCACGGCCACCGATGCTACAGGGACTACCTGGGGTGATTCGCTGTACATCAGCCCGGAGACGGACATCCAGATCTACCCGATGCTGGCCGAAGTGAACGGCAATCCCGCCGTGGGCTACTACCCCTCCGACATCAATGAGTTCCGCTATGTGCGCGCGACCGACGCCGCCGGCACCGCCTGGAGTGCTGAGCAGACCATCTTCGATCTGGGATCCGTCAACGTCGGCGAGAGCCCCAGCCTGCTGGTGAACGGCGGCCTCCCGCTGATGTGGTTCTCGGATCCCAACGGCGCGCTGTTCGTCCACGTCGCCGATGACGCCGACGGTGCAAGCTGGCCGGATACATCGCAGTTCGAGGGCCGCCAGGGCTTCTGGCCGCAAGCGGTCGTGACCGGACCCGCCGCCAGCGATCCGCTGTTCCTGATCTATCGCAACTGGACGGATTTCATGCAGCTGCACCTGCTGCTGGCCAGCGATCCAGGCAGCGGCTACGCCGTGGACTGGGAAACCACCTTCGAGATGCGGGAAGGCGGCGACATCATCGGCTGGCGCCGGCTGGCGCAGCCCAAGTGCAGCGCGGACGGCGGCACTCTGTATTTCGCCTATCCGTCGGATAGCGGCGGTGGGAACTGGAGCCTGAATCTGGTAAC
This sequence comes from uncultured Planctomycetales bacterium, assembly GCA_964609245.1. GTDB lineage: Bacteria > 4484-113 > 4484-113 > 4484-113 > JAFGCY01 > JAFGCY01. Next base: position 96,462 of record CAZSSB010000001.1, on the reverse strand, counting down.
ACTTGCTTTCGGCGCCAGCTAGCGCGGGCGTCCGCGCACCGCGGTGGGTGTCCACAAGTGGCCCGTCTAACAACTGAGGGAGTGTGTCCGGCGGCAGGGCCGCGGAGGTTCAGCGGCTGAAGCGTTGCAGGCCGCGGCTTTGCCACCGGCTAGTACGTCGGTAAGGAGTGCTGTTATGCAACGTTCTGCCTTGTTTGCCCTCATCCTGTGCTGGCTGGTTCTGCCGGCCTGCAATGGCGCCGCCTCGCTGTCGGAGGTCGAAGCCTCCCCCGCTGCCAGCCACAGCGGGCCGTCACTCGAAGCGGCAGTGGCCGAACTGGAGGCACTGGCGCCGCCCGCGGGCACCGACAGCGAGCTGTTCGCCAAGCTGAAACAACAGCTCAAGGACGTCCTGATCGACCTGCACGGCAGAGGCAAAGTCACGGCTGCACCGCCCCAGGATCCGCGCTCACAGTCGGCCCTGAGCTGGGACTACTACACCCGCACGCTGAGCTGGGATTACTACAATACCGGCGACTACAACCAAGACGGCTTCGTCACCGTCAACGACCTCACGCCGGTCGGCGTGCACTTCGACAAGGACACCGACTCGCCCGACTGGGAAGCGGCTTCCATGGCCGACGGCAACTTCGACGGCATGATCACCGTCAGTGACATCACGCCGATCGGCCAGGCCTTTGGCTGCAGCGTCACCAGCTACAACGTCTACGTCAGCGCCGATGCCGAAGACTACCCCACCGACGCGACTGACGACAACGGCAACGCCACCCCCCTCGGCACGGTGCAGTTCATCGACGGCGAAACAGCCAGCGGAGTACGCATGCGCTTCAGCTATGAGGTGGAGGAGTATCAAGCTGGAGACTCATTCTGGGTACGTCCCTCGGACGGCACCGCTGAGGGCATCGCCAGCGACCAGGTTGCCCTGGCGCCAGCACTCGAACCAGCGTTTACTTTCGAGAACCCGGGTGAGTTCGGCGGCATTAATGACATCGCGCTATTGGGTGAATACGCTGCTGCTGTAATCCATGAAGCCGACAGCTGGGACGATGGCCGCCTGCTGTTCGCCCATGCGACCAACACTGAAGCCACCGAATGGACAACTCCGATGGAGCTGTCGGCAACTAACAACCCAGGCAGCTTCGCCTCGATGGCGGTAATCGGCGGCAATCCCGCGATTGCCTATCAGTGCTTCACCGGCAGTCTGCAGGAATTGTGGTATGTCCGCGCAGAAGATACCGTCGGTGATAGCTGGGGCTCGCCGGTGCTGGTCGATGATGGGGCGGGCACGGGCCACTGCCCGGCCCTGCTGGAAGCCGACGGCCGCCCCGCGATCGCTTTTCACCAAGACGACGGAGCTGACAAGCGCGTGATGTACATTCGCGCTGAGGACGAGCTGGGCACCACCTGGCTGGACGATCCGGATGAAGTCGTGCCGCCAACGGAATCCGTGAACACGGGATACGTGTTGTCAGCAGCGCTAATCGACGACCGGCCGGCGATCGCTTATACCGTTGTGGGCGCGGATGATGCCGCACTGGGATTCATCAGCGCCCAGGATGCAGCCGGAACAGCCTGGAACTCGCCTGTTCAATTGGACTCCTTCGAGACTGCGCTGATCGATTTCACGATGTCGCTGGTAGACGCAGGCGGAGTGCCGGGCCTGGCTTACCACCTGGACTACTACACGGGGGAAGCAGATAACGCCGCGTATTACACTCACGGCAATGATGCCAGCGGCACAACGTGGAGCGACCCAGTCGAATACAATCCAGCCAAGGCGACTGCTTCTGTCTCTCGTAATACCTGCGATGAAGAACCCGAGAATGAGACCAAAGCGATAGTGATGTCTACAGTAGATAATGACGATGGAACGAAGACCCACTATTCCGCTGAGTATCATCAGTGGCTCAACACCGGCTCAGTCATCATAAACCGCGGCCAGCTAGATGCCAGCGGTATGCTTGACAAGAGAACCTCAGAGTTTGTTTCTGTGACGGGTGTTTCGGGGGCTGTGTACTTGTGCGGCCTGAAGATGAAAGCGTTCAAGTCAGGAAATTATCACTGTGTGGTTCTCGCGATAACCTATCGCGACAGCAACAACGTTGAGCATTCAAAGATCTTTCGAACGGAACAATAAGAGTCCAGTAATAGCTAGCATCGGATGAAAGGCCCGCACAGCACGTTAACTGCGAGTAGGCTGGCAACCAGGGACTGCGAATACTGTCGGACCAGAGGAATGCCGCCGCGGCAGCTGGACCAGCGTGGTTCTCGACAGCGACGGCAGTGCCGGCTGGTGGCCTTCGGTGGCGATCGACAGCCATGACCCGCCCCCTGTCAGCTACCGCGCGGCCGACGCCGATGAGCTGCGCTACGTGCATCCGGACAGCTGGCAGTCGGGCAGCTGTGCGCCGGTCGCGAAGCCTGGGGGTGATGGTGGCGAGTGCGACCGCTTGGCGCGCGAGCTATACTGATCCCATGACCGTACGATAGACAGCTGCAACCGGGCTCGCCGGCCTCACCCGCGGCCCGCCACCTTCAAACCAGGCTGAGTTCCTGACTCGGCTGCGCACCCGAACAATTTAGGGAGGACACCATGCGCATCTTGCCCATCCGGGCTGGCCGTCTCCGGTAGGCCGGGGAGGACGCCCCCGGCGGTGCCGCGGCGCGCTGAGACGCAACCGCGCCGCGCTGGACGACCCAATCCAGCCCGACAGCCTCGAGGAAGTGCTGAGCGTCGCCCGCCGCGCCGGCGGGCTACCGGAAGCCGATCGCTAATACCACACCCGCGGGTCTTTCTTCAGCACGTCGCGGGCGATGATGTTCTTCTGGATCTCGTTGGTGCCCTCATAGATCCGCGTGATGCGGATGTCGCGCCAGTAGCGCTCGACGTCGTATTCCTTGCAGTAGCCGTAGCCGCCGTGCAGTTGCAGCGCGTGGTCGATCACCTGCTGCGCGGTGTCCGTGCAGAACAGCTTGATCATCGCCGCCGGCGTGGCGACGTCGCGGCCGGCGTCCTTGTCGCAGGCGACGCGGTAGACCATATTGCGCATCGCGTAGATGCTGGTCGCCATCTCGGCCAGGTACCATTGCAGGCCCTGGAACTCGCGGATCGCCTTGCCGAACTGCTCGCGCTCCTTGACGAACTGGATCGCCTTCTCCATCGCGCCCTGGGCCATGCCGGTCACCATCGCCGCCACGCCGATCCGGCCGGCGTCCAGCGTCTTCATCGCGACGGTGAAGCCGCGGCCCAGCCCGCGCCTGCCGCCCAGAATCCACTCCTCGGGCACCTGCATGTCGGTGAACGTCAGCACCGCCTGCTGGCTGCCGCGGATGCCCATCGTGTCCTCGACTCCGCCCACCGCGAAGCCCGGCGTGTCCGTCGGCACGATGAAGGCGGTGATGCCCATGATGCCGCGCTTGGGGTTGGTGGAGGCCAGCAGCACGATCACGTCGGCGAAGCTACCGTTGGTGATCCACTGCTTGGCGCCGTTGATGATGTAGTTGCCGTTGCCGTCGGGCACCGCCGTGGTCTGGATGCCGGCGGCGTCACTGCCCGCCATCGGCTCGGTCAGGCCGAAGCAGCCGATCTTGTCGCCGCTGGCCAGCTGGGGCAGCCACTCCTTCTTCTGCTCCTCGGTGGCGTAGTTGAGGATCGGCCCGCAGCACAGGCTGCAGTGGGCACCGATGGTGGTGCCCGTCGAGGCGTCGACGCGGCCGACCTCCTCGCTGATCAGCGCGTAGCTCATGTAATCCATCCCCGGACCGTCATACTCCTCGGGGACGATCGGGGCGATCAGCCCCAGCTCGCTGAGCTTGGCGACGTGTTCGCGCGGGACAACCCGCTCCATGTCCATCTCGTGGGCCCGGGGCGCCAGCCACTCGTCGGCGAACTCGCGCACCATCTCGCGCACCATCTGCTGCTCTTCGCTCAGCGTGAAATCCATGCTGCTCCTCCGGTTAAGAACGGCCATTCTAGCAGAGCGTGGACGCCGCCGGCAGCGCCGGCGTCTGCGAGCAGGGGCACTGCCGCGATCAGCTTGCGCAATCCCTTGACCGGCGGTATAACGTAATGCAGAATCAGGCCCTGGGCTTCCAGGGCGAGGTAGGTGGCAGATGAGCGGTTTCCGGCTGAACCGCTGCCAGGTGATCGGGGGATCGGGACTGGCGCGGCTGACGATACTCGTGCTGACGGCGGTGGTTCTTGCTGCATGCGGAGGCGGCGGCGCTCTGGACCAACCGGCCCCGGCGGGCGATGACAGCACCCCGCCCGCAGCGAGTCCGCAGCAGCCCGACCTTACGCTGCCGCTGGACGTGCAGCGCCAGGTCTCGGCGAACCACTACTCGCGGCTGCGGCTGGGGTCCGACTTCGACCCGACGCTACCCCACGATCGAATGGCCGCCGAGGGAACCTTCGCCGTCTTCTGGCCGGACTGGGACCCGGCAGCCCTGCCGCCCAGCTACAAGCCGGCCTACGCGGTCTACAACTTCTACCTGGATGACCGTGACGGCCGCCCGCTGGTGATCTTCTGCTGGGAAACCCCACCGGAGTCCTGGGACGACCTGGCGGTCGGCGTGGCCAACTGGCAGGAAGGGCGCTGGGAGTGGCACCGCGGGCCGGCGGACGACCTGCTGGAACTGGAAGCGCTGGAGCCCTACGTCTCCGAGGAAGGCGTGCTGCTGGTGATGGTGATGCTGACGGGCACCGAGGAATGCGTGCTGAAGTGGATCCAGGGACCGCGGCTGGGGATCAATCAGGTCGTCATCACCCCCGGGAACGACTACTGCCACGTTGAAGTCGATTACCTGATCAGCGATCTACTGATGCCCGTTGTCGTGGAGGCCAATCTTGACTTCGATCCCTCAGCTGGCCGGACCCCGAGTGAGGCGTTCTCTTACTCCGGCATCATCAGTGCGGATACTGCGATTCACGCGGAGGCCGGTCTCTACTTGGATCACTTCGGCTTCCCGGACATCCCGATCGGCCACCGGCTCGTCGCCATACGAGTGACAGACTTCGACGGCGACAGCGACGTGATGTGGTATCCGTGGAAGGTCTGGTTCTTCCCTGAGTAGGCCCCTGCACTCCCGCCGCTTCGTTCGCCGAGAGGGTCACATCGCGGCGGTCCACGCGTCCTTGTTGCCTTGCCCACTCCCAGCGGGTACAATCTCCGTCTCTTAAGCTAGCGTGTGCCGCGGGAAGACAGCAGGCGAACTGGGTTCTGGACCAGTCATTCAGCCAGTCTCGCCAGCTGGCCAAGACCCGCATCAACCACTAGGTCTGGCAAATGACAGGCCGGTCAATCCTAGGTTCAGTGATTCCATGGTTGCTTGACATCGCCCCCCCTTCGCGGTACAATAAAAAAGGTCTGAATTACTACGAGAAAAGGAAGACCGCATGAAGAGCCGATACGCGCTTCTGGCAGTGTTAGCCGCTGTTGTCGCATCACTGACCCTGACGAGCTTCCCAGCATTTGCCCAATGCTTGGACGAAATCGCCGAAGGATACAAGAAGGAGGCCCGTCTAGCCGAGATCAACATGCTTGAAGCGAAGCAAGTTTTGCTTGACACGGATCCGGAGGAATGGATGCCTTTCCAGCTCCAGGCGTATGAGTACTACTCGCTCTGGGTTGTATACGCTGCTACGGCAAGCTATATCGCTAGTAATGAATTCCGAGGTCATCCAACGGATTTGACTGATCTTGTAGCCGAAGGATATATCATATACTGGCCAGAAAATCCTCACAACGACTGGAAGCCGGTGGAAATCCTCGAATACGGCGATGGGTTCTCACCAGGGAATATCGCTGTTCAATGGGCGCCCAGCGGATACCGTGATGGCAAGTTCCCGAACTCGTTCGAGATCGTGATCTACGGACCGGACTTGGATTTCGCAAGCTACGGCAGCATCGAGAGGCTCGAGCTTCAGGTGGACTGGCCAACGATACCAGAAGGCGCGCTCTTTCTGCTTGGGCTCGGTTAATGCCCAACACTTGCTGAACTGCGAGTAGAACCCAACAAAGGAGAGTGGACCGCTTTGTTTCCCAATATGCGCACAATCAGGCTTGCCGCGATCGTTGTGGCGGTGCTTTCATCAACCCTCTTTCTGCCATTAACTGCTGAGGCAACAGAGTGCTCATGCTCAGTCGTAGTTGAGGCTTGATTCCACCCCGTTACAACTGCGATTGCATTGGATGATGCCGGACGCACGATTTGGGTGAATCAGGGAGGTAGCACAGCGCATATCATGCATCTGTGCTTGTGCTTTGACAGCGATTATGATGGAATCAGGGAATGCAATTATGTGGTTGGGTGGACACTAGTTCCTGAGCAACCCTACTTCTATGCAGATGCAGGCTGCGAGTTCGCGGATGCGCAGGGTGACCCACCGCAGGAGCCTCCCGAGCCTGCACCGTATGAGGAGTGGTGCCGCAGGACTATTCTCAATCCATGTATGTAGAAGCAAGGCGATAGCTCTGCACTGAGCGCTGTCAGTTCGTTGAACCAGAATGCTCGGCATGCTCCCAAAGCAGCGGGCACTGCCTTGACCCGTCAGCGCGCCGTCGCTAGAATACCCGCTTCCAGCCCCGGCGCTGAGGAGGACAAGGCGTATGGAATTCATGCTCTCCAGAAACCGCAAGGCCAGGCTGGCGCTGGGCTTCGACGACGTCTCGCTGGTGCCCAGCCTCTCGACGATCGATCCCGCCGACACCGACGTCAGCTGGGAGCTCGGCGGCCAGCGCTACGGCCTGCCGATCCTCGCCGCCGCGATGGACGGGGTTGTCGACGTGAAGATCGCGCGGCTGTTCAGCGAACTGGGCGGCCTCGGCGTGCTGAACCTGGAGGGCATCTATTGCCGCTATGACGACTATCAGCCGATCCTTGAGCGGATCGTCGCCAGCGACGACGAGCACGTCACCGCGCTGTTCCAGGAGCTCTACAAGCAGCCGGTGCTGCCCGAGCTGATCGAAAAGCGGATCGCCGAGATCAGGGACGGCGGCCGGCGGGCGGCGGTCAGCCTAACCCCGGCGGGCGCCCTGAAGTTCGCGAGCGTGGTCGAGAGGGCCGGAGCGGATGTGCTGGTGATCCAGAGCACGGTGGTCAGCACCAAGCACCGCAGCAAGCAGGGCGGAGTGCTCAATGTCACTGAACTGATCGGCGGGCTCACCATCCCGGTGATTCTGGGCAACTGCGTGACCTACGAGGTGGCGCTGGCCCAGATGGAGGCCGGCGCGGCGGGCGTGCTGGTCGGCGTCGGACCGGGCCAGGCCTGCACCACCCGCGGCGTCACCGGCGTCGGGGTTCCGCAGATCACCGCCACCGCCGACTGCGCCGCGGCGCGCGACGACTACTTCGAGAAAACGGGACGCTATGTGAGCGTGATCACCGACGGCGGGATGCGCAAGGGCGGGCAGATCTGCAAGGCACTGGCCAGTGGCGCCGACGCGATCATGACCGGCAGCATCTTCGCCGGCTGCCCGGAAAGCCCGGCCGCGCCCTACCACTGGGGGATGGCCACCCCCGATCCCAACCTGCCGCGCGGCACGCGGGTGAAGAGCAGCGTCAGCGTCCCGCTGAAGCAAGTGCTGCTGGGCCCCAGCCACGTCACCGACGGCAGCCAGAACCTGGTCGGCGCGATCCACAGCGCGATGGGGCTCTGCGGGGCCGAGACCATCCGCGACTTCCACCGGACCGAACTGGCGGTCAGCCTCAGCTTCATGACCGAGGGCAAGCAGCTGCAGCTCAGCCAGCGCGTCGGCATGGGCAAGTAGCACTGCGGTCAGCAAGGCGGAACTAACCGTCAGGCGTGACCCGGCGGGTGATCCTCCAGCGATTCGATGTGGGTGTGACCCTCCTCGTCGACGGCCACCACCAGCATGTCGACGCGCTCGTGGTCCTCGAGGTCGTAGACGGCGGCAAGATCGACCTCCTTGAGGTGGAAGTACTCCCAGATGCCGTAGAAGACGAACTTGCCGATCACGATGGTGGCTGTGACCTCCAGTGACTCGGTGAAGGCCAGCTCGCGGAAGTAGATCCAGTTCCAGAGCACCACGGCGAAGTAGGTCCAGGTGACGGTGAAGGCGCGGTAGCCCAGCGCCTTGCGCGAGAACATGTGGCTGATCACCACGGCCAGCTTGGTCCTTCTCCGCATGCGGTCCTCCTGAGTCCGGCGGGCTGCCGCGAACGGCTACGCCATCTAGTGTATATCCGACAGCCCTCCCCGTGCACCTATCGGCGTGCCTCTGTGCGGCGGTGCCACTCGTTTGCAGTCACGCCCCCTGGGGTATCATTGTGCGGAACTTCCGACGAGTGCGGTGCTGGCGGATGCTTGAACGCATTGATGAGTATCTCAAACAGTGGCGCGAACCGATCTGGGACGGCCTTTACCGCCGCCAGGAGAACGTCTGCCGCCAGCGGCTGGTGGAGGCCTGGGAGGCCTGGCACGGCCTGGATGCCGACGAGGGCGAGCGGCTGGCGATCAGCATCTACCTGGAGTACCTGGAGCACGAGATCGAGGAGAGCTTCGCGACCGATCCCGAGCGCCGCGCCGAGCTGATCCGCGAGGCGCTGCACCGCCTGTCGCGCGACGTCGGCTCCTGGCTGGCCGAGATCGTCCAGGCCCGGGTGCTGCTCTCGCTGCGCTGCTGGGCGCACGCCTGCGGCGTGCTGGTGCTGGACCGCGCCGAGGTGGACCGCCTGTGGAACAAGGTGCCGCCCGAGGACATCGACCACCAGACCTGGACCTACGTCGGCATGTGGGCGTTCAGCGCCGGCGAGCTGGACTACCTGAAGAAGGGCTACCGCTACTTCGTGACCCAGCCGATCGACTTCATGCGCGACTTCAGCCGCCAGCGCTTCAAGGTGATGATCGCGCTGCTGGAGGAGCGCTGCCAGCGTCGCGACCTGGAGCGGCTGATCGAACTCACTCCGCACCTGCGCCACGCCCAGTGGCTGGGCCGCAACATCGCGGCGCATTGCATGGAGCACGAGATCTGGGACGACGGCCTGCAGCAGTCGCTGGACGACAAAGTGCGCTCGCTGCGCTACGCCGCGCCCCAGACCCCCCTGCGCACCAAGCCCGAGGGCCAGCGCATCAAGCTGGGGTTCTGAGGCGAATCCTACAGCACTCCCATCCCCGCCGCAGCCAGCAGGCGGGCGGTGAGTCTGAGCGGCAGGCCGACCACGTTGCTGTAGTCGCCGTCGATGCGCTCGACCAGCAGCGCGCCGCGGCCCTGGATGGCGTAGGCGCCGGCCTTGCCGGTCGGCTCGCCGCTCGCGACGTAGCGCGCGACAGTATCTGCGCTCAGCCGCGCGAAGAACACGCGCGTGGTTTCGCAGCCTGAGTGGAGCAGCCCGTCGCTGGCAAGCTGCACCGCCACGCCGGTGTGCACGCGATGCTCCCGGTTGCTGAGGCGCTCAAGCATCGAGCGCGCGTCGGCTTCACCGGCGGGTTTGCCCAGCAGGTCGCCCTCGATCTCCACCACGGTGTCGGCGCTCAGCACCAGGGCCCGCGGATGCGCAGCGGCGGCGGCCTCGCCCTTGAGCCACGCCAGATGCTGCAGGCACTGAGCAAGCGGCCCGTCGCACTCCGCCAGGATGCGCGCCTCGTCGACGTCGGCCGCGGGCAGGGCGTCGAAGCTGAGGCCGAGCGTCGCCAGCAGCTCGCGGCGCCGGGGCGAGGTGGAAGCGAGAATCAGCCGCATGCGGTCATGTTAGCATCGCCTAGACTCATGAGTAGGGGCGAGGCTCGCCTCGCCCGCATTTCAAGGTGGGTCAGGCAAGCCTGCCCCCTACTCCCATCCCACCTCTGTGCTCTCTGTGATCTCTGTAGTGCCCAAACCGGAATCAGTACGCGCCCTTGCGGCTCAGCACGGCCGGGATGGTTCTGAGCAGGATCAGCAGGTCGAGGCCGAGGCTCCAGTTGTTGATGTAGTAGAGGTCGAAGTCGATGCGCTGCTGGTAGCTGGTGTCTGAGCGCCCGCTGACCTGCCACAGCCCGGTCAGCCCCGGCGGCACCGTCAGCAGCAGCCGCCCCCACGGACCGTACCTCGGCACCTCGTCGTCCACGATCGGTCGCGGGCCGACCAGGCTCAGCTCGCCGCGCAGGATGTTGATCAGCTGCGGCAGTTCGTCGAGGCTCAGCTTGCGAAGCAGGCGGCCGAAGCGGGTGATCCGCGGATCGTGCTTCAGCTTGTACTTGTCATCGAACTCGTCGAGATCGACGGCGATCTTGTGGGCGTCGCGGACCATCGAGCGGAACTTGAGCAGCCTGAACGGCTCGCCCAGCAGCCCCAGCCGCCGGTGGCTGAAGAAGACGGGGCCGGGCATGCTCAGCGCGATGCCCAGCACCGAAAAGAGCCACAGCGGCGAGGTCAGGATCAGCAGCAGCAGCGCCCCGCCGACGTCCAGCACGCGCTTCGCGCGGCGCATCATCATGAGGTCGGCGGCGCTCTTGACCGCCAGCGTCGGCACGCCCTCGACGGTCGCCACGCTCAGCGCCGCCGTGCCCGCCGAGTCGCCCTCCGGCAGCAGGTAGACACTCAGCTCCGCCGGACCGTCGGGCAGCCGCCGCCACAGCTGCTCGGCCAGCGCAGCGTCGCAGAACACCGCGTCGCACAGCTCCGGCTGAAACTCGGCGGCACTCTCGCTGGCGCCGGCCAGGCTGAAGCGCGCGGCCGGGCCGGCAAGCTGGCGCCGCAGGTAGCCGGCCAGTGGCGAATCGCCGAGCACCATTGCCCGCGGGCGTCGCCGGGCCAGCCGGCGCCACAGCCAGCGATACCCCGCCAGCCACAGCCAGGAAAGCGCGACGGTCAGCAGCAGCGCCAGGCGGCTGTCGGGCAGCCCGCGCAGCGCGAACGTCAGCAGGATGGTGCCCAGCAGCCCCTCGGCGACACTGTGGGTCAGCGCGCCCAGCTCGGCGCTCAGGGACTGCCTGAGCCGCGTGTAGTACAGGCCGTGCAGCGCCGCGATCAGCAGCCAGAGCGGCAGCGAGTAGAGCAGCAGCAGCAGCCACTGCTCGAGCGGGATGACGCCCAGCGGCGCCGCGATCCAGCCGCTGGCGAACCGCAGCCCGTGGGCGGCCACGAACGCCAGCGCGATCAGCGCCGCGTCGAGCAGCACGTGCCACCAGGATACGCCGCGTGGCATGGATCCATTGTATCGGAGTCCGCGCGAAGTGAGCCCGCCGCGGCGGTGGCGCTAGCCGAACGGCAGAAACAGCGCCAGCCCGCCCAGCAGCGCCCAGTAGCCGACGGTGGCCAGCGCGGTCTGGCTGGCGCGCGGCACGCTCCAGACCAGATAGACGGACAGAATCAGCCCGGCGATGGTCAGGATGATCGAGATCACGAAGCCGACCTGGAACAGCTGCCAGAGCATCAGGATCGCGCCGAAGGCGCAGGCGACGGTCATCGCCGCACGGACGATCGGGGGAGGTGTGTCGTAGACGTCGCCGGTATATGACATCAGGCGGGCTGCCGCGTGCTTAGACCATCTAATTCTGGGGAAGTGCCTCAAGGAACACCTCAACCAAGCCGTGATTGTCCAGCATGTCCATGATTTCGTCAACGCTGAGCAACGGCTCGACGGCGCTGTCATAGCCCGCAGGCGCCCCCTCGCGACCGGTGCGGTCCATCGCCTTCAGCGGCTCAACCTTGTAGTAATCCTCATGCTCGGTGGCGCACAGCGCCTCCTCGGGCGTCATCAGGGCCTCGAACAGCTTCTCGCCCGGCAGCATGCCGATCTCCGTAACCGCGATATCCTCGGCCTTGCGCCCGAAGCGCGGCGCGTAGATGCGGATCAGCGCCTGGATCAGGTCGCTGATCTTGAGCACCGGCATCTTGAGGATGTAGATCTCGCCGCCGCGAGCGTCGAGGCTGGCCTTAAGCGCCAGTTCCACCGCCTGGGGGATGCTCATGAAGAAGCGCCGCGCGTCGCGGTGCGTCAGCGTCACCGGCCCGCCGCCGCGGATCTGATCGATGAACAACGGAATCGCGCTGCCGCGGCTGGCCAGCACATTGCCGAACCGGATCACGCAGAAGCGCGTGCGACGGTCGCCCTTGTACTGGCTGGCGCTGAGGATCACGCGCTCGCCCAGCAGCTTGGTGGCCCCCATGGTATTGGTCGGGCTGACGGCCTTGTCCGTGCTGATCCCGACCACCAGCTCCATGTTGTAGTCCAGCGCGGCCTCAACCACGTTCTGGGTGCCGATCACGTTGGTCTTGACCGCCTCGAAGGGGTTGTACTCGCAGATCTCGACGTGCTTGAGGGCGCCGGCGTGGAACACCACCTCGACGTCCTCGCAGGCCCTGAGCATCCGCTCGCGCTCGCGGACGTCGCCGACCAGGAAGCGCAGGTCCGGTCGGTCGCCGAAGTCGCGGCGCATCTGGTACTGGTTGTACTCGTTGCGCGACAGGACGCGCACCACGCGCGGCTGATACTCAAGCACCTGGCTGACAATCTCGCGGCCGATCGAGCCCGTCCCGCCGGTGACCAGGATCGCCTTGTTGTGGAAGGCCTCTTCCAGCGATTTGGGAAAGGTCATCGGGCTGAGGCGATCGGCGGCCAACTGGTTGGCGGCCGCGATCCGCTCGGCCGCCTCCTTGAGCTTGTGCCGCTCCTTGTACTTCGTCACTGCCTATATTATCGGCTATGGCACGGCGCGGCTTTGCCCATCCCCGCCGGGCTGCCAATGCTATGCTCAACGGGGATGGTAGGCGGCAGCACCAGGGCGGCAACGGGCGACGCGCCGCTGCTCAGCGTCGTGATTCCGTGCCTCAACCGCGCGCGGCTGATCCGCCGCGCGCTCACCAGCGTGCTCAGCCAGGACTTCGCGGACTTCGAGGTGATCGTCGTTGACGACGGCAGCACGGACGGCAGCGCGGAGGCCGTCGCGAGCTACAGCGACCCGCGGGTGCGGCTGGTGCGGCATGAGGTCAACCGGGGCTGCTGCCCGGCACGCAACACGGGCGCCGCCCACGCCCGCGGCGAATGGGTGGTCACCTTCGACAGCGACGATGAGCTGCTGCCCGGCGCGCTGAACCGGATGCACGAGCTGGCGGTTGCCACTCCACCCGAGATCAGCCGCCTGGTGTTCATGCACCGGCTGGACGACGGCAGTCTGTCGCCGCAGCCGCCGCTGATCGACGAGGTCTGGGACTACGAGACGTTCCTCCGGCGCCGCGAGCGGATGCGCCGGCAGGTGGAACTGCTGACCTGCACCCGGCGCTCGACGTTTGCTGAGCTCAGGTTTCCGGACAGCCGCGCCTGGGAAACCGCCTACTGGTATCGGTTCGGCCGCCGCTTTCGCACGCGCAGCGTGGGCGAGGCGCTGCTGCTGCGCCACAGTGATGCACCCAACCGGATGAGCGGGCCGAGCCCCTGGCAGTTGATTCCGGAGGCGGCTGATCAGGCTGATGCGATCGGGGTCGTGATTGACGAGCAGGAACGCGACCTCGCACGGTTGTCACCCGCATTGCTGCGGCGCGTGCTGGTGCTGGGGGTCACCTACAGCTTCCTGGCGGGCCGGCGTTGCGATGGCCTGCGCTACGCCTGGCGCTGGCTGAGGCGGCGGCCGCTGGACCTGCTGATGTGGGGGGCGCTGCCGGCGGGTCTGCTGGGGCCCTGGTGCTACGCGCTGGGGCTGAACATAGTGTGGCGGCTGAAAGGCGCAGTGCTGCGCTGAGCCGGCCACGGCGGGACGCTATACTCGCCGCATGGGAGTCAGGACCGCCGCTGCTTCATTGGTGCCTCTCCTCGTCCTGCTGAGCGCCTGTCCGGCTGACAGCGGTGCAAGCCACGAGCTGCCCGCCGACTGGCCGATCGCGCAGCTGACGATCGATCCCGACTGGCAGCTCAGAAAGCCGGCGAGCGCGATGCACCAGCTGGATCCGGCGCAGTATCCCGACCCGATCTGGCTGGTGGTGTTCGACAAGGACGGCGACTGGCCGGGCGTGGTCAGCCACGTCGAGGGCTGTCTGAAGCCGCTGGGCTGGCTCCGGTCGAAGAGCAAGGGGCTGAGCAACCCGCTGGGGCTCGACCTGCCGGAGACCAGAACATACTACGCGCCGGACTACCTGACCGAGGTCTACATGACCAACGGGTGCTACTTCGACGTGCTGATCGACATCGACGTCGAGTTCGCGCTGCAGATCAAGCAGTACAGCCAGCCGCCGGAGTTGATCCAGGCCGCCCTCAACCACCGGCAGCGCGACCCCAAGCTAACCGAGGCCCTGCTGGACGCCATCATGGAACCGATCAGCTAGTCGCCGGCGCCCCCATGCCCCAGTAGTGCCAGACGTCCAGGTCGTCGGGCATGTCGGAGCCGTGGGTGCCGCGGCCGGTTTCCTCATCGACGTGCGCGCCGTGGTCGGGAGTGAAGGCCAGCGCGTAGGAGCGGTCCCGCCAGTGCTCGCGCGCGGCGTCGGCCAATTCGGCAAAGGCGTCGACGTGCCGCCGGGCCGCCGCCAGCGCCTCGGAGCCAAGCGGCGTGGTGCGGTGCAGCGTGTCGTCGTACTGCTGGTGATAGGCCAGGATGAAGTGGTGCTCGTCGCGCTCCAGCAGCGCCAGTGTACGGGCGGTCACCTCCGGGTCGTAGTCCTCGCTGAAGTGGTCGAGTTCGCGCTGGCGGAAGATGCAATCGATGCTGCTGTCCCTGACCGCCACGATCGCCACCCGCCGGCCCGCATGCAGCAGTGCGTCGAACAGCGTGTCACAGGCCAGCACGGGCTTCTCGTACTGGCGGATGCCGTGAGCCGCGGGCGAGGCGCCGGTGAACATCGAGGCAAAGCAAACCGGCGTCTTGCTGGGCAGCTCGGCCCGGAGCTGCACCGCGACCGGCGCACGCGAAGTCACGGGGGCGAAGTCCACCAGCTTGCGTCGTCTGAGCACGGCGCCGACGGCGTCCGGCGCATAGATCAGGCAGCGGTCGAGCGGCCGAACTCCACAGGCCTGCCGCGCGGCTTCCAGCACAGTCTCCAGCGGCCGCGCGCTATTGAGCGCCGGCGGATCGGCGCCGAGCAGCGCGGCGATGGTCGGCGTGCAGGCGGCGATCGAGGGAGCAGACACGTCCGTCATGCAGACAGCATACTCCTCTCCCCGGTCTGCTCCACCACTACTCGGCGATGAACTCCGCCGTCCAGGATGGGCGCTCCGGAATCTCGCCGGTGTCGATCATCCCGCGCCACTTCTCGTCCGTCAGGCGGTCGTCCATCGCCCAGGTAAATTCGTAGTAGGAGTAGACCCCGCCGCGCGCCGCCTGCAGGCCCCCGTAGCCGTCGGGCACCACCACGCAGAGCTCGAAGATCCGGCCCGTGCCGACCTCGCGCACCTGGCTGAAGGTGAAGTCCGAGGCCACGTCGGCAATGATCGCCGCCGGTTCGTCGCCGGGCTCGATGATCCCGTGTGGATCGGGCTCGCCCTGGAAGTCCCCCGACTCCTCCACCATATGCTCCAGCCACCACTCGTAGCCCTTGAGCTGCCAGTTCTCGTCCTCGGTGATGGCCTCGCCCGCCAGCTCGCGCTCGGCAATGCTCTGGAAGCTGACCAGATGCTCGATCAGCGAGCCGAGCAGCGAGTCGAGCTGGCTGCTCAGCAGGCCGCGCAGACTGAGCCCCTCACGGGTCAGCTGGGCCAGGGCGCGGAGCCGTGCGAACGCCAGCGGATTGGGCTCGACCCAGTTCCAGACCACCTCGCCCGGCGGGGCCGCGCCCGCCATCGGATAGGCCTGCTTGGCGTAGAGGATGGTGTCGTGCTTGAGCTCCGCCCAGCTGCCCAGCGCGGTGTGCAGGTCCTTGCGCGTCCAGGCCGCCGTCCGCATGAACGGCGGGTACTCCTCGCCCTTGTCCGCGATCACGCCGTCGAGCGTATAGAGCCAGCTGAAGTAGACGTTGGGCGTCCAGTCCGCTTCCGTGAGCTGGGCGACCTCGCCGCGCACCTTCGCCATCTGGCTGTCGTAGTTCGCATAGGCCGTCTCGCCCAGCTCGTCGAGGATGCCGAGCGCCTCGTCATTGCCGAAGGCCGCCAGCACGTCCAGCCCGTTGGGCATATAGCGGTCGAGGACCTTGTCGTGGAGCAGCTGCTGGAAGATGTAGGCGTCCAGCACGAAGCGCTGGCCCATGAAACGGAAGCCGTGGGTCACCTTCACCATATCCTCGCCCGGCGCGACGAACATCGAGTTGACCTGCGGCGGTGGCAGCTGCTTGGCCTGCTCGCAGAACTGCCCCAGCAGTTCGTCGTCGGCCAGGTCGGCCAGCGTCAGCGAGTCGCCGTAAACCTCGCGCGCCACGGCGGTGTATTCGTGGATGCCCAGGTCGTCGGCGCGGCCGACCAGAAACGCCGTCGGGTCGTAAACGCTGGCCCACAGCGAGGTGGCGGCGCTGTCACCGGATCCGGTCAGATGGCACAGCCGCGTGATCAGCAGCGCCAGCCGCGTCTCGGCCGGCACCTTGAGCCGCAGGTTCATCCTGCCGTACCACATCAGCGTGCGGAAGTAGCGCTCGCGTTGCTCCGTGCGCGTGTAGTGGCCGCGCGGTATGTACTGGGTGTAGTCCTCGGTGTAGTTCTCCGTAATCGACAGCAGCGGCGAGGGGCCGAATGCGTCGTGGGCCTCGATCAGCGCCAGCTCGGCAGCCACCAGGTCGGCGATCGGACCGGCAACCGCGGGCGGCTTGTCCATGATCAGCTGCTCGGCGATCGCGAAGTAGGCCCAGACCCGTCGGGCGGCGTCCTCCAGCGAGGTCTTCTCGGCCTGCTTGTACTGCTCCTCGGCACTGTCCTCCAGTGCCGCGGTGAGTTGCTCGATCGTAGCGTAGAACTGCTCGTCCTCGAGATCGCGCAGCAGCTTGTCGAACAGCAGGTGGTAGACGTGCAGCACGCTGTCGACGGTGACGAACACCGCCTGGTCGCGGCCCTCGATGCGGCTGTAGATGTGGTAGAACTCCTTATACTCCGCCGGCATCACCACGAAACCGCTCTGCGAGAGCACCTCGCGCTGCCGCGCCGACAACTCCTCGGGATCGAGCAGGCTGACACCCGCCAGATCGATCGGCAGCTCCAGCAGCGGATCGCTGAAAGCCGCCGGCAGCTTGATGGCCGGCTGGGAATAGCTGCCCGCGAAGCCCGGCGCGATGGCGCCCAGCTCCACCGGATCGTCGCCTCTGGGAGCCGCTGGCTCGGGCTCCGGGTCAACCGGCTCGGGCGTCGGGTCGACCGGCTCGGGGTCGGGCTCGTCCGGGCCCGGCTCGGGCTCCGGTTCAGCCGGCTGCTCCGGCTGCTCCTCCGCCGGCTGGTCCTCCGCAGGCTGGTCCTGCTGCTGATCGGGCGTGTCCAGCTGCGGATCGTCCGTGGCCTTGGCGCTGCCGCCGCCGCAGGAGCAGGCCGGCAGCAACAGGATGCTAGCGAGCAGCACCGCGCCCCCGATGTGTCTCAGGAAGTAAGTCATGGCGAAACCCCCGTTCGTGCCCGCTGGGCACGCTGATTGTCCGCAAGTCCGCAGAACCGCTGTTGGTCCAACTCCGCCCGGCCTCCCTAAGTCCAGTACGTGGCATCGGCTCCGGTCCTGCTACCTTGGTTATACCATCGCGCGCGGGTTAGAATCGGCGGATGAGCCACGCGCGCCCGACCGCCTGTACCATCGTGCTGCTGGCAATCGCCGGCTCGCTCTCCGCCTGCGCGCCGCCCGGTGAGCTGCCCGCGGACTGGCCCGTGCGGGGCCTGACGCTGCCGCCGCAATCCTCGCAGGTGGAGATCAAGGCCGAGCCGATCTTCGACTACAGCATCCCGGACTGGGGAGACTCCAGCGAGGCAGTCGAGGACTGGACGGTGACGTTCGCCTGCCGTCTGGGCTGGCAGGACGCCCTGTTCCACATGGAGCGGCGGCTGGTCAAGGCCGGGTTCACCGTTGACCCGCGCGGCGACCGCGCCCTGACGGGGCTGGCCCCGCTGGAGGAGCAGGCCAGGCTCTATATCCACCCGGAGCGCCGGCTGGCCGTGCTGCTGCACGCCGAGCTGGCCATCCTCGGCTACGAAGGCTTCCCCTATGTCCTGCAGATCGCCCAGTTCCCGCCCGCCGCCGACTAGTGCATCGGCTAAACTAGCGCCATGGCGGAAGAGCCGGAGGCGCGGGCGCTGCTTTACGGCGCGGACCCGGCGGCGGGGCTGGTCGGTCTGGCCCCCAGCGGGGAGGGCGCGCAGCTCTGGTGGCGGCGCGACGGCGGGATCGCCCCCGAGCGCGAGGCGTTTCACCCCTTCTTCCTGACCTCGCACCCGCAGCTGCTGGACGACTTCAAGCCGGAGCCGGAGATCACGGCTCTCGACGGCACGAACCTCTACAGCCACCGCGTAAGCTGCGACGGCTGGGCCCACTGCGACGCCGCGCTGAAGCACATGGTCGGCTACTATCGCCAGCACCGCTCCGAGTTCGAGTACGAGCCTTATCTGCGTTTCACGGACGAGGTCAACCAGTATCTGCTCGCCAGCGGCCGGACCCACTACCAGGAGCTGGACCTGCGCTCGCTGCGGGTGCTCTACCTGGCGCTGCGCGCCGTCGCCGGCGAAGGCGCGGACTATGCCGACCCGTCCGAGAACAGCGACACGATTGTGATGGTCGGGCTCAGCGACGGGCGCGAATTCCACCAGCTCTGCCACCTGGACGGCAGTGAGCAGGCGTTGATCGAGCGCGTCGGCGAGGAGATCAGCAGCTTCGACCCGGACGTGATCGTCGGTCACGACCTGTTCAAGGGCGCGCTGAGCTACCTGGCCGCCCGCGCCCGGCGCCACGGCGTCAAGCTCAAACTGGGCCGCGACCAGAGCGCAATGACCATCCGCAAGTCGCGGGCGCCGGCCGCCGAGAAGCAGCTGGAGTACCCGCGGGCGGACGTCGCCGGCCGCAGCCTGGTCGACACCTGGTTCCTGGCCCAGTACTACGACGTCGTCAAGCGCGACCTGGCCCGCTACGATGCCCCCTACGTGGCGCGCTATCTGGACGAGACCTGCCAGCTGCCCGATCCGGTGCCGGCCTGGGACGTCGAGCACCTCTGGCAGTCCAAGCGCCAGCTGCTGGTCGCCGACATCCGCTACGAACTGGACGCCGCGCGGATCGTCTTCCAGATGCTGGGCGGCAGCTACTTCGCCCAGGCCCAGATGCTGCCGCTGAGTCTGCAGGACTGCGTGGTGCGCGGCAACGGGGTCAAGATCAACAACCTGCTGCTCCGCGAGTACCTGCGCCGCGGCGAGAGCATCCCCGCGCCGGTCGAGGGCCGCTCCTTCATCGGCGGCTACACCGACATCCGCATGACCGGGCTGATCCACGACGTGCTCAACGTGGACATCGCCAGTCTGTACCCGTCGATCATGCTCAGTCACGGGGTCAAGCCCGCCACGGACACCGGCGACGTATTCCAGCCGCTGCTGAGCGAACTGACCAGCCAGCGGCTGGCGGCCAAGCAACTGGCCCGCGACGCGGAGGACGCGGGCGTGCGGGTGCGGGCCGACGCCCGCCAGGCGGCCTTCAAGATTTTCATCAACAGTTTCTTCGGCTACCTCGGCACCAACCGCATGAACTGGGCCGACCCCCGCCAGGCGGAGTTCATCACCACCACCGGCCAGGAGCTGGTCAAGCAGCTGGCGCAGTTGGTGGAGGACGAGGGCGGCAAGGTGATCGAGATCGATACCGACGGCGTCTACTTCACCGCCCCCGAGGGCTGTGCGGCGGCCGAGCAGCACGACGAACTCGTGGCCCGCATCAACGACCGGCTGCCGGCCGGCATCACCGTCGAGCTGGGCGGCTACTTCCCGGCGATGCTCAGCCACAAGGTCAAGAACTACGCGCTGCTGGACGAGCACGGGCGGATCACGGTCAAGGGCAGCGGGCTGAAGAGCCGCGGGCTGGAGCCGTTCCTGCACGACTTCATCTCCTTCAGCCTGGCGGCGATCCTGCACGGCCAGCCGCAGCGCATCGGCGAGCGGCACCGCGAGCTGGCGCGCAAGATTGAAGGACGCACGATCAACATCGCCCTGCTGGCCAGGACCGATACGCTGATCGAGTCGCTGGACACCTACCGCGCCAAGGTGGAGGCGGGCAGCCGCAACCGCGCGGCGGCCTACGAAGTAGCGCTGAGAGCCAGCCGCCCGCTGCGCCCGGGCGACCAGGTCAGCTACTACGTCACCGGCGAGAAGATCACGGTCAAGGCCTTCGAGGCGGCCAAGCCGCTCAGGCAGTACGATCCCCAGAGCCCGGACTACAACGTCAAGTACTATCTGAAGAAGCTGGACCAGAACCTGAAGAAGGTCCGCGGCTATCTGGGCGACGACGAGCAAAGCGGGCTGTTCGACGAGGAATGACCGCCTCCCTGACGCCCGCCGGCCGCCGCAAGCCCGGCGGCGGTGTGGTAGAACATGATGCAGACTGCTGGAGTCCTATCAGTGGAGGTGGGACAATGCGTTTCTGGAAAGCCATCGGCGTAGTGACCGCGCTGGCCGTGCTCGCGGCAGGCGTCTACTTCGTCTCCTCCCTGATCACCGAGGACGAGGAAGACGAGGAATTCGACTTCGCGACCGGCTAGCACAGCGCAGGCGGGATAGGCCGGGGCCGCACAAGCAGCCGGCCGCCACGGGTGTCTGCGCAGCGGGTCAGAGTGCTGCCTCAGGCAACCCCCGTGCTCCGGCGCCGCGCTGCCTCGCTACAACCCACGCTGGCGGCTTAGGTGCCGCTCGATCTGCGTGAGCAGCTGGCGGCTGCGGCGGTCGGGGAGCCCGGCGTAGGTCACCAGCGCCAGCACGCCGCCCAGCACCCCCCAGAGCAACGCGTAGTTCTCGTGATAGCCCTTGGCCGCCGCCAGGAAGTGGCAGCAGACGGCGCTGGGCAGCACCAGCAGCAGCCAGCCGCCCAGTACCCAGCCCAGGCCGGCCAGCGCCGACAGAATGTTCGGGATGTTGATCAGCACGATCGCGACGATCACCACGATCACCGCTACCAAAAGCGCGCGGTTGACCGAACTGAGGGTGTCCTCCGCGGTGCTGCTGACCAGCGGCGTGGCGGCTTCCTCACCGCCGGTGGGGTGCGGATCCAGCTCCACCGCGGCGGGCTCCTCGCCGAGCTGATAGCCGCAGGACAGGCACGAGCGCGCGCCGAGCGGCAGTTCCGCGTGACAGCTGGGGCAGCGCCTGGGCTGATCGGCCATGGCATACCTCCCGGGCCGCCGACGGCCTGAACTCAAGCCGCGGCGGGATGATTCCTCGCAGCATGCCTATTCTAGCCTCAAGCGAGCCGCGCGGCCAAGCGCCGCCGCCGCGGCGGATCAGCCGTCCGCGTGTTCGTGGTCGCTAGCCTGTAGCCGGGGCACCCGGCGGCTCGGGTGTCGACGGCGCCGGGGGCTCCTGGCGCGGCCGTCCCGCCCAGCTGAAGATGCCGCACAGGATCAGCAGCACGCCGCTGAAGATCGCCGGCAAGATCATAGTCAGGAATATGAGGTTCTGCAGCAGCGGGTGCTGCCCCGACCCGGCGATGTCGAAGACCAAGTAGCCGAAAACCAGTGCGGCTGCGATCAACAGAATGCCGCCGATCAGCTCCCAGCGCCAGCAGATCCACAGCAGCACCAGGATCACCACCGGCATGATCAGGTACATCACGGGACCCGTCATGCCCAACTCGGCAGTTTCGCCGATGCCCGACGCTACGCCGTAGAAGATCCACCAGCCCGCCCAGACGATCAGCATCAGCCAGGCGATACCACGGGTGAAGGCCGAGCGCTGCCGGCCCGGATTCAGAATGCCAGCCATTACCACCTCCCGGCGCCGGGGCTGACGCCGCCCCCGCCGCTCCCGGCTTTGTTACTTCATTGTACCGGAAACTCGGCGCTGGGCGGGGCGGCGCTGCGCAGCCCAGGCGGCGATCAGCAGCAGCCCGCTCAGCAGCAGCGGCAGGCACATGATCAGACAGACGAAGATGTTATGGCGACCCCACTGCACCCAGGTGGCGACAGCCAGCGCGACCAGCAGCAAGCCGCCGGCAAGCTCGAGGGTGAAGACCACCACCGTGGACAGCACCAGCACCGCCGCCTGGAAGACGTGGATGGTGGCCCCGGCGATCCCCTGCTGCAGCTCGTAGATGAAGGAGCCGACCATGAACCACAGCCAGAACAGCGCCAGCGCGATGAACAGCCCGCGGCCGCCCCAGCGCAGCGCTGCTGGCAGGCGCCACCGGCTCCTCGCGGCCGTTTCCATATCCCACCTCCGCCGGACGACCGCAGCCGTCCCCGGTCATGTGTCTGGGACGCGATTTAGTGGGCGGCCGTTCGCCGCCCGATGCTCAGCCTACCAGCGGCCCCCGCCGCCGCCGCGCTGGGGACGGTCCTCACGCGGACGGGCTTCGTTGACCTTGATGGTGCGGCCCTGCATCTCGGTACCATTGAGTGCGTCCATCGCGGCCCGCGCCTCGCCCTCATCGGGCATCTCGACGAAGCCGAAGCCCTTGGAGCGCCCCGAATCGCGGTCAGTGATCAAGCGGACCGAGTCCACTGCGCCGTGGGCGCTGAACGCCGTGCGCAGGTCGGCCTCGGTGGTGTCGTAGGACAGGTTACCAACATAGATGTTCATGCAAAGACTCCAATACGGTTGTCGATGAGCGTCTCGGTACTCAGCAGCAAAGCAGAACTCATCTCTGGGGGAGCCTCACACCGGGAGGAGTCAATCCAGTCGATCAGAGTAGCTAGCAGCCTTCATACTTTCCCGCATCGCGCCACCAGCGGCGCGTCATCGGCGTGAATGATAACGGTTTTCGGGCCAGAGCGCAACCGCCGCCGGCACCCGGACGGCCCTGAACGGGCACCGGACCAGCCGGGCAGGTGCATCCCTCAGGCTCAGGCCGGCCCCGACGCCGACGCGGTCCGCGTCCGGGTTCAGCCGGCGGAGGGCGAATCCTGAGCCGCCCGGCGGCCACTGGCCGTCAGGGTCCAGACCCCGCGGTGCTCACCCTTCGCCGGATGGATCAGGCCCTGCAGAACCAGGTGGTCACGGGCCTCGCGCACCATCGCCTGCCACTTGGAGTCGCCGCCGCAGGTCTCGGCCAGATCGGCGGCCGTCAGCCTGAACTGCTCGGCCAGCGGACCGTAGAGGTCTTTGGGCCTGGCGCTGCCCCCCCGATCGGCCAGCATGCCGAGCAGCGGCTGGCGGATTGCTTTGCGCTTGGGCAACATCGGCGCACCTCCCGCTGGCGGTAGCTACGCCACATTGTACCGGCGGGCGCCAGGGCCCAGGGGGAAGTGATACTGGAAACGGTGAGGGGACCGGGGACGGGGAAGAGAAGAGTGCGGCGGGGCACACCGTAGTGCACCCCGCCGTCTTTGCATGTCGAGCTGGTGGTTACCAGCGACCGCCGCCGCCGCCACCGCGGCGCTGGGGACGGTCCTCACGCGGACGCGCCTCGTTGACCTTGATCGTGCGCTCGTGCAGATCCGTCTCGTTGAGCGCGTCCATCGCCGCGCGGGCCTCCTCGGCGTTGGGCATCTCAACGAAGCCGAAGCCCTTCGAGCGGCCGGTGTCGCGGTCGGTGATCATCCGCACTTCGCTGACTTCTCCATGCTTGGAGAACGCCTCGCGCAGATCGGCCTCGGTCGTGTTATAGGACAGGTTGCCTACGTAGATATTCACGTGTCACTCCTTGAGTGAGATATTGATGTTCGTCTCGGTATGGACACAGCCAGGCCGGCGTCATCGCTGGGAAGCCACACACAAAGGAGGGACAGCCAGTCGTTCAGCGGATCATAGCAGTTTTCATACTTCGAGCATCGCGCCACCATGGCGCGCCATCACGGGCAGTATACCGTATCTGGCCAGAAACGCAACTCAGAAACACTCCCGCAGCATGCAGTGCGAAGCAGGATGCCGGCAGGCTGCGTGGAGTCGGCGGCCAGGACCGGTCGACAGCAGATTGAGCAGGCGGACGATATGGAGCAGGAGCAGAATGCAGCGGGGCGCACCGCAGCGCGCCCCGCCGTCTTTGATGATCCGGGTTGTGGTTACCAGCGGCCGCCGCCACCGCGCTGGGGGCGGTCCTCACGCGGCTTGGCCTCGTTGACCTTGATCGTACGCTCGTGCAGCTCGGTCTCGTTGAGCGCACCGATCGCCGCCTGGGCCTCGCTGGCGTTCGGCATCTCGACGAAGCCGAAGCCCTTCGAGCGGCCGGTGTCGCGGTCGGTGATCATCCGGACTTCGTCGACTTCACCGTGCTTGGCAAACGCCTCGCGCAGATCGGCCTCGGTGGTGTTATAGGACAGGTTGCCTACATAAACGTTCATCTGTCACTCCTTGAGTGAGTTATTGATGTGCCTTTCGGTATGGACACGGCCAGGCAGGCGTCATCGCTGGGAAGTCTCACACAATGGAGGGACAAAGCCAGAGGATCAGCGGAGCATAGCAGTTTTCATACTTAGAGCATCGCGCCACTATGGCGCGCATCACGAGCAGTATACCTTACTTGCGCCGAAAACGCGTCATTTGGCGCAAGCTGGCGCCCGCTGGCCTGCCCCGGACCCGGTAGGCCGGACTTCAGTCCGGCGATTCGATTGTGGGGCGGCCTAACGTCGGCGGGTTGAGACCCGCCGCTACCGGAATGCTGGTAGGCGGGGATTCATCCCCGCGATTGAGGTCGGCGGGTTGAAACCCGCCGCTACCCCTCATTGAGGTCAGGGGGCTGAAGCTCCCGCCGCAGGAGGGGCTGCCAGAGAGGACGGGCACGGAGACCCATCCCACGGACTGCGGACGGGGCGTCCGCGCTCCGGGGCGCCCTATCACCCCACCTTGCCGCGCTGGCCGATGCCCTCGGCCTTGAGCTTCCTTTGCAGCTTCAGGTTCAGGTCCTTGACCTGGTCGCGCAGGATCGCCGCCTTCTCGAACTCCAGCAGCTCGGCCCACTTCAGCATCTGCTGCTCCAGCTCGGCGATCAGCATGCTGAGCTCGGCGATGCCCATCGCGTCGTACTCGTCGGGCCCGCCGCCGCGGGCGCGTACCACCTTGAGCCCCTGCTCCTCCAGGCCCTCGGTGATGTCCTTGATCTCCTTCTCGATGGTGCGGGGCACGATCCCGTGCTCCTCGTTGTAGCTGAGCTGCTTTTCGCGCCGGCGGTTGGTCTCGTCGATGGCGCGCTGCATGCTGGCCGTCATCTGGTCGGCGTAGAGCACCACCTCGCCGCGGACGTTGCGCGCCGCGCGGCCGATGATCTGAATCAGGCTCTTGTCGCTCCTGAGGAAGCCTTCCTTGTCGGCGTCGAGGATCGCGATCAGGCTGACCTCCGGCAGGTCGAGGCCCTCGCGGAGCAGGTTGATGCCCACCACCACGTCGTAGGTGCCCAAGCGCAGGTCCTTCAGGATGCGGATGCGTTCCACGGTGTCGACGTCCGAGTGCAGGTACTGCGTCTTGACGCCGGCGTTGAGCAGGTACTCCGCCAGGTTCTCCGCCATCCGCTTGGTCAGCGTCGTCACCAGCGTGCGCTCGCCGAAGCCGATCCGCTCCTGGATCCGCTCCAGCAGGTCGTCGATCTGGTGGCGGGTGGGCCTCAGAGTGATCTCCGGGTCGACCAGGCCGGTGGGGCGGATGATCTGCTCGGCGATCTGCTCGCTGTGCTCCAGCTCGTAGGGCCCCGGCGTGGCGCTCATGAACACCGCCTGGCTGACGTAGCGCTCCCACTCCTCGAACCTCAGCGGCCGGTTGTCGAGCGCGCTGGGCAGCCGGAAGCCGTGCTCCACCAGCGTCTCCTTGCGGCTTCTGTCGCCGTTGTACATCGCGTGCAGCTGCGGCAGGGTGACGTGGCTCTCGTCGATGATCATCAGGAAGTCGTCCGGGAAGTACTCGATCAGGTTCGAGGGCGTCTCGCCGGGCAGGCGGCCCTCGAAGTGGCGGCTGTAGTTCTCGACGCCCGCGCAGTGGCCGACGTTCTCGATCATCTCGAGGTCGTAATTCACACGCTCCTTAAGCCGCTGGTACTCCAGCACCTTGCCCTCGGCCTCGAAGTGGGCCAGCCGCTCGCGGAGCTCGGCGCGGATCGACCTGGCGGCCAGCTGCTGCTTGTCGGGCAGCACCAGGTAGTGGCTGGCGGGGAACAGCGTCACGCGCGCAGGATGGCTCAGGGCGTCGCCGGTGACGGGATCGACCACGCTGATCGCGTCCAGCTGGTCGCCGAAGAACTCCAGGCGGGTGATCTCCTCCTTGTCCGGGGCGTAGATCTCGAAGGTGTCGCCCTTGACGCGGAAGGTGCCGCGCTTCAGCTCGTAGGCGTTGCGCATGTACTGCATGTCCACCAGGCGGCGGATCAGCTGCTCGCGGCGGACGGAGAAGCCCGGATAGAGCCGCATGCTGAGCGCCTCGTAGTCCTCGGGGCTGCCCAGCCCGAAGATGCAGCTGACGGAGGCGACCACCACCACGTCGCGGCGGGTCAGCAGCGCCTCGGTGGCTGAGTGGCGCAGGCGGTCGATCTCCTCGTTGATCTCGCAGTCCTTCTCGATGTAGGTGTCCGTCTTGGGGATGTAGGCCTCGGGCTGGTAGTAGTCGTAGTAGCTGACGAAGTACTCCACGTGGTTGTCGGGGAAGAACGCGCGAAACTCGGCGCAGAGCTGGGCGGCCAGCGTCTTGTTGTGGCTGATCACCAGCGTGGGCCGCTGGACGCGCTGAATCACGTTGGCCAGCGTGAAGGTCTTGCCTGTGCCGGTCGCGCCCAGCAGCGTCTGGAACCTCAGGCCGTCCTCAATGCCGCGCACCAGCGCGTCGATCGCCTGGGGCTGGTCGCCCGACGGCTGGAAGTCGGCCCTGAGCTGGAACTCGCCCTCGCGCTCCCAGCCGCCGCCGGAGCCGCTGCCGCCGCCCGCCACCGCGCCCGGCTCCGGCTTGCCGCGCCGCCGCTTCGGATCCAGCTCGATGACATCTGCCACGGGCTGATTATACCCGCTATACGGGCGTGTAGCGTAACAGCGGTCTCGCCCCAGGGGTGGTCATCAGGTGTAGAATCGAGCCGTGGCCGACAGGTCAGAGGCTGGTTTGGCAATTCGCAGGCTGTCGAGTGACGCGCGGCGCGACATGGCATCGATGGAAAGAAGCAATGCGTCACTGGCTGGCTGTCTGGCGGCCTGCGCCCTGGTAGTTGTGGTCGCCGTCGTCGCTGTTCTTGCCCTGCGCACGTTCGGCATCAGCCTGGCGGGGCTTCCGGCCTCGGCCACACTGCTCATCGCCATCGCTTTTCCAGTAGTGGGTCTGGCCGCAACTCTGACATTTGCAGTGGTCAGACGGGCCGCCTACGCCGTGGAAACCGCCCGCAATGCGGTGCTGGTGCACCGGTTCACGGAGCATTTCCGCGAAGTCCTCTATGATCAGGGATTACTGGCCATCGTACTTGGCAATGATCCGCGGTTCAGCGTTCCCAGCATCGCGCAGCATCTTGTGCTTAAGCCCCCCCAGGGACAGCGAGGCACAGCCGAGGCGATCGCAAGTTTCAGTCAGCGCATCGAGCTGCTGCTCAACTACTACGGGCTGTTGTGCAGGCATTACCGCATCGAGCCATATCCCGAGGACAACCCCTTCGCTCAGCGCGGTGTCGATCCGGTCAGGTTGCGGGGCCTGCCCCGACGCGCAATGATCTTCGCCTTGGCGGAAGGTATCGGCAGCTCCGATGCAGACCGGCTGCAGCCCTGAGCCAGACTGCCGACGAAAGCCACCTGCCCTGCTGGCGGCCTTACACCAGCGGATCCATGATCGCTACCGAGATCAGGTCGTCGTCGGTGTCGCCATAGACGATTGCCGGGCGGCCGTCGGCAGTCAGGGCCAGGGCCTGGCCGCCGTCGGGGCCGACCTCGGTGGCGACCTCAACCACGCACCAGCCTCCCGGCTCCGCGGGCAGGTCGCCCTCAAACCAGGCGTAGATCACCGCGCCGGTTCCGCTCGTATTGCGGTAAGCCACGCCGAGGCCCCCGCTCAACCGCTGGGCGGACAGCATCCCGATGTCGATGCTTTCGGTATCGGCGAGGTGGTGCTCCCAGTCGGTCAGCAACAACGGCTGCTCCACGGTACCGACTGTACAGATCAGCTGGCTGTCGGCGGCACCGGCATGCGCCACCAGGGGGCGGTCCTGCCACCACAGCGGCGCTCCGTGCTTCCCGCTGCAGGTCGTTTCGGTCAGGGGGGTGATCAGCCAGTCAGCGGGTGTGGCAGGCGGATCGACCGTGGCGGCGGCGAAGCACAGCTGCTCTGACTCGGAGGACCAGAAGGTGAAGCGCGGGTAAGGGTCGTCAATCAGCAGCTGAGACGGCTGGTAGTTTTCACTGGCGGAGCTGTCCGCGGTGGCGTCGGTCACGACCCAGTCCGTAGCATCGTCCGGCTCGGTCTTGGTACCGTAGGCGTACTTCACCTTGTAACCCTGGACTGTGCCGGTTGTCGCGTAGATAATCGCCGGCACGCCGTTCACCACTGCCAGTGCTTTGTACTCCTCCCAGCTGTGGGTCGTCAAGGACATGTTGATCCAGTCAGTCGGTGCGGACGGGCTCAGTAACGTGGCACGCACGTAGTGAAGCATCGTGCCTCAACTTTCGGAGAAGATCAGCGCCGGCAGGCCATTGACTGCTTCCAGATCCAGCCCCTGGGCATCATTGACCCCATCGACCAGTGTGCGGTCCCAGTGCCCCGTTTCGGTCGGGAGTGCTTCGGTGGCACGTGCCAGCAGGATCTCCGCGTCCGACGTTCCGGAGTCGTAGCGGTCGTAAGCGGCGTACAGGTAGTCGCCGATCCGGACTGCGTCCAGGTCATAACCGATCCCGACCTGATCGCTGATCAGATGGTGCTGCCAGGTCGGGATGTTCGGGGCGATGACCAGCTCATGCACCACCACGGGATTGGCGTCCCAGGCCAGCACGATGAAGTAGGCGTGGCCGTAGGGCGAACTCGCCGTGGGATAGGGCGGCGCAAGGCTGGTGATCCCGGGCGAGGCTGCGTGCAGATCCCAGCACTCCCGCTGGTAGTCAGCAATGCCCAGCCACAGCCTGGCGGGATCATCGAAGGTGATGTTGAACGTGATTTCGTCGTAGCTGAAACCCATGACCGGCAGGCAGTACATCGCACCGGCCAGCTGTCCGGCGGGCGGGGTCAGCTCCACCGTCGAGGCACCGTAGGAAACGCCGCTGCCGAAGTCCTGAATCGCCATCGAACCCATCAGCACCAGCGGCCCGACCAGGCTCGCGCTTCGCGCGGCATCGCCGGACGGCAGCGCGGGCAGCTGCGCCAGCAGCGCGGGGGGAGCGGCGGAGTCCGGCGGGGAATCGGCATCGATCGGCTCCAGCGTTGCAGGTGAAGTACAGCCGCCAATCAGCAGCAGCGCCAGCAGGCCAAGGCTTCGTCTCGTGTTCATGCTGCCCTCCCAGTTACTACAGCAGTGACGCCCCCGGGGCGCAAACATCGTAGGTTATACCCGATGGTGGTCCAGGCGTGTGCCTGGATCGGACGCCGCACCGCCGCTTCACAGCGTCCTCGGCGGCTGCCGCCGACGGCGGGCGGCACCGACCGCACGGGGAGGCCGGGCAACCCCTGTCTGCGGACTACAGCGGGTCCATCGTGGCCAGCCAGAGCTCGTTGGTGTCGGTATTGACGTAGGCGATCGCCGGCTGACCGTTGGCCAGCGCCGCCACGGCTTGAGTGCCGTAGTCGTCTAGATCGCTGATCACCGGCATGACGCACCAGTCGCCCGGGCCTTGCGGCGTATTGCCGGTGAACCAGGCGCACATCAGCGTACAGGGCACGGCAGTCTGGCGGTAGGCGACGGCGATGCCGTTGGGCAGCTCGCAGATCGAGACGTGATCCACCGCCAGCGTTTCGTTGTCCACCACGTAGCGTTCCCAGTCGCCGATCGTGGGCGGCTGCCAGCTGGCGCCCAGCGAACACCTGAGGTGGTCCTGGCCGATGCCGGCGTAGGCCGCCAGGGGCTGGCCCTGCCAGTCGATCAGCGCCGCGCGGCTGCCGCTGGTGCCCGGGCTGCACAGGGGAGTGGCAGTCCAGTCGGCGGGGGAAGCCGGCGAACCGCTGGCCGTCCAGGCCATGACCAGCTGCTCGTTCAGGCTGGACCAGTACACGAAGGACGGCAGGCCCTCCTGCCCTACGGCGCAGCTTGGCAGCGTGAAATCCCCGGCGGCGGATGCTTCGGTGGCGTCGGTCATCGTGAACTCGCTGGAGTCATTTGGCTCTGGACCAGTGCCATAGGCATACTGGATCTGGTAAGTATCGGCGGCCGGCGACGTGACAAACACCATGGCCGGCACGCCGGCCACCTCGGCCAGTGCTTTGTGCTTCTCCTGGACATGATTGCCGATATGGAAATCGACCCAGTCGGCGGGGTTGTCGGGATTGATTAACGTGGCACGCACGTACCGAATGCCCGTGCCTCAACCCGTGGAGTAGATCAGCGCCGGCAGCGAGTTCACCTCCGCGAGATCCATGTCACAAGCATCGTCGAAATCCGTAATCATCGTCAGTTCCCAGTGGCCGCTTTCGGACGGTATCGTCTCGACGGCGCGCGCCAGACGGATATCAAACTCGCCGGGATCTTCATATGCCGTGTACAGGTAGTCGCCAATGCGTATCATGTCCACCTGATCACCGATTGAGGTCAGGCCGTGGATCAGGTGGTGCTGCCAGGTGGGGATGTTCGGAGCGATCGCCAGTTGGTTCACCGCCACGGTGGCCCCGTCCCAGGCCAGCACCGCGAAATAGGCACACCCGTCCGGTGCGTGGGCCGTGGGATAGGGCGGCGCAACGCTGGTGATCCCCACGTGGGCCGGTGTCAATACCCAGCAGCCGCGCTGGTAGTCGCCGATTGCCAGCCACAGCTTCTGGGGATCGTCGAAGGTGATTTCGAAGGTGATCTCGTCGTAGCTGAAGCCGTTGACCGGCAGCGCGTAGATCACGCCGGCCAGCTCCAACTCCGGTGGCAACAGCTCCACCGAGGTCGCGCCATAGACCACGTTACCGAAGTCGTCAGCGGTGGCGATCCCCGGCAGGTCCAGCGTGTGGATGTAGCTGGCAGCCCGGGCAGAGTCGCCCGCCGGCAGCGGTGGCAGCAGACCGCTAAGCTCCGGCGGCGGCGCGCCGGGCACAGTGGTGCCGGAAGCCGCCGGATTGAGCGTCGCGGGTGAACCGCAGCCCGCAACTGCCAGCAGGATCAGCAGGCTCAGGACTCGCGCTGTCTTCATGCTGCCCTCCCTAGACATCACAGCATGGACGCCGCCAGGGCGTTTTCACCGTACGTTATACCCCATGCCAGGCCAGGCAGCAGCCCGGCCAACCGCCGGTGCGCCGTTTGGGGCTGTGAACCACCCGGAAGTGGTACCCCTCATTCCAGCCCGAATTGGACCATGACATCACCGCGTCGGGCTGGTATTCTCTGTTCGGCACTTATACTGCTTGTTTGATACGTGGTGCGACTTCGTTGGGAATGACCACTAGGGAGGTCAGATATGACTAACCGCAATGTTGCGGCATTACTGATCCTGGCTCTGCTCCTGCTGCTGACGGCCTGCGGTGGTGGGTCCACGGTCGACGTACCGGCCGGCGGCGACGACCCGCCCGCCGCCAGCGAGCAGGATCTCGCCACCCCCGCACCCAGTGGACAGGAACCGGGCACGCTGCAGGAGTGGGCGGATGACATTGTCGCCGATCCCGAGCCCGTGCTGTGGCGCGGTCTGCCCGCGATCCCGGTCGACGGCGAGCACACCAGCAGCGCGGACAGCACCGATACCGATTTCGTGGTGCTGGGTAAGGACGCGCTGGACTTCAGCCAGTGTGAGATCAGCGGCGACGCGATGATCATCAACCCCGGCGGCGGGGCCGTCGGCAACCCGGACGGCATTCCGGCCTGGGCGATGTACCGCGTCAGCGGACTCAGGGACGTTACGCCGCTGTCGCTGAACGTCGAGTGCTGGCCCGCCGACCTGGGCCAGCAGTACAGCGTGGCCGTCGCCGACTACACCTCGATGGACTGGTACTGGTTCGGGCCGACCAACCTGCCAGAACTGGAGGCGGACCTTACGGCCGAAGGCCACCGGTTCGTGACCAACCTGGGCAACCTTTACTTCCTGGTCGTCTGCGGCGGCCTGAACACGGCCACGCACTACAAGTCGACGGTCGTGGTGGAGGCCGGCGGCGGCACCCAGCCTCCCGGCGCGCCGACCAGGCTGGTCGCCTCCAAGGGTGAGTTCATCGATGGCGTGGCGCTGACCTGGCAGGCCGGTGAGGGCGCGGAGGTCTATGAGGTCTGGCGCAAGGGCGCGGACGTCTACGGCGGGTACCCCGGCGACCCCGAGGGTGACCCACTGCCAGGCGCCGACCCCGACGGTGGCGATCCGCGCAACGACCCACCGCCGATGCCCGAGGACTGGCTGCAGATCGGCAGCGCCGAAGCCACCGAGTACTTCGACGCCGCCGTGCTGCCCGGCCTGATATACATGTACAAGGTGCGCGCGGTCAATGACGCGGGCGTCAGCGCCTTCAGCAACATCGACGAAGGCTGGGCCTTCTACGAGATCCCGCCGCCGCCACCGCCGCCGCCGCACTTCCAGGGCATCCACGGCTACGTCTTCGGCAGCTACTGGCGCTATGAGGATGACAATGGTGATCCGGGCACGGATCCCCTGCCCCCCGGTGATCCGTGGCCCGATCTGATTCCGCTGGCCGGCGCCACGCTGACGATCGCATTGCCTGACGCGGAGGGAATGGGAGGCGAGACGATCGCCAGAACCCTCAGCAACGAGGAGGGCTTCTACCAGTTTCTCGGCATCGAGCCCGGTGAGTACATCATCACCGCGGAGCTGGAGGACTGGTTCTTCCCCGAGATCTTCTGGTTCGAGGTCATCATCGTTGACAACCCGCAGCAGTTCGACTTCATCGGCTTCCCCGACGACGAGATCCCCTGGGACCCGCCGGAAGGTATCCACGGCTGGGTGATGGACGGCCGGTTCCTGCTGGGCGCCGACCCCGGTGACATGCCGGATCCGATGCCCAGGCTGCTGCCGCTGGAGGGCGTGCGCATCACCTTCAGCGGCCGCGACACTGATCAGGTGGAGCTGGAGGTCTACACCGACGAGGAGGGCTTCTACCAGGTGACGGAGATCGCGGCGGGCGCCTACATCGTCACCGCGTATCTCGACGGCTGGTACTTCGACCCGCCGATGCACTTCGTCGAAGTCGGCGAGCGCGTGCCGTCGGTCCAGCTGGACTTCCTTGGCTGGATGGGTGACCCGCCGGATCCGGATCCGCGCGTGGGCATCTTCGGCACGGCCTGGGGCGATGCCGACGACGCCCTGCCGGCCTTCATGCCGCTGCCCGGCGTGACGATCATGCTCAGCGGCTACCCGGAGGAGATTCTCTACGGCACGGCGATCACCGATGAACAGGGCCAGTTCGGCTTTCCCGGCCTGGCACCGGGCGGCTACCTGGTCAGCGCCTCACTCGAAGGCTGGGAGTTCATCCCACCGGAGTTCATCATCGAGCTCAATGCGGACGCGCCGCTGGCGATTGTCGACTTCTGGGGCTACGAGAACGCCCCCGGCGAGAGATAGGCTACAATCGATACGCCTTAAGAGGGCGGTCTGTGCCCCCGCCGGGGGCCGGGCCGCCCTCTTTGCTTAGCCGGCTACAGCTCGGGCACGGGCAGGATCTGGTGGCCGCGAATCTCGAGGTGCACCACCTCGCCGCCGAGGCTGCCGGTCCAGGCCATCAGGTAGCCGGCCAGCAGCAACACCGAGAGCGTCGCGGACCACAGCAGGCCGGGCAGGCGCCCGCGGCGATAGAGATACATCAGGCAGACCATCGCCAGCACTGCGGCGGCCTGCAGCGCCCAGGTGGCGTAGAGCGAGATCATCGCGTGCTGGTCGATGATGTGCTGCATATCGGCGGGGATCGGCTGCAGCTGCTCCTGGCTGGGGCCGCCGGTGATCGCGGCGGGCACCGCGCTGGCCGCCACCAGGATCAGCGCCAGCATCGCCAGCCGGTTGACGGCCGGCCCACCCCACAGCCGCGCGCCCACCAGCAGCGCGACGGCGAAAACGCAGCCGGCGATCGGGAAATGCACCAGGATCATGTGCCAGTGCGCCCAGTTCATTGGCGCGCAATGTACCCGACGCGGGGCCGGGCTGGCAAGCTGCAGACGCGACGTGGCTACTCGAAGTACATCAGCAAGGCGGCCTGGTGCGTGCTGGGATACTCACCGCCGCCCAGCACCAATTCGCCCAGTTCCTGCTTGAGCAGGCCCTCGATGTCGTACAGGTTCAGCAGGGCGACCGCGCTCTTGGGTGGCTCGCCGTCGTAGTCCATGTAGCTGATCAGCACCAGGAAGCCGCCACAGGGTGCTTGCGAGTGCAGGCGCGCCCACTCGAAGGTGGTGCCCGCCGTCTGGCTGTCCTCGCTGAACATGATCACGCCGTCGAGCGGATCGGGCTCCAGCGGGGAACCCTGGACCAGATTCGGGTCGCGAATCTCGATGTCGAAGTCCGCTTGGGCGTCGCCCCAGCTGAGTTCGACGCGGTCGCCGGGTTCCCAGTCGCCGAGTGTGAACTGGCCGTCCAGATTGGTCAGCACGGCGAACGGCAGGCTGCTGCCATTGTCGATCGTCGCCCAGCCCAGATTGTGCTGAACACCACCGAGCGCCTCATCCAGCGTAACGTTCACGTTCATCGCCGGGGGGCCCAGCGGGCTGGCGTACGTCAGCCACAGCACGTAGCAGCCCACCGGCGCATCGAACTCCAGCTGCCCCCACTCCTCGGCGATGCCGCTGATCTGGCTGTCCTCGCTGAACGAGACGATGCCGGCGAGGTCCTCCGGAGCACGGGGCGAGCCGCTGCGGCCGTTGGGGGCGTCGAGCAGGGGCTCGACCGACATCGCCGCGTCGTTCCAGCTGGCGGTCACGCGCCAGCCCGGCTCCCAGGTGGCATAGGCGATGCCGCTGCTGGAACTGGCGGGCACACCCGTGGCCTCCAGCATCTCAAGCCACCGCGTCGCCACGTTGAAGGTTAGCGGCCGGTATTCGTCGCGCAGATCGGCGCCGAAGAACCGGGAACTGGGCAGGTAGAGCCCGATTCCAGTGGCCTCGGGCAGATTGCACTCACGGCTGTAGCTGACCACCTGCTGCCAGGCGTCGCTAGCACCGGCCAGCCGGTCCTGGATGGTGGGATCGGCCGTGCGCGTCGCGTACTCACCAAGGAAGCCGCCGAGATCGCGCGCGCCCTCGCTCTGCAGCGGCTCGAAGCTGGCGGCGATCGCCAGCTTGACGTGCTCGCTCTCGGCTCCGGCATGGACCGTAACCGTCTGCGCCAGTCCGGCGAGCCGCATCGTCAGCGTGTCCATTTGCTTTGTATCGACCACCGCGTGTGACATGCCAAGCTCATCTTCACCATAGCGCGCCACGCACTGATCGACGATCAGCTCGCCGACGGCCCGCGGGGTCAGCGGAAAGCGGGCGTCCCACTCGGCCAGCACGGCGTCATAGGGGTAGCCGGCATCCGGCATCAGCACCTCGCCCGCGACCAGGAAGTCCGCCCGCGTGCGGTACTCGAACAGCGCCTCGAAATGCCCCATGTTGCTGGCGTCGAAGCACAGCAGATCGAATCGTCTGCCGGTCAGCGCCTTGGCCAGATCGGCGTTCAGGGTCAGCTCGCTGCCGTGCGCGTCGGAGTAGTCAGCCAGGATCGCGGCCGCGCAGCGCGGTGCGGGCCCATTGCCATGAGGGTCGGCGTCCAGCCCGGACGACTGCTTGCCGTCTCAACTCTCGCAGTAAGCACGCCAGCCGTCGGCCGGACCACAGAGGATCAGCGCGGTGTGCTCGGCGGCAGGGAAGTTGGCCTCGGCCCAGTCGAGGAAGTCGACGAGCGTAGCCGGATCAGCGCTGTTAAAGCCCGTGCGGTTGAAGTGCTGGTTGGCGGCGTGCCCGCCCGTATTGATGCACTCGGGATCGCTGTCCTGGACAACCTTGATGTAGTGCGCCTGGGAAACGCCCGCACAGGGACCGTCCAGCAGCTCGGGATCGATGTCGTAGCCCAGCAGGACATTGACGTGCTCCGTGCTGCCGACGGCTTCCAGTTCCTGGATATTCTCCCAGGCGCGCTGAGCCAGATAGTTGTCGCCGGCCATCCAGATCATCAGGTTCCACTGGCCGTCGCCGCTCGACTCATCGGTCAGATAGACGGTCGCCTCCAGCGCCGCGCTGTCGCCCCCCTCGCAGACGAGCGCGATGCAGAACGTACCCATCGTACTGACAAGTTGGCCCGCGGGCAGGTTGATCGCGCAGCTGTCGGGATAGACACCGTCGAGCCAGCGCCAGCCGCGCCTGGCGTAGTCGCTGACCGCCACGTAAACACCGTCGCTCAAGCCCTCCAGCAGCAGCTTGTAGGGGCGCTCGCCGGTCGCGACGTCGACGGCCAGCACGCCGTAGCTGAGCCCGTCGGGCTCCAGCAGCAGCGTCGTGTCGCTGAACGCGGCGCCGGCGTAGTCCAGCATGTCGGGCGCGCTGAAGGTGTGCTGCCGGGCGGCTCGCACCCGACGCGGCGCCAACTCAGGCGGCGCACCTGCGAGTACGGGGTGCAATCCCGGTACCAACGAGGTGGGCGCCGCCGAATCCGCCCCGCCGCCGCAGGCGGTCAGAGTGCAGATCGTCAGCAGCACTGCCGCTGTCGCGAGGCTCCTGATCGCAGGCCGACCGTGCGGACTAGCGGGCGACATCCATCCCCCGGAGCCGCCCCAGCCACTCGTCGGGCAGGCTGCGCTCCGCGGCGGCAGCCACCAGCCGGTCACGGTAGTCGGCCGACGGCTTGCCGGGCACGTCATCCTTGAGTGTCAGCACGTACGTGAAGGCGGGAAAGCGCCGCTCCCCGCGGTCCTGAACCTGCACCGCCGAACGGTGATAGCGGTTGGGGACCCGCAGGAAGCGCTCCAGTTCCTGGAAGTCGCGGCCGGTCGCGTCGTAGATCAGCCCCCAGACCACGTCGTCTTCGCGGTTGGTACGCTCCAGCGAGGGCAGCGCCGTCTCCTGGGGCGGGAAGTAGTAGGGCCAGGCCAGCCGGTAGTGCGGCAGGCTGACAATCTTGCCCACATTGAGCTTCTTGACGAAGCGACTGATCGTGGCCTGGTCGAGCAGCAGGTCGTAGGCGAAGAACCACGATTCGCGCATCGAGCCGGGGAACATCGCCACGTCGCTGGCCTGCTGGCTCAGATCCTCCAGCAGCGTCTCGGGCGAAATCACCGCACCGCTCTCGGACGCTGCGGCGTCCGGACCGTTGTCACCCGCGTCTGCGGCCCTTGTGTCGTCGATCACGACCCCACCTCGTTCTCGAAATACGGTACCAACAGCTCGTAATCGCCCCACCTCAATGATACCGTCGAGATGTCGCTAGGGCAAAGATTGGGGACGGCAAACAGCTGCTTGAAGGCGGTTCCACCGCCGGAAGGCAGGATGGGTGGGGGCTGAAACGCATCTGCCAGTCGCTGCAGTTCTTCCCACAGCGGGTGCTCGGGGGTCAGCTGCTGGGCGGTAAGCCGCGCGCCGTCGCTCAGATCGATCGTCAGCACCGCGTTCCGGGCGTCGCGCAGCACCAGCGGCGTCAGGCTGGACAACGTGCAGAGATAGACCGTGTAGTCCGCGAAGGCCGGGTTCTTCAGCGGCAGCGGCTCCAGCCTCAGCTCCAGCCGGCCGTCGGCGCTGTAGGCCAGATGCAGGTCCGGGCAGTCCGGATCGCTGTACACCTCCTTGAGCGGGCCGAGCGCCCAGCGGCAGCCGTGGAGCTGATAGAGCTGCACCAGGGCCACTATCGCGCCCGCGCACCGCAGTCGCCGCTCGCAGGCCTCTGCGCCCGCTTCAGGATCCCTCAGCGCCAGTCGCGCCGAACTGAGCAGCACCACCGCGGAGGCATCGGCATAGGTCGGCTCATACTCCAGCGGTGGGTCGCCGCCGGGGTTCGCCGCCGCCGGCAGCAGCAGCAACGCCGCGGCGCCCGCCAGCAGGCCGGCTGTTATTCGCCGGCTCATGCGCGGCTGATCGTCGCCCCGGCGTCGGCGCCGACTGAGATGTATGTGATCGGCAGGCCGACGTAATCCTCGATGAAGCCCAGATAGTCCATGAAAGCGGTGGGCAGATCATCCACGCTGCGCGCCGCTGTGACATCGCTGTGCCAGCCCGGCAGCATCTCGTAGACCGGCTCGCTGCGTTGAAGCACCTCCGGGTCGAGGTCCGGCCATTCGATCCGGCGGCCGTCCCGCTCATAGGCCACGCAGATCTTCAGTTCCTCAAAGCGGTCCAGCACGTCGGTCTTGGTCAGCGCCAGCTCGGTGAAGCCGCTCAGCTGCGCGGCGTACCTGAGCAGCGGCAGGTCCAGCCAGCCGCAGCGCCGCGGGCGGCCGGTCACGGTGCCGTATTCGGCGCCGGCCTCACGCATCCGTTCGCCGTCGGGACCGGCGTCCTCGGTGGGGAACGGCCCGGCGCCCACGCGGGTGTTGTAAGCCTTGGTAACGCCGATCACGCTGCTCAGCTCCCGCCAGCTGATGCCCGTGCCCAGCAGCGCCCCGCCCGAGACCGGGTGGCTGCTGGTCACGAACGGATAGGTGCCGTAGTCGATGTCCAGCAACGTGCCCTGTGCGCCCTCGCAGAGGATGCTTGCGCCGTTGCCGATCGCCCGGCGTACCAGCTGGATGGTGTCGCCGACCAGCGGCGCCAGCACCTCGACCGCCGGCGCCACCTGCGCCCAGACCTGGTCCGGGTCCACCTCGGGCTGGTTGTAGTAGCCGGTGAACAGCACGTTCTTGCGGCGCGCCATCGCCTTGACCCGGTGGGCGAAGTCGTCCTTCAGCATGTCGCCGGCCCGCAGTCCGACGCGAAAGTACTTGTCGGCGTAGGCCGGGCCGATGCCGCGGCGGGTGGTACCGATCGCGCGCTTGCCCTTGGCCTCCTCGAAGTAGACGTCCTGCATGCAGTGCAGGGGCAGCACCAGGTGCGCGTGGCGGCTGATCATCAGCTCGCCTTTGAGCTGCCCGCGCTCGCGGAGCGCCGTGATCTCCTCGGCCAGCGTCATCACGTTGACCACCACGCCGTCGCAGAGCAGGCAGGTCTTGCCCGCGTGCAGCATTCCGCTGGGCACCAGCTTGAACTTGAAGGTCTCACCGCCGGCCTTGACGGTGTGGCCGGCGTTGCTGCCGCCCTGGTAGCGCAGAATGATGTCGTGATCGAGGCTGAGGATGTGCGCCAGCTTGCCCTTGCCCTCGTCGCCCCACTGCGCGCCGATCACGGCCGTGACACTCATGGGTGGCCCCCTGTCGCGTCCAAAAGATTAAGCGAGCCTGTTTAAAGACTGATTATAGGGGCCGTCCCCGGCAGCGTCAACGCGGCACCGCTGTGCTAGAATTGCTGCCTTTACTGGAGTAGAGAAAGGCATGCGGGGCTCAGGCTCCGGCCGATGGAGGATATCCATGCGACACTTGATGACGCTTGCGCTGCTCGGCATCGCGGCCCTGGTACTGCTGTGCGGGTGCCCGCGCGACACCGGCGGCGAGACCGGGGCGGCGGTTGTACCGCCGAGCGCGACCGACACCGCGGCTGACACCGCCCACGGCGAGCCGGCCGCGGCTGACACGAGCGCCGGCATTGAGGACGAGACCGGTGGCAAGGGCGGACAGCCGCCCGCCGACGGGGACGCGGCCGCGGACGGCGAGATGACGGACGATGAGATGGCAGCGGGAGACGACGGGGCTAAAGCAGAGGACACTGAGCTGGGAGAGGAGATGAACGCAGAGCAGACAACCGAGGAGACCATCACCGTCGTGTTTGAGACGACCAAGGGCGACATCGTGCTGGAAGTGCACCCCAGCTGGTCGCCGCTGGGCGCCGCGCACTTCATTCAGCTGGTCGAGGCCGGCTTCTACGACGGCGCGCCGTGGTTCAGGGTGATTCCGGGCTTCGTGGCGCAATGCGGCGTGGCCGCCGATCCCGCGCTGAACGCCACCTGGGGCGAGGAGACGATCCTCGACGAAGCGGTCAAGCAGGGCAACCTGCCCGGCTACGTGGCCTTCGGCAAGTCCGGCATGCCCAACAGCCGCTCGACCCACATCTTCATCAATTACATCGACAACTCGGGCGCGCTGGACCACCAGGGCTTCAGCTGCTTCGCCAAGGTAGTCGAGGGCTTCGACAACGCGCGGGAGCTGTACCCCTGCGAGTTCGGCGATCAGGCCGGGCTTGCCGGGCCGGGCGGACTGGATCGCTTCAAGCAGGCCTACCCCGGCGCGGACTACATCACGCGGGCCTACGTACGCTAGTAATCGGCGGCAAGGCGCAGCCCGGTCGGCAGCCGCGTATGCTTAAGGCTTCGGTCAGTCGAACAGGTAGACGTTGTTCGGTGCCCCGGTCAGCCGGAACGACTCGCGGCGCAGGATGTTGGTCACCAGCGGGTAGTAGGTGTGCCAGAAGAAGTAGCCCTGGCTGCCGACCACCGGCTGGCCGTAGAAGCTGCGGTTGATGTACATCGTCAGCCGCGTATTGGCCGGGCCCATCGCCTTGTCGAAGTCGACCATGTCGCCGGCCATGTAGTACACCGTGTAGTACTGCCCGGACGGCGGCTCCAGCGGCACCTGGGGCTCCGGCTCCGCTGCTTCCTCCTCCGCGGCGGCGGCTTCCTCCTCCGCGGCTTCTTCGCCCTCCTCGGCCGGCTCGGGCTCGGGCTCAGGCATCGGCGCCCAGGCCTGCTGCGTGCGCACTACCGCCGGGAAGTACGATTTCAGCCCGTGCTCCTCAAGCTTCGCCTGACCCTGCGGCGTAACGTGGAAGTCGTAGCTGGCGATCACCTCGCTGTTGGGCCCCGGCTCGACGATGTCGAACCAGTAGCAGAACGTGCAGGGCTTGACCCCCTGCATCACGTCATGCTCCATGAACACCGGGTGCGGGATCAGCTTCAGCCCATGGCGGGGCATGACGTCCTCGCCGTCCTTGAGGATCACGAACTCCGCCGACTCGTCGCGGCAGAGCATGTAGCCCGAGCCGGTCAGGTCCCAGGCGTGGCCGGTCTGCTCCTCGTAGAGCTGCAGCAGCCAGTAGGGCACGTCCTTGATGTCGGAGAAATCGAGGAAGTAGCGACCGATCCACCGCGTCCAGGTCACGCCCAGCACGTGCTCCATCCGCGCCCGGATGTCATCCGGCGTGGGCGAGGCGAAGCAGTTGAACTCGGCGATGATCATCTTGCCTTCCGCGGCGAATCGCTCCGCCGCTTCGGCCTCCAGTTCCTCAATGCCGCCGAAGATCTTCTCGGTGTGCATCGTGTGCGCCCAGTCCTCGCGGAACTGCGTGTAGTCGCCGGTATAGACCCCGTAGGTGTCCGCGATGTAGAGCACGTCGCGGTCGGCCAGTTCGGTCTCGTAGTCCAGCAGCGTGGTGCGCCAATTGCCGATCGCGCGCATCGAGGCGGTCTCCACCACCATCGGATCCGCGGCGGGCTCCTCCGGCGGCTCGGCGGCAACTGCCGCGCCCTCGGCGGCCTCCTCGCCGGTCTCGACCTCGGCCGCCTCCGTCGCCGCGTAGCCGTTGCCGTTACCGTTGCCGACGCGCTCGAACTCGACCTCACTGACGTCGACCGGGAAGAACCCCACGTAGTCCTGGTCGTAAGCGTACCAGCGCGGGTCACCGGTTTCCTCGCCGTCGATGAACTTGTTCTGCCTGAGCAGCCAGTAGAGCCCGCGATGCTCGCGCCGGTCCTTGAACGGCACGGTCTTGTCGAGCACCGCCACCCCCAGCCGCAGCTCCGGCGCCCGATACCAGAAGTACCAGGGGATGACGATCGACGCCGCCGCAACCACGATCAGCGCCAGCACGAACCAGAAGCGCCGCGAGGTCAGCACCGCCATCAGCCAGTTGCGCTGCCGCGGGGCGAACCGCCGCGCGTCGCGGGCGGTGTCCTGCTTGCTGCGCAGGGCCCGATCCGGCGGGGGAACCGGCACCAGGTCGGGGTAGTCGCCCCGTGGATCGGATCGCTCCGCCGTTTCGCCTCTTGAAGTCACATCAACCATCTCGTCTCCACGCTGACACGTGATGGCAGCGCCCGTCGCGCCGCCGGTCTGTCTATCTCGCTCGCTGCCTGCCCGTCTCCGTCCTGAACCCGGT
>CAZSSB010000001.1:41097-54220 GCA_964609245.1 uncultured Planctomycetales bacterium | reverse complement strand
GCCGCCGGTCTGTCTATCTCGCTCGCTGCCTGCCCGTCTCCGTCCTGAACCCGGTGCGCCGGACCTTGCCCCAGAACCTGAATCCGCCCAGATACTCAAGCGTGGCCGAAGTTCGCCACAGGGCGTTGAGCTGGCGGAAGCCGAAGTTGTACAGGAACCCGCCCCACAGCAGCCCCAGGATATCGCGCCGATGCGGG
Source organism: uncultured Planctomycetales bacterium (assembly GCA_964609245.1). Classification (GTDB taxonomy): domain Bacteria; phylum 4484-113; class 4484-113; order 4484-113; family JAFGCY01; genus JAFGCY01. The sequence goes on along the minus strand of CAZSSB010000001.1, from coordinate 54,023 downwards.
TAGCGGTGGAAGCTCAGCTCCTCCAGCAGGATAGTCGCCACGCTGAACAGGAAGCCGAACGCGGCGCTGAGCAGGAAGAACAGCAGGAACCAGAACCAGGACAGCACGCCCACGATCAGGAAGACCACCACCAGCACATAGCCGAACAGCTCGATTACCGGACCGGCCATCTCGAAGATCAGGTAATACGGCATCGCCAGTGTGCCAAGCCGTCCGTACCGCGGGTTGAACAGCATCTCGGCATTGAACCGCAGGCTGTCCACCATGCCCTTCTGCCAGCGCCGTCGCTGGCGGCTGAGACTCCCGAGGTCAGTCGGGACCTCGGTCCAGCAGACCGGCACCGGCAGGAAATACATGCGGTACTTGCGCCGCTCGCGGCGCAGGATGCGGTTCATCCGTACCACCAGCTCCATGTCCTCGCCGATCGTGTCCGTCCGGTAGCCACCGACCTCGATCACCGCCGACTTGCGATACATGCCGAAGGCGCCGGAGACCAGCAGCATCATGCTCATTTCGCTGAAGGCGACGCGGCTGGACAGAAACGCCTGCAGGTACTCGACGACCTGGGTCAGCGCCAGCCAGCCGCGCGGGAGGTTGATCTGCTTGACCTGTCCGTAATCCACGACGCAGTTGTTGGCCACGCGGATGATGCCGCCGACGGCCACCATCGAGTCGGGATGCTCGATGAACGGCCGGATCATCTTGAGCAGGGCGTCGGATTCCAGGATCGAGTCGGCGTCCAGGGTGCAGATGTAGGGATACTGGCTGACGTTGATGCCGGCGTTCAGTGAATCGCTCTTGCCGCCGTGCTCCTTGTCCACCACCACCAGATTGGGATGACTGCGGCTCTCGTAGATCGCCTTGATCGGCTGGGCGCGCAGCTGGCGCTGGTAGACGCGGCCGCGCGCGGTCAGCTCGAACTCCTTGATCAGCCGGTCCATCGTCTCATCGTCGCTGCCGTCGTTGATCACCACCACCTCGAACTGCGGGTAATGCAGCGTCAGCAGCGAACGCACGGTCTCCAGGATGTTGCGCTCCTCGTTGTACGCGGGCACGAGGATGCTGATCGGCTTGGTCAGTGAGGTCCTGAGCAGCGCGCGGAAATCGACAACCTTGACGTAGTGCCGGTACTTGCGCAGGTTGGAGATTCCGATCGCGATGAACGTCAGATAGCAGATGTCGAGGGCGATGAAGTAGAAGATGAAGAAGCCCGACAGCCACAGGACCACGACTACCGCATACCCGCCGACGATGTCACCTTGCCACATTGCTTTGTCCCTTGCCTACTGCCGGCGTCCAGGCCGTGATGTTACCCGCCCGGACATCTCTAGTTGGTCCCTTCGGAGGGCATGAGTGGGGCCGCGATAAAGCCTTCCTCACCCCCGCCTTCCTCGATCACCAGCGAATTCCCGTTCGCCGCGATTCCGACCCGCTCCAGCTGGTACTTCGCCATGTCACGGGCGAAGCCGTCCTCGCTGCCCTGCGCTCCCATCAGTGCTTCGTAGCCCTTCTCACCGAGCTTGACGAGTGCCTCGGCGGCGTTGTGCCGTACCCAGTACGAGGAGTCCGACAAGCCCTTGAGCAGCAGCGGGATCCCCTCGTCGATCTCGAGCATCCCGATGACCTTGAGCGCCTGGGCACGCACCTCCCACGCCCGATCCTGGGCCAGGACCAGGACCTGATCAATGCTCTGCGGAGCCGAGAGCTTGCCCAGCGCCCGGATCGAGCGCACCACTTTCTCCTTGTTGGACGACTTCAGCACCTCGAGCAGCGTCTCCACCAGGCTGTGTTCCCGCAGATCGCCCGCCAGGTCGATGGCCAGCAGCTTGGATTCCAGTGGGTGCTCCTCGCTGGCCAGCATCAGTTTGAGCGGCTGATCCACCTGGCCCGACATCGTCTGCACGATCTCCAGCACCCGCGGCGTATCGATCAACTCCGGGTGGTCCAGAATGTCGACCAGCGCGTCCACTGCTTCGTCGGAGCCAATCATCCCCAGGCTGCGGGCCGCCGTGTAGCGCACTTCCCGCCGCCGGTCCCCCAGGCACCTGACCAGCGCCGGCACCGTCCGCGGCAATGCATAGATGCCCAGCCGCATCGCCGACATGTCCCGTACCATCCAGTTGCCCCGGCGCAGGCCCCGCACCGCCCGGTCAATCAGTCCCAGTTCTTCGGTCACCTCCAGCAGGCGGGACCGTCCTTCGCCGGTCAGTTCGTGCAGAAAGCCATGGATGATCGCCTCAGCCACGTCGAGAGAGCGGCCGATCGCCTGGCAGAGCTCACGCACGGAGGCATCACCGGTAATATAGGCGCTGAACACGGGAAGCAACTCGGCACGCCGCCGCTCAAAACGGCTCTCCACGTAAGCCCGGCGCATGCGCTGGAACAGGATGATGATGAACAGCAGTGCCGCGATTCCCCCCACGATTATCATCGGCCACAGTAACACTTCAGCGATCATGTCGCTTCCTCCCTAACCGTGGCTCCCCTGCGCCCCATGATTCAGCCAGGCGGCCGGCCAGACCACCCGTTCACTAACCGCAGGTCACCACGCTGGACACATGCACAAACCTAGCCCTTCCTTCCTGAGACCTTCCGTAACCTATTGCCCTAACCAATACTACGTGCAGTAGACCATTATAGTCGGCGGGTTCGGGATGCTAACCGTGGCCGACCTTGTGCTCGAGCGCCACGCCAATCCGCGCCACCAGCACGTCGATGCTGAAGGGCTTCGTCACGTAGTCCACAGCTCCCAACTCGAACGCCCGAAGGATGTCATCTTCCTCATTGCGCGCGCTGAGCACCACGGTGGCCTTGGGGGCCATATCCTTCGAGCCCTGCACCATCCGCAACAGATGGAATCCATCCATCTTGGGCATCATGATGTCGAGCACAAGCGCATCGAATCGTTCGCTTTCCAGCGCCGACTTCGCCTCATGTCCGTCCAGCGCGATGCTGACGTCGTAGCCCTTCTTCCTGAGCTTGTACTCGATGAGGCCGCACAACGTTTTGTCGTCGTCAACTACGAGAACTCGCGGCATTACCCCAACCTTGAACCCAAAAGGTGATCTTCCCTACGGACTAGTCGCAAGACAATAATTTGCTCAGGGAATTCTACCACAGAGGGCCCGTACGCGCCGCCTGAAGTCCGCTCTCGATGCACCCCGCGCCAACCACTCGGCCAGAGCCGGCGGATGTCAGAGCCCCAGTTCTCCACGGAGGAATTCGTGCCGGCCGCTGACGTAGCCCTTGAGCTCATCGATACGGGTGTCGAAGTCGGTGTTCTCTCCCCACTTATGGGTATCCTGCATCACCGCCTCGTGAATCAACGCGTAGTAGCTGTCGATCCGCCCCAGCTGCGCAGCCTCGCTGAACTCGGCGTCCAGCGCTTCCGCCAGTTGCTGCTCATAGGCGGCGCGATACTGGGAGTCATTCATGAACCGGTCATACATGACGTTCCCCCAGCCACCCGTGCCCCAGGAGGAGTTGAATGCTCCGTAGTCCACGGGTGTATCTGTGATGATCTCCAGACTGAAGAAGCCCAGTTCGTCATCCCAATGGTGACCCCAGGTCCGGTCGTGGTCCCAGGGAATGATGATCCAGTCGCCGCCATCCTCCAGGTCGTGGTAGAGGTAGTAGTTCGTCTCGACGTGATCAGCGCTGCTGATCAGGCAGTGCGCGACCATGTAACGTTTGAATTGCTGCATGTCCAGCCACGAGTTGAACTGCTCGTGGATCTCGGCGGATTGCCAGCTGTTGAGCACCGTGATCAGTTCGATCAGGTCGTCGAAAGGTTCATCCTCCCGCAGCTCCTTCTCGAATACTGACTCGTATTCCTCCGGACTGTCCAGCACAACCATCCGGCTGCCCTGCGCCTGGTACAACGAGCCACCGTTGTCGATGCCGAACTCATCCAGCCAGCCCCGCCGGGGATTCTCCACGTCGGTGAACAACCCGTAGTAGTCGCCGTTGACGTACAGCTTGACGAAGCGGGCCCGCGGGCTGAGCACGCCGAGGTCCTGGAACAAGTCGTAGCTGAGCTTCTCACGCATCAACGTGGGGTCGCAGTATTCCGCGTTGAGGTTGAGCTTGCCCAGTTTGTAGCCCCACTGCTCATCCTCATGCTGGTCGTCGTCGTTGAAGCTGACCTTCCAGCTCTGCTTGGGGAAGGTGCGGGCGCTGCCTCCGCGGTAGCGCACACCGACTCCCTCGTGCAGCACGCCGTCGACCAGGATGTCCGCCGGACGGTACTCGTTAGACCACACGTCCGCGTTGAGCGACGCCAGTTCCGCGGAATCGATCGTGATTTCGTAGACCGGCAGGCCGACCGCGGCAAAGTCCTGCCCCAGCGCATCCTGGGCCACGATCAGCACCGGTCGCTGAGGCGGTTCGAAAGCCAGGCCGGCGAAGGCCGGCGTGAGCAGGCCGACGTATCCATCGGGCACACCGTGGAAGCTGAACGTGCCGTCCGTCGCGCTGACCTCGGTACCGACCTCGCTCAGCGTCAGCTCGGTATCGCCGAGCGGCTGCCCGGACTCGGCGAAACAGGTGCCGCCGACGCTGAATACGGGCTGTTCCGCGCCCGTGTACTCCACGGGCTCGCCGGCAATACCGGGAGTGTATCCGAATGTTTCTTCGAACAGCGGAACCACCCGATAGAAGCGCCCAATCACGGGATCGGCTAGATCGACGACGAATTGGCGCGGTCCGCCGGGCAGTGCGATCAAACCGTCAGCGAATGGTACGCGCGCCACTTCCGTCCAGCCGCTGGTCGGCGACGGCAGTGTGTTGACCTCCAGCGCGTAGCTGTCCACCGCTGCGTTGAAGAACTGGCCGATCGGCGTGATGTCACTGACCGTCACCAGCCCGTCATCGCTGCCGTCGGCCTGACGGGCCAGCACCCAGTCGGGTGCGTCTTCGCCCTTGTCGTAGTGCTGACCGACCGGTGTCAGGTCGCTGACCGTGACCTGGGAGTCCTGGTTGTAGTCCCCCTGGTTGCGGTAGGTCCAGCGGCAGGTCGCGCCGCTGTCACCGTTGTCCCACATCCGCAGGTCGGTCACGCGGCTGAGCGGCGAGTTCGGAGCCGCCGCCGCCCGCCGGGCGGCGCCACCCAGCAACGCGGCGCGCAGTTCCTCCTTCAGCGCGGCGAAGACCTGTCGATCCGCGCCGAAGGGGCGCGCAAGGCCGTCGAGTTCGGCCAGCGCCAGTTCCAGCTCGATACTCGTCTCCTCATCCACCGTCGCCGCGCCGGGGTCCAGGCGGGCCCCGCCACTGCAGGAGACAACCGCACAACTCAGCAGCACGATAAGCAACACCGCGCGGCAGACGTCGACGCATATGCTTGGGAGTGTGTGTCGCATGGCTCACACAATATACAGCGGGTGTGGCCCGGCGGCGGCTGGCGGCGCCGCGCGCGCGGCCGCCGTGGGCTAAACTAACCCATTCCACGAGCTTTGGAAGGCATCGAGGTAATCCTATGCGCCTAGCGTCAACGTGCTGCCTGCTGCTGAGCATCTTCATCTGCGCCACTCCCGCGCTCGCCGCGCGCGAGGCCCGCAGCTGCTCCATGCCCGCGATCAGCGCGGACGGCCGGACCGTCTACTTCGGCTGCTGGGGCGACATCTGGGCCGCGCCCACCGACGGGAGTGCGCCGGCCTGGCGGTTGACGGACAACGTGGCGCTCGACGAGCGTCCGCTGCCCTCCCCCGACGGCACGCAGCTGGCGTTTCTCTCCGACCGCTACGGCAGCTTCGACGTGTTCGTGATGCCGATCGACGGCGGACCGGCGACCCGGCTGACCTACAGCGACAACCCGGACCAGCACTACGCCTGGAAGCCCGACGGCAGCGCCGTGCTGGAGTACGCCCGCCGCCAGGATCTGTGGGGCTACTGCGGCTACGAGATCCCGCTTGACGGCGGCGAGCTCAGGCGCGTCACGGGCCCGGCCCACGACCACCACATCCACGTCAACTACCTGGGCGACGACGAGCACTTCGTCTACAGCCGCGGCCCGGCCGACTGGGCGCAGAAGCGCTACCGGGGCAGCCGCAACTACGACCTCTGGACCTACGACGCCACCACCGGCGAACACACCGAGCTGACCGACTTCGAGGGCAAGGATCTCTGGCCCCAGCCCAGTCCGGACGGCAGCGTGGTCTACTTCGTGTCCGACCGCGACGGCACCGAGAATCTGTGGTCGCTGCAGGTCGCCAGCGGCGAGCTGCGGCAGCTGACGCACTTCAGCGTCGACGGCCCGCGCTGGCCGCGGATCAGCAGCGACGGCGACGAGATCATCTTCGAGGTCTTCGGCGACCTCTACCTGCTGCCGCTCGGCGGCGGCTCCGCGCGCCGAGTCGAGATCACCTTCGCCGACGACGCCAAGCACGAGATGCTGCTGACCCGCGACTTCCACAACAACGCCGGCGAATACGCGCTGTCGCCCAACGGCAACTACTTCGCCGTCACGGTGCTGGGCGACATCTTCCTGCTGAAGAACCCGGACAGCTATGAGGAGGATATGGAGCCGGACCAGGACCTCAGCCGCACGCGGCCGCTGGTCACCAGCCTGGGGCGTGAGAAGGATCTCAGCTGGCACCCGGAGTCCACCAGGCTGGCCTATGTCTCGGACCGGGACGGCCAATACGACCTCTACGTGCTGGACCTGGTCAAGCTGGAGGAGATCCGGATCACCGACACGCCGGTGGAGGAAGCGCTGCCCCAGTTCGCGCCCGCCGGCAACCGCATCGCCTACTACTCGGGCAACCGCGAGCTGCGTCTCCACGACCTCGACAGCGGCGAGGACGCGCTGCTCTACGAGGGCACGATGAAGTGGGGGCCCTGGCCCAACGGGATGTCCTGGGCGCCGGACGGGTACTGGCTGGTCTTCGGCGTCGACCTGCTGGACTACCAGCAGGAGCTGTACCTGATGAACATCCGCGACCGCGAGGCGCTGCCGATCAGCCGGGCAATGGACTGGAACGGCGGCGCGGTGTTCAGCGCCGACGGCAAGTACCTGGCCTACGCGCACTCCTTCGACGACGGCGCGGACGTGATGCTGCTGGAGCTCGATCCCGAGCAGCCGACCTATGACATGGAGCTGCTGTTCCCCGACGACCTGCCCGAGGATGAAGAGGACGAGGAAACGGCGGAAGCGGAGGACGACGACGAAGCCGGCGACGAAGAGGCCGAAGCCGAGGACGATGACGCCGAGGATGACGAGGAAGAAGCCGACGATGAGGAGGAAGCGGAGAGCGACGATCCGTATGCCGACCTCGAGCCGCTGACCATCGACTTCGACCGCATCCATCTGCGCGCGCGCGCGCTGACCGGCTTCACCGGCGAGGCTTATTCGCCGCTGTTCGATCCGGGCAGCGAGTATCTGGTCTTCGTCAGCGAACACACCGGCGACCCCGAGCTGTGGAGCATCAGCCTGGAGGGCGACGATCTGAGCCTGCTCGGTTCGGCCGCGGACATGGAGTACATGCAGTTCGCCCCCGACGGCATGCGCCTGTACTACCTCGCCGGCGGCCGCGTGGCCTACCTGGAGATGAGCGGCGGCCGCAGCAGTGGCGGGGGCGGTGTGCAGCTCACCAGCCGGCTGGAATACGACCAGTACCGCATCTGGGAGCAGATCCTGACCGAAGGCTGGCGAGTGCTCGACCAGTCATTCTACGACGCGCAGATGGGCGGCGCAGACTGGGACGACGTGCTTCGCCGCTACCTGCCGCGCGTGCGCGAGATCGGCACCCCCTACGAATACGGCCGCCTCTACCGCGAGATGCTGGGCGAGCTGGGACGCTCCCACCTGGGCTACTGGGGCTACGGCGACGAGCGCGAAGTGCCGGCCGACACCACGGGCAGCCTGGGCGTGATCTGGGACGAGCGCTATGAGGGACCCGGCTGGCGAGTGGCGCGGATCATCCCCGACGGTCCGGCCACCGTGCCCGGCGCCGAGCTGTACGAGGGCGACGTGGTCGTCGAGCTGGACGGCATGGAGCTTGAGCCGCGGGCCAACCGTGCGCGCCTGCTGAGCAACTGGGCGGGCCGGCCGCTGCAGCTGACCGTCCAGAACGGCCCGGCGGCGCTTGAGGCGCTTGCGGCCGCCGCGCTGGAGGCGGCAGCCGCGGCCGCTGAGGAAGAGGAGGAGGCTGAGCCCGCCTCAGTCGAGGAGCCCGGCGAGACGCGCGAGCTGGTGATCATGCCGGCGGCCCAGGCGTCGATGCGCACCCCGCTCTACGATCTGTGGGTCGAGGACAACCGCGAGCATGTATACGAGGCCACCGACGGCCGCGTCGGCTATCAGCACATCCGCTCGATGAACAACTCGTCGCTGATCAGGTTCCGCCGCGAGCTGTTCACCGAGAGCGTCGACAGGGAGGCGCTGATCATCGACGTGCGCTTCAACGGCGGCGGCTCGACGGCGGTGGACGTGCGCAACGTCCTGGACGAGCAGCCGGGCTACCTCCGGGCGCGGCGCGATGACCCGGTGCGCAACTTCGGCCGCCAGTACGTCTGGCAGGGGCCGGTGGTGCTGCTGGTCAACGCCTACAGCTTCTCCAACGCCGAGATCCTGGCCCACATCCTCAAGGACGGCGGGCTGGCGACGGTGATCGGCGAGCCGACGCCCGGCGGGGTGATCAGCACCAGCCAGCTGGGCATGGTGGACGGCAGCACGCTGGCGATCCCCGGCAGCGGCAACTTCCGCCTGAGCGGCGAGGACATGGAAGGCCCCGGCGGCGGCGCGGTGCCGGACATCATCGTGCTGATCGACCCGGAGGTGGTTCAGCAGGGCGGCGACAACCAGCTGGACGCGGCGATCGAGCATCTGCTGGACGTGCTGGAGTAGTCGCGATCGGTCGCGGGCGGGTTACGCCACCGTTTTGTCGACCAGCTGGCGGGCGGCCTTGAGGTCGACGCTCAGCAGGTTGCTGACGCCCTTGGGGCGGCCGACCACCCCGATCAGCTTGTCGGCAGTCTCCATGGTGTTCTTGTTGTGGGTGATCACCACGAACTGCTCTTCCGCGCCGTAGCTGCGGATCAGCTTGACGAAGCGCTCCACGTTGGCGTCGTCGAGCGCGGCGTCGGCCTCGTCCAGGATGCAGAACCCCGGGCTGCGCACGCTGTGGACGGCGAAGAACAGCGCCAGGAAAATCAGGCTGCGCTGGCCGCCGCTGAGGCTTCTGAGGCTGTGGCGCCGGCCCGCCGGCAGCTGCACCTCCACCTCGACGCCGCTGTCGATGATCGCCTCGGGATCCTCGAACCTGAGCCGCGCCCAGCCGCTGCCGAACAGCTCCAGGTAGGTCTCGTTGAAGCGCTGCTCGATGCGACGCAGGCTGCGGCGATAGCGCTGCTCCGTGCTGGCGTCGAGGTCGGTCACCAGCCGCTCGAGGTCCGCGACGGCGCGCTCCAGCTCGGCGGCCTGGGCGTCGAGGAACCCCAGCCGCTGGCTGTGCTGCTCGTGCTGCTCGATGGCCAGCAGGTTGACCGGCCCCAGCTCCTCCAGCCGCGCGCCGAGGCGGGCCTTCTCCTCGCGCAGCTTGCCGCGGCCCGCTTCACTGGCATCGAAGGTCGCGCCCGGCGGCGGGGCGGTGATCGCCGGGTCGCCGAGCAGCATGCTCAGCGTCAGCGAGTAGCGTTCCTTCAGCTGCTCCAGCCACTCGCCGATCTTCTCGGCGGCGCGGTCGCGCTGCGCGATCAGCGTTGCTTCATCCTGTTTGAGGCGCGCGGTCTCGGCGCTGAGGCGCGCCACCTCCCCCTGCCGCTCCTCGACTGCCCGGCTCAACTCGGCGCGGCGTTCGCGCAGGCCGCCCAGACGCCCGCCCGCCTCCTCCAGTTCACTGCTCAGCGCCTGTGATTCGCCATCTGCCCTATCGGCTTCCCGAGTGCTGTCCGCGATCGCCGTCTCCAGGCTGGCGATGCGCTGCTCCACCTGGCCGTCGCGATGTCGCAGGTTGCTGACCCGCTCGGCGAGGTCCAGGCCGGCCTGCCGCAGCAGCTCACCCCGCTGCTCGGCCAGCTCCCGGCGCCTGACCGCCTGCCCGTGCTGCTCCCGGGCCTGCTCCAGCGCGGACTCGGCCTCAGTGCGTTGACCCGCCAGCTGCGCTGTCAGCTCGGCCAGCTCAGCGCGCTGCCTTTTGGCTTCGGCAAGCTCGGATTCCAGCTGCGGCCGGTCGGCGGCCAGCTGCTGCTGCTCGCCGCTGAGCTGCTCAGCCTGGTGCTCAAGCAGCGTGTGCTGCTCGCGGCGCTCCGCCACGCTGCTCAGCAACCGGTCGGAGAGGCTCAGCGCCTGCCTGAGCCGCTCATCGGCGGCGGCCAGCGCCGAGGTCTGCTCGTCGAGGCGCCACTGCGCCTCGGCCTGGGCCTGGCGCAGTTCCGCCAGCTGCTGCTCGCTGGTCGCCAGCGCCTTGCCGGCCGCGCCGATCTGGCGGTCGAGGCTGGCCAGGTCGCTGCGGCGCGCCACCTGCAGCGCCCGCTCCGGCGCGGGTGTGCCCAGCCGCGACAGACTGCGGCCCACCAGCGCGCTGCCGTCGCGCAGTACCGCCGCCTGAAGCCGCTCGTCACCGAGCGCCGCCTCGGCGCCCGCCACGTCGTCGACCACTACCACATCGCCGATCGCCGCGATCAGCGCACTGCGCACCGCTGCCGGTGCTTCCAGCTGACGCCACAGCGAATCCGCGTGCAGCTCCGGCTCATCCTGCCCGTGCAGCAGCAGCGCGTCGCTGCCGGCCTCGGCCAGCAGCCCGCGGGCCGTCTCTCGCAGCGACCCGGCGCCCACCAGCGCGTCGCCGAGGTGGGCCAGCAGCCGCGTGAACGCCGGCCGCAACTCGGCGGGAAACGTGATCTCCGTGGCGCGCGAAAGCGAGGCGGCCAGCCCCTTGTCCGCCAGCAGCCGCGCCGCACCGCCGGCGGGGTCATCCGCCTCGTCCGCCAGCTCCGCAATGGTGCCGCGGCGCGAGTTGAGCTGCGCCAGTTCGTCGCGGCGGCCCGCGGCCGCTTCTTCGGCGGCCTCGATCTTCCCTCCCAGCTCGCTGAGTGTCTGTTTCTGCTCTTCCAGCTGGTCGCGCTGGCGGCCCACCTTAAGCGCCAGATCCTCGGCCTGCCGCTGGTGCTCGCTCAGCTCGGTCTCGCCCTCTTCCAGTCGCGTCGCCGCGCCCTTAAGCTGCTCGCGGCGCGCCGCCAGCTGGCCGCTCAGCTGCTGCTCGCTGCGGTCGATGCCCGCCAGCCGGCTGGACAGCGCAGCCTCCCGCTGGGCCAGCTCGAAGCTCCGATTGGCGGCCTCGGCCTGCTCAGCAGCCACCGAGTCCAGCACGACCTGGGCTTCGCCGAACTCCCGCTGCCGCGCCTGTTCATCCTCCTTGATCTCCGCCAGTTCTCCGTCGAGGCTGGCGGCGCTCTCCTCGCTGGCTGTCAGTTCCGCTGTGGCGCGTTCAAGCTCCTGCTCAAGCGCCGCCCGATCCTGGCGGGCCTGGGCCAGCGCCTCGCCGGAGGCACTAACCGCCTGGCGCGCCACCGCCGCCTGCTGGCGCAGCTGGGCCAGCCGCTCGCGGCCGCCGGTCAGATCGCCCTCGCCGCGCTCCAGCTCGGCCTCCAGCTCGGTCCGCTCCTGCTGGGCCTGCCGCCAGCGCCGCTGGCCGCGTTCCAGATCGGCCTCGCGGTCCTTAAGCTGGGTCTCCAGCTCCCGGCGGGCGGCGTCGCCGGATTCCTGCTGGCGCTGGGCCAGCTCGATCTCGCGGCGAATCTCATTCAGTTCCACCGCCCGCAGCTGGTCGCGCAGCCTGAGGTGCTCCTCGGCGGCCCGGCGCTGGCCGGTCAGGTCCTCCACCAGTTCGCGGGTGGCGCTGCGGATGTCCTCCAGCCGCTCCAGGTTCTGGCGGGTGCGCTTCAGCTTGCCCTGGGCGCGCTGCTTCTGCTGCAGCAGCAGCGCCACGCCGGTGGCCTCCGCCAGCCAGCCGCGGAGCTCCTGGGGTGTCTCCAGGATCTTCTTCTCCACCTCGCCCTGGCTGATCGAGTAGACCGCAGCGCGCCCCAGGTTGTAGCGGCCGAAGAAGTGGTCCACATCCTTGAGGCGCACGGGCTGGTCGTTGATGAAGTAGCCGCCGCTGCCGTCGCGGAAGACGCGCCGCGTCAGCGAAACCCGCTCGCCGGGCCGCAGCTCGATCAGCTCGCGGATGATGCGCGGGGTGCGGTCGTAGTCGCGGTCGGCCTGGCCGGCGACGAAGCGCGTCAGCTGGGTGCCGCTGTAGCCCTCGCCGGCGGTCAGCTGCGAGCCGACGGGCTGGCTGGCCAGCGCGACCTCCGGCATCTCCAGCTCCTCGCCGCCCGGCAGCCCCAGTCCGGCCAGGGTGTCGTCCTCGGGCACCAGCTCGTGCGCCGTGCGCTCGAAGTGCAGGGTGACGCTGGCGAGGTTCAGCGGGCGCAGCTGGTCCGTGCCGGCGAAGATCAGCCCGGCCAGCTTGTGGGCTCTGAGCTCGCGCCCCGACTGGCTGCCGAAGGCATAACTGATCGCGTCGGCGAGGTTGCTCTTGCCGCTGCCGTTGGGCCCCACGATGCAGGTCACGCCGCCGTCGAGGTCGACGACCGTCTTGTGCGGGAAGCTCTTGAAGCCGAGCAGTTCGATCTGGGCCAGCCTAAGCACGCACAGCTCCGCGCACCAGGCGCACTGGCCCGGCAAGTCTGATCAACACCATCCTCCTCGCGGCGAAACAAACAGGGGCGCCGCCATCGGCGGCTAAGCGCGTATTATAGCGCGGCGGGGAGCGGGGATCAGAGGTCAGGATTCAGCGCTCGGCACCAAGCCTTCGGTGGGGCGGGCGTCTCGCCCGCCATCGGCTTTGTCCGGTAGCGGCGGGGTCCGGCCCCTACACCGGGAATGGCGGGCGGGACGCCCGCCCCACCGGTTGGTGCTTGTCGCCTGCGCTTGCCGCTTGCGG
>CAZSSB010000001.1:0-40997 GCA_964609245.1 uncultured Planctomycetales bacterium | reverse complement strand
GGCGGGACGCCCGCCCCACCGGTTGGTGCTTGTCGCCTGCGCTTGCCGCTTGCGGCATGGCAGGCTGGAAGCCTGCCCTACTGCTCGTCTTGCTGCCGGGCTTCCCAGGCGGCGTTGTAGGCGTGCCAGGCGGTGCGCGTCGGCACGTGCTCGATCACCAGGTTGGCGCTCATGTACAGCTCGCTGGCGTTGTCCTGGGTGAACGTCGCCTGCACGCCGTCGCGGCCGCCCCAGCTCCACTGCGCGCCGGGCACCGGTTCGTCGACCGGCTCGCCGAACAGCGCGATGCACTGCTGGCGCAGCTCTTCGGCCTGTTCGGCGCTGAGCCCCTCGCGGCGGTCGACCAGCATGAACAGCTGGTCGCGGTACAGCGCGCAGGTGATCGCGCGCTCGGGCTCGCCCTCTGCGCGGTCGAACTCGATCAGCTGGGTCATCGAGCTGCCGTACTCCTTGAGCACGCGGGTAAAGTCCTCGCCGCGCCCCTCGGGGGCGTTGTAGACCTGGCTGATCTCGAAGCTGCTCATCCCGAGCGTAAGGTCCGCCCAGCTGAGCAGGGGCCCCTGGGCGGGGATCGGCGCGCTGGGCTCGAAGCCGGAGTCCGCGCCGCCGCCCTCCTCGCTGCTGGGGCAGCCGGTGATCGTCAGCACGGCGGCCAGCAGCACCAGGATCGTCAGTCTCGTGCCCATCGGTCTCATTCTACCCCGCCCGCCGCTCAGTCCTCGTCGTCGCCGGCCTGGGGGCCCATTTCGCTGGCGACGCCGAAGTCGATGCCCCCTTCAAGGCGCGCAAGCCGCCCATCGCTGAAGTGCAGCACCCAGACCGGATAGGCCCAGCCGTCCTTGAGGCGCGTCGAGCGCGGGCCACGGTAGCCGTGCTCGCTGTGGCCGCGGGGCCGCTCGGGCTCGCCTGTGACGTCCTCCCACTCAAGGTCCGGCGTCAGCCCGGCCGCCCGCAGGCTGGGCCACCACTGCTCCCAGCGCGGCTCGGCGTAGATCTCACCGAGGTCCAGCTCGTAGGTCCAGATCAGCCCCTCCTGGACGTAGATCAGCACGCCCGGCGCCTTCAGCCGCCAGGTGTCCGGGCCGGTCGAGATCACGCTGAGACCCGGCTCCCAGGTACGGGTGGCGCCGACGAACAGGTTGTAGTCGCCGAACAGCCTCAGCTCCACGTCCAGCCCGCGCTCCACGGCGTGCCAGTCCACGCTGGGGCCGAGGTCCAGCACCTCCGCGGGCACTGCCTCCTCCAGCGCCTCGATCACCGGCTCGGCCGCGCGCGGCAGCCACCAGCCGCGGGTGAAGTACAGCACCACCGCGGCGGCGATGATCAGCGCCAGCGCCCCGATCAGCAGCCAGCTGCAGCTGCTCAGGGAGCGGCCCCGGCCGAATCGCGGCCGCGCCGGGCCGGGCTGCGCAGTGCCCGCCAGCTTGAGCTGATCGATATCGTAGGCGCGCTTCCACGGGTCTTTGGCCACGAGTCCCTCAAGCAGATCGACCTTGCGCGCCGCCGCCGGGTTCCGCGCGGCGCAGGGCCCATTCTAGCCCCCGCCGCTGATATACTATGTGGCCGAAGGGGAAGAGCCACATGAAGGCAATCCGGCTATTCGACTGGGATGACGAGCAGCTCGCGCAGCCGCTGCGCGAGGTGGAGGTGCTGCGCGCCGATCCGCTGACGCGCAACGGCAAGGAGCGCATCTTCGTCTGGAGCGGTGGCGACGAGGACTTCAACTACATGCTCTATCCGGACTACGGCACGGCCTATCCGGAGTACGACAACCGCGTCCAGCGGCAGCGTTACTCACGCCGCTACCGCTACGTGGCGGTGGAGTAGCATCCCGGCAGGCGGGGCTGCCAACACCTCGGTAGGCGGGGCTTTAGCCCCGCGATTCAAATGTCGGCGGGTTGAAACCAGCCGCTACCACGAGAATGACGGTAGGCCGGACCTCAGTCCGGCGCTTCAGGAATCAGGGGGCTGAAGCCCCCTGCTACCAACACCCCGGTAGGCGGGGTTTCAACCCCGCGATTCAAATGTCGGCGGGTTGAAACCCGCCGCTACCACGATAATGACGGTAGGCCGGACCTCAGTCCGGCGCTTCAGGAATCAGGGGGCTGAAGCCCCCTGCTACCAACACCCCGGTAGGCGGGGCTTTAGCCCCGCGATTCAAATGTCGGCGGGTTGAAACCCGCCGCTACCAGATGCAGGGCTGGTCCTGGACCGACCCCTTCGACCCACTCGCGGCGCACGCTACAATAGCCGGCACATGCCAACGATACTGAGTCGCACTATCCTGATCCTCGGCTGCCTGCTGGCGCTGACCTGCGCTACACTGGCGGCAGAGGATAACCCAAACAGCGGGGGCGCACCGATGGAGACCTACCAGGACCAGGCCGACTTCTTCAAGCAGCACTGGCCGGCGATGAAGGATGCCGCCGAGGCGGGCGGCAGTGCCGGCGTTATCGGCTTCATCGCGGGTTTCGATGATGAGCTTCAGCGCCGCGTGCTGTATGCCTTCGCCCGCATGGGCCTCGCGATGGAGGACTACCAGGGCAAGAGCTTCGACCTGCTGATCGAGGTCGCCGATGCCGGCATCGCGGAGTTCATGGCCCAGGCCGAGGCCGCGGAAGACGCCGAGACCAAAGCCAAGCGGATCGACGGCGCCAACATGATCAGCTTCAACCTGGCTGCGGACCTGGCCGACTGCTGGCCCGGCGACGAGGCCCAGCGCGAGCCGCGCCACTTCGAGCGCGGGCTGAAAGCCGCCGAGGACTGCATCAGGTGGCGCGAGGAACTGAAGAAGCCGCCGGGCCCCAGGTCGATGGCGTGGTGGGCCAAGGGCATGCACCAGCTGAGCCTGGGCAGGCCGGACGCGACCGCCAGCTTCGCCCGCTCGCTGGAATACGCCCAGCAGGCGGCCAAGGACGAGGGCTCCGAGGCGGAGGTCGGCGCGGGCAGCACCTTCGCAGTAATCCTGGGCGCGGGCTATCTGGGTCTGGCGCTTGAGATCAGCGGCCAGGAGGGCGGGCAGGAGCTGTACGACGAGGCAATCCGGACCTTCAAGGTGCAGCTGGAGGACGAAGCCACCAAGGAAGACGCCCAGTTCGGCATCGACCAGCTCGAAGTAGTGAAGGGCAAGTACGTGAAGTAGCCCTACCGCCGGTAGACCGCGCAGTTGCGGTCGGTTTCCCAGACATCGCAGCGAATCACGCGCGCGTGGTTGTCATCGACGCGAGCTGCTACTTCCTCCGCGATGTAGCGCGCCAGGTGCTCCAGTGACGGGTTGAGCTGAGCGAACGGCTCAAGCTCATTCAGGCAGGTGTGATCCAGCGGGTCGATCACCTCGCGCATCGCCGCCTTGAGCGCCACTAGGTCCACCACCAGGCCCTCGGAGTCCAACTCGTCGGCGCCGACGTGGACCCGCACGCGGTAGTTGTGGCCGTGGAGCTGCTCGCACTTGCCGTGGTACTCGCGCAGGAAGTGCGCGGCGCTGAAGTCCTGCTCCTTGATCACCGTGTAGCGCGGCTCCGGCATCGCGGCCGTTATACCACGCCGCCCGGCGCGGCGTAGCGGCCGGTCTGGATGCCGGCGTCGACCTCCAGCAGCAGCTTGCCGACCGTCTGGCGGCCTTCCAGCGCCTCGTGCGCCGCGGCCACCTGATCCAGCGGATAGACCCCGCCGATCGGCAGCTTCAGCTCGCCGTTGATCACCCGCGGCAGCGTCTCGCGGATGCTGCGCTTGGTGATGGTCTCGTGGACCACGTGGTGGTAGAGCCCGTAGGTGGTGATGCCGGCGCTGCGGCCCCACAGCACGTTCATGTCGTACTTCGGCTCGCCCGAGGCGTAGCCGAAGATCACCACGCGGCCGAAGTTGGCGATGCAGCGCATGTTGCCCTGCTGGGTGGCGCGGCCAACCGAGTCGCAGACAATGTCCACGCCGTGGCCGCCGGTGATCTCGCGCACCCTCAGCGGCCAGCCGTCGTCCTTGTAGTTCAGCGCCCACTGCGCGCCGTATCTGCGGGCGTGCTCGCACTTCTCGTCGCTGCCCGCCGTGCCGATCACCAGGTTGCCGGCATCGCGCGCCAGCTGGCAGAGGATGGTCCCCACCCCGCCCGCCGCGGCGTGGACCAGCGTCCATTCGCCGGGGTGATGGGCCTTCCCGCTCAGGTTCAGCACCCCCCAGGCCGTCAGCACCTGCAGCGGATAGGCCGCCGCCAGCTTGAGCGACATGTTGCTCGGCAGCGGGATGACCGCCTCGGCGTCCACGACGGCGTACTCGGCGTAGCCGCCGGCATTGCCGGTCAGGGCGCAGACGGGCTGGCCCGCGGTCAGGTGGTGCACGTCCCCGCCGACGGCGTCGACCACGCCGCTGACCTCGCCGCCCAGGATCATTGGGTACTTCGGCTTGCGCAGGTAGCGCCCCCCGCGCTGCAGCACGTCGAAGAAGTTCAGCCCCGCGTAGGCCACGCGCACGCGCACCTCGCCCGCCTGGGGCTCCGGCAGCGGCTGGTCGTCGCGCACCTGAAGGACCTCGGCGCCGCCCGGCTGTTCAACCACGATTGCCCGCATCGCATACTCCCCAGCAACCTGAGTAGGCTCTGTGCCAATAGTACTGCGAAAACGCGGGCGCTATCGTATCGCCGCCGGCGGACTGGTCGCCTGCACCGCCGCGGCACCGGCTCCGGATAAGACAAAGGGTGGCTTCCGCCACCCTTCGCGTCCGGAATGTTGGAGAAAGTTTTACCTGTTGGCCGGTTGCTGCGTTGCACCAGCCTCCAGCGCTATACATTCTACCTTAGCGAATGCACCTGCGCAACCCGGAGCGCCGCATATCTGGCCAACTCGTGCCCGGTGCTACTCCCGGACCTCCACCGCGGCCACCGCCGCCAGCACCGCCTCGCCCGTCTGACGCCGGGTCAGCCACACAAACAGGTAGTAAAGCCCCTCCTTGCCCTTGTAGTCCAGCAGTACCGGACAGCTGAACCAGCCCTGCCGGCCGTCGACCTCGATATCGTGAAAGGTCTCCAGACCCTCGAAGCTCTCGAGCGCATCCGGCGCATAGCCCGCCACCAACTTGTCGGCGTCGCGGTAGCTGCCGGTCCGGCTCAGCCATTCACGATTGCGGGGCTCGGGCAGCTCTTCGTAGCCGACGACCAGGCAGGCGAGGCCGAAGACCCGCGGATCGAAGCGGCCGCTGAACTCCACCGTCTCGCCGACCCGGGCGTCGAGCGGACACCGGTATTCACCGCCGACGCGCACGATGAACTCCTGGACCCCGTAGAAGTCGCGGCCGTCGTCGCTCAGCGCGAAGCCCAGCCCCACGTGGGTGTACTGCGCGCCGAGCATCGTCTCGCGGTGACCCTCGCTCTGCAGCAGCGTGTCGAGCATCAGCTGCAGCCGCTCCTCCAGGCTGCCGCCCCCGCCGCGCTGGCGGTAGACGTTCTCGCCCAGGGCGTGAAAGCCCCCCAGCAGGTTGTAGCGCCGCGTCGGTTTCAGCCCCCGGCGGTCCCAGTGGCTTAAGAAACGGCCACTGAGCATCTCGGCGGCGTGCTGCTTGGCGGCCTGGCAGGCCAGCGGGTCCAGCTCCACCCGCGGGGCGCCCTCGCGTCCGCGCAGCTGATTGAGCTGCAGCAGCAGGTAGCGCTGCGCGTAGGCATAGGTATCGGGATCGCCCAGGTCCGCCTCGACGGCCCGCGCGCCGCCGGCACTCAGCAGCAGCGCCGCGATCACCACTCCGGCTGCGAGTCGCGTATGCATCAGCCGCCAACAGTCTAGCCTAGTTCGAGCGCGAGCGGCGCCGCACGGCAGCGCGCCACGGGACGGTCGGGAGGCTGATTGCGGACGGCCGGCCGCTTAGAGCCAGGTGCCCAGCAGGGCGATCAGGAAGCTCAGCCCGACGAAGGCGTAGCTCAGGTAGCTGAGCAGCTTGCGCTTCTGCTCCTCGACGCCGACGGCGCCGCGGTAGGTGTCCGAAGCGCCCGTAATCGCGGCGCCCAGGCCCTCGCTCTTGGTGTTGAGCGCCAGCGTGATGCCGATGATGCCGACCACCGCGAGCAGCGCGATGATCTGCAGTACCAGTACGATCGGATGCGTCATAGGGGTTCTCCGCGCGGGGGATTATAGCACAGCCAGAGCGCCGTCAAGCCCCCAGGGGCCCGTCGCGGGCGGGAATGAACCCGCCGTCTTGTCGGGTATAATGGCCAGCTTACCAGGCGCCATTAGCTCAGTTGGCAGAGCATCTGACTTTTAATCAGGGGGTCGCAGGTTCGAATCCTGCATGGCGCAGGGCCGTGGCCCCATCGTCTATCGGTTAGGACACCACCCTTTCAAGGTGGAGGGACGGGTTCGATTCCCGTTGGGGCTACTTCTGATTCCTGTTTACCATATCCGCGTTTCCATGGCCCGATTCAGGCAAGTAGCCAAGCGATCCGGGTGATTGACCGCGCCAGCCACGACTGCGCCTGTCGCGGCAGCCGGTTCCGACCATGGCAGAAGTCAGGACGCAGTCTGATGCTGCCTCGGAGTCGCACCAAGCACTCACGCGCCGCTGAGCCCCTGGCTCTCAATACGATGCGGGTCAGCGTTGCCGAGTGGATGGGTGCTCGTGCCAGCATTCGGGTTCCGCTGTCCCTGGCTGATCCCACCTTCTGCTGAGCCGAGCCGGGCTCCATCCCGAGATTCAGGGAGCCATCGGTTCGCGGTGTGCTCCGGCCATCCCGGAAAACCCCATGTTGACTCAGCGTTTATTTCGTGCTATAATCACTGCTATACGAATAATTGCTTTCATAACCTTTCGTGATGTAAATAGTCGCAGCTGCGAGCAGACCTATGATAGCCAAGGGCACTGATATGAGTACTGGTTCGCATGTGGACTCGTACCTGATTCGTGTCTTCCAAGCCCTGCGTCGGATCATCCGCGCTGTGGACATCTACTCGCGCAGGCTGGCAAGCGACTTCAGCGTCACCAGCCCGCAGCTGATTTGCCTGACGCAAATCGTGGAGGATGAACAGACCACGCTGTCATCCCTCAGCAAGCAGATCCACCTCAGCTCAAGTACGGTCTGCGGCATTCTTGACCGGCTGCGCATCAAGGGGCTGATCCACTCCGAGCGGAGTGATGTTGACAGACGCAAGGTTGTGATAACTGCTTCGGACAAGGGGAAGGCCCTCGTACGCGATGCTCCGCCCCTCCTGCAGGTTGACCTGGCTCACAATCTCTCGGCAATGCCGCCTGGTGAACTTGCAGCAATAGCAGGAGCGCTCGAGCGCATTGTACAGATGATGGAAATCAGGCACCTTGAGAGCTCACCGATCCTGGCCCTTGAGTCTGAACCGGCACAGGACCGAGCGGAGAAGCACACTAATGACTGACACCACCAAGTGCGAAATCGAATTCGTGAAACTCGAGGACGATCGCAGCTGGCCGGACTGGTGCAGCAGAAAGTCGCTTGTGAGATTCCTGCATCAGACAATGAAGCCGTTTGAGGACTCCCCGGTGGACATCGAGCGATCCCTGGACTACGCATTCTCCGATGAGAAGCGCGCTGGTGGTTTCGTAATGCTGGGCAAGATGGACGACGGACTCGCGGGAGCTGTGGTGATGCTCAGAACGGGAATGGCCGGGTATGTGCCGGAATACATCTTGTTGTTCATCAGTGTTGATCCGCGGCTTCGTGGGATGGGTATTGGCGGGAAGCTGATGCGTCGCTGCTTCGCCGAATGCGACGGTGAAGTGAAGCTGCATGTCGAATCCGGCAACCCCGCCAAGCATCTGTACGAGCGCATGGGGATAACCCATGTCTACGATGAGATGAGGATCAGGCTGTGAACAGATACACAGGCGAGACCAGACCACCGCGTCAGTCCCCGAACACCGCAGACGCTGAGGTTGACGCGGGTGACAGCGATGAGCCGCTAAGGGGCGCGAAGCAGACCACCGTGATCAAGTATGGCGGCAATGCCATGACTGATCGCATCCTGACAGAGAGGATCCTGCGGGCTGTGGCCAAGCTGCACGCTGGCAGGAACCAGGTCGTGCTCGTACATGGCGGGGGGCCGTTCATTCGGGAACTGCTGGATGAGCTTGGGCATGAATCGGAATTCATCGGCGGACATCGTCGCACGGATGGCTGCACTATCAAGTACGTAAGCATGGTGTTGTGCGGGCAGGTCAACGGTGAGATTGTGTCGCTGCTGAACGGCAACGGCGTGCGGGCAGTAGGTATCAGTGGTCGGGATGCGGGGTTGGCCAGGGCGGTGCCACGCCTGCACACTGTTTCGAGCAACTCAGAGCAGACTGCCGTTGATCTCGGATTCGTGGGTGATATCAGGGGACTTGACACCAGCCTTGTCTCGGACCTGCTCAAGCACGGCTATCTGCCGGTTGTCAGCCCCATTTCCAGCGGACCCGAGAATGCGGACTACAACGTCAACGCGGATATGTTTGCCGGGCACCTGGCATCAGCACTGCAGGCCGATGAGTACCTCGTCCTTACCGACGTTGACGGTATATTCAGGCATAAGGACGATCCATCCAGCCTGATCAGCGAACTGAGATCTGACAGCGTGCCTGACCTCCTGGGCAGCGTGATCACGGGGGGGATGATCCCCAAGGTGCAGTCCAGTCTGATCGCTGTCAATGGTGGCGTAAGGCTGGCCCGCATCGTGAACGGTACGGATCCGAGCAACTTGCTTCCACAACGCGGCTCGAAATCACGCGGAACAACAATCAGGAGCAGGTGATGAAGCAGCAACATACCAACGAGGAATTGCGGCAACTGGATGAAGAGCACTACCTGCAGGTCTTCAAACGTACTCCTATCGCGCTGGTCAGGGGTCGGGGCTGCCATGTGGTTGATGCCGACGGCGTCAAGTACCTTGACGCGCTCGCGGGCATCGCAGTCAACTCACTTGGTCACTGCCACCCGGCGGTAGTCAGGGCTTTGACAGAGCAGGCTGCAGAGCTGATGCACATCAGCAACTTCTATGTCAGTCCGGCCCAGGCATTGCTGGCAGCCCGACTGACGGAATTGAGCGGGCTGAGCCGGGCATTCATGACCAACTCCGGCGGCGAATCAGTGGAGACTGCGGTGAAACTCGCACGCAAGCACTCGCATGCGAAGGGACGAGGTGGCGAGATAATCAGCTTTGAAGGGTGTTTTCACGGCCGCACGATGGCCACAATTGCCGCCGCGAATGAGAAATACCAGCGCGGATTCGAGCCGATGCCGGCGGGGTTCACACAGGTTCCCTTCAATGACATCGTCGCGCTGCGCAGTGCGGTTTCGGATAGCACTGCAGCAATCCTGCTGGAACCGGTGCAGGGGGAGGGCGGCATCCGACCAGCGAGCAGGGAGCTCATCGATGATGTCCGGTGGCTGTGCGACGAGACAGGTGTTGCCCTGATTTTTGATGAGGTGCAGTGCGGGATTGCACGCACAGGCCGGTGGTTCGCATTTGAGCACTACGGTGTCCGGCCGGACATCCTGGCACTGGCCAAGGGGCTTGGCGCAGGATTCCCGGTTGGAGCTGTGCTGTGTACGGGCGAGATTGCTGCAGCCATTGAGTACGGTGATCATGGTACTACGTTCGGGGGCAATCCACTCGCCTGCAGTTGTGCACTCGCGGCCATTGATGTCATCGAACACGAGGGACTGCTCAACTACGCCGCCGCTCAGGGCAGGCGGCTGGTTGAGAGACTCGAGTCTGCCGCCAGGCGGATTCCCTGCATCAGGGATGTCCGTGGTATGGGGTTGATGATCGGCGTCGAACTAAGCATCGCCGGAGCCCCCGTTGTCAAGGCAATGCTCGACAGACGCGTGCTGTCGAACTGCACGCAGGGCAACGTGATCAGGCTTGTGCCTCCACTGAATACGCCGGCCCCCGAGCTCGACCGTATGACGGACGCGCTGCTGGAGTCAATTCGGGAGGTAGCTGGTAATGCCAGCACATAGGAGACTGCGCACTGCCATCGTCGGTGCAACGGGCTACACCGGGATGGAACTTGTCAGGCTGCTATGCCGCCATCCAGCAGTCGAGCTGTCTGCGATTACGAGTGAAAGCCGGACTGGCGAGTACTACAGCAACCTGTACCCGCACTTCGCCAAATCGGTCAGTAACATCTTGGTTTCGCAGGATCAGCTGGCCGATTACGACCTGGACCTGATCTTCCTCGCCTTGCCGCACAAGGCTTCAATGGGGTTTGTGCGGCAGCATGGCATCGACCGGGCGCCGCTGATCGACCTGTCTGCAGATTTCCGCCTGCAGAACATAGCAACCTGGGAGGACTGGTACGGAACAGAGCATACCTGCAGGGAACACCTCGCAGATGCGGTCTACGGGCTGCCGGAGCTTTATCGCCCGGCGATCAGCGAGGCAAGGCTGGTGGCCAACCCCGGCTGCTACCCGACCAGCTCCATCCTGCCGTTGGCCCCGCTGATCAAGGCCGGACTGGTCAGCCCCCGCGGAATAGTGATTGACGCCAAGAGCGGCGTAACGGGAGCTGGCTACAAGCCAAAGCCCAGCACTCACTACCCGACTGTCAACGAGGGCTTCTCAGCTTATGGTCTGAAGCGACACCGGCACACGCCGGAGATGGAGGAGATCCTTACTCGCCACAGCGGCAGCAACGTGACTCTGCAGCTCACACCTCACCTGCTGCCCGTCAATCGCGGCATCCTGTCGACAATCTACGCCGCCGCCGTCAATGGTGTGACGGAAGAGAGGCTCAAGCAGGTACTGCATTCGGCCTACGACAAGGAGCCATTCATTCGACTGGTGGACCATCCGCCATCCCTTGACAACGTCAGAGGCTCGAACTTCTGTGATATTTGCGTCGCGCTGGATGAACGCACGGGCATCGTCCTGGTGGTTTCCGTGATTGACAACTTGGTGAAGGGCGCAGCCGGTCAGGCAGTCCAGAACATGAACATCATGTTTGGCATTGAGGAAACCACCGGCCTCGGGGCGATACCTCTGTCGCCGTAATCCTGAGGAGCTGAGGTATACATGAGGAATGCTGAGACACTCAAGGAGAGCATCAGCGATGTGCGCGGCATTCTGTGCTGGGGTGCTCATGTCGGGATCAAGGCCAAGCGGCGCGACCTGGCACTGATCTACTCAGAAGTGCCCTGCGCAATCTCGGCCGTGTTCACCCGCAACCTCGTCGTGGCCGAACCCGTCAAGATCAGCCGCGAGCACGCCAGAGGCGGCCGCGCGCAGGCTGTAGTTATCAATGCCGGGAACGCAAATGCGTGTACGGGCGAGCAGGGACGACATGCCGCCGAGGCTATGGTCACGACAATGGCCGAAGTGCTTGGCATTCCCCGCGAGCTGGTACTGGTTGCCTCCACGGGCGTGATCGGCCAGCGCTTCCCCACAGACAAGGTGGTGGCCGGCATTCGCAGGAACATCGGGAAGCTGAGCGAGATGAGGACAGCAAGTTCCTTTGTGGCCAACGCGATTCTTACAACCGATACCTTTCCTAAGGAAGCCGCGAAGCGGTTCGAAGTCGATGGCAAGAGCGTGCTGCTGGCTGGTGTGGCAAAAGGCTCAGGGATGATCCATCCGGATATGGGTACGATGCTGGCCTTCATGTGTTGTGACGTCGCAATCGACCGCAAGCTGCTGGATCAGACGTTCAGGGAAGCCGTTGATGCCAGCTTCAACATGATCACGGTTGACGGTGATACATCGACCAACGACATGGCCCTCGTGATGTGCAACGGTCTCGCCGGCAATCGACTGATCACCGGACCCGATCAGGAAGGCTATGCTGAATTCCGTGATGCTCTCTTCGGTGTCTGTACGGATCTGGCTAAGACAATCGTCTCAGACGGCGAGGGCGCAACCAAATTCGTCGAGTACCGCGTGATCAATGCGCCATCAGTTGAAGCGGCCCGCAGGATTGTCCGGGTTGTATCCGACAGCTCGCTGGTCAAAACGGCGCTGTACGGCCGTGATCCCAACTGGGGTCGGGTCCTTGCAGCCGCTGGCAGGGCAGGCGTTGAATTCGATCCGGACACCGTTGAGCTGTCAATCGGTTCGGAGAAGATGTACCAAGTTGCCAGGCGAAGCAGGCCCACCAGCCAGGATCTGGAAGTGGTCCGCGAAGCAATGACCGACACTCAACTGCGACTCGTGCTGAATCTGAACTGCGGTGATGCTGAAGCTACGGGCTGGGGAAGTGATCTGTCTGAGGACTACGTGCAGTTCAATTCCCACTATACGACGTAGCCTGCGGTGCGGGGTTCGCAGCTCATGAGGCACCACTAGCTCAGTTGGCAGAGCATCTGACTTCTAGTCAGAGGGTCGCAGGTTCGAATCCTGCATGGCGCAGGGCCGTGGCCCCATCGTCTATCGGTTAGGACACCACCCTTTCAAGGTGGAGGGACGGGTTCGGTTCCCGTTGGGGCTGCTTACTCCCCGTCTTGCACAGCCGGATCCCGCTGCGGAGACATCGGTTGTGGTCGCAGATCAAGGTAGATGCAGTCTACCCCGGCTGTCACACTGTCATCAGCTTGGCCAGCGACTGAGCCGGCATTCCGTGTTCCCCGCGGTCAGGGACGGCACCGATCAGGTTCACCTGGTTCTCGACACGATCCAGTCCATCCTCGTAGTCGTGTGGCTCCTGCAATCCAGCCGCCTCTGATGGGGAGAAGGCCGCTGTCAGGGGAAGCAAGGGAATGCAGCCAGACTACAACCCTGGAGTTGGCACCATCGTGGGGGGCAGGTCAGCAGGTCAATACCACCTTGGCTAAGGTTGCTGACCAAAGCTGCTGAGACCCAGAGGCTGACGCCTGCCGCTACAATTGCTGGCACCTGCCTGGGGGTGCAATATGACAAGGCAGCAGTTACCTCTCGAAACGCTGCCCAATGTGATCAGCAATACAGGAAAGCCCGCCACGTCCGTTGATGCATCGGGGTTGTCATTGCTGGCGCTGGAGAGCAGGACCATCTACGCAGAGGAACTGCTCGAAAATGGTCTGTGCTTTGGGAGTGAGAGAGTAGAAGCACCAGAGGGGTGGCAGTGGGCGTCTGCCACGCTAAGCGCATGGTGGCTCTTCGCAAGGAGAGCTCCAGGCGGCGCGATTCAGGTTTCTTGCGGGTTTGGTGAGATTTCAGACGAAGATGTCGAAGTCCGCGTCCACATATATAAGAGCGGGCATTGCGAGAGGTCTGGTGCCGATATCCAGCTGATGTGGTTCGGCTAGCCTGACCCAGGGACATCTCATGTGCTGGTTAGCGGCCCCCGCATTGCTTCCGCCCGCATGGCACCTAGGTATTCCGGTCGCACCGTAGAACAATGGGCAGCGCAACCGCCATCCAGGCGGTAGAGCCTGGTTCGATGCCCAGCAGGGGTGCTCGGCTGATGAAAGCCAGAGTCAGCTAGCGTGTATGTTGCCGCCTCACTCTCAACCGCCACCAGCTAAAACACCGGACCGGTGGACTCACCCAGGCGCCTCAGCGACACATCCCAGTCAAGCGCCTGACCTGGTCCCGCGCTGCCGCTGCGGGCCTGCGTGAGTTCCTTCAGCGCATTTGTGATCTCGTCGGACTGACTGGCGTACCGCACCGTACCGGCGGCAATGTCAGCGCAGTAATACTCCGACCCGGTGGCATGAGTCACGACGGAGGGAACCCCGACCGCCGCCGCCTCCTGTACAACTGACGAACTGCGCGTCAAATGCGCGTCCATCGCGGGCAGCAGCAGCGGAAGGGGCAGCGTATTGGCTGCCTGCCACTCGATTCGCTCCTGTGGCAGTCCAGTCCCCCGACCCGTTGACGAGTGCATGGCCAGCGCATCCGACGGGTGGAATCTGATCCACCAGCGCCAGTCCTCAGGCGCCCGGGCAATGCACCGCGCGATCTCCGGCGGCAGCGGGCTGGCGGCGTCGGCTCCCCACTGCAGGCTGATCAGGATCTGGCGGCTGCCCCCCAGCCGTTGCCGAACCGCCCGCAGCCGCTCGCGCACGTCGGCGGCTCCCGCCGCGTTGCTGTAGTGCCAGTAGCTGGCCCACGGGTTGCCGCCGGCGAACGCGCTGTGCCGCGGCGCGGTCACCGTGGCCCAGGAGTTGATCTGGCCGGCGTCCGCCTCACTCCAGCACCAGAACCTGTCCGGCAGCAGCGTGAATCCCTCCCGCGGGCAGTTCGTCCAGGGCCCGTAGGCGAAGTGCAGCTCGCCCTGCACACCGTGCTGCAGATCAACGCTCAGAATCTGCCGCTGCCTGGCGGCGTGGATTGCAGCCAGGCCCGTCAGGCCGTAGTAGCACATGACGAACACCAGCCGGGCCTGGGTTGCACCGAGGATCCGGCCGAAGGTCAGCGCCAGCTTCTCAAGCAGACTACAGCTCTGCAGCAGGATGGCGCGGCTGAATCTCCATTCCGGATAGATGTCCTGCTTCACGTAGTCCAGCAGATCCTCAAAGCCGGCAAGTTCAACCTCGCGGTCCTCCCATTGTCGCGGCCGGAGGATGTTGCCAAGATGCTGCCACATCACGGCCTGCTGCATGTACTTCGAGTTGCGCCAGCGCGGAATGCGATACTGCTCCTGCGCAGCCAGCTCCAGGTGCAGGCAGTGGTGCCCCATGAGCTCGAGCCGCTCGCGCACCGGGTCGCACAGCCTGTCCATCCAGCGAGCATTCACCACCGACCGGCAGGAGGCGTTGCTGAGAAACAGCACGTCTGACTCTCTAACCCGCGCATTTCGACGGCAGTCCAGCGCCGCGGCGCGCTGCTGCTCCAAAGCACCCCGCAGCGCCCGACTCAGCTGGCCCCTCGCGGCAGCTTCCGCCGGCAGCGTGCGCAGGTTCTCTGCCAGGTTCTTCCGGATCAACGGCCAGGCATGGATTTCCCCCACGCGCCAGTCGGCCACCGGGAAGCGCCGTTCGCACTCCCACACCAGACCCATTGTTCCTGAAGGCTCCATGCCCTTCGTCACCTTCGATTCATCACGCTCGTGCCGGCTGACGACTCAACCTCCACGGCATCGCATAGCATCTGGCAGCCACAATCCAGGTCACGATGAATGTGGCCAGATAGCTCAGCAATGTCGCCACCGCCGCACCGTAAAGATGATACCGGGGGATTAGCAGGATACACAGCGAGATATTGAATACCGCGACCGCGCCGGTAATGTAGGCGAGAAGATACGTTCGCTTGCTGAAGAATATGTAGTTGGTTACCATCTTGTACATCGCCTGAAACGCGAACGCAATGGCCAGCAGCAGCACATACTTGCTCGACTCCGCGTACTGCACACCGACGAAGTACTTGAGTGCAGGCGGTATCAGCAACCCGAACAACACCGTCGCGGTCAATACCGCAAGGAAATAGAAGTAGGTCGCCCTCACAATCCTCGCCAGTGTCCGCGGATCGCGCTCGGTCAGTTTCTGATAGAACCACGGCACCCATGCCCGATTGAAGCTGTCGGTTGCGAACAGCACCACCATCGAGATCTGGTAACTGACGGTATAGATTCCCACGCCGGCCAGGCCGCAGGCATGCGAAATAAACACGCGGTCAACAAGTGCGACCAGCAGTGAGCCAATCGCATGGGGGATCAGCGGCAAGCCGAAGCTCAGCGCCAGCTTGGCGTACTGCCTGTTCCAACCCAGCTTGATCCAGCCTCCCCGCACCAGGAGCCAGATGGCAACCACCCCGAAGATCGACATCGACAGCACCTGCGCGACAATCGGACCGGTCCAGTTGAATCCGTAGTACACAACCAGGGTGATCGCCAGCCCGAAATTCATCACCGTCCGCAGGAACATGAACAGAATGTACGGCCTGGCCTGCTGACGCATCTGCCACAGGCCGAGAATGACCAGGCCCAGGGAGTTGCCGTAACTGACGACGATCACGCTCCACAGCCAGGAGGGTGGAAACGATGACAGACTGCCGATTGGATCAGCAAATGTCAGTGCCAGCAGGCCGATCACAATCGCGCCGGCAGTGCTCAAGTACAGGCAATTGGCGATGAAGTTGGGGAAGTCGCTGATGCTTGCTTCGCGTTCGAAGTAGAAACGGCCGACAGCTCCGGCCAGATTGAGATGACTCAGGGGTCCGATGATGCCGAGGACGACGGCAAATAGCCCAACGATCCCGTATTCGTCAGGCGTGAGATAGCGTGTCAGGACCGGAATCAGCAGAAAGGGAACAAGTCGATTGAGAACCTCACCCAGGAAGTAAACGGATGTGGGCCGCAGGAGGTTCATTGGGGGCAGCTGAATGAACATCGTTGACATGAAATCCGGCCGACGTGAACACATTATACAATACACGCCCTGCGGACAAGCGCACGGGTCGCCAGATTATCCGGGTGGTTGGCCCCGGCCTCGAAGCTGCTCCGGGCTGGTCGACTGCGCGACCGCTACCGGCCTGCGCGTGGTGCGCAGCGGAGGACACGCATCCGTGGGCTCGATTGCGCCTTGTTCGCGATTCTGCCAGCTATATGCAAGCCCGATGCCGATGCTCATCCACATGAGAATGCCCAGCGCCGCGTTGCCCTGGGTAAAATGCGCCTCGAAGATATCGTGCACGACGATGAATACCAGAGCGGCAGCGGCGATCCGGACCGCGGGATGGTTCCGGCCGGACCAGAATCCGTTCCAGATCGCGTTCAGCAGGAGTATGAACAGCGCCAGTCCGATCAGACCAACCTGCAGCGCGATGAGTAAGTAGGTGCTGTAGGCCCGGTGGTCCGTGGCGAAGAGCTTTCGCGGCTCGGCCATCGGGCCGTAGCCCAACAAGGGCCGCTCCTGAATCTTCCTCAGCACGAGGATCCACATCACATCCCGGCCGGAGTAGACGTTCTTGCTGGTCAGCTGCAGGCTCAGCGACTGCAGCTGATCGTACACCGGCTGAGTCCTGACCAGCGGATAAATCACATAGGCACTGGCCACGATGCACAGCAGCACAATCCAGACGAGATGCATGCGCAGGCGCCGGCGGCTCAGCCACGGCCAGAGCGCGTAAACCAGCAGCGCAATGACGACGGCGAGCATCGCCGATCGGGCACTGGAGCCCCAGAGCAATCCGAGGCTGAGGACGGACAGCCCGGCGTATACCAGGCGCGGCCAGCGCTGACTCGTCATCAGCCAGGCGAGGCCGAGGAAGAACAGGGCGAGCGCGGCAAACGGTCCCAGGCCGTTGCCGCTGACCAAATAGGCTTTGAAGCCCCTGGGGAAACCAGCAGCGGCCCACCAGACGCTCAGCACCACCACCCAGCCGCCCAGCCACGCGGCCAGGATTTGCAGATACGCCGCCTTCCAGTCAACGCAGGCGACGAGCAGCATGAAACCCAGGAACAGCCACAGACGCCCCGTCGAGAACAGGATGCCGCTCAGCTGCCCGTGGAGCATGAGCGTGATCAGGTACAGCCAGCCCAGCAGGCAGCCCCAGAAGACCACGGGCCTCAGCTCGCGCGGCCACTTCGCGCCGGCCAGCAGTCGCCCGATGAGCAGGTAGCAGGCATACAGCAGCGCCAGCGTGATCAGCCCGAAGCCGACGTATGAGACCGCGCGGTTGGTGCTCATATTGAGCGAGCCGCCGACCAGGCTGAGCGCCAGCAGGATGACCTCCAGCGGATGCAGCGCAAGCCGGATGATGGATGGCGTCGCCGCCAGCGGCCTGCTGCCCGGTCTAGCCTCCAGGGCTGATGATGACAAAGCGGAGTTCCTCTTTGGCCAGGTAGTCGCGCTGCCGCGAGTAGTGGGTGACCACCACGCTGTTGATTGCGCGCGATTGCTCCGTCGCGGATGCGCACACCTGCCGGATTTCATCGATACTGCAGTAGCCCTGCGGGAGGCTCAGCACGAGTCCGGGCGGTGCAATCTCCACCGCCTGTGGCGTCCAGGCCTGGGGCGCCGGCAGGCAGATCAGCACGGCGCGGTAGGTCTCGTGCAGCTTCGCCAGCAGTGCGTCCAGTTGTCCGGACCTGACGGCATGGTTGCCCAGCCTGGCGATCCCTCGATGCTCATCGACAGCGTGCACCGCGGCGGCCACCTCACCGCCCTGGGCCGCCACCTCGGTCAGTGCCGGCAGCCGCTGCACCTCGCACGCGGCGGACAGCGCCTCGCCGACGGGATCCGCGTCCACCAGCAGCACGCGCTGCCCGGACGTCGGCCAGGCGCCGCCGAGCATCCAGGCAACGTCGAACCCGCCGGCCGGACCCGCCAGGTGGACAATCCCGATCGTGCGCGTCCCGGCGAAGAGGTAGCGGCTCAACCGCTCGACCTGCTTCGCGTCGTAGTCCCCCGGCGCCCAGCGCTCCTGTGCCGGTCTCGCGGGCAGCACGCTGAGCACCTTCAGGCCGGTGCCGAGGCGCAGGTCCCTGAGGCTGCGGAACCGGCGGATCCTGACTTCCAGCAGGATCAGGATCACGGCGACGAACAACGGAGCGCTGATCGCACCCAGGACGGCGTTGAACTTGACCCGCGGCTTGTCGCGGCGCGTCGGGAAGTGGGCGCGATCCAGCAGGTTCATCTCCAGGTTCGTGCCGGCGCGCTGGACCATCGAGGTCGCCTCTTGCTGCTTGTAGGTGCTGAGGATCTGCCGCTGCATCTGGATGTCAGCCTTGAGCAGCCCCGCCTTTCCGCCCGCCAGCGGCGAGTCCTCCAGCATCTCCGTGTACTTGGCGATGTCGCGCTCCAGCAGGCCAAGCTCGATCGTGGTGGAGTTGCGCCGCGACTTGAGGTGCTCGGCCGTCCGCGCCACCGCCAGCTCGATCTCAGCCTGCAGCGCCTTGACGTCGGGGTGTTCGTCGGTTTTCGCTTCCCGCATGGCGGTCAGCTGGACCGCGAGTTCGCCGATCGTGCCGAACGAGCCCTGCAGTTCCGGCGACACGTCCAGCAGCTGGTCGAAGTCACCGGTCGTCAGGAAGGACTCGCTGCTGATCAGCGAGTCGTAGTAGTCCAGCTGCCTCAGTTCGATCTGCTTGGACGTCCGGCGTCCGGCCAGGTCAGTCAGCGCCTGGAGCTCAACCCGGACCTGATCCTCCACGCTGTAGACACCGGTCTCCTCCTGCAGTTCGCTCAGCTCCTGCGCGAGCCGGTCCACTTCCTGCTCTGCCTTGTCGATCTCCGACCGGATGAAACTCAGCATCACGTCGGTCGCGCCGTAGGTCTGCTCCCGCTTCAGCTCCAGGAACTTGTCCAGCACCAGCTGGACGACCTGCTGCGCGACGACCGGGTTGTGGTAGGTGAACCTCACCGCCAGGGTGCTCATCGCATTGCCGCTGGCCGGTCCCGCCGAGAGGGCATTGAAGTACTCCTGCCAGACGGTGGCCTCGGGCAGCACGATCAGTTTGTAGCGGTTGCCGGCCCGATGCCCGGGCCCGAACACGGGAGTGAAGGCAAACGAGCCGGTCGCGAGGGGCTCGCCCGCTGCGCCGGTCATACCCAGCGCCGACCAGTTGCCGGCTTCATCCGCGCTGAGCACAATCTCCCTTGCTCGCAGCAGGTCTTCACTGACCGTCGCATCCTGGATGGTCAGGCGCGTGAATTCATCACGGCGGCTCAGGCTGTCCCCGCGCACGAAGACCCGGCGCAGGCGTGCAAGCGGCGCGTCGGGTCCCTGCAGATCGAAGACCTTGACCTGCAGCCCCAGCTCGTCGATCACCTGCCGGCCGATTTCGCGGCTGCGAATCGTCAGGCTCTTGTCCTCCAGCTCGGAGTTCCAGCTCGTCATCAGGATGCTGCTGAGCCGGCTGGCGGGCGCACTGCCGCCGGCGAACTGGATACTGCCGGCACTCCGGTACTCCGGCATCAGGAACAGCGAGATCAGGCCAGTGATTAGCCCGCCGAGGATGAAGCTGATCAGGATCAGCCAGCGGTATTTCCGCGCCAGGAACGGCAGTAAATGCTGTACGTACTGGGGATCGTTGACCGGATCCCAGCCCGAGTGGGACTCTTCGTTCATGCCCTGAATCCGCCTTCCTCGCTCCGGCCGCACCAAGGCCCGGATTGGCCTCCATTCTAGCATGAACGCCGGTGCGCCAGTCGCAGCCCGGACGCGGGCCGCGGGCGTCGCCAGCCGTCCGCGGGCGTCGCCGGGAAGCTGACCATGCCGCCTTCCCGGCGGAGTCGCCGAGCGTAGCCTCCAATCGCGTGCGCTGGTTCGCACCCCGCGCACGGCGCCTCAGGTTTGCCGTGTTCGGCCCTGGCTGCTATGCTCTGAACAGAATCTCGCAAGGGAGAGCGGTATGAAACGCATTGCGCCCCGTATTTCAATGGTCATGCTGGTGCTTGCGGGCTGGCTGTTGCTGACAGCCAATGGCTGCGGCGGCGGGGGCTCCAGCGCGGTTGACCTCAGGGTCGACTCCGCGGAGGGCTTCACTTTGCAGCTGCTGGACGAGTCGCTGCTCGATGGCGCGGCCGCCGGCGACTTCAGTATCGCCGTGGACCGTCAGGCAGCGGGTGTGCAGGTGAGTGTCCGCGTGACCGACGCCCGGCGGCTGAAGGCCTGCTACTTCGTGCTGAGCTACGATGCCGGTCGCTACGATCCGCTGGCGGCAACCGGTACGGGCCTGCTGACCGGGGCGGACGGTGAATCAGCAGATACTCTGCCGGCGGTCGAGGACCCGGGCAGCCTTGAGCTGGCAATCCTGGCCGAGCCCGGCAGTGTGCACTACGGCGAGGTGTTGACGGACTACCGCAACCGGGACGGTTTCAGCGGCGAGGGAGTGCTGGCAACGGTGCGGTTCGCACTACGCCCCTTCACCCCGCGCCAGGCCAGCATGCCGCCTGTCAATGACGCGTCCGGCACCGAGGCGCACTGGGATCCAACCAGTCAGGCACTGAGCTGGCGCTACTTCTGCACCGGCGACTACGACCAGAACAGCGAGGTCGGCGTCACCGACCTGACCCCGCTGGGTGCCAATTTCGGGGCCAAGGGGCCCTTCGACCCTGAGAGTGCGCTGGCGGTTGTCGACGGCGACTCCAACGGCGAGCTGAACGTCTCTGACATCACGCCGATCGGCGCCAACTTCGCGCGGCGGGTGCAGGGCTACGAGGTGTACGCCGGACCCACTCCGGACAGCCTGCCGAGCGCCAATGATGAACCGACCAGCGTGGCCCCGATCGGTTTCGTACCGTTCGGCGACCACATCGGCAACCCGCTGGGTGAACGACTGCGGTTCTTCTTCGAGCACCCCGAGCCCGACCCCGACCAGATCGTCTGGGTCCGCCCGGTGGACGAGGAGGCGCAGGGCACGCCCAGCACGCCCCAGCAGCCGCGCGGCTGCAGCTGGCAGCTGCGCAACGTCTCGGCTTTCGCGACCGTCGATGCCAGCATGAACTACTGCTCGCTGGCGGTGATCGGCGGACTGCCCGCCGTGCTGTATGCAGATTCTGACGAGGAGCAGCTGGTCTACCAGCGCGCGCTGGATCCAACGGGCCAGGTGTGGGCCAGCGAAGTGGTGGTCTCCGACAGCGCCAGCGCGCACTTCGCCAGCTCGCTGGCGGAAGTCGCCGGCCACCCGGCGGTCAGCCACCACGACTCGGCGGGCGGTGTGTACTTCGCTCGCGCCGCCGATCCAGCCGGTACTACCTGGGGCACTCCGGTGCAGCTGGCCAGCACAGCTGCTGGAGGCTGGGACTGCCACCTGTGGCTGGTGGACGGCCACCCGGCGGTCTGCTATCAGGACCTGAGCAGCCAGCAACTGATGTACGTGCGGGCTGATGATCTCGCTGGTGAAGCCTGGGGTACGCCCCAGGTGCTTGCTGACCTTGGCTCCGATGAAGCCGTCGCCGGCTCATTCAGTACACCCGCGGTTGTCGCAGGCCATCCGGCGGTAGCTTTCCATCATCCGGGCACTGCCGAGCTGCGCTATGTGCGCGCCCAGGATCCGCTGGGCAGCACCTGGAGCATGCCGGCAACCGTCAGCACCGGCGCGGATGTGGGACGCTATGCCTCGCTCTGCGAGGTCGACGGCTTTCCCGCGATCTCGTACCTCGACGACAGTGGCCTCGCATACGTGCGCGCCGGCGATGAAGCCGGCTCCACCTGGATGAGCCCGCTCAGCGTGGATACCCGTTTCGGCGCGGTAGCTCATCTGGACACCTGCCTGGCAGTCGTGCGCGGCCAGCCGGCGATCAGCTACTATGCCGGTCCGGAGACCGCCGATCTGCTCTACGTCCGAGCCCTGGATCCGGTTGGCAGCGCCTGGGGCACTCCGGAGGCGGTGGAGAGCATGGACAGCGTGGGGCGCGCGACCCGGCTGCTGATGGTCGATGAGTTCCCGGCGATCAGCTACCTCGACGAGACCAACTCGCAGGTCAAATACGCGATCTGCCTGGACGAGATCAACTTCCCGCCGGTCGCGATGCTGGACGCCTATCCCTCGCGGGCCGAGATGCTCGAGGAGATCACGTTCGACTCGACCCGCAGCTATGACCCCCACGGGGCGATTGAAGGCATCGACTGGGACATGGACGGTGACGGGATCTTCGAGGACAGCATGAGCTCCGAGCCGGTCAGGTACTTCGCCTTCGACCAGGCGGGAGTCTACCTGGTGCGCGTGCGCGTCGTCGATGGCCAGGGCGCGGAGGCGATCGCCGAGACCACCGTGGTGGTCGGCGAGCCGGGCCAGCCGCCGCAGGCGGAGCTGACCGCCGACCCGCTCGACGCTGCGATCAACGAATCAGTCCACTTCGATGCCGCCGGCAGTTCCGATCCGGACGGTGCGATTGAGCTCTACGAGTGGGATCTCGATGGTGACGGCGACTTCGAAGTCACTTCGGGCCCGCTGCCCACGATTGACTACGAGTACTCAGAGTCGGGAATCTTCAACGCTGCGGTGAAGGCTACCGACGACACCGGGTTGTTCGACATCGATACCGTCTGCATCAACGTCGCCAGCCTGAACCAGCGCCCGGTCGCAGTCCTGACAGGCAGCCCGACGTCCGGCAATCCGTCATTCACGGTCTATCTCGACGGCTCCCAGAGCTACGACCCCGACGGCACCATCGTGCGTTACGAGTGGGACCTGGATGGCGATGGCGCTTTTGAGATCGATGGTGACACCAATGCATACTGGCAGTGGCTCTGCGAGCAGCCGGGCGATCACCGGGTCAAGCTGCGGGTCACGGACAACCTCGGCGCCCAGGACACCACCTGGATGCTTTGCAGCGGCAACCACTACCCGGTCGCGAAGATTGCTGCCAGCCCCACCAGCGGCACCTGCCCGTTCACCGTCACGCTGGATGGCTCGGCGTCCTATGATACAGACGGGACGATCGTGGCCTGGGGCTGGGACCTCTTCAACGACGGCACCTACGATGAGACCGGCACCGGGACGCCGACGAGCTGGCAGTTCTCGATGATCTGGAGCGGACCGGTGAAGGTGCGCCTGCGGGTCAAGGACAGCATGGGGGGCAAGGGCGACGCAGTGGTCACCATTCACGGCACCAAAGGCTGGTATGTCACGACGCTTGATCCAGTAGGCTGGGCCGGCTGGTTCAACTCGCTGGCTGACATCAACGGCGCTCCGGGTATTGCCTACTATGAGTACCAGAGCCGCAGCCTCAAGTACATCCGTTCCACCAATCCGCTGGGCGTCGGCGGGTGGCAGACGCCGGCCAATCTTGGCGCGATTGCAGACCCCGGCGTTGCCGCATACTCGGTCGACCTGGCGCTGATCGACGGCAGCGTGCCCGGTATCGGCTTTTGCGGCTGCAAGAGCGGCAACCCGACGTATGCCGTCGCCAAGAACAGCGAGGGCACGCAGTGGAATCCGTTCGTGACGGCCGTGCCTGGCGGTGCCGGCCCGGGCCTCGGACTGCTGGACGTGGCCGGCAAACCGGCGATTGCGACGCACATGGTCGGAGTCAAGTTCTATCCGGCCAGCAATGACCTGGGCACAGCATGGAAGCAGCCGGTGCTCGTGTCCAAGACGCAGCCGCTGTACGGCTATACCTGCCCGCTCATAATCGTCAATGGCAACCCGGCCCTGTGCTACGAGGACACGATCACACAGGGGGGCAATTCACTCGGCGCCATGCTGTACGTCCGGGCGATCAAGCCCGACGGCAGCGAATGGGGCTCCCCGGTGGTGATGTTCGATGAGACGGAGGGAGGCGGCGGCGATCTCGCTCTGGCAGTGATTGACGGTCGCCCGGCGGTAGCCTTCGTCGCCAGCCCCGGCTACTTCGAGGTCCGCTACAAGCGCTCCTCCGACCAGAACGGCACTGCGTGGACGACGCCATCAGTTCTGATCCAGCAGGGCGGTCGTACGGTGCTGGGCCTGGTGACGATCGACGGCCGGCCGGCGATCGGCCTCGTGACCTGCTCGGAGCACGATGTGATGTACTTCCGCGCCAATGACGCTACCGGCTCCAGCTGGCCGGCCGGGCAGCTAATCGACTCGACGGACTCCAACATCGGCTGGGGCAGCTTCGGCGGCGATATGATCTCGCTGAACGGACATCCGGCCATGAGCTACTGCCACAGCGTCAACACTGCTCTGAAGTACGCAGTGCTGGAGTAGCCGGACGCCGCGCGCCGGCCGGGGTGCAAGGTATCCGAACCCGGTC
The DNA here is from genome assembly GCA_964609245.1 of uncultured Planctomycetales bacterium. Lineage (GTDB taxonomy): Bacteria > 4484-113 > 4484-113 > 4484-113 > JAFGCY01 > JAFGCY01. The sequence continues at coordinate 16,477 of CAZSSB010000001.1, read as the reverse complement.
GGTCAGTGTATAATCGACCGCAGATGCTAGTGGCCGCGTGATCGGTCAGCCGGAAAGCATGCAGCCTGACCGACGGCTCAGTTGATGACCGCTTGACGTACAGGTGGGGGTGTGAAGATGCCGATCGCTGAGATTCTTGGAGCCGCAGCGCTCATCGGAATTGTCGCAACTGCGTCACTGGTGGGCTACCTGATCAGCCTGGCCGGCCGCCTCAGCCGCGAAGTGCGCGAACTGCGGGAGTTCACGAGCACGGCAGACCAGGCTCTGGCCAGAGACATCGGTCAGGAGCTGGGCAAGACCACAGAGGTGCTGCTGGCCGCGCAGGGCTCCTCGGCCGGCGAAGTGATGGAGGAACTCGGCAAGCTCTCCAGCTCAGCAGACGCGGCCCATGGCCAGCTGGCCGCCTCGCTTGAACAGAGTGTCCGTGAACTGCGAGACCTGGCCAATGCGCTGCATCAGAGCACCGTCAAGGAGCTGTCGGCGCGCGAGGCGAGCATCGTCTCCACCCTGCGCGAACTTGACGAACGGCAGACCGCCAGGGCTGAAGCGTCGACGACCGAGCCCTCAACAGCAGCTACTGAGCAACCTCCTGCTGCCAAAGCCCCGCCCAGGCCAGCCGCTCAGGCTGGAAGCCCGCCAGCGCGCACTGCGGGGGGCGGCGCCGCCGCAGGTGCGGCCGAGCCGGCTGCGGCCGCGGGTGGGCCACCGCCTGCCAGCAGCGCGGCGGGTGCCGCGGCTGCCGCTCCGCCGCCCACGAAGCCGGCGGCAGCGGAGCCCCCGAAAGGCGGCGATGCTGCACCAATGGCCCGGCCGTCCCGCTGGGAGGAGCTGCCACAGGATGTCCGCGCCCGCTGGCTGCCCCAGATCAAGGAACTGATCCTGCCGCCGGTGTCCTACGACGCGCGGCACGAGGATATCCCGCCCCGGGAGCTGGTCGACAAGATCAAGCACGATCTGGTGCTGTGCGCCAAGATCCTGGCGGTGGCCAACTCGGCGGCCCAGGGACAGGTCAAGCCGGTGACGAGCATTGACCGCGCCGCGATCCAGCTGGGCACCAACATGCTGCAGATCATCATCTCCGCCTATCACCTGGAGGCGATCTTCGGCCGCTACCCCGGCTACTCGATGAACCACTTCAAATTCGTCCAGCGCTGGTCCTGCGGCTCCTCGGTGCTGGCCTACCATGTGGCGCTCAAGGCCGGCTCCGCCGACAACGCGATGCTCTCGACGGCGGCGCTGATCGCGAGGCTGGGCAGCCTGCTGCTGGGCATGGCCGACCTGGGTCCGGATGAGAAGTACCGGCTGATCCCCTTCGAAACCGAGCGCTTCGCCTTCGAGCTGGAGCACTGGGGGGTCTGCACGCCGCTGCTCAGCGAGCAGGTGGCCCGCCACTGGGGCATCCCCGAGCCGCTGCCCACCCTGCTGCGCCTGCAGGAGCAGCCGCTGGTCGAGGAGCTGGGCACTGGCGAGGAGGAGCGCAATCTGGTGATCATCTGCCTGTCCTCGGTGCTGGTCTCGGCCTACATCGCGCGCGGCGAAGACGAGCTGCTCGCCGTGCTCAGCGACGTGCGCTACCTGAAGCTGAAGCGCAACATCGAGGCCCTCGGGCTGCAGCCGGCAATCGCCCAGGCCTGGGACAGCAAGAAGCTCAGGCGCGAGTTCAAGTCGATCATGGAGATGAACGAGTAGGCAGCACGGGACTCCGGTCCGGTCCATTCACTGGCTGCGGCGGACAGCCCGCGTGACGTTTCAGGTCACTCACGCCAGGCGTACACGACCCCGAAGCCCTGCTCATCTGCGTTGCTCCAGTTGGTCAGCCAGCCAGTGGCGAACGCCAGGTGTAGCCGCCCGGCGCTGTCCATTACGAACGGATGGCCCCCGTCCGGCAGATGCAAATTCGTCACGCGCTCGCTCACCCATTTCCCGTCCAGGCGCCGGGCGTAGCGCACCTCCGGCTCGCTCAGCGCATCGTCCCGATAGGTCTGGTAGCAGATGTGGGGCTCCTCAGCGGCGTCCAGCGTGATACTGACCTCGTCATACAGCCGCTGCCGCCCATCCACCTGCTCCTCGTGCCAGTCCGGCACCCCGCCTCCCGAACAGCCTTCCAGATAGCAGTAGCGCAGCCGCGAGCTATGCCCCTCGATGCGCTGGCTTAGGCAGACGTGAGTCACATCGTGCTGGCTCACGGCAATGGCGATCGGGGATCTCATGGCAATGAAGTATGGAAGCGGGTAGTGAGACGTCCACTCCTCACCGGTGAAGACCGTAAGCGAGGCCGGCCAGCCGGGAAACGCATAGCACACGTATGCCGCGCCCCCGGGACTCACAACGATGTCGGCACTGATCTGTCCGCTCCAGTCGCCCTCCCCTTCTATCAGGGTGGTCAATTCCCAGCCTGTGTCCGTCCGGCAGGCATAGACGATCTCGTTGTCGTCAAGGCCGAACACCAGGTGCGGCCGGTCCTCATTGTCCAGCGCCAGCCGCATTCCCAGTGGCATGCCGCTGCTGTTTCCACCCACAAGCTCCTCGTCTGACCACTGGTCCCCGTCGAAGAAGCCGTAATACATGAGCCCACTCTCGGCGCCACCGCGCCCGTCGTAGCAGACGTGGAGGTTTCCCTGCGAGTCAACGGCCAGCGCCGGCGTGCTGCGGCAGAGGTCCACGATCTCCTCGCCTGACCAGCTCCCATCCTCACGGCCCGCAAAGGCCATCATCGGGAGGTAGTAGTGCTCTGGAGTGTCGGTTGTCAGGTACGCCGCGTACATGTCTGCCCCGCCATCGCCGGCCACGATTGGCGCATAGTATGGATAATCAGCAGACTCAGCCACCGTCTCGAAGTGCCAGGGGCCATCCGCGGGACCGACGCGCAGCCAGTCCAGCGTGCATGGCTCCTCGCCGCCGTAGGCGACAACAACCAGCATGATGCCGTCCTCGTCGATGAAGGGGTCCAGGCCCGCCGTGACAGCGATGCCGGCGGAGTCGACGGCGTGCCAGCGCCAGCTGCCGCGAGCCCAGTCGCTGAGGCCGATCCAGGTATCGGCTGCGGCCGGCAGCGGCGACTGCCAGCCCAGCTCGATGTACGGCTCGCCGTCGTATCCGGCAAGGCTGAAGGTATAGACGGCATAGGCCGGCGAGCCGTCCTCTGGATTGAAGGTCGCGTGGAGTCCCGTTCGGAACCAGACTCCTCGGGACAGAAACCCGCCCCAGTCGAAGCGATAGATACTCGCGCCGGGCAGCGTGCGGTCAGCTGCCGTGTTCGCGCCGGTCGCAGCTGCGCTTGCGCGCGGAGCAGCGGGCAGCCCCGCGGCCCATATCCCTGCTCTCTCATAGAGCCGCGGCGCATCCGGCTTGAGTCCGCGCGGATTCCCTGCGGTTCGCTCACCGCTGCAGGCGGCGATGCACAGCGCGATCAGCGCCACGCTGAGGATGCGAAGGACATCCAAGCCGACGACCTCTGAGGTTGGCCTCGCGTTGCTGTCTTTCTGCACGACACTCTCCCTGCGTGCAGCCGAACCAGCATTATCCCCGGGGCGCATCTCTGCGCCTTACGCAAAGTGTACCACGACCGGGCAATTCCGAGCGACTGCCAGGTCTGTCCTGGCCGCTGAGCCCCGGGAACCGGCTGCTCCATGGCCCGAAATCTCGCTTTGTATTAAGGTCTGCCGACCGCCCGGATGCGCAAATCGCTACGCCAGCGCGCGAACAACATCGCAGCGCGCGGGGTCTGGGTGGGCAGACAGCTTGAAAAATGCATGGGAGGACGATATGCAGATCTTTCAGGCCAGCGCGCCCGAGACCGACGGTGCTTTTCTTCACGCGGGCTACCTCAGCGCCTACGACAACCACGACGTGGTGGCAGCCGCGACCTCCACCGGAGTCACCCCCTCGACGCCCGCCAACAACGCCGCCCTGTTCGACCTCAACATCCCGTTGATACTGCTGTTCTTCGCCGGCCTGATCCTGCTGCGGTCGGCCAGGGCGATGCCGCCGTTGCGCCGCAGGCTGGCGACCGCCGTGATCGTCTGCCTCGCCGTCGTGGGGCTGATGTTCCCGGCGATCAGCTCTGCCTACGACTACATCACAACGCTCCCGGTGGCGACTGACGACGGCGCTGCGGGGGTTTACCACTACAGCGTGCGGGACAACCCGGCCGCAGGTGTCCGCGATGGACGCTGACGCGCGACGGGCAGTGATCGCGACGGGCGTAGCGCGTCCGCCAGGCAGCCTGGCCGCACTGTGGGACAAGGATGCGGCGCTGCTGGGCGGGGCCGCCCTGGGTCTCGCCGCCTTCTTCGTGGTCAGGCTCCTGGCAGTCGCCTACCTGCCCACGCAGCTCGTCCCGTTCACCGAGATTGTCTATCTGGGGCTCGTGGCTCATCTGCTGCTGCTCGCCAGATACGGCGGCCGCACCACGGACTGGCCGCTTGTCACGCTGCTGGTCGCGATCGCCGTCTGGGTGACGGCCGCGTGGTGCATGCTGACCGGCGTCATCCCGCCGCTCTACGCCGGTGGGCTGCTGATCCTGCTGGTGCCGGTGGTGGAGGAGTTGTTCTTTCGCGGGCTGCTGCTCCGGCTGCTGGTCAGACCCCTGGGCTGGCCGCTGGCGATCCTGCTGATCACTGTGCTGTTCGCATTCATGCACAGCGGCGGCGGCCCGGTGGTGATGCTGCAGATGGCGGCTCTGTCATTGATCTGCTGCCTGCTTGTGCGGCTGAGGCGGGGCCTGCTGTGGGCGATCGGTTTCCACATGCTGTGGAACGCAGCAGCCGTCACCATGAGCGCGGAGGCGCCCGGCGAGCTGGTGGCGGGGGCGCTAATGCTGGCCGTCCCGGTGACCTTGATCAGCCTGGCGCTGACGAGCTGCATGAGGGACCGCGATGTCTGTAAGTCGAGAAACTAGTTCAGGCGTAGCCGTGGCAACAGACGGGCACCCGCGGGTGACCTCTCCGGCCCGTATTGACCGTCGCGGCGGGCGCTACCTGCTGGTCTGGGACAGCCCGGCCCAGTGGCTCGTGGCGGACCGCGAGCTGCTGGAGCTGATCCGGCTGCTGGACGGCTCGCGCAGCGCGGAGGCGGCGGTGGGGATGGTGGCCGCCGGCAATGGCACACCCGCCGCCGACCTTGGCCGGGCCGCGGCCGCGGCGCTGAGCGAACTGGAGCGGCGCGGTTTGCTGGCCGAGGAGCGGCCCGTCGAGGACGAGGCGGTCAGCCTGGCCAACATCACCTACAACCTGACCAACCGCTGCAACCTCAGATGCCGCTGGTGCTACAACTCGGGCCGCCACACCCGCGAGGTGCCGGTGGAGACGGTGATGGCGGCGCTGGCCGGCGCGCGCCACCTGTTCGCTGCGGACGCCACCCTCAGCCTGCTGGGCGGCGAGCCGACGATCGATCCCGAGCGGCTGGAGCGCTGCCTGGCACTTGCCGAAGAGCTGTTCGACCGTCCGGTGCTGCTCTCCACCAACGGCACGTTGATCGATCCGCGGCTGGCCCGCATGCTGGCCGGGCGGCGCGTCGAGGTGCAGGTCTCACTCGACGGTCCGGACAGCGCCAGTAACGACGAGGTGCGCGGCGCGGGCACGTTCCATCGCGCGCTCGACGGCATCACCACGCTGACCGCTGCCGGTGTGCCGGTGATCCTGAGCATGGTGTTCGATTGCGACGGTCCGGCGCTGTTCGAGGCATACCTGGAACTGGGCCGGCGGCTGGGGGCGGCCGAGGTGCGCTTCATCCCGCTGCGGCTGATCGGCCGCGGCCAGCCGCTGCGCGAGCGGATGCCCGATCTGCTGTCCGCCTGGGGAGAGCTGCGCCGCGTGACGGCGCGGCAGCCCGAACTGGCGGCGCTGCTGAAGCGCGACTTCTTCTCGATCCTGAGCAGGGTGTGCGGCGAGCCCGGCTGCAAGACGGGCTGCGGGCTGGGACGCCAGGTGCTGTTCATCGACGCCGACGGCGCGGTCTATCCCTGCCCGAGCCTGACCGGCGAGGAGTACTACTGCGGCAACGTGGCGGCGGACTCGGTCGCCGGCCTGGTGCTCGAATCCCCCGTGTTTCAGCGGCTGCGCGGCGTCTGCCACGTCTCGCGCCGCAGCGGCTGCCGCAGCTGCGAATACCGGCACTGGTGCGCCGGCGACTGCCGCGCCGAGGCGCTGAGCTGCGGCGAGGATCTGCGCTCGCCGGCCCCGCACTGCGCGGAGCTGCGGCGGCTGATTCCCGAGCTGCTGTGGAACCACGCCGCGGGCTGAGCACGGTACCGTGACGCGGGACGCCGCGGCAAGGCGACGCCAAGCGGCAGACCCGCTGGCCAGGCTGCGGCCGGTCTGCGGATCTGCCGCCGTTTCAGTCAGCCGTCATCGCCCCCCGTGGGGGGGCTGCTACTTCTCTGCTTTCTTCTCCGCCTGCTTCTCTTGCTCCTGCTGAGCCTTCTGCTGCTCAGCTTCCTGCTGCTGCTTGGCCTGTGCCTTGCCCTTCGGCTTTTCGGCGGTCTCACCGCTGGCGATCCCGGCACTGAGCCCGGCCTGCTCCAGGTACTCCTGCTCCGCCTGCATGAACGCCTTGGCGAAGACCGCCATCTCCACCGTCGACAGCCTGGTGAAGGCTTCGGCGTTACTCATCTCGCCGGCCCGAATGGCCGCCTGGAATTCCTCCACGGCATCCTGGTAGTACTGGCTGGCCCCGGCATACACGTCGGCCTCGGTGAGGATCTCCTGCTTGGCGTGCTCGTACTCCCGGACCGCCTCCTCGAAGGTCGCCATGCCCTCGCCGATCAGCGTCTCCGACCTGCCCCAGGCATCCACCAGGGCCTTGTAGGTCTCCTGCTGGGCGAGGTGGCGCTCCTTGGCCGAGCGCTCGATTTCCGCCAGCTTGCCTTCCGCTTCCTGCTTGGTGATGGTACCGGCTGCCACCTTGGCCTTCACCTCGGCCTCGGCCGCATGTAGTTCGGCCTCGAAGGTGGCTGCCGCGCAGGAGCTGAGCTTCAGCGCCATCTCGATCTCCTCCAGCCGCGCCTCCGCCTCGCCCTGGGTCAGCTCGCCGGCCGCAACCTTGTCCTCAAGGCCCGCCCAGACAGACTGCAGGTACTCGTCCTCCGTCTGCTTGCTGGTACCGGCCACCGCCTTGTCGCTCTTCACCGTTGCACCTTTGGCCGGCTTTGTCTCTGCCTCGCCCTTCGCGTAGAGATGTGCCCCCAGCGGGAGCACGACTATCGCCAGGATAATCACCAGCGCGTGCATCCAGCGCGCTGTCGTTCGTTTCGCGTTGTCTGACACAATCATTCTGCATCTCCTAAGAAAGAGTCCACCACTACTGATCTGGCTCGCCAATGCAGGCGGGCGCAGTGCCGGATAGGCCAGAAACTCCACCACCGCCAGCAGCGACCTCGCATAGGAGCGTGGCTGCGGCTTCAGGCAGGACAGCACCAGCGCGTCGCAGCAGATCTCCTCCGCGGCGCGCAGGTTGCGTTGCGCCCACCAGACCACCGGATTCCACCAGAAGCTGAGACAGGCCAGCCACTCCAGCCACCGGACCAGGTAATCCCGCCGGCGGACATGAGCCAGCTCGTGAGCCAGCACCAGCTGCTGCTGCCCGGCGTCCAGCTGCTGAAGCAGCTCCGCCGGAATCACGATCGCCAGCCGTCCCCGCAGCCACCAGACCAGCGGCGACAAATGAGCCGCGGTGGTGTACACCCCCGGCACATGCCGCAGGCTGAGTCGCCGCGCGATGGCGGCCGCGACGCCCTGGAGCTCCGCCGGCGCCGGCTCGGCCTCCGCCGCCAGCCGGCGGTGGAAGCCTGCGACGCGCACCGCGGACCAAGCCAGCGCCAGCAGTGATCCGAGCAAGAGCAGCGGCGGCAGCCAGGTCCTGGCGGCCGCCAGCCAGTTGACCGCCCGCGTGCTGAGCCGGGAGGCGGTGGTTCCGCTCCCAGCCAGATAGGCGTGGTCGGCTGGCTCAGCCGGGCCCACCAGGCCCGGGCTGCTGAGCGCGGGCTGCTTTAGCGCAGGCTGCGCAGCAGCGCCCGGCGTGGCCTGCCACAGCGCCGGGGCCAGCGGAACGCTGACCACGGGCGGCGTCAGGAGCTTGACCAGCACCAGCAGCCACAATACATAGGTCAGCTGCGGCCGTCTGAACGCCAGGCCAAGCACCAGGGCGATGAAGGCCAGCAACAGCGAAAACAGCGCGTTGCTGAGCCCGATCTGTAACAGGAGTTCGGTCATGACCGCTCTCCTTCATCCTGCTCATCCAGGATGGCCCGAATCTGCTCAATCTCGTCGTGGGAGATCTTGTTCTCCTCGACCAGGTGGGTGATCAGGGGTGCGATCGAGCCTGCCGTCAGCTTGGCGGCCAACGCCTCGAGCTGCTGCCCGGCATAGGCCCGGCGCGACAGGACGGCGGAAAACAGGTTCACCGCCTGGCCACGGTCACGCCTCACGCAGCCCTTGTCCTCCAGGCGCTGCAGCAGCCGCTGCACAGTCCCGTGCTGCGCCCGAGTCGAATTCGGGTAGAGCTGCTCCCGCACCTGCCGCGCCGTCAGCTGCCCCTCTTGCCAGAGCAGCTCCATGACGGCCAGTTCCGCGTTGGCCAATGACGGTGGTTTCATCCGGCCTCCTCGCTGTACAGCAACATTACGACATCGTGTCGTAAGTATACGACAGAGTGTCGTGCATGTCAAGTGGACGGCACCATGCTAACATCCTGCCCGCGGCGGCAATCATGCAATTCGGTTTCTGGAGACAGCTCGCGCGCCCGTTCACGGCGCTGGCACCGATGTCGGGGATCACCGACGCGGCCTATCGCCGCATCATCGCCCGCTACGGCAAGCCGGACGTGATGTACACGGGCTTCGTTCCCGCCGACGGGCTGGATTCCGCCGGCCGCGACAACCTGGCCCATCTGCTCTGGAAGACCGCCGCCGAGCGCCCGATCGTCGCCCAGCTCTACGGCGGCAACCCCCGCAGCTTTGAGGGGGCGGCGCGCTTTGTGGCCGAACTGGGCTTCGACGGCGTCGACATCAACATGGGCTGCCCGGCCAAGAAGGTCGAGCAGCGCGAGGGCGGCTCGGCCCTGATTCGGGACCATGGCCGGGCGCGGGAGATCATCGCCGCCGCCCAGGCCGGAGCCGGCGAGCTGCCCGTGAGCGTCAAGACACGCATCGGCTACCGCGCCAACGAGATCGAGTCCTGGCTGGCCTGCCTGCTCGGCGTCCGGCCGGCGGCGATCACACTGCACGCCCGCACCAGAGCCGAGGCCTTCAAGTCCCCGGCCCGCTGGAGCGTCATCGAGCGCGCCGTTGAGCTGGCCACTGAGCTGCAGCCGGAGCGCGACCGGCGCCCGCTGATCATCGGCAACGGCGATGTGCAAAGCCTTCACGAGGCCTACGCCTGGGCGGAGCAGACGGGCTGCGACGGCGTGATGGTCGGCCGCAGCATCACCGGCAACCCCTGGTTCTTCAACCGCGACTCGGGCCGCGACGACCAGCCGCTGTCACGCGTCCTCGAAGTGATGCTGGAGCACACTGAGCTGTACGTCAGGCTGTTCGGCGGGATCAAGCCGCTGGAGTTGATGCGCAAGCACTTCAAGGCCTACGTCTGCGGCTTTGACGGCGCGGCCGGGCTGCGCGCGCGGCTGATGGCCGCCGCCGACCTGGACCAACTGCGGCGGATCGTCCGAGACGCCGCCGCCGGCTAGCCGCCCAGCGGGCTTACGCGCGATCCGCCGCATCCATTACAATGCGCCCTGTCCAGCGGGGTTCGCGGGCAAGCGTGACAATATGGCGACCAGCGGCAGGCACCAGACCACCGGGCATACGGAGCACGCCTCAAAGAAGGTGATCTACGCCGCGCTGGCGGGCAACACGCTGATCGCGATCACCAAGTTCATCGCCGCGGCGCTGACGGGCAGCTCCGCGATGCTCAGCGAGGGCATCCACTCCACCGTCGACACCGGCAACCAGCTGCTGCTGCTCCACGGCCTCAGGCGGGCCCGCCGCCCGGCCGACGAGGACTTCCCCTTCGGCTACGGCAAGGAGATCTACTTCTGGAGCTTCGTGGTGGCGATCCTGATCTTCTCGGTCGGCGCGGGCATCTCGCTCTACGAGGGCATCCAGCACCTGATGCACCCGGCCGAGCTGACCGCGCCCCACATCAACTACATTGTGCTGGGCCTGGCACTGCTGTTCGAAGGCGTCGCCTGGTACATGGCGTACCGCGAGTTCAACAAGGCCAGGGGCCGGCGGGGCTATCTGGCGGCGATCCGGCACGGCAAGGACCCCTCGCTGTTCGTGGTGCTGTTCGAGGACAGCGCCGCGATGCTGGGCATCGTGGCGGCCTTCGCCGGCGTCTGGCTAACCGCGCTGACCGGCAGCCACGTCTATGACGCGGTCGCCTCGATCCTGATCGGCCTGATCCTGGCGCTGACCGCCGCCTGGCTGGCCTGGGAGACCCAGGGCCTGCTGATCGGCGAGAGCGCCAACCGCGAGGTGGTCCGCTCCATCCGCAAGCTGGCCCTGGCCTTCCCCGAGATCCTGCGCACCAACGAGGTGCTGACGATGCACATGGGGCCGCGCTATATCCTGGTCAACCTCAGCGTGGAGTTCCAGGACGAGGCTACGGCGGTGGACATCGAGCGGATCGTGGCGCAGCTGGACCGCCAGATCAAGGCGGCGCACCCGGCCGTCAAGCGCGTGTTCGTCGAGGCCGAGTCCTGGGCACGGCCGCAACGTGGGGAGCAGCCCGGCGGGCAGGTATCTGAGCCGCGCGACTCAGATGTTAAGCGCCGCTAAAAATTCGCGGCAGTTCAAGTAGTAAGTTCAAGTAGTAGTTCAAGTGGTAGGCCGCGCGGTGGTCTTCCGCGGGAGGAAATCTGAGTGGCAAAGCTCAGATGTTAAGTGCCGCTAATAACTGGCGGCAGTTCAAGCGGTATGCTCAAGTGGTAAGTACAAGTTGTAGGGCACGCCGCGGCGCCCCGGCGGGAGGAATCTGAGCGTCATGGGTTAGATGTTAAGTACCGCTAATTAATCAGGGCCCTCGGCTGTCAGCCGTCAGTCCCGCCTGCGGCGGGATCAGTAGTGCGGGCATCCAGCCCGCCATTCACCGCCAAGCGGCGATGATAAGCAGCAACGCGGGGCGGCGGAACTGGCGGGAGTTCAAGTAGTAGGTTCAGGTGGTGAGTTCAAGTGGCAGGCTTCGCCGAAGCGCGGCGCGCTCACGTTTCGGTTTTCAAGTTGCCGCCGGCGGTGCGCCCCGGTCGCCACTGCTAATCCGTCACCGGGCATGCACCACCGCCTGCGTCGCGCAGACCTATACACCTGTATAGTACCACATTTGGACGTGGACCGCAAGCTGGCTATCGTGGCCTGGCGGGGGGATGAGGGGGGCAAGGTTACAGGTTACAGGTTACAGGGAACAGGGGACAGGGGACGAGAAGTGGTGAGCCGTAAGCGTAAGCGGTAAGGGGGGATTGGGATGGTGGACAGGTTACAGGGGTCAGGGATCAGGGATCAGTGGTCAGTGATCGGAGTTTGGCAGGCGCGGATCTTATCCGCGCACTCCCGTGGGCCGCGCAGAAGCTGCGCGGCTACCGGGGGGCGGACGGGACGTCCGCGCTCCGTAGCGGCGCCTGGGAGCGCTGCCGCGCCTCGGCGGGGTTGCCGGCATCCCCGCTACCCCCCGATCCCAATTGAGTGGTAGCGGCGGGTTTCAACCCGCCGACCTTAGCCTAACCCACCGTGGGTGCGCGGGGTTGAAACCCCGCCTACCGGGCGCAGGGGCCGACCCCGCCGTGGCGGGACGCCGGTCTGCTGTTATCCTACTTATATGCCCCATGTCTTTGGACCCGTGCCCTCGCGCCGGCTCGGCCGCTCGCTGGGCGTCGACCTGGTGCCGTTCAAAACCTGCAGCTACGACTGCATCTACTGCCAGCTGGGCCGCACCACGGAGCGCACCTGCGAGCGCCGCGAGTGGGTGCCGCTGGCGCCGGTGCTGGCCGAGCTTAAGCAGAAGCTGGCCAGCCGGCCGGACTACATCACCCTCAGCGGCTCGGGCGAGCCGACCCTGCACTCCGGCACCGGCGAGCTGATCGGCGCGATCAAGCGGCTGACGGATATTCCCGTGGCGGTGCTGACCAACGGCTCGCTGCTCTGGCAGCCCGAGCTGCGCGCCGAACTGGCGCCCGCCGACCTGCTGATTCCCTCGCTGGACGCCGGCGACGAGGAGACCTTCCAGGCAATCAACCGGCCCGATCCTTCGCTCAGCTTCGAGCAGATGCTCGACGGCCTGATCGAGATGCGGCGCGAAACAAGTGGCCAGTACTGGCTGGAGGTCTTCCTGGTGGCGGGCCTCAACACCGGCGAGTCGCAGCTGACCAGCCTGATCGACGCCGCGCGGCGCATCGGGCCGGACCGCATCCAGCTCAATACCGCCGTGCGCCCGCCGGCGGAGGAGTACGCCCGCGCGGTGACGGCCGCGGAGCTGGACGCGCTGGCCCCGCGCTTCGACCCCCCCGCGGAAGTGACCGCCGACTTCCGCGCGGTGCACGAACTGCCGGAGTTCGCCGCCGGCCGCCAGGAAATCCTGACCATGCTTCAGCGTCGGCCCTGCACGACGGGCGACATCGCCGGCGCCCTGGGGCTGCACGTCAACGAGGTGATCAAGTACCTGGAGGAGCTGGCCACCGAGGGAGCCATCGAGCGCACCAGCCGCGACGGCCGCGACTACTACCGCGCGTCGCGCGATACAAACTGACGCCGCGCCCTGCCCGGCCCCGCTACTCCGCCGGCGGGTTGCGCACCGCCCACCAGCACAGGATCAGCAGGATGCCGACCAGCAGCGGCGGGATGATCATCAGGAGCTGGAACTGGCTCAGCTCGAAGCGCATCCCGCCCAGCGTGCTCCAGGCGAAGATCACCTGCAGGATCAGCATCACTCCGCCGGTCAGCTCCTGGCGCCAGGTCAGCCCCAGGATCGCCACCACCAGCACCATGTAGATCACCGGCACCACGCCGTGGCCACCGGTAAACGCCAGATAAACCCAGTAGACCGCCCAGACGATCAGCAGTATCCGCGCCACCCAGCGCAGCACGCCGATCCGCCGGCGGGCCGCCGCAGCCTTGCTCGCCATCGCATGCCTCCCTTTCGGCTCGAGCCCAGCAGCTTGTCCCCACTGAGTATAGCGCGCCTACCCGGCGTGCTTGGCGGCGACGCCCTTGACGGTGCCCATCAGCGCGCGGGCGATCACCACCCGCTGCATCTCCTGGGTGCCCTCATAGATCTGCGTGATCTTGGCGTCGCGGAAGTAGCGCTCGACCGGGAAGTCCTTGGTGTAGCCGTAGCCGCCGAGGATCTGCACCGCGCGGTCGGCGACCCACATCGCGGTGTCGCCGGCGAACAGCTTGGCCATCGCGCTCTCCTTGGTGTGCACCTGCCCCTGCTCCTTCATCCACGCCGCGTGGTAGACCAAGAAGCGCGCCGCCTCGATCCGCGTTGCCATGTCGGCCAGGTAGTTGGCGACGCTCTGGTGGTTGATGATCGGCTTGCCGAAGGTCTCGCGCTCCTGGGCGTACTTGAGGGCGAAGTCGAAGGCGCCCTGGGCGATGCCCAGCGCCTGGGCGGCGATGCCGATGCGGCTGACGTCCAGCGCGTTGAACGCCACCTTGAAACCGTTGCCCTCGCCGCCGAGTACCATCCCGCGCGGGACGCGGACGTTCTCCAGCACGATCTCCGCGGTGTCGCTGGCACGGATGCCCAGCTTGTTCTCCAGCTTGGAGACGGTCAGGCCGTCGCTGGCGCGCGGCACGATGAAGGCGCTGACCTGCTTGCTCTTCTTCTCGGCGTCGGGGTGGCTGCGGGCGAAGATGATGTACATGTCGGCGTTGCCACCGTTGGTAACCCACATCTTGGTGCCGCTCAGCACCCAGTCGTCGCCGTCGAGCCTGGCCGCGCAGCTGAGTGCGGCGGCGTCGCTGCCGGCGCCGGCCTCGCTGAGACTGTAGGCCGCCAGCCACTCGCCGCTGGCCATCCTGGTGCAGATCTGCTGCTTCTGCTCCGGCGTGCCCCAGGTGGTCAGCGTCGCGCCGGTCAGGCCGCTGTGGACGGCGACCAGCACGCTGAAGCCGGAGTCGACGCGGCTGAGCTCCTCGATCACGATCGCCTCGCTGATCGCGTCCAGCGGCGTGCCGCCGTACTCCTCCTCGATCGTCATCCCGCCGAAGCCCAGTTCGCAGAACTGCTTCCACTGCTCCAGCGCCTGGGTCTTGGTCTCGTCGCGCTCCAGCGCGCCCGGAGCCAGCTCGTTCTCCGCGAACTCACGCACCGTCTCGCGGATCATGTTCTGTTCTTCAGTCAGTTCGAAGTGCATCTTCCCTTCCTCCAGTCTTTGCTGTAATGGCGCTGTGTGATGCGCAGGCCCGCATCCGGGATGCAAGCGGGACGCTGGTGACCGCCGCCGCCATGGCGCAGCGCGTCACTAATACGATGGGATCCGCCAAGCTCAGCCCCTCACTTGCGGCGAAATAATGACCCCATTTTACACCGCGCCGTCCGCCCCGGCCCGCTAGGTGGCCGCGCCAGCGGACTGATCGAATCGAAGATGCCGGCTGGAAGCCGGTACTCCCAGGCGGTTCGGTCCTGGGAGCGCTGGCATCCTGCCGGCTCTTGTTGTATTCTCGGTCCAATGACCGATACTGATGCTGCATCGAACGGCGACGCAGCTAAGGTGTGGCGCTCGCGGGGGTATCTGCCGCACTACGACGAGCCCGGCCTGTTCCAGCTGCTGACCTTTCGCCTCCACGACTCGCTGCCGGCAATCAAAATCGCGGAGCTGAAGAACCCGCGGCTGCGCCTCACCGACGGACAGCGCCGCGAGGCCCTGGAGCGCTATCTCGATGCCGGTCACGGCGCCTGCTACCTGCGCGACCCGCGCGTGGCCCGGCTGGCGCAGGAGACGCTGCTGCACTTCGACGGCGAGCGCTACCGGCTGCTGGCGTGGGTGGTGATGCCCAACCACCTGCACGTGCTGGCGCAGTTCCTGGCGGGCTGCCCGCTGCCCAAGGTCGTTCACTCCTGGAAATCGTACATCGCCAACCAGGGGAACAAACTGCTGAGGCGCAGCGGGAGGTTCTGGCAGCGCGAATACTTCGACCGCTTCATCCGCAACGAGCGGCACTACCGCAACGCCGTGCAGTACGTGGAGAGCAATCCCGTCCGGGCCGGGCTGGCGGGGCGGCCCGAGCTGTGGCCCTATAGCAGCGCCGGGTTGCGAACGCAGAGCTGAGCGGTGCTAAGCGGGCACCTGGCCCGGCTAATCGAATCTAAGATGCCGGCTGGAAGCCAGCGCTCCCAGGCGGCAAGATGCCGGCGCTCCCAGGGCGATCCCGCGCTAGATGTTCCTTCTGTACTCTCCGCCGACCTCGTACAGCGCGTGCGTGATCTGGCCGAGGCTGGCGTGCTGGACCGTTTCCATCAGCTCGGCGAAGATGTTGCCGCCGCTGAGCGCCGCTTCCTTGAGCGCCGCGATCGCCCGCGGGCACTCATCGGCGTGGCGGCCGTGGAAGTCCGCCAGCCGGCGGATGCACTCGTCCTTCTCCGCGATGGTGGCGCGGGTCAGGGCGATCTCGCGCGGGGTGCTGGCCTCGGCCGGGTCGCGGGGCAGGAAGGTGTTCACCCCGATCAGCGGCAGGCTGCCGTCGTGCTTCATGTGCTCGTACTTCATCGAATCGTCCTGGATCACCCCGCGCTGGTACTGCAGCTCCATCGCGCCCAGCACCCCGCCGCGCTCGCTTAAGCGGTCGAACTCGCTGAGCACCGCCTCCTCCACCAGGTCGGTCAGCTCCTCGATGATGAAGCTGCCCTGAGTGGCGTTCTCGCAGAACGTCAGCCCGAACTCACGGTTGATGATCAGCTGGATCGCCAGCGCGCGCCGCACGCTCTCTTCCGTCGGCGTGGTGATCGCCTCGTCGTAGGCGTTGGTGTGCAGGCTCTGGGCGTTGTCGAAGGTGGCCAGCAGCGCCTGCAGGGTGGTGCGGATGTCGTTGAACTCGATCTCCTGGGCGTGCAGGCTGCGCCCGCTGGTCTGGATGTGGTACTTCAGCAGCTGCCCGCGCTGGCCGGCGCCGTACTTGCGACTCAGCGCCACGCTCCAGATCCGGCGCGCCACCCGGCCGATCACGCTGTACTCGGCGTCCATGCCGTTTGAGAAGAAGAAGCTCAGGTTCGGCGCGAAGCTGTCGATGTCCATCCCGCGGTTGAGGTAGTACTCGACATAGGTGAACCCGTTGGCCAGCGTAAACGCCAGCTGGTGGATCGGGTTGGCGCCCGCCTCGGCGATGTGGTAGCCGCTGATCGAGACGCTGTAGTAGTTGCGCACGTCGTGGTCGGTGAAGTACTGCTGGACGTCGCCCATCATCCTCAGCGCGAACTCGGTGCTAAAGATGCAGGTGTTCTGGCCCTGGTCCTCCTTGAGGATATCGGCCTGGACGGTGCCGCGCACC